>NZ_FOUB01000093.1 GCF_900114745.1 Nitrosomonas communis | reverse complement strand
CGTTGTACCGTCGAACGGCTGATGAAGAAGCTTGGAATACAAGGCATCAGGCGCGGTAAAAAATGTTGGACGACGATTGCAGATGGCTTGCTTGATCGGCCAACAGACAAGGTTAACCGGCAATTTGTAGCGACGCGCCCCAATCAGCTGTGGGTGGCGGACATCACTTTTGTAGCAACATGGACGGGGTTTGTTTATGTGGCTTTTATTACAGATGTTTTTGCACGATGTATTGTCGGCTGGCGGGTCAGCCGCTCATTACATACAGAGCTGGTGTTCGATGCATTGGAACAGGCATTGTGGGCGCGGCGGGAAACCAGTGGGTTAATCCATCACAGCGATCATGGCAGTCAATATCTGTCAATTCGCTATACAGAACGTTTAGCAGAAGCCAATATTGACGCTTCTGTTGGCAGTGTTGGCGATTCTTATGAAAATGCGCTGGCCGAAACAATTAACGGATTATACAAGACAGAAGTCATTCGGCATCGCGGCCCCTGGCGCAATATTGAAGAAGTGGAATTTGTTACTTTGGAATGGGTTGATTGGTTCGACCATCGCCGATTATTGGAGCCGATTGGAAATATTCCACCGGCTGAATTTGAAATGGCATATTATCGCCAATTAAATGAGTCAGCTGATGCAGCTTGACTCAAACTAAAAAGTCTTTGGAAAAACCGGGCCGATTCAGACATCTTTTCTCATCCTCTTTCAGTGCATTTTCGTCACCATTGAGAAAATCATCGAAGCAAGAAGGTGTCTGTAGCGTATGCTCAAATGCACCAATTACCCTGCCAATATTTTTGTACTGAAATGGTTCTTTCTCATCTTTAAAAGCTTGCGGGAAGAGTCTATATATTCCTCGATTACTTTCAATTTGTTGACAACGGGTGCTTCACTTGGCATCCCCATTTCAATTGGATTCAAGATAGGACCAAGCACCTAATTGGGTAATTTGTAGCGCTGCATTAAGGGTAGATGGAGAATTTCTACTTCTCCCTTTACCTGCATAACCTGGCGAGGTCGGTTCATTATCTACACCAAACTTAATTAAGCAAATGACAGGAATTACATGTAATCTTGTTATTAACTAAAGCCTCGAATCCATATAAAGCATACGGCCGAGTTTGATTAAAGTTGCATTTTTTTCTCATGGATAATTGCGTCAGGCAATGGTTCAAAGAACTGCTTGAGTGTGGTTGCATCCAGCTTGTGACCATGGTCATCACCCATGCATACCACGATGATGATCACCTTCGTGCATTCCACTATAATGATTACCATCATGCGTTTTTCCATGATCGTGCTAACGATCTTAAGCATAAACATGAGTACTTAAGATTAGTGCCCGAAATAAGATCGATTTCATACAGCCTCCATTGAATATGAGTTAGTAAAAGACCGGCCTTCATTATGAATAAGTGTGACCAGCTTATTTCTAGCGATCTAAGAAAAATCAATAAAAAAACAAGCCATTACTTCTTCAGTTTTGTGCTACAGTCATTTTTTCATATACCAACCGGTATTTCTTACATTTTTTATAAACCCGTTAAAATGACTGGCCAAAATGATTACTTGGCAATGGTAATAGGCAAAGCAAGAGATTTTGCCTCCGTAACAGTCAATCGAAACAGAATATAAAGCATTTGGAAAGCATTCTGATTCCAGTGCGCATCTGATCCATTGGTATTTATTGCATAATGTTGGCCATTCAAATGGGCCGATAGCTCAGTATTAAGAATCGGCTTATTGGACACGAGAACCTCCATGGTATTAATAGGATTTTCATTTTTAAGAATAGGGGGCGTGCGCGAGTCTTTTTCCACATCATACTCTGGTTCTTCCCCAAGCGAATGACCAAGAAAATTGAGGATCGCATGAAAGCTTCTTAACCGGAAAGAACCTCTTAAGGGCCATTCTCCCCCGACATAGCCTGGGCGGATATCAAAAATAACATCATTATCTATCCATGGATTTGTCGAATCATACAAATCTTCAACCTCCTCAAAACGCAGCGTATCTGGATCATAATTAGTAATAAGAACAGGCCCCAGTATTTGCTTGCTAAGTATATATGTACCCTCCTTCTGGTCGTAGTGGACAGTAAATTCTTTTTGCAAAGACTGAAACCCTTCTGCTGAAACAGCGCTCGCAGGAATTGTCCAGCTTCGCTCCAATGTCAGCGGCTCTGCATATAACTGCTTCTGATCCTGAATAGCTGAGAAATGGAGCGCTACACGACGAAACATTTCGTAGCCCTCTCGATCCGATGGGCTATTATAATAAGTAATTTTCTGAGGATACTTTTGTTGCTGGAAGCGAAGGTGGTTCTCGTGCTCCCTGGTAAGCTGAATAACAGGAAAAAAGCGACGATGGCCATCCTGTTCCTCTGCATCAACATCCTTTTGAGCATGACTACGAGCGACCAACTGTTCTAAATTTAGTAGCGTTACTTCCTGCGCCATCATTCGCAGCATAAGATCCACATCAAAATGCTGCCGAAGCAACAACGTAAGCTTGTGTTGGCTGAACGGAGCAAGGAGTCGTTGAGTAAATTCTTCACCTGCAATCGGCTCAATACTGAAAGTAGGGTTTTCCGAAACACCGCCGCCAAATATCGGTACCAATAAGTTACCCTGAGCACCTGTTAGTGCTGGAGAAGCACCCGCATTAGCACTGAAATTGAAAGTAGCCGCAATGGCTGAAAGCTGGAGAAGCACCCGCATTAGCACTGAAATTGAAAGTAGCCGCAATGGCTGAAACTCGGGTGAAATGAAGAGGCAAATGATGTCGAGCCCGGGCAATGTTAACGAGTAGCAGCTTGGCATCCGCATTAACAGTCGCTTCATCATACGCCATCACTGCGCGGTTGAGCGTAATAGGCGACAAACAACCAGAAAAGATAAAAATAAATAAAACACACAATGACAAACGGCGAATAAATTGTTCCATGAGCAATGCGTACGGCTACTCGTTCAAATTTTGCATTTTGCAAGCAACTCAGAAACAACGCAATCAGCAATGTATTGTGGTGCCAATATTCCTATGAAATTAGACTATATTCATTTTTTATCAAGCTAAAGTAAAGTTAACTCTGATTTATTGATCCAATATAAAGCAGGATCGACGCCATTCGAATTGGGTTCTTAATATATTTCCAAAAGTGATAACCAGCACAAGCCGTCTAGATCAACAAGATCGATGATTTAGTAGCAGCATTAACTTATATTAGGGTTTTCAATGTAATGAAAATACGCTAGATTGATCGCATATTTTCAATATACTCATATTCTTGATAGGAATTTGAATTAGTATAAGCTTTACCAACTTTTCAATACTACACATCGTAGGAGAAGCAATGAAAAAACTCGTAAAACTACTTTTATCACTCACTGTATTATTCTTTTTAGTATCTCAAACAGCAATGGCACAGAGCTATACTATGTATGGTGAAAGAATGGAGAAGAATTATCCAACCATGGCAGGTGAAAAGCTCATGAATGGTATTGTTAATGCAGCGACCGGTTGGGTGGAGCTTCCCAAAACGATCATCCTAACTAGTCAACGCGATGGCGCGCCTTATGGTTTAACAGTCGGGTTGCTCACCGGTCTTATCCACACAGTTGGCCGTACAGTACTTGGTGCATTGGACGCTGCCACTTTCTTCATCCCTACCACCCCAGTTGTTTCTCCACCCTATATCTGGCAAGATTTTAATAAAGAAACAACTTATGGATAAGCATCAAGCTGATTAAAAATTTAACAGGTCGTTGAAATAAGGAAACGATTATGGCTATTTTTCACGATCTGTTAAATGTGAAAAAAGATGGAAAAACTGGAAATGTCTTTCTTTCATGAAAGCATTTATTAAGCCTACATAATCCTGATCGATTGTTGAGAATTTGAGGATTTCTAAAGAAACCTATCACCTCCTTATGCTTTTTATTTTTCAGGATCATATAAGGCCGCTTCTTGCCCCCTTTGCACATCCACTCGCATTAAAATCACGAAACCAATAAGAAAATAACTACCCGTAATCAGCATAGCAAGACGATGATCGCCGCGTGACATCCAGCTAACCAGCCCATAAGTGATCGGACCCAGGATGGATGACAGCTTGACCGCCAACCCCCATAGACCAAAGAATTCGGCCCGTCGAGAAGAAGGACTGAATAACCCAACCAATGCCCGCGCGGCAGATTGAGATGCGCCTAAGCACAAACCAGCAATATTGGCAGCTAACCAGAACATGGCAGAGCTTTCAGCCATCCATGCCAGTAAAATCATAATGATCCAACCGATGAGCGTGAGTGCGATAGTAGGAACATGCCCCAATTTATCCTGCAAGTTACCAAAGAAAAATGCACCCATTGCAGCAGTAATATTCACTAACAGGACTAATAATATCGTGTCTGTAGTGTTAAATCCCATCACTTGCTGGGCATAGATTGCTGCCAATGCAATCACTGCTTGAATGCCCGCTTGATAAAAAATAAGGCAGACAAGAAAGCGCACCAGATCTTGGTAATGGTGTACATGCTTGAGCGTATTGCCCAATCGTGCAAAAGCTTCCTTGATGATGTGATCACTGGCTTGATGCAACTGCGGCAGTGCTCGTTCTTTCAGATAAAGAAAAGTAGGAATACAAGCAATAGCGAAAATAAGTGCAGTTATGAGCATCGTTACTGGCACGAACTGATCGGCTTCTTGCCCTTCCCCTTGCGCCCATGTCACATAAGCAAGGGAGCAACCTAGGGTAAATAAACCACCAATATAACCAAGACTCCATCCCCAGCCAGATACTTTCCCTAGCGCATCGCTTCGTGCTAACTCGGGCAAAAAAGCAGCTATCAAATTTTCACCACTTCCAAAGAAAAAGTTGGTGAGAATAATGAAAAGAATTGCTAACCACAGATCACCCGGTCCGGCAAAATAAAGTAATGCAGTAAATAAGACACAGCCGATAGTTGTCAGCAATAGTAAGCGCTTCTTCATGGCGTAAATATCTGCATAGGCACCTAGCGCTGGTGCAGTTAGAATAATAAGAATATAAGAGACTGCTAATGATGCTGTCCATGCAAATGTACCCCAATCCTGATTATTAGCCACGACTGCTACAAAGTAGGCATTAAAAATAGCAGTAATAACGACAGTGGTATAGCCTGAATTAGCAAAATCGAACATTGCCCAGGACCAAACTTCGCGCCGACTTACACCCTCAGTGAAATATTGTAGTTCTTTCTTCGGATTCATATAACAGCCAATATCATTATTTTCTGATTGCGAGCATATGGATTTTTTTACAAGAGATTTGGCAACGCTCATTACCAGAGTGAAAATTATTTATAAAACGGCAGCCTCAGCCATACGTTATCACAATTTTCTATCGCGAAGTTCGGTATCGCCATGAATCCGAATAGATTTTAAAATGCAGAAATACCAATAGCTATAGAAGCTTTCTTCTCATTACCTCCATTACTATTGCTTTCTTTATATCGGACATTTCACTAATTCCAGCTTGATGGCAAGCCAGTTAGTGGTCAAATTTACGTATCTGCGCAGGCCGATATTCACGACAATAGGCGCGAATTGAAGCCAGAAGATGTTGAGTAGATTCTCACAATATTGAGATGCATAACTGGACATTGCAACGGAGAATTGAGAAATGTACGCCATATTCCCCGCAGCAACTGATTAGCTCAAATAAGAGAGGCTCTTAGGCCCATCCGATCTTTAGATCAGGTAAAACGTCAATTTTATGTAGCAACCTTCGATTAGCCGAACGTAGGATACCGAGTAAAGAGAGTAATTGAGACAGGAACTCTTCTCCAGAAGTCAATCGATACCATTCATCGCCATCAGGATCTTCTTCATCGAGAGTACGCCAGAATAGTTTGTCGAAACCCCTAAAAGAAACCGGCCGTCCTGCAAGCAAGTCATTCTTGATTTCATCAACCCAAGCATGACGCCTGCAGATCAAACCTTCAGCACCTTTATAAACAACAACGGAGAGATAATCGTAAAGATCCATCGGGCCACAAATCTTAGTAAGTTCAGTAGTTCGTTGACCGGCCATGGCATCTCTAATTAGAGCACGCAAAGCTATTGTTGAAATTTCAAGACTAACGCCTGTTTGTAGGGAATGAATTTTGTCGAGATACATTTTCAGAAAATCAGAAAAAATAAACCATCACCAATTAATAATCCGATTTGAAATTTTCACTAAGGTTCATTTTCTTAATAAAAAAATTTTGTCTAGAAAGAAAAATTAATCTTATTAACGCGCTGTTTAAAATATATTCGAGGCAGTTAATGATAGACAAAAACAGGAAAAAAGCGGAGTTTATATCTGATAAATAAGTATTTTGAGCTTATTTTTAAAATCACAGCGACAGCATAGATTGTTTTTCAACGGCTTGTACATTAGCTTAGATATCGTTGCAAGTAGTTGGAATGTAAAATTTCTTTTAGTAATCCTTTAGATATATCCCTATTCTATAATGCGAATTAAGAGCTGAAATAGAAGCCAGTTCATCAATAACGTTAAACTATTGAGGAAGATATCACCCAACCTCAATCAATCAAGGTAACGAATGAACTGGCAAGACCGATTAATAACGATTTATCTCTATGTTTGCAAGCATTATCAGCAAAATCTTTGGGTTCATAGCCAAAGAATGAGCAATGATGCGGATTTAAGCTTTAGCGACGAAGAAGTCATCACTATCTACCTGTTCGCTGTAGCGGACAAGCATAGAGAGATCAAAGGTATGTATGAGTATGTGGATCATCATTTACGTGTTTGGTTTGTGCGACTCCCGAGTTATGTAGCTTATGTTCAGCGCCTGAATCAGGTGGCTGATGTGTTTGCGCCCTTATTGGCGCTGATTCAGCAGGAACAGGAACCTAGGAACCCAGGAACCCAGAGCAAGCTTGGCTGATCGATTCATTTCCGGTGGTAAAGGCCCAAGCAAGGCCATCGGTTTAAGGCATGTGTAGCGAAAGAGTTGGCGGATTCAGGCTACTGCTCAACCAAGAAGTTGTGTACTATCATGGTGTGCGGGTTCATATCATAGGATGCCGCCAACCAAGCTCATTGCCGGTCCCTGAGTATATAGCGTAACCAGTTAAGAATGATTCAGAATATATAGAATTTGAAGAGCATCTCAACGGTTTGGTTTTGTTGTTTACGCAGTACTTTGGCGTATGCCCATTTGTGCTGGGTGAGACAATGAGCATACTCTTTGAATCGTTTTTAGCTGGTTTTGCTATATTGGTGTGACTGGCGCGAGTGATCATGACGCGAAGATATTTGATCAGATTCGGCCACAATTGCACAACAATGAGCTGTATGGTGATAAAGCTTATCAACGGCTCAACGCCGAAGAGGTCAGGCAAGCTCAGAATCTGACCGTCTTGACACCCGTTAAAAAAACAAAAAGGGCAACCCTATTCTCAAACCACAGGATCAATGGTTGTCTACAGCGGTGTATCGCATTCGGCAACCAATTGAAGCCTTATTTGCCTGGATTGAAGAAAAAACAGGCATTGAATGTGCCAGCAAAGTTCGTTCTTATAAGGGACTTATGGTGCATGTATTCGGAAAGCTGGCTGCAGCTCTATTTTTCTGGAATTTTTTACGAGTTAGCTCTTAATTCGCATTATAAATAGAGGGAGTGAGGGCACAACTTAGTAATAAAAACATGGAGCAGTTATTTCAGAACGCTTGTTACTCATACCGTAAAAAATTCTCTGCGAGTGCTTCCTCACCATATCGAGCAATCAGCGTATCAATCTCTGCAAGCAGCGCGTCGTCTTCATCTTCATCCAACACGCCATCACCGACTAAACTAGCTATCAAACCCGAGAAAATAGCTTCTTTTACAACACCAAGCGTTGGTGGAGTCCGCCGATTCTCATCATACATCACAGCTTCGATCACTCGTGAGAGCGGTTCGCTGGCAATATCTTGCACAAAGTCAATGGCTAAGGCTGTCTCACCAAACTCCTCAATCAATGCATCTAGCTCATCAAGTAATGATTCATTAACATCAAAATGATGCAGATTCTCTGTTTCAGTAAATGCTGGAGGCAACAAACCTACGAGAAGAGCACGAACGCTAGCAAGTGTTATAGGTTGGTCAGTGTCTGCCTCATTGAGCCGGCTTTCAATCAGCGCAGACAAGCCAGGACTAACGCGGTTAGCAACATCAATAGGATTACGGATCATAATGTTTTCCTTTTAGTGATAGCAAAATACTATAACAAGGTTAATCCATACACTATTCATCATACAAAGTATCACTCTTTCAGCAAGCTATACTTCTCAATTTTTAATTCCATCAAACGGAAGAGAATTAGCTTACTATTATTATAGTCTACGCTATCAACTCTTATATAAGATTAATAGCCAAGGCACTTGCTGATATCTAAACTATACTTATACTCACCAGAATCCTCATGATTTAATATGACTATTACATCCATACTCCCCCTTTCATGAAGCGATCGTTGGGAAGATAATGTTTCATTGCATGCTCTTTCATGCGCAGGTGATGCTCCTTCCGAAGTTGTTCTTGTTTTTTTGCAGCTTCTGCTGACTGTCCATAATCCCGAGAAGTTTGCCATTCTTGCTGCGTCATAAGTTGATTTTCAATAATCTGTTTCTGACTTTGTGCTCGAATATTTTCTACAGATTGCATGCGATCAAGCGATAATATAAATAATCCAATACTCAACGAGAGTATACTTATCACAGTAGAAGGGATTAATATTTCTTGTTTCATAATCAACTCCTTGAATGGGTTAGTTGAAAATAGGACTCCAATCACACAACCTTTCAAAGGATGATAATTTTTTGTTCATTACAGTACTATTAAGCATAATGAGGCAGATAATGGGTTAAAACTTACATTCGATATACGTGAATGTAAGTTTCATGTATATCTCAGTCATTACTGCACAGTAATACTACGTCGCTTTGAAGATTCAGCTTTTGGCAAAGTAATTTCTAGAATGCCACTTTTCAAAGATGCAGCCGTTTTGGCAGTATCCACTTCTCCTGGCAATGCAACTGAACGAGAGAATGAAAAATTGGAAATTTCGCGTCTATGATAATCACCTTTCTCTTCTTTTACATCGCTAGCACATTGACCTTTAATCGTGAGCAAATTGCCGGTGAGAGAAATATTCAGGTCTTCCTTTTCTATACCAGGGATTTCAGCACGAACCAAAATTTCATTATCTCGATCGATTACATCCAGCTTCGGTGAACGTGAAGCTTCTAATTCCAGCAGATTATCCCATGCCGGGACACCTCCCCATCGCCATAATGAAGGCCAGCCGCGTCTGAAGAAGTGATCAAAAGCACGCTCCATCTCAGTAAAAGAACGTTCTATATCAGTGGCTGGACGAATAGACGATACTTCACTCTTTGCTCCTTCTTTGCTCGGTGCTTCTTTGCTCGTAGTGACAGGAATATTCTGTTTATTTTCTTCTTTCATGAAAATTCTCCTTTTCTTGATTAAGAAAACTCTGTTTTTTCAATGCAAGGTATTTTCTTGATAGACGGGATAGATCATGATAATCATCCGGTGTGAACCGCAATCTTCCACATCGCTGAAAAAAAGTTTTCCTGCAAAATGTACACCACTCATACTCACCACTTCAAAATGGTGTCCTATGCGTGAAAGAAAGCGTAAATAGGGATTAGCCCGCTCTCCTTTTAGCAAATCGATCTCTGCCAGCTTTGGCAATATTCTGGAAATATGTAGTTTTGGCAAATTCTTGGGCCACCCACCCAATAAATCCGCGCCTGCCTTGTTGCAATCACGAATTATGCCATCTTCAGAAAGTATCAAAACTACATACTCGCTTTCGTTAGTATCTGCCTTGGCACTGAAATTATTTCTCAGCAGTACTTTACTGGTAATACTCATTGTTTACCTCCGCTTCTGCAGCCAGCCAATCATCCAGTTCATGTCCAGGTTGGAATCCTCTCTCCTGTGCTTTGTAATAAGCTGCAATAGCGATACGAGCGTAGCGATCTTCCTGCATAGGCTCGTTATTAGATGCGCTACCTGTAACTGTTACTTTTTTCCTGGTATTCTTGGTAAGTGGTTTAGTAGGTTCCACCTTCGCCTCCTTGTTTAATCAATAATTTAATTAATTGAGTAAAAGATCTGCATAATCTTTCCTCATGGTATAAAGACTACACTTATCAATTTATCGAAAAACAGAAGATGATTAAATACGTGTAAACACGTAGATCATTAAACTAAAAGGCATTTCATTTCTATGATTACCTTTACATTCAGTGTATAAACTGCTAATCGGCAAATAAACTAAAAATAAATCAGAAACTACAGTAAGAGGGTTACAATGATTCATATCTGTTAAAGAAGCTATTTCCGATGCGCCGAAATATTCCCCTTTCCCCTTTCCCCTTTCCCCTTTCCCGTTTCAAGAGTCTGCGAAAGTAATCAAGGATTAACTTGCCAAGAATACCTTAAGCGTCAGAAATAATATGGCCTGAATAATATCATCGAGAGTGAGGCCAATCCCTGGGTTGAATTGGCCAGGAACACTAGCAGAGATCCGTTGATCTGGTTTCTCATTGCTACCGGCCTCATCTATGCAGGATTAGGTAGCTACACTGAAGCAATCACATTGCTGATTGCAGTCGTACCGTTGGTCAGCATGGACACTTTTCTCCATCGCCGCACTCAGGCCTCGCCTGAAAGCCTGGGCCAACAGCTCGCACAAAGTGCCCGTGTGCTGCGGAATGGCATGGTACTAAACATCAGCGCTACTGACTTGGTTTCTGGTTATCTTGTACTCCTAGCCGCAGGAGAATCATTTCCGGCGGACAGCCTAATTCCTTTTCTACTTCATAAGTGAAATATTAGAAGCGGCTTATGAAAGGAAGTATGGTGTTGGCACGAGTAGCAAGTGGTAAAGAAGTTTTGGTGCAAGCAAAGAACTGACTGGTTAATGCACAAGCACAATAAAGAATTAAGACAAGCACAGGCTGTATGTTACCTTTGGAACTTGGCTTATCAATGGAGCAGACAGCTATAGCCTAACCAGTTAAGAATGATTCAGAATGTATAGGATTTAAAAAGCATCTCAACGGTCTGGTTTTGTTGTTTACGCAGTGCTTTGGCCTGTGCCCATTTATGTTCGATGGGATTAAGATCAGGAGAATAAGCGGGTAAGTATTCAAGGGTGTGCCCAGCGTTTTGTATGGCCTCTTGCGTATCCTGCCTCTTATGGAAGGTAGCATTGTCCATCACAACGACCGCATGTGACGGCAATTTAGGCAACAGGTCCTGCATCGCCCATCCATGAAATACATCGGCGCTGATATTGACTGCAAACAGGCTGACGGTTATCAATAGCTTTCCGATCAGGGCGCCAATCGCGTTGATACGACCTTGCGCATGCCAGTCATGCGTGCCATGACATCTCTGGCCAGCGGGTGCATAACCGTGCGTGCGCGGCGCATCCTGTGCAAACCCACTTTCATCAATA
>NZ_FOUB01000031.1 GCF_900114745.1 Nitrosomonas communis | reverse complement strand
CGGGTACATCAAGGCCGTGCCTGGATTGGTGATGTTGAAATTGATGCCCCTGAGCACGCCGAAGCCGAAAATCTTGCCGCGATTGCCTACGTACGGCCGCACGATATTGAAGTCGACCGTGTCATTAATGGTGAATCGGCATTGCCAGCACATGTTGTTCATATTCTCTCGGTGGGTCCGGTCGTCAAACTAGAATTGGCGCAAGAAGATAACCAAAACAAGAATCTCATTCAAGTTGAAATCAGCAAGGAGAGATTCCGGGATTTGCAGTTAGTAAAGGGTGATCAGGTTTTTATCAAACCACGCCGTCTTGATTTGTTCCCCCATCAACTGCATTAATATAGCGCAATTCAATATTAGCAAAGGGATCAGCCATTGAATTTTCAGCAACTTCGTATCATAAGTGAAACCGTTCGTCAGCATTACAATCTGACGGAAGTCGCCAATGCCTTATTTACCTCACAGTCTGGTGTCAGCAAGCATATCAAGGATTTGGAAGATGAATTAGGTATTGAATTATTCATTCGCAAAGGCAAGCGAGTGATTGGGTTAACTGAGCCTGGTAAAGAACTGATCAAGATCGTTGAGCGTATCTTGTTGGATACCCGGAATATCAAACGCTTGGCTGAGCAGTTTAGTCAGCACGATCAGGGTCAGCTAACGATCGCTACTACCCACACCCAGGCACAATATGCCTTGCCCCCCATGGTGCGACAGTTCAAGAAAGCATTTCCCAAGGTGCACCTGATACTGCACCAATCCAGCCCAAGCGAAATCGTATCCATGTTGCTTGACGGCCAGGCAGATATTGGTATCGCAACCGAAGCATTGGAAAGCACAGCTGATTTAATTTCTTTTCCCTACTATACATGGCATCATGTCATTATCGTACCGGCAGGACATCCGCTGCAGTCGGTTCACCCTCTTACGCTCGAAGCCATCGTAGAATTTCCGATCATCACCTATCACCACGGATTTACCGGACGGTCAAAGATCGATCAAGCATTCGCTCAGGCAGGGTTAGAGCCTGATATCGCCATGTCTGCTTTGGATGCCGATGTGATTAAAACCTATGTCGCACTAGGACTGGGTATTGGCATTATTGCATCGGGAGCGTTTGTACCAGAGCGAGACTCCATATTGGTCAAACTAGATGCCTCACATTTATTTGAACAGAATACTACTTACATTTCGATTCGCCAGAACCACTATTTACGTGATTTTGCCTATTACTTCATAGAACTTTGCATTCCCACCGTCAGCGAATCTATTAAGATTCGATCATGCCTTCGTCAGGGTTAAACAAGTATTATATGCAGATTCAACATGATATCCAATTCACCGAATTCAATTGACAGTAAATCTCATAAATGCTACCGTCCTATAGCTGTTTTCCCGGTATTTCTGTTAGTTATTCCATTTCTCAATCAAAATGGACTTTGTCGGCTTCACCTAGCCGTATTATTTATACAGTCTGCGGCTTACCTTCGCGTCATTTTTGATTTGGAAATGAAATTACTAATGATGCGCAGTTATTTGGAACATGAAATCGGATATGCCAAAAAATCATAAACCGGAAATTTGAAGAATATCAAATTTTAGGAGAAGACAGGTTTTAATCTCCTGAATATTGCTCGATCCACTCTTATTTCTTTTCCATGGCAGAACCTTCCGGAACACATGTTTCCCCTTAAAACGCCAGCAAAAAGGAGGTTATAACGCCATGAATGAAGCATTAACTTCTCAAAGCAAAGTCCTGGTTACAGGACCGACCAGTTTTCTCGGTTATCATGTTACTCAATGCTTGAACAAACGGGGTATCCGCCCACGCGTCCTGGTATCCCAAGACGCGGATGCCACTTCCCTGCGCAATCTGAATGTAGATATCGTTCAGGGAACGGTTATGGATGAAGCTTCGCTACGTGCTGCCTGCGAGGGCATCAATATAATATTCCATCTATCCTTTCTGGTCAGTATTGGTGGAGGACTTGAGACGCGCATGCAGGAATTCAATGTAGGCGGTACGCGCCGAGTACTAGATGCGGCTGCCAGCGCAGGCGCGAGCCGCGTAATCATAGCCAGCAGCGCGCTTGCCGTAGGGGTCAACCGCAATCCGCAAGCAATCGACGAAACAGCAGATTGGCGTATTCATCATTTTGACTTGGACTATGCCCTAACCCGGCGGCAAGCCGAAGAGGAAGCACTTGCCCGTTCAAGTCCTGGCTTTGCTGTCATCGCAGTTAATCCTTCTTTTACTATGGGTCCTGAGGATTATGTCGGTGCACCTGCTAATAAGCTATTGCAGGTTGTCAGTGATGAGAAACTACCGATGACCTTTACGGTCGGTTTTGGTTGCCTGGATGTGCGTGATTTTGCGGAAGGGATGGTGCTGGCTGCCGAACGCGGACGTCCCGGACAGCGGTATCTGTTGAATGGTCATAATGTAATGGTGGACGATCTCCTGAAGCAGGTTGCAGCCATTGCCGGCGTTAAACCGCCCCGTTGGCATGCACCAATTTGGGTAGCCTATGTCATAGTTACTTTGCTTCAGATCGTTAAATTCCTGACGAGAAAGCCAGCTGCCATCACTACCAGCGTACTCCAGATTCTAGGCCGCTATGCCTGGTATGACACTAGCCGCGCACAGCAGGAACTCGGCTGGACGCCACGTCCGCTTCGGGAGACACTCGAGGATACCCTGCGCTGGTTACGTGAAAACAAAACTCAATAATGCAAGAATTGCGAAGAGAACGGATTGGATGCAACCGGTATCCAATCCATCATCAGAAACCAATCTGAAGACTTATCGCATACAAATTCTGCTCGTCCATTTTCAGCTCGCTACGTCGCTCCAGCGAACCGAGTCTGAGCATCGCACGTAGCGATTCCTGCATCGTGATCTCCGAAGCATAGCGGCCAAGGCACTTATGCCGCCCATAGCCGTGCTGCAGGTAAACCAAGCTTTGAGGCGCTTCTCGGACACGCTCCTGATCCTGCAAATAAGGCCGCAACTGCTCATCACGAGTGATATCAAAGGCTGTTGGATTCGGCACCACTTCCGGATCCAGCATGGCCGCAGCATAGGCGGCAAAAACGAGTGTCCCTTTACGCAAAGGAACGCCAGCGAGCACATCATTGTCTTTTACGCACATCCGTAATAACACCTCTCCTTGGGGCCTTAGACGTAAGGCTTCCAGGGCATATTTACGGAGCTCCTCCAGACTTTGCGCATAATCTGGTTCATCCGGTTCCACTGCGGCCCAATGTAATGCTTGTTCAAAACTGGTGCTGTCTAACATTTCGTACTTACCTTCCTTCAAGCAAAGCATGGAATCGAGAATACGCGCAGTCGCTTCCTGAGGATTCACTACTGCACCGACCACCGTACCAAACACATTGGATCGGATCATTGAATCTGACAAACGTCGTGTTAACTCACCCGCAGGCAGCGATGCACCCAGTAACATGGCAAATTCCTTTTCCAGCTTATCTGCATCTCGGTTCAACTCAAGCTGCATGCGAAGCAGTCTTGTCAGCATGGTATCAGGTACTGCTTCCCCCTGCTGCAAGCGTGCTTTGTAGTGTTGAATTAAAGCGAATACATAAGCGCTCAGGTATTCGGTCGCAATAATGCCGCGCTCACGGAATTCAGCAAATTTAGGATAAGCTTGATTAAAGTTATTGAAGATATTGCGAAAAGCATCTTTCACCCAGCTGAATAGATCCTCCGCAGTAGGCACCATACCTTCTTTTATCTTCGTAAAGGTAAAAACTTTCTGCAGATTTTCGTCAAGGGGAAAATGATCTCCTCCTCGCAGTCCAGTTAACACTGACGGGGCGCCTGCATCATAATAGTGGATCCCCAGATAATCGCCTACGATACGTAGTGGTACAAACTTAGCGACTGTGGAGACCACATCAATTTTACCTACACCCTCGGCTTGCGCCTGGCGTGTCCAGCGTTCAGCCTCATCACGTGTCAAGCGTAAGAGCGTATCTTTGTCAGCGCGTGACACTGCGCGCCGCAATATCACATCATCCAGCCGGTAAAGATCATCTCGGTCATTACCCAGCATGAAATGCGAATAAGCATCGGGATGCTTCGCCTTGTCATCCGTGGCCCGCGCCATTTCTGCTGCGTATGGATCCACAGTAAAGAGATCTGTGCGCTCCAGGCAACGGATGACTTCCGGATGACGCATAACCACTACAGGGCCAATCGCTGGTTTGAAGATTGGCATGGTATCCCTTGGTTGCGCTAGCAATTCGTGGAACATCGCATAGGGCATAGTAGCTAACCATTGGGAAATCACTTGCGCGACAGCGGTGCCACGTACCTTCGCGGCGGCGGTAAAAGCCGCAGCTGCTGCTTCCGCCGCTTGCTTATCTCTGGTGTAAGCATCAGGATCGTTGACATACTTGGGATCATCTGGACTGGGAAAAACAGGAGGCGGTGAAGGTAAAGGCGAGCCTGCTTCAGATTTCGCAATATCATTTAAAAAGCTTGCACTTTGTATTGGCTGAGGTGGTGAATCCGGCGTTTCCCCTTCCCCACGCAATAGAACACCCTGTTTCTTTCCTAAGGCGATTTTGATCAGCTTGATTATTCTGCAAGCCATACCATAAAACTGATCCTTTATCGTCATCCTATTGGGTTTGGCCATAGCGCCTCCCGTCTTTATAACGTTTTCATGTATTCGATGACAGCACGAACCTGATCATCGTTCCATTCACTGCCATAGGTATGACCAGCATTCGAGTTTCCGCGCAGTGTCGTATCATGTTCAGCAAAATGCACGGTATCGCCAGGGCCATATTCATCGAGCGCCGGTGCCTTGTCCCAAATAAAGCCAACCTTCTCTTCGTCATACCTGATATTTCCGCGAATAAACTTGGCTGGCCGTTCAGCAGGTCGGAACAGATGCCACAAAGTCGGGACCGAACCGTTGTGGAGATAAGGTGCCTGCGCCCAAATACCATGGAGAACATCAGCTTTATAGCCCGATTCGTCACCGCGTGGCGTGATGAAATACGCCTCATCATCAGCAGCGCGGCTACCTCGCTTAGGTAGGCACCAATCACTGCCGTCCTCCTTCTCCACGTAAAGCTCGCAAGCCTCACGAGTCAACTCAAGCAATCCTAGACGTGCTGTTGGCGTGATCTGTGTTGCTCGATTCATGTCAGTACCTACCTTATAGACCTTTTTATTCTGAGAAAAATGGCACGCAGATGCACACTGTTGCTCGAAAAGCGGCTTGCCTTTGGCGGCCAGATTGAGATCTACTGTAAAGGGATAAGGAGCTGGAGGCAAATCATTGATAAATGGATTCATCGCTTCATGAATGCGAACATTTACCTTAGATGGATCACCTACCGAAGAAACACCCGATGCGAGCACCCGAGCCTCGGGTGCCTGATTTGAGTCCCAATTAGCAAAGCCATGGTCACGAGAAAACCATAAGCTCTTAATATCAGAAGCACCTGGATCATGCGGCATCCATTCAGCAGCGGTCTTAAATAATCGCTCGCCAGCTTGCTTGATCCGCTCTTCCTTTGAGAGGTTTTCCAGGCCGGCAAAGAAGGGGTGATCATCCGGCAAGCGCGCAAAGAAGCTGTCTCGTTTTGCATGCAAGGCGACCAAACCAGCAGCAATACCAAATGCATCCATGCGCCCCGGACGAGGGCCAAATACATCGGGTGCTTTTTGTCCATTTTTGTCGGTATACATCAGCTTGGAAGCTAGCGCCAGATACATTAATTCCGTCTTTTTGGCCGAACTAATCAGAATCTGGGCTGCATCTTCCATGCGACTTAATATACGTGCCACCTGAATCTTGGCACGCTCGGCATTTGCCAATCGCTGCTCCGGTGTCTTGCCACCATAAAACCAGGTAGGATCAGCTTCAACTTTACTCTGGAGAAAGGTGGCAATCTTGGCAACCTCATCAGAATTAACCTCTATTTTGCTTGGATCGGAATTAACTTTGATGAGCTTTTTACCGGTCTGATATAGGAGTTTTGCATAAGCTTGCGCATCGATTTCGCTGTTAGGCGCACCTATAAAATGCCGCACACGATCTTTAACGTATACCCTGCCAGTATGACATGCGCTGCATGAGAAAAAGACATTGTCAGTTCGGCTATCTTCCGGCACATCCGTATCTGGCACAGTAAAGAATCCGTAAGGCAGAGGATGACGCTGCTCTGGCGGAAGCAGCTTACCTGACTCAGGATCATAATCGTCCGGATGAGGACCGAACCCCAGCTTACCTAATGAACCTTCACCTTCCCATATATCAGGATACACTTCGATTACAGCACGTAACAGTACAAAAGGCACTCCATTGAAAGCGAGCGGATAGGCTTTGAACCATTCGTAGCCCAACTGATTGCTGTACCAGGGTGTACGGGTTTCGCCGTCAGTTTCGATTCGCTTGATAGTAGTATCTTTTATATAGGTAGCCTGCTGTTGTTCCCGTTGCGCTCGCTCCTCATCCCAGCTACGGACCTGCTGACCGGGTAGCTGGCCATCCCCTGTCTGGGAGTCTTTACACGAAATGAGCACTGCAAGGGTAAACATGATCACTCCGCAGCGGATCATGGTCGAAGTGAAAAAGCTCGGATTCTTCATTAAAGCCTCCCGGCTAGTTAGTGGAAAATTATTCTAACCTACTTTTTCCATAATGACAGTGTCAATTAAATAATGAAAAAACTTGTGGGAATAGCTGTATTTCTAAATTTGATTTTTATTACGTTCATTTCAATTCTGGCGGCCATTGCAAACGTTGAATTCCTTTTTTTTGCCCTCGGTCAGGGCTATCTAGCGCGACATTTGCCAAATAAATACCGCTGGATACAGGCACAGCAGATGCAATCGAGGCAAGTTCAGGACCTTTATAGAAAGCCGAATATAATGGCTTACTTCCATCTGGACTCAATACAACAACACCAGTTCGCTGTGTTTGCGACAATAGCAATGAAGTTGGCAAACGCATCAATAGTGGTTTGATCCAGGCATTCTCATGCATCCACGTCAGCAATGGGCTTCTTTCGGTGAACATTGATAGCCAGATTCGCCCCTTTACATCCCGATCCATTCCATCGGGCATCCCCGGGAGAGTATCAATTACGACTTCGAAATTTCCCGCCTTAGGGCCGTTGACATAAAACCGTGTTACCTGAAAGAGCGATGTTTGGGTGACAATTACCGACTCTTCACGGGCAAGACCTGGATGTGGGTCATAGAGTATGCCATTGATAAAGTGAAAACCTTCAGCAATAAGCCGGGTCGCACCACTCTCGATATCATAACGCCATAAACGGCCATTGGGAGCAAGCGCAATGGCTTCATCAATTGCGTCATCTGCTGAAGCATTCTCATAATAGAAAGGCTCGGAAAAGTAGATACGACGACCATCTTCACTTACTTCCAGATTGTCACAGACAGCAATCTTGCGACTTGGAGCGCCGCTGCCATCGCTCGCTATTTCTGGAGCATTTGTATCGTTATCAGCGTAGACAATGGGCTGCTGGAGATTAATTTTTGTATCCGGGACTTTCAGCACAAGCGGTTCTATTGAACGCGTACTGATATCGAGTCGATATAAACCAGCCACTTCACCAGGCGGTCTATTTTTATAAGAACCGGAAGAACAGAAATAGATATAGGACGGATTGCCTGGAGCCTCATGAATACCCCAAGCCATCAACGGCACATCGACTAGAGGTTCAGCGACAATTCCAGCCAAATCGACTTTCCAGATTTTCCCATCATGCGCAGTAACCAGCGCGGTTATTCCATCATCCAGGAAGACGGCATCATCATATGCCGGAAGTTCCAGAGGAAGCGTTTCTAAACCAGTAGGAAACTTCTCAGATTGGTCTACTGCAACAATCTTTTGAGCAATCGCTGGATTGAAAGCTATGGAACCTGCAATGCAACAACCAATCTCTTCCCGTGGTGCAGCCATATTCCACCATGCTACCAATACACCGACTAATGTTAAAGCAATAATCCATTTTTTCATCTATCCTCCCTCTTATTTCATCCTGGTCAGAAAAATTGCGAAACAAACAATCTAATAACTCGTGGAAAGAATCGGGTCAAATCAATAAATGATCTCTGACGGTTTCTAATATTGCTCTATTACCGGAATATTTTTGTCTGTCATATTTCTATCATACATTTAATTTAATATCTATCTCATAATATTTTATTGTATCCATATCATCAACAATACAGCTCATCTACCAGTACTTATTTTTTACTTACTTAGCAGATATTATTCAATCTAAGAGGTTAGATTTAGCCAAAATTGAATAATGAAACAGGGTTAATGTATTAAAAATAATAACCTTATTATTAATAATCTTAATTATGCTCGATTTTAGGTGATGACGCAGCACACCACGTCTAATCGGTATAACAAGCAAATTAATTACCAATATGTTTCCTGTAAAGAACGTATTCATAATATGGTTATTCTCAACTTCTCAACAAAGTAGCTAAACAATAATTTTTAAAGATCGAAAGGAGTGAAATTTAAGTTGTTTAATGGAGGTATCATTATGAAGGGAAGATTCTTTTTGTTGGCTGGGCTGATGCTTGTGTTTTTGTCTGCTTGCGCACAAATGAGTCCTGTAGGAAGTGTTCAAAATAACGAAATCCGTACTACTCACCGTCTTGCCATAGACCATAGCAATCACGAGTCTTTAGCAAAATATCATGAAAATATAGCTAAAGAGATGCAAGGGAAATTACAAAAGCAAAAGAAACTACTTCAGGAATATGAAGATCATAGCCAATACTATGGCAGAAGGGGTTTAGATCTCAAATCCCATGCCAAGGCCAATATACGCTATTATGAGCAATCATTAAAAGATAACCTAAAAGAGGCCGCAATTCATAGCAAAATGGCAAAAGAGCAAAAAGAGCTCAATTATACTGACGCAGAGAAAAACGCAATTCCGATTCAATTAAAAGAGGAAGCAACAAAACCACTTAAAGCTAAAGCCTCCGAAAAATCTGAAGAATCATTATAGAAATTAAAAATTGAGCAAGCTGCGTTATCAACAGCTGAGCGACATCCGTAGCTTGCTTCATAGTTTTTTATTCTATTTCCGAATAAAACATGACGCGAAGACGAGCCGCAGACAGTAATACGAGAAGAAAAAATCAACAAAGGTAGATTTGATTTAGAAAAAAAAGGGAGCTAAATTTTAATAGTATCTTCTAAGCTTCACATTGAAAAAAAATTATTAAAAAGGCAGTATAAAATCAAGTGAAAATAAAATTTGATCCTTATTGCCAGCAAAAGGTCGATAAGCAGGCGCTTTATAAGCATCGACCCTATCATAGCGTATATTAGGGCTGATATTGAGTTTTTTTAATGCCTTCCATTTAAGTTTCAGTGCCTTAGCCACTTTCCAGTTCATTCCAATAGTAACTGCATAATAATCGGCAGGCGTGACCGTTACGCTGCTAATATCGCCAGCAAAACTGGTTGCTCTCCCCTCAACAATATTAGTAGCAGCCGCGATTCGGAAAGGTGATGGATTACGGAAACCATCAGCATCACGAAACCATTCGCCACGAATACCTACTGATAAATTATCAGTTAGATCATAATACAAATGCATGATGAAACTATACCATTCAGCATCTTTAACGACATTGGTATATTTCAAATTGTTCAGCAAAACCCTGCCAGCATGACCATATACATGATGGAGAACTAGCAAGGTTTTAGGGGTGAGTTTGTGCTGCAACACAATGTTATAGAATCCCCATGGCTCGCTGCTGCGCGTGGAAGTTTCACTATAGGTGCCAGAGAGATGAAGTGACGTAGCGCGATTATCACTGGTCCAGGTAAAACCGCCAATCCCCCCCAGTTACCCAATTCTTTATCCCACCCACCGTCCCACCCACCCATAGCGCTACCAGTAATCCCACCCTCCATAATTAACCAATTCTCATTAAGATTATAGTTTGCCAGAAAACCTGTGTGGGTAAAAGGTTCACCGATATTCAAAGTATAAGCGCGTGAATAAAAAAAGTTGTCGGGTGCTGGAACTGTTTCAAAGCCTGTTGGCGTATAGAAGTGACCTAGCTTGACATTGAGACCATTTCCAATAGGTGCATAAGTCTCTATGTAGGCCTGTGGAAGTGCAATCCCGTAGGTACGTGTAGAAGAGCAGCACAAGTCCAGATCCCAATTACTTCTATTCAATGGTTCCCCTGTATTGACATCAAAAGCCGGCACACCAAAAGCTTGAGTGAAAATGGCGTCTGTACCAAACATGAAGTCGAAGCGCCCGCCAAGATCCCATACATTTCCCGTTGACACCACAGGACGCTGCATAAACACATTAAATTGATTGAGCTGAAACTTGTCGGCTTGATCATTAAAAATGACAGGACCATTATATCCATCAATTTGACTGGGGTTAAAAGTTGCCCCCGCATTAAACCAGCCACCAAATTCTATCCGCTTCTCTTTAAGAAAGTTTATTAGATTATTAGCCCTAAGGTTATCACAGTGCGAAGCGATAAATAGCATACTGGTTGTTAGGACAAATAACAGCCATTTGAGGTGTTTCAGCATGTATTCCAGCTTAACAACTACTCCGAAAAATCAAGGATAAAAAGCTCTGTTACTTAACAAATGAGAGTTGCTCACTCTATTATTGCAAGTGGAGCAACTCATTGGGGCAGGATATTATGGAAATAATTATTAACTGTAGTCAGTCATATAAAGAAACATACCCATTATATTTTATACGGCATTCTCGATTTCACTTTCTTTTCAACCAATGGCCAATGCCGATTAATGAAAAAAGCCAAGCAATGGGCAAGAAATCAATTTAAATACTATACTTAGCTTTATTCTGAGAAAAATTCCCGTGCTTTTTCCATCCATGATTTTGCCCGTGGACTATGACGGGAATCATCCTTCTGGCTAATATCCTCGAGTTCCTGTAATAATTCTTTCTGTCGTGACGTTAGATTGACAGGTGTCTCTACTACGACATGACATAGAAGATCGCCCGCAGCATGGCTACGAACACCTTTTATTCCCTTGCCTCGCAAGCGAAAAATCTTACCGGTTTGCGTTTCTGGAGAAATCTTGATCTTTGCATGACCATCCAGTGTTGGCACCTCAATTTCTCCTCCCAATGCTGCAGCAGTAAAACTGATGGGTATCTCACAATGTAAATCATTACCATCCCGCTGGAATACAGAGTGGCTTGATAAATGAATCACAACATACAAATCCCCTGGCGGACCGCCATTGATCCCTGCTTCACCCTCACCAGATATGCGAATACGATCACCTGTATCAACACCTTCTGGGATTTTAATACTCAAGGTTTTATGCTGCTTGACTCGACCTGCACCATGACACGATGAACATGGCGTACTAATAATTTTACCACTGCCATGGCATTTGGGGCATGTTTGCTGAATAGAGAAAAAGCCTTGTTGCATTCTCACCTGACCATGTCCATCACAAGTCGTACAGGTTTTAGGAGTAGTCCCAGGCTTGGCACCATCACCGTGGCAAGTATCGCAAACCACCATAGTAGGAATACGAATTTTAGTTTCAGCACCGCGAGCGGCTTGCTCCAAGGTGATCTCCAAGTTATAGCGTAAATCAGCGCCGCGCTGAATATTAGATCGCCCACCGCCACCCCGCATACCAAAGATATCAGTGAAAATATCGCTGAATACATCACCAAATCCTTGCGCTCCGGCTCCTGCCGCACTCGCATCTACACCTGCATGACCATACTGGTCATATGCCGCCCGTTTGCTGGAATCAGACAGTATCTCATAGGCTTCTTTAGCTTCTTTAAAACGCTCCTCAGCCTTGGCATCACCAGCATTTCGGTCTGGATGATATTTCATTGCTAGCTTACGATAAGATTTTTTTATTTCACTTTCGTCAGCATCTCTGCTGACACCAAGAACGTCATAGTAATCGCGTTTACTCATAAAAGTTTCCGACTTATCAAGATATAACATCAAAGCAGTAAAATTTATTTATCAAATACTCTGCTAGATACAATAATATCCCGATTTAATTCTGGTTTATAAAGTTAACCATATTTTAATAAACACCAAAACGCAGAGTAAGCAAGGAGTCCTTTTATACCCTTGCATCTCTGCGTCCTGGCACTAATACAACAAACTGGGAAAATTATTTCTTGTCTTTTACTTCTTCAAATTCAGCATCAACCACTTCACCTTCTACTGGCTTCTCCTCTTTTTTTGCAGAGGCTGATTCAGTGGTCGATTGTGTGGACTGTGCCTGTGAATAAATCTTTTCTGCCAGTTTTTGAGAAGCTTCAGTCAGCGCTTGAGTCTTTTTATCAATAACAGCTTGGTCATTCGATTTAAGCGCTTCTTCCGCTTCTTTCAGTGCAGCTTCAATTTTTGATTTTTCATCTGCCGCCAGTTTGTCGCCATATTCTGTCAGAGATTTTCTGACTGAATGGATCATAGCATCACATTGATTACGGCTATTGACAAGCTCCAGCGCTTTCTTGTCTTCTTCAGCATGCGCTTCAGCATCCTTGACCATGCGCTGAATTTCTTCTTCTGCCAAACCCGAGCTTGCCTGTATCTTAATTTTGTTCTCCTTACCGGTCGCCTTGTCTTTAGCTGACACATGCAAAATACCATTTGCATCTATATCGAAAGCCACTTCGATTTGCGGCATACCACGTGGGGCAGGCGGAATATCCGTCAAGTTAAATTGCCCCAGACTTTTGTTGCCAGCCGCCATTTCCCTCTCACCTTGCAACACATGAATTGTCACCGCAGTCTGATTATCATCTGCTGTCGAAAACACTTGTTGCGCCTTGGTCGGGATAGTCGTATTCTTCTGGATCAGCTTGGTCATGACCCCCCCTAGTGTTTCAATACCCAACGACAACGGTGTCACATCGAGCAACAATACATCCTTGACTTCCCCTTGCAAGACGCCACCTTGTATGGCCGCACCAATTGCAACGGCTTCATCGGGATTGACATCCTTCCGTGGTTCTTTACCAAAAATTTCCTTGACTTTATCCTGTACTTTGGGCATACGAGTCTGCCCTCCCACCAGGATCACATCATCAATATCTGAGAAAGACAAGCCTGCATCTTTAATGGCAGTACGGCATGGCGCAATGGTACGTTCAATCAATTCTTCAACCAGGCTTTCCAATTTCGCACGGGTGATCTTTATGGCAAGATGTTTCGGTCCTGAAGCATCCGCTGTGATATAAGGCAAATTGACCTCTGTCTGCTGACTAGAAGACAACTCAATCTTGGCTTTCTCTGCCGCATCTTTCAAACGCTGCAATGCAAGCATGTCTTTTTTCAGATCAATACCGCTTTCTTTCTTGAATTCATCAACCAGATACTCGATGACGCGCGAGTCAAAGTCCTCGCCGCCAAGAAAGGTATCCCCATTGGTAGCAAGCACCTCAAATTGATGTTCACCCTCCACCTCTGCAATTTCGATAATGGAAATATCAAAGGTGCCACCGCCTAAGTCATATACCGCAATCTTACGATCGCCTTCTTTTTTATCCATGCCGAAAGCCAAAGCTGCTGCAGTCGGCTCATTAATAATGCGTTTGACTTCCAAACCAGCGATCCGGCCTGCATCCTTGGTAGCCTGCCGTTGCGAATCATTAAAATAAGCAGGTACCGTGATCACCGCCTCTGTTACCGTTTCTCCCAAATAATCTTCAGCAGTTTTCTTCATTTTCATCAGCACTTGTGCTGAAATCTCAGGTGGTGCAATTTTTCTGCCACGCACTTCAACCCAAGCATCACCATTATCCGCACGAACGATACTGTATGGCACCATCTTAATGTCTTTCTGCACCATCTCTTCGTCAAAACGACGACCAATGAGCCGCTTTACGGCAAATAAAGTATTCTTTGGATTGGTCACAGCTTGACGTTTAGCAGCCGCACCTACAAGAATTTCATTATCATCCGTGTAGGCCACGATGGAAGGAGTTGTGCGTGCACCTTCTGAATTTTCAATCACCTTAGGTTTACCACTCTCCATTACGGCTACACACGAGTTGGTGGTGCCCAAGTCGATCCCAATTATTTTTCCCATACTTACTCGATCCTTTAAGAAGTTAAAACTAACAATTTATTTAAAATCTGGAAATGGAGACTTTTACTGAAATCTCAAGTATCTTTACCCTTTGAAACCGCTACCATTGCCGGGCGAATCACTCGATCATGCAGCATATAGCCTCTTTGTAATACCTGGGTAACCGTATTGGGGGCAAGTTCTGATTCCACCATACACATTGCCTGATGCTGATGAGGATCAAATTTCTCACCCTGTGGATTGATGGTCTTAATATTAAACTTCTCAAAAACAGCAGCCAGCTGCTTCTGTGTCAATTCCACACCATTTTTAAAATTTTCCAGTGTTGCATTCTCAACTGTCAGCGCAGCTTCCAGGCTATCCATAACTGCCAGCAATTCACTCGAAAATTTTTCAATGGCATATTTATGCGCATTAGTAACATCTGACTGAGCACGCTTACGGATATTTTCGGCATCTGCCTTGGCACGTAACCAAGCATCGTAATGTTCCACCGCCTTTAACTCGGCCTCTTTTAATAGCTCCTCCATACTGGGCATGATCTCTGCTTGAGACTCGGTCTCTTGGGCATTTCTCTCTTTGGAAGCTTCAGCTTCATTTACTTCGTCATTTACCGATATCAACTCTTGTTCATCTGTTTGCGATTTGTTTGATTCTTGCATACTTACCTCCCGTTTTTGGGTAGTTAAATTGGGGCAGTTACTCCAATTTCAATCCATTTAATCTATTTAAACATCAAAAAATGACATAACCACGAGTAAAACTGATAAAGCACTATTTATAACATACTGATATTCATTAACAAATAGCGCTCATTAGCTATCGATTCTCGTAGCTAGCCAGGTCGCTAATCCCGTGTAACTTTGTGGGGTTAATTCCAATAAACGTTGCTTGTCAACTAATGGAATATCAAGATGGTCAATGAACTGACGCAAGGTTTCTTGAGTAATCCCTGCTTTTCCGCGTGTCAGTGCCTTAAGCTGCTCATAAGGATTAGCTATCCCATATCGACGCATCACTGTTTGAATAGGTTCAGCCAGCACCTCCCAAGCATTTTGTAAATCTTGTTGCAATCGTATGGGATTAACCTCTAGTTTACTTAATCCTTTAATAGAGGAATCATACGCTAACAAGGTATATCCAAGTGCTACGCCCATATTGCGTAACACGGTCGAATCGCTCAAGTCGCGCTGCCAGCGAGATACCGGGAGCTTATCGCTTAAATGCCTGAATAATGCATTGGCCATCCCTAAATTGCCCTCCGAATTCTCAAAATCGATTGGATTAACCTTGTGCGGCATAGTAG
Organism: Nitrosomonas communis; assembly: GCF_900114745.1. GTDB lineage: Bacteria > Pseudomonadota > Gammaproteobacteria > Burkholderiales > Nitrosomonadaceae > Nitrosomonas > Nitrosomonas communis_A. Next base: position 26,477 of record NZ_FOUB01000031.1, on the reverse strand, counting down.
ATGAGCCTATTTCTCCTTCCTTGGTTTTTTGTCTGAAATAACCCAATGAAATATACCCCCAGATATCGCGATCCATATCCAGCAAGATCGTATTGACACGTGCATAAGCATCAAACAACTCCGCGATGGTGTCATGCGGCTCAATCTGCGTGGTATAAGGGTTAAAAACCAGACCTAGTTTCTCTACAAAAGTGCGTGCAAATTTTTCCCAGTCCAGCATAGGATAGGCTATCGTGTGTGCATTGTAATTACCTACTGCACCATTGATTTTGCCTAAAATGGACACGCGCGCAAGTTGCTCATAACCACGCTGCAGCCGATACACTACATTGGCAATTTCCTTACCCATAGTTGTTGGGGTAGCAGGCTGGCCATGCGTACGAGCCAGCATGGGAACATCTGCCAGTTGATGCGCCAAATCCGTCAGATTATCGATGATCTTTTTGAGCATTGGCAACATGACCTGATTGCGGCTGACTTGCAGCATCATGCCATACGAGAGATTATTGATATCCTCTGAAGTACAAGCAAAATGAACAAATTCGGTGACTCGGCTAACTTCAACATTTTCTGCCAAAACTTCTTTTAGCCAGTATTCAACTGCCTTGACATCATGGTTGGTACGCGCTTCAATCGCCTTGACTGCTTCTGCATCAGTAATGGAAAAATCGTCTGCGAGATGATTCAGTTGCTCAATCGTGGTAGCAGAAAAAGCAGGCACTTCAGTCAGCGCCGGTTCATTACTCAACGCTTTGAGCCATTCAATTTCTACCCGTACACGATAATGAATCAATGCGAACTCACTGAAATAAGGCCGCAAATCTGCAACCTTACTGTTATAACGACCATCCAGGGGTGAAAGTGCATAAATAGGTGAAAAACTCATTTTTGCGGTATCCTTGTTGTAACAAGTATTTTAACATAGGCCGTTATACCCATAAATGACGCAGACACCTATAATCAGCAATTAAAGCACTGCCAAAGGATAACACTATGAAGCTGATTGGCTCATTGACCTGCCCCTATGTACGCAAAATTCGCATCATTTTGGCTGAAAAACAGATTACCCATGATTTTGATATAGACACGCCCTGGGACACCAATACACACGTTACCTATCACAATCCCCTAGGTAAAATACCCGTGCTAGTCATAGATAATGGAAGAACATTGTTTGATTCACGTGTCATTGCAGAATATTTGGATTCTCTGGAGAATATTGCCTCCACTCTTTTCCTTATTCCAGAATCTGGCCCTCACCGGTGGGAAGTAAAGCGTTGGGAAGCACTGGCAGATGGTATTTGTGATGCGGCAGCAACCATTTTCATGGAACTTAAACGTCCTGATATTCAGCAAAACCATGAATGGATAAGCCGTCAGCAAAAGAAAATTGATCTGGGTTTGGCAGCTGCCGCTATGGAATTAGGCAGTCACGACTGGTGTGAAGGAGAAGCTATGACGCTAGCCGATATTGCACTGGGCTGTGCGATCGGTTACCTGTCCTTCCGCTTCCCACAAATTGAGTGGCGCAACTCTTATTCCAATCTTGCCAAGTTGATTGACAAACTAGAACAACGTGAATCATTTATCAGCACGGCACCGAAGAATTAAGCTAATGAATGCTGAATATTGCCCGGGCACAAAGGTGTGAAAACATAGTTACGCCAAAACGAAGTTTTGTCAAGATATTCCTAACGAGCGCCCCAAGCGCAAAACGGCGGAGATGAAAAAACGAGCTTTGCGAGTTTCGGTGGCATCACATTCAAATCGGTCAAATAGATAGGCGAGGAATGAGTTCCACCTAATACAGCAATAAATCATTCACTACCAGCAATTATCCCTCCACCCAGACATACCTTGCTTTCATACACTACCACAGATTGCCCGGGTGTGACTGCCCACTGTAGCTGCGCAAAGTCAATCTCGCAACTCCCTTGATCAAGGCGCGTAATGGCACAGGGTGCATCAGTCTGCCGATACCGTGTTTTAGCTGCATACACCCAGTTGCGATGAGGCGCCTTGCCGCTGATCCAAGACAAATCGGTGGCCAATAAGGTGGAACGAAGCAATGCAGGATGATCATGCCCCTGCACCACGATCAGCACATTTTTTGCTCTATCCTTCCCTGCAACAAACCATGGCTTGTCATTGCCATCTTTTACTCCACCAATACCTAATCCCTGCCGCTGGCCAATGGTGTAATACATCAAACCGATATGCTTGCCAACCCTTATTCCATCTGGTGTCTGGATTTCACCTGGCTCATGCGGTAAATATCGATTGAGAAATTCGCGGAATGGACGCTCGCCGATAAAACAGATACCGGTACTATCCTTCTTAGAAAAATTGGGTAAATTGTGCGCACGCGCGATTTGACGTACCTCCCGTTTGTAAAGATGTCCGATAGGAAATAATACCTTAGCCAGTTGTGCCTGGTTTAAACGGTAGAGAAAATAGCTCTGATCTTTGTTGCCATCCTCACCTTTCAATAACTGATACGAGCCATGAATGTTACGTACCTGCGCATAATGACCAGTGGCAATAAAATCTGCACCAAGGGTAATAGCATGATCAAGAAATGCCTTGAATTTGATTTCAGCATTGCATAGCACGTCAGGATTAGGCGTTCGCCCCGCCTTATATTCTGCAAGAAATAAATTGAATACACGCTCTTTATACTCAGCCGAGAAATTGATTACTTCCAGCGGAATATTGATGATATCTGCCACCGATACTGCATCAAGAAAATCCTGACGGGAAGAACAATATTCATCAGTATCATCCTCTTCCCAGTTCTTCATGAACAAACCAATGACCTCGTAACCTTGCTCTTTTAATAGTAAGGCAGCAACAGAAGAATCCACTCCACCGGACATACCCACTATAACACGTTGTTTTTTCATATTTTCAATCGTAATGTATTAGAATTTCTAGAGGATAGCGTTTGCCAGCCAAATAATCTTCAATACATTGCATGACGAGCGGGCTGCGATGGCAACTTCTTCGTTCACGAATCTCATTCAAATCAAACCAGTCAGCGCGCAAAATCCCGCTATCCAGCGTTCGATTTGGATCAAAGTCGGTCACTATACCAGACAGCGCGAAGCGCAAAAAAGTCGTATCAGCAGCGCAAGAGTGCCACTGATAAATACCAATCAGCCATTGCGGAATAAAAGTATAAGCGGTTTCTTCTAGAGCCTCCCGAATACTGGCCTGAATAATCGACTCGTTGGGCTCCAAGTGGCCGGCGGGCTGGTTAAGTTGCGCTCCGAGCTCCTGTTGATCTTCCTCTACCAATAGATATTTGCCATTTTGCTCGATAACGGCAGCAACCGTAACATTAGGTTTCCAAATCATGGTGGCTGTACAGATTAATTTAATAAAGAAACATCTCTATAAAACTTGCTATCATCATGCCAGTAATACATTGATGAGAGTATATTTTTCATGCATATTTCAATCATTATTCCAGCTTTCAATGAAGAACGTTTGATTGGCCAGTGCCTACGATCTGTTACTGAAGCGCTTGCCGCCAATCATGATTTTGGTTTTACTCACGAAATCATCGTGGTCGATAACAATTCTACCGACAACACAGCCAAGCTGGCAAAGCAGGCCGGGGCGCGCGTCGTTTTTGAACCCATCAATCATATTGCGCGCGCACGCACTGCTGGCGCTGCCGCCGCTACCGGCGATTGGCTGATATTTCTGGATGCAGATTGCTGGTTGAATACCGGATTATTAACCGACATCTTTCGATTGATCAAGCAAGGCAAACATGTCGGCGCTGGCAGCACGCTGCTGATGAGAGGAATGCCTTGGTGGGCAAATGCCATATTAAAGCTATGGACAATGCTGTCGGTTTTATTCGGCTGGGCGGCGGGTGCATTAATAGCATGTAACAGCAAAGCATTTCATGAAATAGGGGGATTCAATCTGGAATTATATGCAGCAGAGGAGATTGAATTCAGCCAGAAACTCAAGAAATGGGGTCAAGCCCATCATCTCAAATTTGCAATTTTAACAGCACATCCACTTGAAACCTCTGCAAGAAAAATTAAACTTTATAGCAGGCGAGAAGTTTTTGGACAATTTTTGCGTCTTATCCTTCATCCCCACCGATCGTTACAAGACAAAAAATGGTTATCGATGTGGTATGACGGACGACGCTAGCACTTGACCACACATATGAATCCTACGCAAAATACCGATAAAAGAACTGCTCCTATACATTGGACCCATGTACTACTGATTGTGCTATTCACCATTGTCATTACCATCTCTGTCACTTACTGGGTACTTAAAACCTATATTTTCGCTACAGCCTTTACACCAGTGGTACTGAACACCCAGGAAGAAAAAACCCTCCAGGCTAAACTGCATGCTCTCGGTTACGAAGCTGGATTTTTATCACGCCCTACTAATACTACGAAAACTACGAATCTGAAAAAAAACGGCGAAATCGACGAAAGCGGATTCCTGAAACCAGAACCCTACTCCGAAGAAAATGCCCCGCGTGCAATCAGTTTCACCGAACGTGAACTGAACGCGTTACTCGCTAAAAATACCGATCTCGCACAAAAACTAGCTATTGATCTCACTGATGATCTCGTAAGCGCAAAACTACTCATTCCACTTGAAGAGGATTTCCCGGTACTGGGTGGCAAAACATTCCGTTTCAATACTGGCATCGGCATGGCCTATCAGCATGACAAACCTGTCATCATCCTCAAAGGTGTCAGCATCATGGGTGTCCCCATCCCTAATGCTTGGCTGGGTGGAATAAAAAATATCGATCTTGTTAGTGAATTTGGTGTCGATCCAGGATTCTGGAAATCCTTTTCGGAAGGAATCGAGGATATTCAGGTAACAGAAGGCCAAATCAATATCAAACTCAAAGAATAGCCTGCTTTCTTGCAATAAAATTATGGCAAGCTCTATAAACCATGACCCAAAAAAAGAACGACTTTTAGCATTATTGACTCACTTTACTTTTGAACGTGCTAACTGGCAGTATCGGAAAATTGTCTTTATATATATCTTGAACGCTATCTTTTCTTTTCCAAAAATTTAAGGATTACCCGCTATGCTCTGGATTAAATCATTACACATCATTTTTATGGTTACCTGGTTTGCTGGATTGTTTTATTTACCCCGGTTATTTGTTTATCATGCCATGTGTAACGATCAAGCGGGAATTGATCGCTTCAAAGTGATGGAGCGTAAACTTTACTACGGTATAATGACACCTGGTGCACTACTGACACTGATATTTGGAAGTTGGCTATGGCTGGGTTATGGTTTTTCCGGCGCATGGCTACAGGCTAAATTAGCTTTGGTCGTGCTGTTAATCGCCTATCATCTATACTGCGGTAAGCTATTAATCGATTTCAAGCGTAATCGTAATCAACACGGCCATATTTATTATCGCTGGTTCAACGAAATTCCTGTTGCTATCCTATTTGCAGTAGTCATCCTCGTCGTGGTCAAACCTTGATGATCTCTGACGTGATCTAGTCATCCAACACTTCTTGCCCGGGGAACAGCACATCGGTAAAACCGAACGTGCGAAAATCAGTGATCCGCATCGGATAAAGTATACCATGTAGATGATCACATTCATGTTGAACGACGCGTGCATGGAAGCCTTCTACCCTTCGGTCAATTGCATTACCAAGCTGATCGACTCCCTCATAACGAATCCGGATATAGCGCGGTACCATACCGCGCAGACCAGGAACACTTAAACACCCTTCCCAGTCTTCTTCCATTTTTTTCGATAATGGCGTCACAACAGGGTTAATTAAAACAGTAAAAGGAACTGCTTCTGCCTGTGGATAGCGTGGATTATAGTCCACACCAAATATAACTACTTGTTGGTCGACACCAATTTGCGGAGCAGCCAATCCTGCACCATTGAGTGCCGCCATGGTATCCTTCATATCCTGAATGAGCGCATCAAGTTCAGGCGTATTGAATTTATTCACTCTCCTCGCCTCTTGCAGCAGGCGTGGATCTCCCATTTTTAAAACAGCTCTAACCGTCATTTATTTTCACCAAAAATCCCAATATATTTCGCACACTTACCATGGCTTTTTCCAAGACAGCGTAAACCTCTTCTAGCGGAATTGCGCGTACGCTTGTGCCCCGTCCTGCTGCATGGTTCGCCACAGCTGCAATCGCAGCATAAGGTAGTCCTAACTCCTTAGCAAGCGCCGCCTCCGGCATACCTGTCATGCCTACCATATCTACCCCATCCCGCTCCAATCGATTCACTTCTGCTACTGTCTCAAGTCGCGGCCCTTGGGTCACCGCATAAACTCCCCCATCGATAACTTTCTCGTTCGCCTGTTTCGCTGCTAACAGAAGATGACGACGGGTGTCCAAACAAAAAGGATGGGTAAAATCAGTATAAGTAATCGGCCTGTCGGTTTTATCAAAATAAGTACATTTCCGACCATAGGTATAATCAATGATTTGATCCGGGACAACAACTGTGCTTGGTGTCAAATCTGCTCGTATACCTCCTACTGATACGACCGCGATTACTCTTTTTGGTTTAAATAAACTCAATGCCCAAAGATTGGCTTGGTAATTCACTGCATGCGGCGGAATAGTATGACCATGACCATGCCGTGCTAAGAATACAATTTCTTGATTATCTATTTTGCCAAAGGTTAATGGACCAGATGGCTCACCATAAGGTGTTCTCACAATCTGGCGATGTGATATTTCGAGAGAAGCAAGCTTGGTCATTCCGCTCCCACCAATAATTGCAAGCATACTTTTTTACACTTTACTCCATTTCCAAATCAAAAATGACGCGAAAGCGAACCGCAGACAGTATAAATAATACAACAAGGTGAAGCCGACAAAGTCAGTTTTGATTTAGAAATGAAATTACTCCTTCATAGCGAAGATTGCAGGTAAATTTCGCCACAGACCCTTTATATCCATACCATACCCAAATACATATCGGTCTGGTAATGACATACCTATGAAATCAGCACTGATCGGCTTCGTTTTACCGATAGCTTTATCTGCAAGTACAGCGCTATAAAAAGCTTTTGCACCTTCCTCTATAATGCACTGACGGATGGCTGCAAGTGTGAATCCTTCATCAAGAACATCATCCAACACAAGCACAACTCTTCCTTTCAAATTAGCCGGCGGCAATACTTTCCATTCAATAACACCACCTTCAAGCGTTTGATTATAGCGAGTCGGGTGTATATAATCGAAATCCAGGGGAAAATTAAGTAACTGTAACAATTGTCCTGAAAAAACCACGGCACCACTCATCACACAAAGAACCAATGGATATTGCCCTGCTAATACCGTTGTTATGTTTTTAGCCATCTGCTCGACTATTTCCGACAACATATGAGCAGAAGCGATCAATTCTGCATTCTTTAAAAATTGTTTTGCTTTTTTATCAACGAGTACGGCCATATCAATTGCTGACTCCAGAACTGTCTTGCAACAATTTCATTAGTCCTGCTTCATCAAGTATCTTAATACCCAACTTTACCGCTTTGTCATATTTGCCACCTGGATCGGATCCTGCCACTACATAATCAGTTTTTGTAGAAACACTACTCGTGACTTTTCCACCCAAGTGTTCAATTTTTTCTTTGGCCGCATCTCGTGTTATGCTGGGTAAAGTTCCTGTCAGAACAAAGGTCTTGCCATGAAGGAGGCTACTAATCTGTCTTACCTTTCCTGAATGCTCTTCCCATCTGACCCCACAGCTACGTAACTGCTCGATCACCTCCCGATTGTGCTTCTCTGCAAAAAAATCAACAATACTTAGCGCCACTACAGGACCGATATCTGGAACCATCTGTAACTGCTCCACGTTCATAGCCATCAATCGGTCAAGCTGGCCCACATAATACGCCAGATCCTTGGCAGTAGATTCTCCTACATGACGAATGCCCAGTGCGTAAATGAATCGAGCAAGTGTGGTCCGCTTACTTTTTTCAATCGCCACCAGCAAGTTATTCGCTGATTTCTCTGCCATACGCTCCAGATTAGCCATCGCGGAAAGACCGAGCTTATACAGATCAGCAGGAGTGCGCACGATAGAATTTTCCACTAATTGATCTACCAATTTTTCACCCAACCCTTCGATATCCATCGCCCGGCGTGAAGCAAAATGAAGAATGGCTTGTTTGCGCTGTGCAGGACAAAATAGACCACCAGTACACCGCGTGACCTTTTCGCCCGGCAGACGCACTGCTCGAGCGCCACAGATGGGACAGTGATCAGGCATCAAAAAAGATTTTGCATGCGATGGGCGTTGCTCAGGGACAACAGCTACCACCTCCGGAATGACATCCCCCGCTCTGCGTACAATCACTTTATCACCAATCATAATCTGCTTGCGCTTGATTTCATCTTCGTTATGTAAGGTTGCATTGGTGACTGTCACGCCACCAACAAAAACTGGTGCTAATCTTGCAACAGGTGTTAGCGCTCCTGTCCTTCCAACTTGAACATCAATGCCTACCAAATCAGTCACGTCTTCCACTGCAGGGAATTTATGGGCAATGGCAAAACGAGGCTCACGGGAAACAAAGCCAAGCTTTGCCTGCTGCGCTAAATCGTTAACTTTATACACGATACCGTCGATCTCGTAAGGCAGCTTATCACGTGAGGTAGTCATTTCGTGATAGTAAGCGAGTAATGCTTTTACACCAATGGCCACTTTATATTCGCAGGCGATCGGAAAATGCAATGTTTTCAAGTAATCCATCGCTTCACTTTGTCGAGTATAGGGAGGAGCTGTCCCTTCATGGACACCCACGCCGTAGGCAAAAAAGACCAATCTGCGCTTCGCTGTTATAGCTGGATCAAGCTGTTTTACTGAACCTGCTGCAGCATTACGTAAATTAGCAAACGTCTTTTTATTTTTTTTCTGCTGCTCCTGATTGAGTTTCTCAAAATCTGCTTTCAATATAAGCACTTCACCCCGCACCTCAAACAAGGATGGTGGATGCTCTAGTGACAACCGCAAAGGAATCGATTTAATGGTACGCAAATTAAGCGTGATATTTTCCCCTTTCTCACCATCGCCACGCGTGGCACCACTTTTCAATATACCTTTTTCATAAGTCAAATTAACAGCTAATCCATCGAATTTAGGTTCTAGCGTATATTCGACATGATCAATTTTTAGTTCTTTACGGATACGGCGGTCAAATGCTTCTACTTCTCTGTCTTCAAACGCATTTTTCAGTGAAAGCATAGGAGTACGATGCATCACCTGGATAAATTCTTTGAGTGGTGCAGCACCTACACGCTGAGTAGGAGAATCAGAGGTAATGAGCTGAGGATAATGCTGCTCGAGCTGCTGCAATTGGCGGAACAACCGGTCGTATTCTGCATCCGGAATGGTCGGTGCATTCAAGGCGTAATAACGATAATTGTGCATATCAATCGTTTCACGCAATGTCTGAATTTGCTGTTGAATTGTTTTGATGGAATCGTTCATATCAATTTTGAGACATCCACGCGTAATCATAACTCAGGGTGCAAGTCAAGTTATAAATAGTGTTGCGAATTCTATTTATTCTAGATATTTTTCCATCAATAACAATCTTAGAATAGCAATTTTTTCTGAAATACCCAAACCTGAAGAAGTCACCGTTAGACGAGAACGAGATGGAGCGTGCGAGAGACCGCAATGTCATCCCCTGCAGTAAAAAGCAATGCCGTATTCGCGCTTGGAGCAACATATGATACACCTCGAAGCCTCATCACTATTTCTGGTGAATAAGAAAATTTTAAAAATGCCTGTATCATGGACCAACTCCCCAATTAGGCGTTCAATTGCAGAATTAAGCTAAATATTATTTCTTGGAGATTTACACTTTTCCTATCGATTTTATTATCGAAATAAACCATCACTTGACAGCAATTTATTCCGAGAGCATTATTTAAAAAAAGCGATTTATTAGAAAAATAATTTACTTTCAATACCTTAATTTCAGATCGAGAAAAAGTTTATGAGTATATCTTTGACGTTCAAAGAAACCATGTCGGGTTATTTTACCCTCGGAGTAACTGATCCGGCTGAAGGAGCTAAGGTAGGTAAGCAAAACAACACTCAGCTCGCCATGCACGCCAAAGTTAGTTTAGATGACCTGGATCGCTTTTTAAGTGACCCCAACCATCTAGGATGGTTGACCGGCACGATAGATTTTCCACCCTTTGGAACTGGAATCGCGGCGAATTCTGGCATTTTTAACTTGTTCAAACCTACCAATGACCCTGACGTGACCTATATGGTCTATGAATTGGCATTCCAGCATCAAGGACAAGATTATTATTTAGCTGGTCACAAGAACGTCAAGGATGATCCTGCTGGCTTCGATCTCTGGTCTGACACGACCACTTTGTATACCTGCTTATATCAAGGTAAAGACAAGAGTGGTCCGATCGTTGGTGCGGGTATATTGACATTAGGTGTTAAACAACTGGCTGATCTGCTTTCCACCATCCAAGTGCCGGGAGCTACCAGTCTGGCTGAGAAAGCACACGCTATTGAAAAATTTGGCGCGTTTTTTGCCGGAAAACTATGGGATAGTTATATTATTCCTAAATTCGGTAAACAGTTACTCGATAAATCGCATGATGAGACACTGCATTATGACGTGATCGTCATTGGTAGTGGCTTTGGTGGCGCTATAACTGGCTGTAGATTGGCGGAAAAGGGACTGAAAGTCTGTATTCTCGAACGAGGTCGCCGCTGGGAAGTCAAGGATTATCCGCGCGATCCAAAGGATGCTTGGTTGTGGTCCAATGAAAAACCCGCAGAATTGAATGGGTGGATTGATCTGCGCACCTATCCTAACATGGCGGTTGCGCAGTGCAGTGGCGTGGGTGGCGGCTCACTCATTTATGCAAATATTTTTGTTGAAGCGGAGCCATTTGTTTTTGATATGGGCTGGCCCAAGGAGATCACTTACGAATCCTTAAAGCCCTATTATGAAAAGACCGGCAAAATGCTCAACGTCCAGGAAGTTCCTGATAATCAGTGGCCAGCCAAGATGAAGCTGATGAAAGAAGCCGCTGAGAAAAGCGGTTACAGTAGCCGTTTTCGTAAAATGCCACTAGCCGTCAACTTTGACCCTGATTTTAGCTATGATCGTGCCGACCCCTTCGGCAATCAACATTCCAAATATCACATCAATGCATTCGGTCAGGAACAAGGTACCTGTATTCATTGCGGTAACTGTGACATTGGGTGTCCAGTCAAGGCTCGTAATACTCTTGATTTAAATTATATTCCTCTGGCTGAACAGCATGGCGCTGTGGTCAAACCACTGCATTTAGTGCAACGGATCACACCATTACAGAGCGGTACAGGTTATCGTGTTGATTTCAATGTAATCGATATTGATAGAAAAAAACTGGCCCCTGGTTTTCTCAACGCAAAAAAAGTAATTGTTGCAGCCGGCACCATGGGAACTAACGAATTGCTCCTGCGCTGCCGTGATCAATATGGAACCTTACCCAATCTTAGCTCTGTTCTCGGAACAGGATGGAGTTCCAACGGCGATTTCCTGACGCCGGCTATTTTTAACAATCGTGATATTTCACCGACTCAGGGCCCGACGATCACCAGTGCCATTGATTTTCTGGATGGCTCTTTTAAAGGGCAGCGATTCTGGGTACAAGATGGTGGCTTACCCAATCTGATCAAAGACGCCGTTACTGGTTTAAGTACAGATCATCAATATGGTCATTTTTTTAGTGTTCTGCAAACTCTGGTTAAAAACAATACCCCTTTATCTTGTGTCATGCCGTGGTTTGGACAGGCAGTTGATGCTTCTGATGGCGTGCTTAAACTTTCACGCAGCCGGATTCCGCCATTTCGCCACAAGATGGAACTGAATTGGAATATTCAAAAATCAGCAGGTGCCGTGCAAGCTTTAATCGACATGCATATAGAACTCTCAAAAGCGACAGGAGGAGCTGCTGAAGTTCCTTTGACTTGGACTGTTCTGAAAAATTTAATTACCCCGCATCCGTTGGGGGGGTGTCGGATAGGTACGAGTAGTACAGATGGTGTTGTCGATCATAAAGGAGAAGTATTTGGTCATCCTGGTCTTTATATTGCCGATGGGTCCATTATCCCAAAAGCAGTTGGATTAAACCCTTCTCGCACGATCGCCGCCTTAGCAGAACGTATGGCAGAACTTATCAAGCCTTGATTCCAGCTATAACAAATTATATTGAGAGAATAACATCATGAGTCTGAAGGAGCGCATGGTTCCTTTCACGGCTGGCGACGGCATGGCGTTGAACCTGATTAATGTTCGCTCAGCCACACAGCCACCCAAGCAAGGCCCCATTATCCTGGTTCACGGCGCAGGAGTCCGGGCAAATATTTTTCGTGCACCCGAAAAAGAAACAATTGTAAATGCACTTATCGAAGCTGGCTATGATGTCTGGTTAGAAAACTGGCGTGCTAGCATTGATTTTCCTGCCAATACCTGGACGCTCGATCAAGCCGCACTTTACGATCATCCTTACGCAGTGCGCAAAATCTGCGAAGAAACAGGGTACAAAACCATGAAGGCGATTATTCATTGCCAAGGTTCTACCAGCTTTATGATGTCTACCATGGCAGGCCTCCTGCCGCAGGTGACGACCATTGTTGCTAACGCAGTAACCTTGCATCCAGTCGTCCCCGCCTGGTCAGCGTTTAAGCTGAATTTTGTTGTACCACTGGTAAATATGCTGACTCCCTATGTAAATCCTCATTGGGGCGTGGAGGCATCGACCTGGATTGCCAAGATAATGACAGCTTTGGTCAAATTGACTCATCATGAATGTAATAACATAGTCTGCAAGTGGGTGAGCTTCACTTATGGCAGCGGCTTTCCAGCTTTATGGCGGCATGAAAATCTCAGCGAAAATACACATGAGTGGCTTAAGGAAGAATTCGGTAACGTGCCCTTGAGATTTTTTCAACAAATGGCTCGCTGCGTCCATAAGGGTAATCTGGTTTCGGTAGAAGGTTTTCCTGAATTACCATCAGATTATGTTGCGACACCGCCCAAAACGGAAGCGCGTTTTTCATTTTTTTGTGGTGAAAAAAATCGCTGCTTTTTACCGGAAAGCCAAGAAAAATCATGGGCCTATTTCAACAAATTACAACCAAATTTTCATACATTTCATAGACTTCCCGAATATAGTCATTTGGATATCTTCATGGGCAAGAATGCTGCTCGTGACGTATTTCCCATCATGATCGAAGAACTCTCTAAATAATGAGGAGATAACTAACTACATGGGCATTCCAAAGCGAATCAAAGCAATTTCCGGCCAGCATTCCCTGGTCGACGGCATCCCTTTTCAATTACCTGTACAATGCGCGCCTTCCCCCGTTCTCATGGCAGTATTCCCCATCAATGCAGACAAGGCCAAAGCAGTATTGCCAGCAGAAGTCTATCCGCTGCGGCTCCGTAATAACAAGGGATTGCTGGTGATAACCGTCATCAATTACTTAGGTACCAACATTGGTAAATATATCGAATATAGTATCGGCATCGCCTGTACTCATGGACTTAAACCTGCTCCACCATTACTTCCCTTATTACTGATGAATACTTTCGGTACAGGCCAATATGTGCTCGAATTACCAGTCTCTACAAAGATTTCAGTAAAGGGTGGCAAGGGTATCTGGGGCATGCCCAAACATCAAGGTAATCTGAACTTTAATATCAGTGATAAAACAGTTAGCAGTCAATATGATCTGGATGGAAAACTGGTGACTTATATAGAAATCGCTCGCCCCTCATTCTCTTTCCTGCCATTATTGAACATCCCTGCTGTCAATTACTGCGCTTTCCGCGGGATGCTACTCAAATCCAGCATTTACATTAAAGGCACAGCGGGCATGAAGCTGTTTAAGTTTGCCAATGCCAAACTAGTGCTGGGTGATCATCCACGTGCTGATGCCTTGAAAACCCTTGAAATTGAGAATCAACCTTTGATGACTGCATTCATACCGGATGTTATCGGTACGCTTGATGATCACATCGAATCCTGGTTCCTACACCAGGCCACTCCCCCATCAACCTCACCAGAAGGATTTGAAAGCGTTATTGATTTGCCGCTGGATGAAACGTGGCCATCACCGCCAAGTGCACCGATTATTGGTGAAACATTTGGTAACCTCAACCGCTAAAGATCAGTAGCATGAATACAGACGCATTCATCTACCTGGCAGCATCCCAAAAAACCGGTGAACCCAAACGAGCCTTAGTATTGCCGGGTGGTGGCCTGCGCTTATCTTATCAAGCAGGCATCCTGGTTGCACTCGAGGAAGCAGGCATGGCCTTTCAATTCATGGATGGTACCTCAGGTGGTAGCTTGAATTTATCCATGCTGTTATCAGGCATCTCGCCAGAAGAAATATCTGAGCGTTGGCGTACTCTGCGTATGATTGATACCATTTCATTTCTACCACTTGAGGATTATCTCAAAGCTGAGAATTTACAAGGTATGGGTGATGCGGATAGTTTCCGCAACAAAGTATTGCCACATTTTGGGATCAATTTTGCAACCATACATCAGGTGAATACGGTCAGTGCCAACTATAACGTCCTGGATTATGCGAATAAGACCGTTAAGACCATTTCCCATCGAAATATTGATGAAGATATGGTCATTGCTGGCATGTCTTTACCAGGCGTCTTTCCTCCAGTCTATAAGAATGATGGTATTTATCTGGATACCGGTTTTGTCCAGGATGCCAATCTCATCGAAGCAGTCAAGAATGCTGCTGAGGAAATTTGGGTACTTTGGGGGCTGGGCAACACGGGAGTATACCGCGGCGGAGTATTACACCTTTACGTGCAAATGCTGGAAGTCAGCGCCAATACTGCTTTGAATAATCAATTGGAGCTCATACGTGAACTCAATCACCGTATTGAGAAAGGTGATAGCCCTTATGGACAAACTCGCCCAATTCAAGTTCACGTGATCCGGCCTGATTATCCTTTACCATTGGACCCAGATTTGTATCTTGGCAAAATCAATCATGCCACCTTGATCGAAATGGGTTATGCTGATGGCAAGACTTATTTACATAACCTTGCCAAAGCACCCAATCAAATCCCCCCTATCAATCCTTCCCGCATGAAGAATCCGGTGCCAGGGATTCGCTTTTCGCAACAGCTACAGGGCCGCCTAAATTTTCAGGGACAGACACCCTATACAAGTGAGGAGTTGAAACTGAGTCTGACCGTTCACATTAACAATCTGAACGCTTTTATTGATGATTCATTACACAGCGCAAGAGTAACTGGCCATCTGGAAAGCCCCTCTATTGGACCTTTCAGAATGCTCACTAATGGTAATTTTACTCTGGAAAATGTAACAAAAAAAATGCGGAGAATTACCTATTCATTTGATGTTGAAAAAGATAACCAAAATTACAGTTTTATCCTTGAACAAGTCCTCAATGACGATCCTGGCATCGAAATGTGGCGTGATTTATCAAACATGAACCTAAAATTATTCAAAGGACGGGCACAGGATGGGAATCTTTTGGCTAATAGCACGTTGCATCTGCCTTTGACGAGTCTCAAAGACTTAATCAGGGGCTTTCATGCTACGGAAGCGACATCATTCACCGAAGAAATCGCAATCAAAGGGCGTTTTGCCCGCTTTTTCATAGGTGAATTATATGATGTTTATAGTTAATAGCTTGCGAACGAAGATATTTCTTAATTTCATGAAGGTATTGATGTCTACAACACTTCCCTTCTAGAAAGTTTAGCCTTGCTGCGCGATATATTTAATTTATCTGACCCAAATTAGGTCGGCGGCACAAATTGGGTTTGGCTAAATCTATCCAGAAGCGCTTGTTCATCAGCATCTGCATCATGTTCCAGTCTAGCTTATTCCATTTCTAAATCAAAACTGACTCTGTCAGCTTCACCTTGCCGTATGATTTATACTGTCTGCGGCTCGCCTTCGCGTCATGTTTGATTTGGAAATGGAATGAGTGAATTATCCGGAATGATAGCTTGCTGAGATATTTTTAAACAGTAATATTATAAAAATCTTCTCGCTGTTTAATCTATTGGGCTCTACAATAGTCAATAAAGCTCATTAAGTTCTAATCTATTTTCATTATGAATGACCAGCAACTCAAGATTCGCATCAAACTCAATCAGATTCCACAATTCTCCGAAGCCAGCAACTCAGAAGAAACAGTCAATCAAACAAAACCTCCTTTTGACTGGACAAAAATATCTACGGCAGTATTGTTATTTGTGATAATGCTGAGTGGGATTTTATTGTGGTTGTTTGCCGAAGAAAGTGACCAGCCGGTTAATGAAACTTTATCAGCAGAAAATACTCAGTCCAAAAATTTTGAGAGTTTAGCCCTCGATAAGAACATAGAATCAAATGATCTATCAGCTAACAATAGCGACATGAGCGGTGAAATCTCAGCTCCTACCATGAAGTCAATTCCTGCAGACACACGCACTTCAGAGTCTATTAAAGCAACAACAAATCTAGGACATATCATTATTCCCCCTAGAAAGCCTGAAATAGTCAAGAATAAAATAAACAGCCAATCAACCAAGGCAAAAGCAGCTTACACTGATCGATCTCATGTTATCAAAGCTCAATTGACGAGTGCTATTCAGCAACAAGAACCCATTGACAATATCGATCATGTCCGGCTTTCTCAAGGAGCAAGCCGGACAATCTACTTTTTTCTCCACTTACGTGGATTAAAAGATCAAGAAATCAATATAAATTGGTTTCATCAAAATAAAGAAGTTGCGAAAATCCCGCTTGTAATTAAAAATGATGACTGGCGTACACATTCCAATAAATTGCTGAATAAAACCCAATTAGGTCAATGGCGAGTTGAGGTACAGGATCAATTCGGGAATTTGCTTGCCGAACGTGCTTTTACGGTGAGTCATCGCACCCAATAAACAATAGATGAGTATACCGATATCAAAAAATTTACTGTGCTTAAACATTGCTCATCGACTGAAATAAAACCATGAAATTTTGTAGTAGCTGTAGTGCCACAGTCGAGTTATATATACCAGAAGGTGATACGTTACCACGTTTTGTTTGTTCTACTTGTCATACCATTCATTATCAGAACCCAAAAATGATCGTGGGATGCATTCCTGAATGGAAAGACAAGATTTTATTATGCCGCCGTGCGATTGCCCCCCGAGAAGGGAAGTGGACTGTACCGGCAGGCTTTATGGAAAATAACGAAACATTAGCGCAGGCAGCTGCCCGGGAAACGCTGGAAGAAGCCAATGCGCGGGTAGAAATTGGTGATCTATACGCTGTCTATAGCTTACCTCATATCAGCCAGCTCTATCTCCTGTTTCGGGCTCGCTTGTTAGATCTGGATTTTTCTCCTGGCATAGAGAGTCTGGAAGTCAAGCTCTTCGATGAGCGTGAAATTCCATGGAATGAAATAGCTTTTCGCGTCATTCATGATCCTTTGAAACGCTATCTAGAAGAACGGCGTAAAGGGCAAATCATCTTTCATCTGGGTGTTATTGACCAGCCTTCATCGTGATTTCTTTCAATATGTTGAATTGATTACAAAGCAGATAATGAAATCCTCGATAACGCTATTCTTGCATTTGTTTATCAATCAAGGTGTTGCTTTTCAGGAAATGAATACTGTATCTAATCATGTTTGCTCATAACCGCCTCTGATAGCCATCAGCAAGATAGTGCCATCATATCCTATCGAGAAATGCTGGAGCACGCGAGAGGCTGGGAAAAGTACTTTTATACCCATTTTCAATGATGGGTACTTATTGCTTTACCGACCATCTTATATGAAGCAAGCCGGTACTTATGAAGCTTATCTGACACCCAATGCTCTGGATCAATTATGGTCGACAAATAGCAAAACCCTTGAATCTAATTCGATCTTATTCGCAAAAAGGTACAAAAAATAAAGCAGTAAGCATTTTTTCCCAATTTAAAGTATTGAATGCATCAATTACATTCATCGAAATTTATCCCAATCAATATAAATCTACTAAAATAACAGGCAGCTTAAATACAAAAAAGACTATTTCATGGTGCGGCCTTATTCCATTTACAAATCAAAAATGACGCGAAGGCGAGCCGCAGACAGTATTAATAATGCGGCAAGGTGAAGCCGGCAAAGTCAGTTTTGGTTTGGAAATGGAATTAAATAGACTGCTGAACAATTTTTCAATATCGAGGAAATTCAGTCCCTCCTCTCGGTTCAGCAAAAGCTAAAAATGATCCTAAAATGGTCTGATCTTAAAAAAATTAAATGAACGACTGATAACTGATTGCAGCACATCATTCCAACTGCGGAGGCAAGGCCAGTTATTAACATTAATTTATCAAGATGAAACGCATACGCTATCGGCTTGAATCTTTGATTCTCACCAAATTGAAATTAATACTACTATCGCAGCTAACCTTCTTGTCGCTTGCGATAAGTGGAGTTCCCCTCTCTTTCGCAGGGACATTTAACTTCGCTGGGGAAGAACATGGCGTAGATGTTATTACTCATCCCCCAGGTTATAGCGGTGCAGGTGCCAACTTGACCGTAACACTTGGTATCTCACCTTCATCCATTCATGCAGAAGAAATGGTGATTCCTATCCAAAATATCATCAGTACCTGGAATAATTTACTTCCCACGATTAATAATACTGTTAGAGAAGGAAGCAATGTTCCTGCTGACCACTTTGATTTTGAATCAGTTGTCCTGCACGAAGTGGGACATTGTATTGGACTCGGGCATCCCAATCTGGCATCTGAATCAGGTTTGAATGGCGCAAATAGAAACTTCACTCAATCTATCAAGGGAGTTGACAGTCAATTCAATCTTGACAGAGGCCCTGACAGTGTTAGTGGTTCTGGTGATGATTTACGTGGTGACGATATTAATCTTCACTGGTTTCGTAAAAGCAACAATAATCCATTTAATATTGCGACAACGGTGGATATGACAACCTATAGTCGCGAGCTATCTGATCTACCGCCTGGAAACACCTTTGCCATAAATGCTGATCGTAAAGTTGCTGCATTATTCGGTCTTCAGAATACTGAAGCTATTATGCAACAGGGGGCTCATGCTGGTGAAGCACAACGCACATTGGCTGCAGATGATGTGGCCACGCTGCGACTTGCCATGAGTGGCTTAGATAGAGTAGCAGGTACAGCGGACGACTATTCGTTAAAGCTAGAATTTGTCGGGTTCACTGACACGGCAGATATTGTCTTCAGTTTCGATGACAATAGAACATCATTTTCAATTAGTGAAATTATGGCAGAGCAAATTACCCCTACACACTTTGTGATCACTCAGGGACGAACTTACTTTAACAGCAATATTCCATGGTTCTTTAATAATATTCCCTCTCCCTCTCCTCCTCATCATTCAACACCTGTGCCTACTATTTTCGCTAATAATGCAACTGACTCTATAACCTTGTCACAAAATGATAGCTTAACTCTTACCGTATCTCTTAATCCTGGCGCCTATGGTGGAAACCAAGCAGATCACTGGATAGAGGCAATTACTCCGATAGGGACATTCTGGTTAAATGATAAGCTTGAATTTATCCTGTCAGATCAGCCTCTTCGAGTACATGGAGGCGAATTGTTTGCTATTGATCACTCTCCCATTGCGAGTATTCCTGCTAATATGCTGCCTGTTGGTTCTTACACTCTAACTTTTTCTGTTGATGACAATTCGGACGGTATCGTTAATGGCACTTTTAGCAGTTCAGTCACAATCACTATCACTCCTTAATGTAAATCTCACTTTCAGCTGATAATAGGAGGATTAAATCTCAAACAGCTTTAATAAAATTTACACCTAACAACCGCAGTTGGCTACTTGATTGGAGAGTTAAGCCCAGGATATATGAAGGCATTTCCGAAATTTTTTTATTCACTCGAATGGTGAGGCCGTTACAAAGTGAATCCTATGCCGCTTCAGGCGCGATGCGGCGTTGCTCTCCGTTGCAGGGGACGGCCATGCGACTTCATCACGTCTTGCCTCGCACCGGGCTCGCCCTACGCTCCACCCCATTCAATTGAGCTTGTAGGTTAACTCTAGGGTTAACCTTGCAAGAAAAGAATCAGCAATAACTCGCTCATCGGTTAATCTCAATAGGTGTTCCCACTATTACACGATCAAATAGATCCAGCAGATCGCCATTGTGCATACGAATACAACCAATCGAACCAGGTTTACCCATTTCTGCGCTATCGGGGCTGCCATGGATATAAATATAACGAGACATAGTGTCAACCAAGCCTAGCCGATTGAATCCGATTTCACAGCCTGATAACCACATGATACGCGTCAGAATCCAGTCCCGACCAGGATAGCGGGCAGCCAGCTCAGGTGTGTAAATTTCTCCGGTAGGACGGCGTTTGACAAATACTGTATTGATCGGTTGCTTATCACCAATTTTGGCGCGGATAATATGCTTTCCCAGTGGCGTACAAAAACTTCCCCGTTGCTGACCGATACCGTTTCTGGCAGAAGAGATTAAATAGCTTCTGACAATCTTATCTTCATCATTTATCAAGTTGAGTTGTTGTCGAGCAATACTGATATGAATTCTCATAATAAAAGGGCTTTGCCAGAATTTCGCTTTGAGATAAAAAACTGTCTTAGCAGACTGCTTGCTTCAGTTGCCAGCACACCCTTGATGACTTCCAAGTGATGATTAAGTCTTGTCTCTGCTGGCAAATTTAACAAGCTTCCACAGACACCGGTTTTGGGGTCGGCAGCAGCATATACCAAGCGCTTGATCCTGGCATGGAAAAGTGCGCCGATACACATTACACAAGGTTCAAGCGTCACGAATAACGTGCAATCCAATAAACGGTAATTATTCAAATTCTGAGCTGCATCACGTAATGCCACCACTTCTGCATGTGCTGTTGGATCCATGGCTATGATAGAGCGATTATAGCCACGACCTATGATTTCATCATTCCTGACGACTACTGCGCCCACTGGAACCTCTCCGAGTTCCTTCGCCTTGAATGCGAGATCAAGTGCTGCACGCATAAAATATTCTTTATCCATTGATATCATTAATAGTGTTATTTAACCTAAACCGCAATTGGACAGGGTGGAGCGTAGGGTAATCCCGGCGCGAGGCAAGACGTGATGAAGTCGCACGGCCATTCCCTACAACGGAGAGCAACGCCGCATTCACGCCTGGCGCGATATATGATACACCTCGTAGCAGCCTCACCATTCGGGTGAATAAAAAAATTTCGGAAATCCCTTCCTATGTCATGAGCTAATTCCATTTCCAAATCAAAAATGAAGCGAAGGCGAGCCGCAGACAGTATAAATAATACGGCAAGGTGAAGCTTACAAAGTCAGTTTTGATTGGGAAATGGAATTAGCTCTCCAATCAAGGGGATCAGCTGCAGCTTTCAGATTTAATCGAATAATTTGAGCATCAGCGTATCTTTTATGCTACATTCGCTTCATATTCCAATACTCTTCTATTGCCAGATATGGTGATCTCTTCCCGAGAACCTAGAATTTCAATGATCAATCATGCTAGGAACGAACTATGTACTTTGCGTGATCTGTTGCGTTTCGCAGTGAGCTATTTTAATCAAGCTGGCTTATTTTATGGCCATGGATTTCCCACTGCTTATGAGGAAGCTGCTCATCTGATTTTACACACACTACATCTTATTCCTGACCAATTAGACTTGTTTTTGGATGCACATATCACCCAGCCTGAGCGCGAACAAATCATCTATCGCATAGAACAACGTGTTACAGAAAGAATCCCAGTAGCTTATTTGACGAATGAGGCTTGGCTAAGTGATTTCAGTTTTTACGTAGACAAACGCGTTATCATACCGCGCTCGTTTATCGCTGAATTATTGCAAGACCGGCTGGCACCCTGGATTAAACAGCCCGATGCCATTCATGCCACACTGGATCTGTGTACGGGTTCAGGATGTCTAGCCGTATTGCTAGCTCATGCGTTCGAGAATGCAAACGTTGATGCAGTAGATATTTCTGCTGAAGCGTTGGAGGTCACTTTGAAAAATATAGATCGTTATAATCTAGCGCACGCGATCAAGCCGATTCAATCTGATTTATTTAATGAATTAGCTGGGAGACGCTATGATGTAATTATTAGCAATCCACCCTATGTTAATACTGAATCGATAACAGCACTTCCTGAAGAATATAGGCATGAACCAAGAATTGCGCTTGCAGCTGGTCCGGATGGATTGGCCATAATACGAACGATACTGAGTGAAGCTGCCAATTATCTGACCGAAGAAGGACTATTGATTATAGAAATTGGTCATAATCGAGATATCCTTGAGCAATCCTTCCCGCATCTGCCTTTTACCTGGCTGGAAACAAGCGCAGGCGATCAATTTGTTTTCATGTTGAAGCGCAGTGATTTAATTTACCACGTTTTTGAATAACGCCAGGCAAAGAAGTACTATTAACGAGTGCTAACAAATTTGTAGTTTCATTTTCATCCAGTTCATGCCACATGCCGCGCTTCAATCTGGGAGGCAGATGGATCGGACCAAACCGCACGCGAATTAGCCGGCTGACTGTTAAGCCCAATGCTTCAAACAGACGTCTTACCTCCCGATTTCTACCCTCTTTTAATATCACGTGATACCAACGGTTAGCACCTTCCCCACCTTGTTCCGACAAATCACTCACTTTTGCCAACCCATCTTCCAGCTCAATCCCCATTAATAATTGGCTCTTTTGTTCTGGAGTCAAACGACCAATAATTCTAACCGCATATTCACGTTCAACTTGGAAACGTGGATGCATAAGCCGATTTGCCAAGACACCGTTAGTGGTAAATATCAACAATCCACTGGTATTGAAATCCAATCTACCAATAGCAACCCAGCGAGATGATTTCAATTGTGGCAATTTATCAAAAACAGAGGGACGCCCTTCGGGATCATGACGACTCACGATTTCACCTTCTGGCTTATGGTAAAGAATAATGCGCGGTAAACGTTCGTTGGTATTGAGCCGTATAATACGCTTATTCACACGCACCAGATCTCTTGCCCCTACTCGATCTCCCAATTTTGCACTCCTGCCATTGATACTGACCTGACCTGAAGCGATCAGGGCTTCCATCTCACGCCGAGAGCCTAAACCGCTTTGTGCCAAGAGCTTATGGAGCTTATGGGTAACCATTAAATCAGGCTTGATGGCAGTATTGTCACTCAGCGGTGCCGACGCCTGCTTTTTCCTCGCACTGAGAGCTCGTTTGATATACATTTACTTTACTTCGCCATAGGAAATCATCTAATTAAGAAAGGCGCTGAATTTTAATAAACAAAATCAACAATCTAAGGGTTAATTTAATGCATTCGATCTCTTACTCAGAAAGGCAGCTTCATGCCGGGAGGCAATCCCAATCCACCTGTTAAACTCGCCATTTTTTCTTGGGTGGTGGCCTCTACCCGACGCACCGCATCATTCACTGCAGCAGCAATCAAATCTTCCAGCATTTCTTTATCGTCGCCCATCAAACTATTATCGATATGGATACGCTTGACATCATAGCGGCAAGTCATCACCACTTTAACCATACCCGCTCCTGATTGACCTTCAACTTCTATCGTCGCCAGCTGTTCTTGCATTACTTTCATATTTTCTTGCATCTGCTGCGCTTGCTTCATTAAATTGCCTAAATTCGCTTTTATCATTACTCTGTCTCCATTATTCAATTGGTTTAATCGAAGAAATGATGAGTTTCGCATCAAAATTTTTTACTATTTCTCTCACAAAGGGATCTGCTTCCATTGCGGCAATCGTTTCTGACTGCTTTGCCTGTTTTTCACGCTCTTGCATGACTAGTGATGTCATCCCCGTAATAGTTCCGATCGAAAACGTAACTTTAATTGGTTTGTTAAAATAGTGTTCTAATGCAGCTTTTAGTTTATCCTGATAAGCCTTTTCTAACAGATACTTATGTATTTCCGGCACACACAACTCAATCATATCAGTTGTGAAGAGCTTAGCCTCACAATGCTGCGCCAGCATCTTAGTCATCCCATTCAAGCTCAACTGATTTACGATTGATAACCAGCCTTCATTAGAAGAACTAGAAATCTCAGTCTCTTTTTTATGGACCGATTGGCTATTATTTGTCGCCTGATTCATTACTTGGAGAGGTTCTTGCCTAATATTCCTATCTTCTCCAGATTTCTTAGAAATCTCCCCCGAAAATATCTGCTCGGGTATAAATGCCAGCATCCGTATTAAAGTCATGGTAAAACCAGCATATTCGTCCGGCGCCAGATTCAAATCATTACGTCCATGAAGCACGATCTGGTAATACAATTGCACATCTTCAGCTGTAAAATGCTTTGCCAATGCAAAAAGTCGCTCACATTCAGTCAATGTCTCATCAATCGCCTGAGGCGCAATTTGTACTAATGCAACACGATGAAGTATGGCTGCGAGGCCCTGTAAAGCACTATCGAATGATAAGCTGCGCGCTTCCATCTCATCAGCAATTGATAACATTTTTACACTGTCTTTTCTCGCTAGCGCTTCTAACAAATCATATAAATATTCTTGATCTATTACACCCAGCATAGCATGGACATCAGCTTCTTGGACAACACCATTGCCATATGCAATTGCTTGGTCGAGCAAGCTCAGCGCATCTCGCATACTTCCTTGGGCAGCTCTTGCCAAGAATTGCAAGGATGCAGAATCGAATGCAATCTGCTCTTGCGATAATATTTTCCCCAGATGCACTGCAATCAAAGAGGAGGGAATTTGCTTTAAATTGAACTGAAGGCAACGCGATAATACCGTGATAGGAATCTTCTGCAGATCGGTGGTTGCCAGTATGAATTTGACATGTTCGGGAGGCTCTTCCAGAGTTTTGAGCATGGCATTAAAAGCCGATCTGGAAAGCATGTGCACTTCATCAATGAGATAAACTTTATACCGGCCGGCGGTGGGCGCATAACTTGCGCTCTCAAGGAGTTCACGCATGCTATCAACTTGGGTATTGGATGCTGCATCCAATTCTACCAGATCAATAAAATTTCCTTTATCAATAGAAATACAAGCCGGACATGCTCCACAGGGCATGGATGTCACGCCAGCTTCACAATTCAATGATTTAGCTAAGATTCTAGCAATTGTTGTCTTACCGACTCCACGTGTTCCTGTAAACAGATAGGCATGATGCAATCGATTCTGCTCAAGTGAATGAGTAATCGCTTTAACGATATGGTCTTGCCCAGTCAATTCAGAAAAGTTTCTCGGGCGCCATTTCCGGGCAAGAACTTGAGTTTGAGACACGATATTAATCAAACGAAGGAAAAAGAGTAGATCATTATCAATAACCTATCTATCAGTTAGGGTGGCGAGCCGAACCCCCGGCACTTGCAAAAAATAGCTGTGGCTGCTTCCTTCCGGACCTGACCAGGTTCACTACCCTGCAATGCGGGGAGGCCCGCCATAAGACAATTTTACATCAATCAACATTGCTGATTGGTAAATAACAATAGCCCAGTTAAAATTTTTACAAACTATTCAATAGATCTTTTGATAAACCACCGTCACAGCAGAAACGGCGCTAAAAATTCTATTAAAAAGCCCTTTGCCAATATTCAGCAAAGGGCCTGTAAATGCTTGGTGTAATCTTCCGAGTAACTTAAACCAGTAATTCAATGGTTGCGGGAACTCGCTCTAGTCTTGCCCTTCAATCAGGCAATTTTGCCTATTACAAGGAAAAGGAAATCAAGCAACCCATAGTTGCGCGAGTACACAATCATCTAAACCTGCTCTATCCGCAATCGACCTTTCGAAACGCAATATTATCATATAACAAATAGAAATAGGAGATTTTGCTTTAATCGTGTTTTGGCAGCCATTTTTAGATGGGGTGTCTTCCATTTCCAAATCAAAAATGAATGGCGCGAAGACGAGCCGCAGACAGGATAAATAATACTGCAAGGTGAAGCCGACAAAGCCAGTTTTGATTTGGAAATGGAATGACATATTGCCAATGGTTGTATGAATGCAGTAGGCATTATATGCTTGTATATCGACTATAGCAGAATTTCAGGATTGATAAGCCTGCATTGCCTATTAACCATTCGCGTTTCAGGCTGCCAAAGATTAGTTTCCCTTACAGCTTCATAGAACACCCATGCCATATTCTTCAAGCTATTGTTGATATTTATATGCATCGGCTGAAGATCTTTGTGGGTATCAGTTCTTCCGATGAAAATCTAATGTAATATGTTAATAAAGTTGATTAGCCGCATTTGCAAAAAAATGATTTTGTAATAATTGAAAAATATCACTACTGTCCGGTTAACCCTAAACTCTTGAGAGATAAAGCCTGAGTGGGCTTGGGGATGGAGTAAAATTGATGTGTTCGAAACAGCAATTTTCC
>NZ_FOUB01000162.1 GCF_900114745.1 Nitrosomonas communis | reverse complement strand
GTGTGGAGATTACCGGGATCGCTAAACGGGAAAAGGAGTTGAAAGTGTTGGTGCAGTACAAAAAAGGAGGTGGCATCAGGGTCGCGGGTATCGATATCGGTAACTATAACGGCTCATGGGACAAACTGTTTCAAAAGAGTATTGAGGTGATCAAGAAATTCAAGGAACCATTTTTGCTTTTAACCGACGGCGATACTTCTATTTTTGAAAGCTTGAAAGGAAAGGTTACCGTCCTTGTTCAGCGATGTTTATGGCATATCCCCTACCAGGCACAGTATGCTTTATGGTCTGACGGCGTTAAAAGAAAAAGCAGGGAATGGTTACATGTTGTAGTGGAGTTGATGGAGATATGCGCGATTCGGCCTTTGGTCAGACTGTCCCGATACGATTAAAGCAATGATCGAATCCAAGAAAGCGCGATTGAAAAAAGTGATAGATTATTGTCAGGAAAAAGAATTCAAGCGTTGTGTATCTTATCTTGAGAATGCTCGCGAGGATATGTTTACGGCTTTGGAGAACAGATTAGAAGGAAAGACGACAAGCAGAGTAGAAAGATTGTTTCCGACGGTGCACATGAGGGTCAATGTCAGCAAGTGGAGCACAGAAGGAGCGCTTAATGTCACCAAGGTTCGACTCGCTTATTACTACAATGGGTTTGATGCTTGACGGTGATACAACGACAGCAAAATGGAGGGCCATTATTTCAGGTCTCTTATTGACAACGCTACCAGATTTTTACAGGAAGTCCTTTACTCAATACTTTCTTTATGGCCATTTTTCCTCCCCAGTCTAAATTTAGGATGTTGACCAATTTTCAGAAAAAATAATTCCCAGCAATAGGATGGAATTTCAGCCTTTTTGCCGGTTTGCTCTTCCCATCTCTGCCAGGTTGCCTCTTCTACACCTTTCAGCTTGACCGCTTGTATTATGAAAAGCCCGGCTTTTAAACGAGCATCTTTGTTCTGTTTTTGGTCGGTCATTCAGAATTTAACTGTGATTTGGCATTCACCATATTCTTGATCACTGTTATTTGTGGAAGCTTAGCTATATCCATTGGATATATTGATGTCGAAAAATATTGACGAGAGATTTGTCAGGATTAACTAATGATAATTATTGTTTATCAAGTCGTTAATCCACGAATAGTCCGAGGTTCTTTGTTTTCCAGCAGATCAATTTTATAATGACCTGATATTAGCTGCTTGTTTACCTTTAGGTCCGGTAGCCACTTCGAAAGTGACACGTTCAGCCTCTTTCAGAGACTTGAAGCCGTTACTATTAATAGCGGAAAAGTGTGCAAACAAATCCTCTCCACCATCATCTGGAGTAATAAAGCCGTAACCCTTAGCATCATTGAACCATTTAACTGTACCTATTGCCATTTTATTTCCTTAATAATTAATTGAATCATATAGTGATCAGTATTCATAACTGATGTGTTATTAGGATACCGAGAAAAGTAGGTAAAAAAAATACGTGTAAGCACGTAGTAAGCTAACGTGAGTTCGACATAAGGATCATCACATCACGACTGGAAGAGCGTGAGGTATTCTGATATTAAGCGAGGGTTTCTTCTCGCGAATAATGATGAAGCTCTTTTCCTAAATCTTTTTATCATAAGGAGGAATCCAGGTTCCTTTTACCACTTTTCTTATGTCGAACTCACGTTAATTTATTAGCAACATCTATTTCTTATAAGTAAGCTGTTCCCTCTGCCTACCAATGCTGAAAATAAACCACTTGATTAGTCCGCGCATAATTAATTGATTTTTATCATTTAAAAAATTAGAACTTGTGGACTTCGCTTCTAGAAGACGGGTAGGGGTGGAGAGAATAATGGGGAAAAGAGAGAAAAACTGAGGATATTTGTGATATTTATTTAAACCTCGAAGTCCGCAAGAATCCTCATGAACCCGCGTAAACACGCGAGAGTAGGCACAAAAAAACCAACCGGATGAAGGGTTGGTCTTTTGTATTGGTAGGTAATGCTATTACCCGGCTAAAGCAGTATCGGGCAATAGCGACACGATATGACAAACTGAAGCGAAATTACGAGAGTATGGTAGCCCTAGCGTGTGGATATCTGTGGCTACCTATGTGGAATGTCAACAGGCCCTAACTGCTCCTTAATAACCATCTAATAGAATTCTCTCTTCTGTTCTAT
>NZ_FOUB01000094.1 GCF_900114745.1 Nitrosomonas communis | reverse complement strand
TAGTAAGGTTCTCCTTCTCTCGAACGGATAATACTTTACGGCGAAATGATATCGGATAGGTCATCCCTAAATTATAATCAATCTATAGGAGATATACTATACTTGCGTCCGTTTTTGCGCGAATAGGTCGGGTACATCCGCTCGCCAGAGGGCGCGTATAGCAAGCCACGCAGCAACGCATCGGTGCGCAACCGGATTTTGGTTTCCACCGAGCGCGCGTGTCCGTCTCTGGTCAGCACGGCGTGGACCTTGTCCCAAAGCTACTGGTCGATGATCGGCGGGTGCACGCCGGGATACCAGTTCCCCTTGTGCGACAACTCGCCCAAGTAGATGCGATTGCGTAGCAATTTATGCAGATACTTCCTGTCGATACGTGCGCCACTACGCGTCTGCCCTTCTTGCGTGGTCCAGGTCTTGGTGGTGATCCCCTCAGTAGTCAATCTGGCCGCGATCTGGGTGGGCGAGCCGATGGTCAGCATCTCCTCAAAAATGCGCCGCACCACTGCTGCCTCAGCTTCGTTGATGATCAGCATACGGTTGTCGACATCATAGCCGAGCGGCTGTACGCCACCCATCCACATCCCCTTGCGCTTGGCGGCTGCGATCTTGTCGCGAATGCGTTCGCCGGTGACTTCGCGTTCGAACTGCGCAAAGGACAACAGCACATTCAACATCAAGCGACCCATCGAGGTCGTCGTATTAAATTGCTGAGTAACCGAAACGAACGACACCTCAAAGCGCTCGAATATTTCGACTATCTTGGAGAAATCAGCTAGGCTGCGTGTCAGGCGATCGATTTTGTAAACCACGACAATGTCGATTTTCCGTGCGCAGATATCGGCTATCAAGCGCTTGAGCGCCGGACGTTCCGTATTGCCGCCGGAAAAGCCGGGATCATCATAGTCATCCGCCACGGGTATCCAACCCTGCGAGCGCTGGCTCGCAATGTAGGCATGACCCGCCTCCTTTTGCGCATCGATGGAGTTGAATTCCTGATTGAGCCGTTCATCCGAAGAGACCCGGCAGTAGACTGCACAGCGCTTGCGTGTCTTGGTTTGGACAATATCATTATTTACAGACTCATTCATCGCTCACCTCGCTTGTCACTCAGGCCAAAGAACAAAGGGCCACTCCAATGCGTGCCCGTGATGTGACGTGCGACTGCAGTCAGGCTCTTAAATGAGCTCCCCTCGCACTCGAACAGTTCCTCGGCCGTGACCGTCACGCGATGTTCACGCTCACCCCATTCGCGCAATAGCAACTCCCCGGGGCAAAATTAAATTCACGCGGCTTGGCACGCAACTTGATCCTGGAGTGTTTCGCGCCAATCGCTTCTAAGCGCTCACGTGTGGCAACGGCGAGCCCTCCAAACACTTCCTCCTAAATCTTGTAAGCGATACGGAATTCGACATGGGAGCGATTTGATGTGGCAAGGCAGACACCGAGTTTTCCCGTATATTTGGCATAACTGCAAACCATAAACGCTGCAGCTTCTTCGTGTCTGACTTGAATAAAGCGAATTTGCTCTTGTCTTGTGCGTAAAGATTCCATTATCCCATTAATGCAGTCGCCGGGCAGCCCAAATATTACTTCCACGTCCCACTTAATCAGTCTTTCGATCAAAATATCCGCCGCTGTTTTTGCCATATTTCTTCCTGATTTTGGTAGGCGAACGATTATTTTGCTTTAGCTTTAAGCTGTTCCTTTTGGCTCGCCTCAGGTTTAAGTTCGACCTTGATCCAGCCAGGCTTGCACGTATCGAAAGCTTTATAGGCGTCAATTACGTTCGTCATCGGCTCGATTTGAGCTAAAACACTTACAGGGTCGATTTCGCCGGCTTTGACCATATCAACGAGCATCGGAATATATTTGCGGTGATTGCAATTGCCCATCTTGACGGTCAGATTTTTGTTCATCGCTTTTCCAATCGGAAAATTCTGCATCTCAGGCGGGTAAACGCCGATGATCGAGAGCGTCCCGGCTTTACACAATGTTTCGAGTGCCCACATCAGAGCTTGAGAAGGAGCGTCACCGGGTATCCAATTCTCGCCTTGTGGATTCGTTTCAGGAGCGATCTGAGATTGCTGCTTGTCAAACTGCTCTTTATTTTGAGCGGCTTCGTCGGCGGCCGGTCCCTCGTGCGCGGTCATCGCGTCCACACCGACCGCATCGATGGCGCGGTCAACGCCGATGTCACCCGTCAATCGCCGGATCGTTTCGACCGGATGCTCCTTGTCAAAATTGATGACTTCCGCGCCCTGCCGCCGGGCCATTTCGAGCCGCGACGGCTCACAGTCTACGGCGAAAATCCTTCCCGCGCCCATTAATTTCGCGCTGGCAATGGCGAATTGACCGACCGGACCACAGCCGAACACCGCGACTGTATCTCCGTCTTTAATTTCTGCCAGTTCTGCGCCAAAATAGGCGGTAGGGAAAATGTCGGAAAGCAAAATAGCCTGCTCGTCGCTCACCTGAGGCGGCAGTTTGACCAGCCCGACGTTAGCAAAGGGAATTCTCGCCTTTTCTGCCTGTAAGCCGTTAAAACTGCCAGCCGCCGGCGGTCCGCCGAAAAACGCCGTCCCGGCGGTCTTGCCGTTCGGATTGGCGTTGTCGCACTGTGCATAATAGCCGGCGCGGCAGTATGAGCAATAACCGCAAGCTATAGTCGAAGGGATAACGACACGATCGCCGATGCTCAAATTGCGCACATCCGCGCCGAGTTCTTCGATGATACCGACACCTTCGTGACCTAAGATAGTGCCCGGTTGCATTCCTGAAAAAGTGCCGCGAATAAAATGCAGATCCGTACCGCATATAGCGCTGGCCGTTAAACGCACAATCGCATCGGTCGACTCTTCAATCTTTGGATCCGGCATCTCTTCGAGCCTGATGTCACCGATGCCGTGAAATACAACTGCTTTCATAAATAAACATCCTCCCTTGCTCAAAGTTCATCTTTATGCGAAAAAGGCTGCACGGCTTTTCGCGTCTATCCGTGCCGTTGTTGTAATTCGGCTGACAGTGGTGTTGATGGAGGATGAAATATAAATAGCCTTCCGAGGCGACCGACCTCGTGTCAGCACCATCGAATGTACCGGAAAACAGTTTGATCGCCAACGAATATTAACTTTAGCGTACGCTTCGACACGGACTTTATCTGTACGCAAGCATACATAAGCCTAAAATTAAAGCTTGAATAAAGGGCGATTTACTATCAAGGAAGCAAAAAAAGCATTTACTGGCAGGACGGTAGCGACTTGTGCAATTTTCGACAAATATTAAACAAATCACGTTTCCACGTTTCAGTTTATCGTTTGAGAGTGGCTTGTCGTATACTGATTCAAACGTAGTGATATATCCGTAATATTTGCGGATCTAATAAGGTTTATTATGAATACTAGATCAAATAATTGTTATAAAACATAGAAAATATGGAGAGCTTGATTAAAATGGTAGATTCTTGGGTGCAATTAACAGTAGAGTTTGCCATTTTGGATGTTTAATTTAATCCAATTAGATAGACCAAACAACCTATGCCTGATACATTTACATTCACCATTCCGGATGACTTTGAGAAATTAATTGGCCTTCTGTACAAAAATCAGATTTTGAAGTCGTGATACCACCATCAAACACAAGGGGCTACGATATGGAATTGCAAGGGGAAATTGATTGCATAGCCATTCAAGAAAAAAATCACAAGATGAAGTGTAGCGCAGCGCAAGTACAAAAATTTCAGGAGTACTTAGAATTAACGTTGGCGTCGAAGTTTAAGTCTGGAAGGTTTATTTCAGTCAATGGCTTCAGTAAACCTGCTATCGCCCATGTAGAAAGCGAGCTGCCAAACAATATTTATTTGGAAAGTTACTCTAGGGTCTGTTGACATTTCACATAGGTAGCCACAGAGTTCCACATGCTATGGCTACCATACTCTCGTAATTTCGCTTCAGTTTGTCGTATCGTGTTGCTATTGCCCGATACTGCTTTAGCCGGGCAATAGCATTCTCCACCCAATGCCGGTATTGATATAAACCCCCATCCATATCTGCATTACTCTTCAACGAGTTGCGCTTTCTCGGTATCACAGCCTGAGCTCCCTTCTTCGTTATCTGTGCCCGTAACCATTCGCTGTCATAGCCCTTGTCCGCCACCATCGCTTTTGCGTCAGGTAACCTGGCAATCAAATCAGGTGCGGCAGAACAGTCATTGACTTCTCCACCGGTAATTTCAAACTCAACTGGCAAGCCATAACCATCGACCGCTAAATGGATCTTGGTGGTATTGCCTGCACGGCTTTTCCCGATAGCCTGCGATCTTGACTCGCTGCTCCCGCACTATGTTGATGCGCTTTAACATAACTGCCATCCATAAATCTCCATTCCCAATCCGGATCAATAGCCAATGCTTTGAAAACATTGAGCCATTTCCTGCTCAATGACCAGGCATTGAATCTTTTATAGATAGAATTCCAGCAGCCGAACACCCTGGGCAGATCGCGCCACGGACAGCCAACCCGCATTCGATACAGTAGGCCTTCTACCGTCATGCGCAGATTGCGCTTGTTATAAATCGATTCTTGAAGCAGAATCTTCTCCAGCTTCGACCAGTACTCATCATTGAGCATCATTCGGGGCATCGCAAACTCGTTTTGTTGGTGGTGTAGGAACCCCAATATTACGAGTTTGTTTCTATCTATGAAATACTTATCTTAAAACGTCAACAGACCCTAGCGATGATATTGTCTTCCATTACCAAGAGGGGGACAATATCCATACTCCTCCCGGCAAACCACCAGGGCCAGACAATCCTCCTATTGATCCACCAGGAAAGCCATCAGATCCAAGGGAGCCCTCTATTGATCCTCCTGGAAACCCGCCAAAGCCCTAGAATCCTCCTCCAGAGAAGCGGAATATATAGCTAGACCTGCCAAGAATGATTCAAAAATCATTCTCATTGATGTGGCTTTCAATTGAGCAATGAAATTTTCTGCGCAGGGCTTTCAATGAACAAACCTCTTCCAGCGATAGAACGTATTATCAACTGGTAAACACTCCTGATTTCCTTGCTGCTCCCGTATGTGTGCCACCGTACAGACTGGGTGAATAGCATAGATACAATGAAGCTTATCTTTATTCTTCTCCTTAAAGTCGAAGACCTAACTAAAGAAGAAGCTCTGCTATGAAGGGCGCTACCGATTCTATAATGCAAGCGTGCATTGGTATAGACATGAAGGCCCAAGGCCGCGCAGTAAGTGTACTGATGAAAGCGTTACGTTACGATGCGATGATAATGGACAACCACGAATTGGATTTTGATGCTCTTGAATTTATGAGTGGAAAACAGGGCAGTAATTTGCTTGTCCTTACGTCATTCAGCAGTTGGGTCCATTGATGAGAAGAGTATTAAGTATTGCTTATCCTAATACGCCATTCACCACGATATCGAAAAGGGACCTTGATGAATAGATTTAGCAAAACCTCTGCCATCACTGCACTTCTTCTAGCGTTACCCATTGGCGTTTCAGCACCGCTGGCATTAGCAGAAAAAGCAACCCAACCTGGAACAACACCGCCTGGCGAGTCTAAATCGGCAAAAACAAAAATGCTGGAAGCCGGCACCAGACTTTTACAAAGCAATGATCCACTAAAGAA
The DNA here is from genome assembly GCF_900114745.1 of Nitrosomonas communis. Lineage (GTDB taxonomy): Bacteria > Pseudomonadota > Gammaproteobacteria > Burkholderiales > Nitrosomonadaceae > Nitrosomonas > Nitrosomonas communis_A. The sequence goes on along the minus strand of NZ_FOUB01000094.1, from coordinate 4,711 downwards.
GTTTGATATCTATCTCGTGGGTTTTCATCCCATGAAGGATTATCCAGAAAACCAGATGGAGGCTCATCATTACTGCCACCAAGTTAATGAAGATTTTGCCCAGTGCGCGCTATTCGATGGCAATACCAAAGATGCAAACCTGAATGGTATCGAATATATTATTTCCGAAAAGCTTTTCGCTACCCTACCCCAAGAAGAAAAAAAATACTGGCATCCTCACAATGGCGAAATCCTGTCCGGACAACTGATCGCACCCAATATTCCCGACATTGCTGAAAAAGCATTGATGGAAGAGAAAATGAACAGCTATGGTAAAACTTGGCACGTCTGGAACACGGGCTTTCATGAAGGCAAAGCAGCCGACCTGCTCCCCCTGGGAAATCCAATGCTTGGCTGGTCGTTTAGTCGTGATGGCGAAGCCATGCCTGGTCTCGTCGAAGAACGTGACAAGAAGATGGATATTAATACTCTAGAAATTCGAAAAAAGCGCCATGATTTGCAGATACTTGCAAATCCTCAATCGGGTGTCGATGACTTGAAGGGCAAATTCGGACGTCCGTTCCAGGATATTCCAGGGGTGGTGGATAAAAAGAGTATGAATAATCAAAGCGGCGGAAAGTAGCGGAAGGATATGGACAGCTGAATAAAAGACTTATTCTCGTATTTATGGTTCTTAATTCTTAATGGAGATCTGATGATGACCAATGCTGAAGACCCAACCCAAGCAAGCGCAGACCGTGTTCGCCGGTCAACACCGGAACATGTGAACCTGCAAATAGATAAGCAAACCAATATCAATGTTCGCCACTATGCCAACAGTAGCCCGGAAGTCATCCAAAAACGCATTGAAGAACTCGACAGAGAATGGGACATTGAGCGCGTGCTTGAAGTCAACGCGTCGACACTGGCTTTGACCGGTCTTGTGCTCGGCTTGACTGGCAATAAGAAATGGTTAATGTTGCCCGGGGTTGTTCTACCGTTCTTGCTGCAACACGGACTGCAAGGGTGGTGTCCGCCTTTACCCATATTGCGACGCCTTGGTGTACGTACACGCGGCGAAATCGACCGGGAAAAATATGAACTAAAGGCGTTGCTTGAGGGAAGGTATAGCTGATCCCATACAAAATGATTCAAAGTGCATAGACGGGAAAGAGCTGCTTGATAGAACAACCTTTCCTTTTCCCGATGGTTTTGGCCTGAGCCTATTTTTGCTGGATGACATTGAATTCTGGAGAATAAGACAATAAATATTCAAGCGTGTGCCCGGTATTGGCAAAGGCGGTTTTGATATCCTACCACTCTGAAACCCCACCAGCAGGAGCTTGGCACTAAACTCGAGAATTTAGTTGCCATTCCTGAGAACCCGCAAGAAGCCCTTGCAGCAGGTAACTGAGCTGCGCCCTATCGCCCAGGAGGTGATGATCCTTGATAGAAACTGCTGAACGCCCCCACAAATCCGTACCTAATTCTTCAGAGTGGGCTGGTCACCTCTACCATGATGGCACAGAACATGTCCTGCAGGTTTAAAAAGATGTGATCCACCTCTACCTAAGCTCCTTAGGAAATGGAAGAAGGTCAGGTGATGAGCTTTCATCATGGAGATGCCCATTTCGATGACCTCACCAAACTGGACAGTGGCCAAGTGCTCTGGGTAGCGCCCGCCGACAAAGTTAGCGATTGAGGCGTAGGGCCATAATTTGCTGAATTTTCAGGCCGAGCACCATACTGGACAATAAAAACGTTATCAGGTTGGCTAATATAACAGGCACACTATTGATCAGATAGCCGTAGAATAGCCAGAACCCGACGCCGATAGTGAACATAGCGTACATCGGCAGCGAGATACCTGACAGATCACGTGTTCTCCATGAGTACCAGGCCTGTGGCACGAAGGCAGAAGTGGTGAGAAAAGCAGCAATATAGCCCATAGTGATTGACATATCATCAAGCATAGTGGTCCTTTTGAAAGAAAAAATATTTAAAAAATTAAACTATTGAAAAATAGAAATAGCGTCAAACACTCTGATAAGCGATCCATATTTAAAAATTGAATTGCCTTAATTATTATGAATAAATATCAGGATTTTATGTAAATAAAGCAGTTTTAATCCGCTCTCTCTGTTCCTCCCGCAATGCCCGCAGATCAACCGCCAGATTGAACAGCGTAATATGATTCGGCAAAGTATCATCTGGCAGGCCGTTGAAAAAACTCCTTAGAAACTGATAACTACCGAACCTCGAACTCATAAAATGACCTGCAAGTATTTTTTGAATTCTTGGGAAGGGTTAAGCTACCCTAGAAACCTGTACTTGGTTTGAAGAAAAAAACTACGCTGAATAGTTGTATTCTTTATTCTTACTAAGAATAACCCCAACCGTTGTTGGTTGTTATTGATAGAACTGTCCGATTTCTCGCTGGAAATACCAAAACCCTCAAACTCTTTTCATATTGAATGAGATTAGCGCTCACCGTAACCTAAAAAACATTTAGAATATCGGCCCTTTTCTTGAAACCATAACTCTTTAGGTACACACTTTGATAACAACAGCCAATATCACCATGCAATTTGGTGCCAAGCCACTCTTTGAAAATGTTTCCGTAAAATTTGGCGGTGGTAATCGCTATGGTTTGATTGGCGCTAATGGTTGCGGCAAGTCAACCTTCATGAAGATTCTAGGCCGGGATCTTGAACCCACTGCTGGCAATGTCGCGGTTGACAGCGGTGAACGGGTGGGTAAGCTGCGCCAGGATCAATTCGCTTTTGAAGATTGTTGCGTCATTGATACTGTACTGATGGGACACGCGGAATTATGGCACGTCAAACAAGCGCGTGACGCAATTTATGGCAACCCAAACGCCACTGAAGATGATTATATGCATGCGGCCGAGTTGGAGTCTCAATTTGCCGAACTGGATGGGTATTCTGCCGAAGCGCGTGCCGGAGAATTGCTGCTTGGGGTGGGCATTCCATCTTCCCAGCATCATGGATTGATGAGCGCGATTGCGCCGGGATTCAAGTTACGCGTGTTACTGGCACAAGCTTTGTTTTCCAACCCGGATATCTTATTACTGGATGAACCGACCAATAACCTCGATATCAATACCATCCGTTGGCTGGAAGATGTCATCAATGCCAGCAAAAACACCATGATCATTATCTCCCATGACCGGCATTTTCTGAACAGCGTTTGCACGCATATGGCTGATCTGGATTATGGTGAAATGCGGATCTATCCCGGTAATTATGATGACTATATGATTGCCTCAACCCAGGTACGCGAGCAGATGTTGGCCAATAATGCCAGGAAAAAGACACAAATCGCCGATTTGCAGTCTTTTGTCAGCCGTTTCTCGGCGAACGCGTCGAAAGCCAGACAGGCAACCAGCCGTGTGCGGCAGATTGAGAAAATAAAACTGGAAGATGTCAAACCATCCAGTCGCCAATATCCTTTTATCCGGTTTGAAGTGGATGACAGGGATAAGCTGCATCGTCTGGCTGTTTCCATCAAAGCAATCAGCAAGGGTTTCCCTGGATTGGACAAACCTTTATTTGACCGGCTAAGCATCGACATAGAAGCCGGCGAGAAAGTTGCCATCATTGGCCCTAACGGAATCGGTAAAACCACGTTCCTGCGGTGCCTTGCAGGCGATCTGGCACCGGATTCCGGTGAGATAAAATGGGCGGAAAAAGCTCGCGCTGGCTATGCTGCACAAGATCATGCGACTGATTTTGAAGAAGAGCTGTCATTGAGCGAATGGATGGATCAGTGGCGGCAAGGCAATGATGATGATCAAACGATACGCGGCACACTGGGCCGATTATTGTTCTCGGGCGACGAAGTCAAAAAATCCACCCGTGTGATCTCCGGCGGAGAACAAGGCCGTATGCTTTTGGGTAAGTTGATTCTGCAGAAGCCCAATGTTCTGCTGATGGATGAACCGACCAATCATCTGGATATGGAATCTATCGAATCACTAAATAGCGCACTTGAGAAATTTACCGGCACGTTGATTTTTATTTCACATGACCGGGAATTCGTTTCTTCACTGGCGACACGAATTCTTGAAATGAAACCGGATGGCATTGATGACTTTAAAGGTAATTATGAAGATTATCTTAGATCACAGGGAATTGATTAATTTAACGTGAGTTCGGATAAGAAAAGCAGCAAAAGGAATCTGAATTCCTTATGATGAAAGAATTTTCAAAAAGAGTTTCATCATTAGAGGGATCAGATTCCGATGGATACTATATTATTGATTTTTTGTGTAATTTACGATTTTTGTAAAGGGTTTGAGCCGCGGTGGGAGCAGCGCTTGTCGGAGTCATCGCTAAAACGGCGTCGTCGACGAGGGGAGCTGTGTCTAAGTGAAGTCATGACCACCATAGTGGGGTTTCATCTGTCTGGTTACCGAACGTTTAAGCACTATTATCTGAATTACGTGTTGAGGTATCAGCGGTGTTATTTTCCAGGGTTGGTGAGCTACCACCGCTTTGTTGGAGAGCTGTAATGAAAAAACAAATAAGATATTCACCGGAGGTTCGTAAACGAGCTGTCCGATTGCTGTATGAACACCAAGGGGAGTATGAGTCGCAATGGGCGGCACTGGAATCGATAGCATCCAAGATAGGTTGTACTGCTGAGACGTTGCGCAAGTGGGTTCGACAATCAGAGACTGATCAGGGCATCCGGGCAGGCATGTCAACCT
>NZ_FOUB01000085.1 GCF_900114745.1 Nitrosomonas communis | reverse complement strand
CATTCCTTATCATTTATATCTGTTTTGTATGACATTTCTTAGCTTGTTATCAAAATCCATGATTTTAATGGAAATCGTTTTGCCAGACAGCTTCTTAGGAATAATATTGTCTATACCGGATTCATTACTACCAGTTGCACGATTATTGTGTTCTGATTTCGTAAATCATGAGTCATTTGATGATGTCAAAAAAGACTTCTTAAATCTTTTACCAGAATTACGTAGACACGCAGAATGGACACAAAATAATTATGTGTATATTGATGATAAGGAGCTTAAAACAGATGGAAGATTCATAGTTACGCCTGTTAGTGGAATGAATCCATTCTCACGTTATGGAAAATGTTTAGATTTTAGATGTCGGTTAAAAAATACCCGAAGATTTGCCCAAACACTGGGTTTGTATTCAGATAGCATAAATATACATGACCCATTTACCACACTTTTTCTAGATAACGAAGATTGGTCAGATTATGAAATCGTAGCACTGTATCACGACATCACTGTTCTACATGAACTGGTGCCTTTATTTAATAAGGGAGTAATAAGTTTTTTAAATCCTTCAGCGGGATTCTGCAACTCATGCTACTCAGAATTAATAAGAAAAATTGGCAGCCTTGCAGAAGAGACGCTAGACGATTACAAATCAGAAATCAAAATGCGACGTGAAGAACATGGTTTCTCATTAGATACAGGTATTATTTATGAACCGCCATTAGTTCAACTATTTGAGCATACCTCAAGTAGCAAAAAAAGAATAACTAAGAAAATAGCTCTTAAGAATCTTAAAAAAAATGTGTCAGCTGAAATAAAAGAAATTCTGATGAGTTTCTATTCAAAATCAGTACAAGAATCTGCAATTTTTTCCAATTCACGCGTTACATTTAATGCTTTGAGAAATTTGGAAGGACGAAGCATATCTAATGATATAGAAGCATGGGAATTAGCGCATTCAACAGACTTGCCATGGATCAAGGAGCTTTCGGTACAGCAGGTAGTACAACTTAGGGAAGAAGCAAAAAGTGCTCTACCTCAGTTAAGAGAAAAATTTGCAATAAATATTGCGTCCAATAAAGCGTACGAGCTTAATCATACAGAGGATCAAACAAAGAATTTAATACGAGAACTCCGAGCTAGTACTGAAGAAGTAGCGGCAGAACTTAGTTCATTAAATATCAGGGGGGAAAGAAGATTTAACAATGTAGCTGGTATGCTTGGCTTGACAGTGGCAATTTATGGATATGGAACAGATTTAATGTCACCAGAATTGTCACTAACTACACTTTTATCTACCCTTGGGTTGATACATACTTTCTCAAAAAGGGATGAGGAAGAATTAAGAAAAATTACTTCAAAACCTGGCTATGTTTTTGTGAAAGCGAAAGAATTATTGAGCCATGCAAACTAGAACAATCTCTTGTTCCTTTATAACGGTATCTATCGTTCTTAGGTTTTTCTGGTTTTCTCCCAATCCTTGTGCCCCATTTGTTGGGCTGCCCAGAAACGATTCTCCTTATGAGAGCATTGTATAGGCGAAGGTGTGGCGGGAGTACAGTGGGGGATATGGGCACATTTGATTGTTGGTGTCTAGACGATTTTGTGGATGGTTTGATCGCTTCCCAAGCGATCGGAATTAGTTGGCTTTTTAAGCATTATACGGATTAGATGGTTGTTTTATCAGAGATTCAGCGGAAATACCTAGTTCTTGGTGTGGTTTCCAGATCATTTTAAGTGTCAGAGAACGTTTGCGATTAAGAATCCCGTACACTCGATTACTCTCTCCAATCATTGGTTCCAGGTCTTTGACCGTTAAACCTTTCTGTTCCATTCCAAATTTGATGGCTTCAATGGGATCGGCAGGTCGGGAGGGTAGTGTTTGCGTTCATAAGCTTCGATTAATGTCACCAGAACATCTAGTTTTTCACCTTCTGGCGTGTTGGGTTCGGCCGTCATGAGAGTTTCAACTTCATTCAATGCTGCGTGATAATCGGCGTCAGTTTTGATTGATTTGATATCCATGATCTTTTTAATTAAATAGTTTGTGCATCAATTTGATCACATTGAGCATGAGTGCTTATGAAGCGGATATATACTACACTGTAGACATAATTAATCCATACCACCAGCCGGTATTTGTTACTGGCAATATTAAATATTACTCTGCTATCTTTGAGGGTACTGGCATCTTTGAAATCTGCTTTTGCCTCCGCATGAGCCCCAGCGAGTATGCGGGAGCTGGTAAGAAAAAAGCTCAACCGAGAGTAGTTGATCCTATCAGCTTCTAAGCGCTGGGAGTTGCTCGTCTTTTGGCACAAACTTTAGAGCAATCCCGTTATTACACCAGCGTTCTCCACGCGGAGGCGGGCCATCACTGAATACATGGCCTTGATGACCTCCACAGCGCACGCAGTGATATTCCGTGCGTGGCCAGATCATCTTGAAGTCGATTTTAGTCGCTATGTGCCCGGCAATAGGCTGGGTAAAACTTGGCCAGCCCGTCCAACTCTCGTATTTATGTGCGCTTTCAAATAAGGGGAGATAACAGGCGGCACAAATGAAGGTGCCTGCACGCTCCTCATAAACCAGGTTACTGGATTCCGGGCGTTCGGTTGCTTCTTCAAACAGTATTTGATATGACCTAGGTGAAAGCAATTCACGCCATTCCTTATGTGGTTTGTTGAGGGGCGTAATAGGGTGGATCGCTTCTCCTACTACTTGTGCGCGAAAACATGCGGGAATCAGCGGAAACACGGCTGCCAAGCCGAGCATTTGTAACAAAGTACGTCGTTTCATGAAATCTTCTCCTACTGACAAGGGTGCGCGTGAACTGACTTTTCTAGTTTTTATTAGCGTAAACTGTTTTGTGGCTACTGAGTAACACAATGGAAATCTATAAACCAATGCTGATAGCTGAGGCATGGAATCACTTGTTTCAATTATCATTTATTCAAAAGCGCTTCGTTTGAATTACGCTACAAATTTCCCGAACAATCACCGTTTAGTAATGTGGATCAGTGTCACCCTCCGGTCGCTCTCGTCCTGATGACTGGTCGGCCTTTTTCTCCTTAAGTATTCTGTGCTTGGAAGGAGAGGCAACAAAGGATACGTAACCAGCTTTTGGATGGTTTATCAATGTGTTTGACACTTCAGCCGCTTTCTAGTACTTTCATTTCTAATAGAAAATAGTGTTTATTTTTCCTATAAACTGCGCGCCGGCATGAAGAATTCATTGGCATCTTCGAGAGGGTAAGGTGCGTCCGCTTTGAAACAAGCAGTCACGCTCAAGAGGAGAACGATAATGCAATTAGGTATGATCGGTCTTGGACGAATGGGTGCCAATATGGTGCGGCGCCTAATCAATGGCGGCCACGAGTGCGTGGTATTCGATTTGTCGCCGGAAGCGGTGAAAGAATTAGTGAAGGAGAAAGCCATTGGCGCCGTGTCAATGGCCGATCTTGTGGAGAAGCTCGCTAAGCCGCGGGTAGTGTGGTTGATGGTTCCTGCGGCGGTGGTAGATAAGACGATCGCAGGCCTGTTGCCGTTGCTGGATCCAGACGATATCCTGATTGACGGCGGTAATTCACACTATGTCGATGATATCCGGCGCGCAAAAGAACTCTCCGCCAAGCGCATCCACTATGTGGATGTCGGGACGAGCGGTGGGGTTTGGGGTCTGGAGCGCGGATATTGCATGATGATCGGCGGCGAACCCAAGGTGGTCCAGCACCTTGATCCGATTTTTGCGTGCTTGGCGCCCGGGCGAGGAAACGACATCCCGCGCACGCCTGGCCGCGATGAGATCGGTAGTACGGCGGAACAGGGGTACCTGCACTGCGGGTCGAACGGGGGCGGACATTTTGTCAAGATGGTGCACAACGGCATCGAGTACGGCCTGATGGCTGCGTATGCCGAGGGGCTGGGAGTATTGCGCGATGCCAATATCGGCAAACAGGAGCATGTGGTCGATGCCGAGACGACGCCGCTGCGAGATCCTGAACATTATCAATATGACTTCAATTTACGTGACATTGCCGAAGTGTGGCGGCGTGGCAGTGTCATTGCTTCATGGTTGCTAGATTTGACAGCGGCAGCACTGGTCGAAGATGCCGATCTGAAACAATTCTCCGGACGGGTGTCCGATTCCGGCGAAGGGCGCTGGACGATCAAGGCGGCGATTGACGAAGCCGTGCCAGTGCCAGTGCTCTCCACCGCGCTCTATCAACGCTTCAGTTCGCGCGGTGAGGCGGATTATCAGGATAGATTGCTCTCAGCGATGCGCCTCCAATTCGGCGGTCACTTAGAGAAACCAGAGAAGTGAGGTACTGGTTATGAGTGGCCTGCGTTCCGATGCGCTGGTTTTCTTCGGTGCAACGGGCGACCTCGCCTACAAGAAGATCTTCCCGTCATTACACGCCATGGTGAAGCACGGCAACTTGAACGTGCCGGTAATTGGCGTGGCTAAGTCCGGGTGGTCGCTTGAGCAACTGCGTGCACGTGCTCGGGAGAGTATCGAGAAGCACGACGGGCTCGATGCCGGAGCTTTCGACACCCTGTCAGGGTTGTTGCGCTATGTAGACGGCGACTACAACGATGCGGCTACCTACCAAGCTATCCGCAAAGAGCTGGGGGCGGCAATACGACCCGTACACTATCTCGCCATCCCGCCTGCGCTCTTCGGAACTGTGATCGAACAACTTGCCAGGGCCGGCTGCACCAATGGGGCACGCGTCATCCTGGAGAAACCGTTTGGAAGAGACTTGTCGTCCGCACAGGCACTCAACCACATTCTGCTGAAAACGTTTACCGAAGAAGCCATCTTCCGCATCGACCACTACCTCGGCAAGCGACCAGTACACAATATGGTGTTTTTCCGGTTCACGAATGCGCTGTTAGAGTCGTTCTGGAACCGGAACCACGTCGAGAGCGTACAGATTACCATGGCAGAGAATTTTGGGGTCCAGGGGCGTGGTGCATTATACGACCAGGTCGGCGCCATCCGCGATGTGGTGCAAAATCATCTCTTCCAGGTGTTGACCAATCTGACAATGGAACCGCCAGTACGCACTGATAGTGAGTCGGTGCGCGACGAGAAGGTAAAGGTATTGAAGGCCATTTCGCCGATTGAAGCGACGAACCTGGTTCGCGGGCAGTTCCGAGGATATTGCACAGAAGCGGGCGTGGCGTCGGGCTCGCAGGTTGAGACGTTCGTGGCCTTGCGTCTGGAGGTCAATTCGTGGCGATGGCAAGGCGTACCGTTCTATATCCGCGCTGGCAAGGCGTTGCCTGTGACATGCACGGAGATCCTGGTGCGCTTGCGTCGGCCACCGACAGTGTTTTCGACCTGCAATCCACAGAGAAACTACTTTCGTTTCCGTATCAGTCCGGATATCACCGGTGCTTTCGGCCTGACAGTGAACGATCCGGAGGATAAGATGGTCGGCCAGCAAATTGAGTTGCTGGCGACTCGCCACCCAGGTGCTGAGCAGGCGGATGCCTACGAACGTTTACTCGATGACGCGATGCAGGGTGATGCGACGTTGTTTGCGCGCCAGGACTACATGGAAGAGGCGTGGCGTATCATTGACCCCATCCTGAAAACGACCACTCCGGTATACGAATACGAGCCGGGGACCTGGGGGCCGACAGAGCTCGATCAGCGCGTCATGCCACCCGGAGGGTGGCAAAACCCGGTAGTCACCGGTTGAGAGTAAGGAATTCGAGATCTGAAATTCAGCAATTTTTGCTGCCAATAAGATACCAAATTTTTGAATTTTTGATTTCTGGCCAATGTGTTTGACACTTTATCTACATTCTTATACCTTTATTTTCTATGAATAAGCGTTTTAATTTTTCCACCATGCCGCTCACTTCAGAAAGGAAAATGGTCTCATGCATACAGCCCTCCAGTTTTTAAAGGACCGGTTTGCCGAAATCGATGACCTGCGGCGGGCAGGCTCCGTGCTTCATTGGGATATGTCTACTTATATGCCTCAAGACGGAACAGCGTCACGCGGCCGTATGATTGCTACGGTCGAAAAGGTCGCCCACGAAAAATTGATCGATCCAGCTGTGGCCGCGCTTCTGGAAACCGCATCGGGAATGCCAGATGCAATGTTGTCCACAGACGACCAGGCATTCCTGCGCTTGGCCCGTCGTCAGTTTACTCGGGCGTCCAAAATCCCTTCCGCTTTCAAGGCTGAATTTCTTCAACATATGGCCGAGACTTACGACGTGTGGATCCATGCTCGGAAAGCGAATGACTTCAACGCAGTGGCGCCGTTTCTGGAAAAGGCGGTCAGATACTCACAGGCCATCTCGGATTTTTTCAACTCCGGTGAGACCGCATGGGTTCATCCCATGGATCCGCACATTGAGGATGCTGACCCCGGCATGACGACCACAGGTCTCAAGACGCTTTTTGCCGACCTTCGACAGGATCTCGTGCCATTGGTCCGAGAGTTATCATCTCGCACCCGACCGCGGACTGATTTCTTGTCACGGGTCTATCCTAAGTCCCGGCAATTGGAATTTTTAAATTGGCTGGCCCAGAGTATCGGCTATGACTTCAATCGTGGGCGCCAGGATCTTACTCATCACCCGTTCATGACAAAGCTTGGAGCCGGGGACGTCCGTATTACGACCCGGGTCGATGAGACGAATCTCTGTGACGGCATTTTCAGTACCATACATGAGTCCGGTCATGCCTTTTATGAACTTGGACTTTCGCCAAGCTTGGACGGAACCATTCTGGGCCATGGCACTTCCGCCGGGATTCACGAGAGCCAAAGCCGACTGTGGGAAAACCTGGTAGGTCGGTCGCGCGAATTTTGGATATATTTTTATCCTCATCTGCAGGCTCATTTTTCTGATACGCTTCAGGATGTTTCGTTAGATGAATTCTATCATGGCATTAATTGTGTGGAACCTTCGTTGATTCGAACTGATGCCGATGAAGTAACCTACAATCTGCACGTCATGATTCGCTTTGACATCGAATCGCAGCTTTTGGACGGCTCACTTAAGGTGAGAAATCTTCCTGGCATATGGAACGATCGGTATGAGTCTGACCTGGGCGTACGACCACCATCTGACTCTCAAGGCTGCCTTCAGGATGTGCATTGGTATTACGGAAGCATTGGTGGAATGTTCCAAGGCTATACGATTGGAAATCTCTTTAGCGCCCAGTGCTACGATGCTGCTCTTAAGGCTCACCCGGAAATACCCAAGGCGATGGCGCACGGAAATTTTAGCGTACTGCATTCCTGGCTGAAGGAGAACATTTATCAGCACGGTTCAAGTTTTTTCCCACAGGAACTGATCCGACGTGTGACCGGCCAAGACTTGTCGTCGCAACCCTTTCTAGGGTACTTGAAGCGGAAATATTTATAGTAGCCCGGCCAACTAGCTAACGGACACGCTCAGCTTTAAAACCTCCACTTCGACAGATTTAGCTGTGGCATGCAACCCAGTTCTTATTCCATTTCTAAATCTAAGATGACGCGAAGGTGAGCTACAGACAGTAAAAATAATACAGCAAGATGAAGCCGATATAGTCAGTTTTGATTTAGAAATGGAATTAAGCTTCCACATAAAAACTGCGAAAAAACTGAGAAACTGCGCTTGCTCATATTACCGCCGTACTCGCCGGCACTCCATCCTGTCGAAAACCTTTTGGAGGAGCTACAAGAGCAATCATTCCTTAACCGTATATTGGACAGCCAGCACGTGCTTGAAAGCTACGTGAAAGCAGCAGTGTGACATAGAAAAAGACCATGGATGTGTTCAATCCATCGTTGCATGGCCTTAGGTTATAAATATACTTATGAAATAAGAATGGAATTACTGGCTAACACTCTAATGTCCTTGTAGTGCCTGGAAATAATGCCTCACCTAACTCGTTCCGCCATGCAGCAGGAAGCAATAAAAAGAAGGATGATGGCAGCAATTCAGCATCAAAAAAGGGACCAAATATAGCTGATATGGTAAATTAATCAACCCTATTAGCATTTATACAGGAATGATGAAATACAGCCATAATGGCCAATCGTAATAGCTGTGTCAACTCTGAGATTATTGAGAGACGCATTAATATTTCATCGTTGAGGAAATTCTTATTTAAATAAATTCTTTTTTAACCTATGGAGGTAATAGCTATGAACACGCTCATAACTTGGTTAGTTAATTCTTGTGTTTTAATAAGTGGTAGAAAAATGAAAGGATTAGGATATATCCTAATAGGTGGAATGTTCTTGTTCAATACAATATCCGCGCTTGCGGAACATCGTGCCGTTAATGTGAATATTGGGGGTACTGGAGGCGCGGTTGATTCTGCTTCTGAACAAAAAGTTCGCAAGGTTATCGGGCATGCGTTTAAGGATGGAGCTGTGGATACTTTGTATGTATATAGCCCTAGAGCAGGAGGACCTATTTTTATAGAAGGTGGCTTGTCTTTATGTGCCGAGGCGGGTTTTAGTGCAACGACAGAAAAATTCATTGATTTTATACAGAGGTTAAACGCTATTCATCCTCCTTCTGGTACTTTCTATAACGTAGAATTAACTAAAGCTTGTGAACCTATTGATGTAATGAACCAACCGCAAACTTGTGGCGGAATCCAGGGGAAACAATGTGCAAGTACGCAACAATACTGTGATTTCGGTATCGGTCATTGTCAGATTGCCGACGCAGAGGGCACCTGCAAGGACAAACCTACTATTTGCACAAAACAGTATGAGCCAGTCTGTGGTTGCAATGGAATAACCTATGGGAATGCATGCGAGGCAGCAGCAGCAGGCGCTTCCATTGATCATGTTGGTGAATGCAACCCATCTCAACCATAAATATTCGGCGGAATTGCTGCATGAAGTGGGCGCTCACAAGATTTGATTTGGATCGGCGATCCAACTGACGATTGCGATTCCGCTCTTTAATAGGGAAGTTTAACGGTGAATAAAGGTGAGTGGGAGCTCATACATTTATCCACCAAGAACGCTTAGTTACAAGTTATCTACTCTTTAGAATAAAAGCATTAAGCGTTCAGAACGCCCTCGGACTAACTCACGCTGGGCGTCTTGCTATCTTATGAATTGAAATTTATAAGTGTAAATGGGGCGGGCTAGATTCAGAATCCATAATTCTTGTTCTTGCGAACCATAGCCCCAACCGTTGTTGGTGAATTTCTCGTTGACTGTATGCAACTGTTTTGTAGGCAGCAATAATCGCCGTTTTTCGGTTTTTGTGTTGCACTGTAATTTCAGACAAAGGTTTTGCGCAACCGGCCGTTTTTACTGCTTGGCTAGATTTAAATCGTCTTTTTCTTTCCCAACTGGGAATATCCAAATTACCACTCAAGCCTCAGTGCTGAGAAAAAATATGATGGGTGATGAATAAGTGTATCTTTCACTCAACAACTTATGCGCTGGAGATTCAGTGCACACATGGAGATTAGTAGCTTGGTAAAAAACATGCAAAATGTGTTCTAAGGTGGGTATGTAATAGAACCTCCGAGCTTGCCCGGAGGTAAGGAGTAAGCTTATTAATCCTTATTTCTAAATTTAAACTCTGGCGCTTTTTCTAACTGCTCCTTAGTAACATTTAATAAAATTCTCTCTTCTGTTCTATTAGCTGATAAGTGATGAAATGGGACGGCAACCGATTTCTTACCCATGCCGAGCATGCCACCAACATCCACTATTCCATACACAACTTTGCCATCTTGACTCAATAACAAGTCATCAACCTCACCTACTTTTTTGCTATTTTTATCGACGATGTCTACACCAAAAAGCTTTTTAGCGTTTATAGCATAATCTTCAGCACCACGGCTTGCAGGGAGCTCATCTGCCTGGTAAGGACGGCTTTCTACAGATTCTGATTTAAACTCAGGCATTTTTTCTAACTCTTGCTTAGAAAGATTAATGACAGCTTCTTTCTTTGCTTTGCGTATTTCTATATCCTGAAATGGGACAGAGACCAATTTATCACCCATACCGAGTAGGCCGCCAACTGATAATATTGCATAAGCGACTTTTTCTTTTGTGCTCAATATCAAATCATCAATTTCACCAATCTTCTTGCCAGTCTGATCAACAACCTTCATATCCATGAGATTTGTGGCCGTTATATCGTAGGCCACATCGGTGGCGCCCCATTCAACATTCTCGCCACTACCATAAGATTGTTCAGCATTACTCTTCGACTGACTGCCCTTTTCCCAATCCTGCTTATCATTAGTTTGTGCGGATACGCAGGTAAATAGAAAACTGAGGCCGATTATGGACGCTATATTGAAAAGAAATTTACTATGTATCATGATTTAACTCCTATTGATTTTTTGACTAATTTATCGACACGCAATCAGGCAGGTCGATGCCTATTAATTTAATTTGGTGGAGCCTTTAAAGAACTGTGATTAGCCATGTTAATTTTGCTGCTAATAACAATTCAAAACCACGTCGTTAACAAAAAATATCCCTATCACAAGCGTCAGCACCGATTGGCTAGTGATATTTATGAGCCTCCTTTGTAAAAGGAGAATTCATCCTAGCAGGAAGATCAGGTAGTTATCTGTACGAAAGCGTACATAAACCAGAAAAAGGGTTTTTATTTTGGCTATACCACCTCGAACCATGTGTCTTGATATCTATCAAGCTGTAGCAGATAAGTACTGGTTTTATATGAATTTTAATCGGTATGACCTTATTAGGTAATGGATAGCAAATGGAGCCAGATCCAGAGTCAAGAATTCTTGTTCTTGCGAACAATAACCTCAAACGCCGTTTTGCGGTCTTTGTATTACACTGAAATTCTAGACAAATAAAGGCTTTGCGTAATCGACCATTCTTACTGCTTGGATATATTTAAATCATCTTTTTCTTTTCCAATTTTTTTACATTTCAGTTACAGAAGCTTCATCTCGTAACTAAATCTGGCCTTTCAAATTTGACCCTATTTCAGATTGATGTTGCACGTCTTCTATGACAAATTGCATTGTCATCAAGTATTTCGTTGATGAGATGATAATGGTAATCCATCAGACAATAGCCATGACATAACTCGTTGTCATCAGCCACAACCATTCTAAGCGTTTCAAAAAACCTGAGCCGGTCTTTTTATATGCTAAATGTTTTTGCTGCGATCTCCGCCTATGTTACGTGATAAAGCATATTTGGAAATCTTAAAAAGAGTGGTCCAGAGAGAAAGAGGGCAAGAATGTAGGAGGATAAAAATTATCCTCCTACATCTTTCACATCAGATTCGTATTTATTTAATAGTTGCGCCGCATATTTTATCGGTTGCTTGAGGAACTACCTTGCGACGAAGGCTGTCCAGTCGCTGAGCTACTTTCTCCCCTTTTTGCGCCCGGCTGCTCAGCGGGTCCAGGAGCATTATCCGACCCTGTGGAAGTTGGCGCCATGCCTTTGTCTCCGCTCGAGTAAGGCTCTTCGGAAGGGTCGATAGACCTCTTTTCATCGTAGCTTGGAGCGCTTCCCTGTCCAGATGAGGAGCCTCCTGGCATAGAACTACCCTGTGATGAAGACTGCCCCATAGAGCTTCTATCACCGCGTTCTGTAGCATGCAGGATACCATTCAGACCAAAAAAGATAAGACTTGCAAATATCGAAGACCGAACTGTGTTTTTTAAAGTGAATTTCATGATAGCCTCCAAATTAATCAGCATAATCGCTGTATCGAAATCTTAACCCAGTTCTTATAAACTTATCTGTACGATACCGCACGAAGGATTAAATAATCGTCTTATAACATGAGTCGTTCTCGTAGTTGGCTATCATCAATAAGCATCTGTTTGATCCAATTACTTTCGTTGATAGCTTATTCCATTTCTAAATCAAAACTGACTATGTCGGCTTCTCCTTGCCGTATTATTTTACTGTCTGCGGCTCGCCTTCGCGTCATTTTTGATTTGGTAATGGAATTAAATGAGGAGTTGGCAATGAGATTAAAAGATAAAGAGATTATGGCTGTGAACATTAACGCTGGAATTTAAGCTTAAAGCATCAAAGTGTAAACCTCATCAAAACATGTCCTATGTCTATGTTATGGTAGGCAAGCGGTTAGAGATGCTGCCCAAATTGATTCGGCGCTGGATCAAGCAGTATGAAGTGGAGACGCTGGATAAAATCAAACGTCAAATTAGCCCGTGATATTCCTTTTTTAGTGCAAATGGGGCCAGGTATAGGATCAAGAACTCATTTTTGCAAACAATAACCTCAGCCACCGTTGGTGCAATTGATTGTACTCTCCAATTTCTCGTTGACTGTATGCAGCTGTTTTGTAGTTAGCAATAATCGCCATTTTTGCTGCTTGGCTAGATTTAAATTGTTTATTTCTTTCCCAATTCTTTTTTGCATGGTGAATTCGTATCATAAGTGCATAACCCGTTTATCAAGCCGGGATGTTTGCCAACCAAGCAGCCAAGAGCAAGGTATGGTAAAAGGCATTCCAACAAATAATTG
>NZ_FOUB01000086.1 GCF_900114745.1 Nitrosomonas communis | reverse complement strand
CAGCGTATATGGGAAAGCAATTTCAAAGTTTATGGCGCCAACAAAGTATGGCGGCAATTAATACGTGAAGGTATCCGGGTGGCCCGTTGTACCGTCGAACGGCTGATGAAGAAGCTTGGAATACAAGGCATCAGGCGCGGTAAAAAATGTTGGACGACGATTGCAGATGGCTTGCTTGATCGGCCAACAGACAAGGTTAACCGGCAATTTGTAGCGACGCGCCCCAATCAGCTGTGGGTGGCGGACATCACTTTTGTAGCAACATGGACGGGGTTTGTTTATGTGGCTTTTATTACAGATGTTTTTGCACGATGTATTGTCGGCTGGCGGGTCAGCCGCTCATTACATACAGAGCTGGTGTTCGATGCATTGGAACAGGCATTGTGGGCGCGGCGGGAAACCAGTGGGTTAATCCATCACAGCGATCATGGCAGTCAATATAGCGTAACCAGTTAAGAATGATTCAGAATATATAGAATTTGAAGAGCATCTCAACGGCTTGGTTTTGTTGTTTACGCAGTGCTTTGGCGTATGCCCATTTGTGCTAGATGAGACAATGAGAATACTCTTTGAATCATTTCTAGCTGGTTTTGCTATATCTGTCAATTCGCTATACAGAACGTTTAGCAGAAGCCAATATTGACGCTTCTGTTGGCAGTGTTGGCGATTCTTATGACAATGCGCTGGCCGAAACAATTAACGGATGATACAAGACAGAAGTCATTCGGCATCGCGGCCCCTGGCGCAATATTGAAGAAGTGGAATTTGTTACTTTGGAATGGGTTGATTGGTTCGACCATCGCCGATTATTGGAGCCGATTGGAAATATTCCACCGGCTGAATTTGAAATGGCATATTATCGCCAATTAAAGGAGTCAGCTGATGCAGCTTGACTCAAACTAAAAAGTCTTCGGAAAAACCGGGCCGATTCATACCCTCATCTCTTACGCCGCTTGCTGCGGCACACTTATGTCGGCAGCCCAAACCTGACTGGGTTTATTAATGACAAGCTCTCTAAGCAGATAAGGATAAACTTTATACTGTTTGTTCGAGATACTGGTCTTGGGTTTTGAGGCTGTACTGACCATACCCAGTATCTTCATTAGGAAGAATGCTTTTTTGCGCCCTAACATAATCCCATGGCGATGAAACCAAGTAGCATAACTGCGTGAACCATATTGTGGCGTCTTTAAGTATTGTTCATCCATCATGCGCAGCAGAACTAGATCAGCATTACTGATTGGTTGCGGTTGATAGTAATAGGTCGATAGTGCCAGATTCAACAACTGGCATTGACGAACCTGACTAAGACTATCATGGGGCTCAATCATCTCTTTGCATTCTACAAGACTTAATGATTGAGCTTTCTCGCTAAAAAATCGCGTTCTACCGTCAATTGACTAATCACCCGGTGCAGGTCATCTGTTGTATGGCTCTTCTTATTGGCGGCAGTATTATTTTTAGAAAATAGCTCGGCAGCTTGCTCAAAGAGTTGCCGTTTCCAGCTATTGATCTGCGTGGGATGCATAACGTGCTGCTAATTGTGGGACAGTTTCATCACTCCGTATCGCTACCAGCGCTAGTTTTGCTTTGAACTCGCTCGAATATTGTATGCGCTTTTTACTCATCGTCATTAAACTCTTTTTTAATTATGTCAGAGCTTAACAACCTGTACAGTTTTTGGGGACCACTTCACTTTCGCATGGTTGGAAAAATGCCGCGGCTGTGGAAAAATTATGAACATAAGCTCAACCCCAGCCTGCAGTTTGTCCATCTTGCTTTCCCGGCATTATTAATACAAAAGCTTTGAACAAGCGTTTATCCCTAGTATTAAGCAGAAAGCTTTGCTGATTTTTTCAAGCTCTTGTACAGATCAGGATGTTGTGCTTTTAGCATTGCAGCCACAATCAGATCATCTCGCTTAATTTTGGTCAAATCAATCCGATCAATATGGACTAAACGTACTAATTCTCTGACAGCTTTTGGTATTTCTCGTCCGCTTTCATAACGTGAGCCGCCACTTTGGGTTACGCCTACCTTATTCCAGAATTCCAACTGATTAAGACCAAGTTTTTGCCGAATTTCTCTTGGGTTTGGTATTTTCTTAAAAAGTTTCATTATGTCTATTCCAAGTGTCATAAAGTTCATAATAAAATAGACTAAAGTATTTATTTTTTGTTCATTTTTAAGAAACCACTGCAATTGCAGTTATGTTCTACGGGTAGATATGACATCCATCGATTGTATCAATGGGGATGATAAATATCTTTATACCTTCTAGATTCTGTTAATATTTCGTCATAATCTACAAGAATACTGGTTTATTTTCTGTGAGAATGAATAGCAGAGCACAACCAACCGATGAATAATAGGGAGCTTTATACCGACTCGTGCTGCCCATTTTTCCATTTTCGTACATATTCTCATGTCACCTTTAACTCTTTCATGTGCGGCAGTATTCAATATCAAAATCAAAAAATCTACTTTCCTCAATCCAAGGCCAAACTACCAGTAGCACTACGGCATGATGGAATAACCTGAGCACTCTGGGGCAAACGTCAAAATGAAGGGCCAGGGAAATTTCCTAATGAAGGTTGGGCACGACTTGATTCAATCAAGGCAGGCAAATGGAAATCGTGGAACCCACGATCGGTATTGATTCCTGCTGATAGCTTTTTAGAAAAAGATCACGATAAAAAATATCACTGGATAACACTTGAATCTAGGATGTTAATTCAGTCTCTACTTGACGAGAGAAATGACGAGCACAGGGTCTATATTGTTACCGAAGAAACCCCACCTCAATATCATTGGATACATGACAGATGACCAAGGTTGGTAAAATTGTCAGATCAGAATAAGGCGGCAATGCAACACCCATGATGTATTTTCTTGTACTCATTATGATGCTCCTTTCTAAAGGTGCTTATTCAGCAGAGATCCAGAGCCAAATTCTGGTGTGTTATGATATGAAACCACCAGAAGAGCTAGTCGCTAAATTGGACTTGCTACTCTCTATAGATTACGTAGCAAGCATATGGCCTTATAATTGCAATACACCCAGATTTACATGAACTATTCTTTCATAAGCTATCTAACCCCGATATTGCACGAAGAGAAGCGGCAATTCCTCAATAATTCTTTATAATTCAGTTACTTAGATTGAATTATAAAGAATTATTGAGGAATTGCCAGTGACAAAGTGTACCCAAGAATCATTTAATTTTCCAGATGTTAAAAAGCGTACTGTTGAAGTAAATTTCGAGAGTGGAGAGATTGCTTCAGATGGTGGTGCCATGTTATTGCGGCAAGTGAATAAACGATCGGGTCGGGATAACGGATTATGTCCGTTACCTCTCCCACACCACTGGACGTGCAGTTTTAGCTTCGCAAATACTCCGTATTCCGCATCCGGCGGTTGAACCCAGTGACTTAAGCTGCCACAAAATCCGATGGAACCGCTTTACATCAAATTTTCATTCCTTCGCCTGTGTTTCAGCTTGCATCCCACGGTCACGCTTCCGATTGGAATCCACCAACCTCACGTGGCCGCTGGGCGAGTGGTTGCCGCAGTTGCAACGCTCACCTACGCCAGAATACTCCTCGCCAATTCACAGAGATGTTTAAAATGGCCTGTCTTTTGGTTCTTTAGCCCTTCGCTCCAACTTGTTTCCAAGGCTTCTTCGCTAATACGGCTTCTGCTGACTTCTCCCTAAACCTCGTTCGGGAATCTCCCCGGGTAAGGTGCTAAAACTTTCTGCCCTTGCCGCCAAGCTCTACCTCGTGCGTCTTTTGGTAACGGTTGGATTTCGTGTTCCCTAGCACACTCATCGCCCGCACTCGGCCTCACTGCTTGTTCGTGTTCCTACGGTCGTACTTTTGCTACGCGCTTCTTTCAGGATGACCTCGCGGTTTCCCCCTTGCGTTTCACTACGGTTGTCGTTACTAACTCCGGTTATCTCCTCTCAGATAACGAGTTTTAACCCATGCCGGGCACACTAAGCGGTAAAAGCCGGGGTTTACCGTTTTTAGTCAGACCTAAACTTGCTGTGCGATGACTAAAATTAATTGCTGACCATTTCAATCGAAGTAGCTCCCCTTTTCTTGCACCAGTAGTTAAGGCAATCAGTACCAGTAAATAGAGCCTCTCCCAATGAGAAACTTGGCAAGCTGTGAGTAGACACTGCTGCTCGTTTTCAGTTAAGAATCTGTCCTTACTGGGATTTTCCTTGAAACGGCTTACTGATTCTTTTCGGACAGGATTGGTAAAGCTAGCCCACTTAAAATTGGGATGTGCTGAATAAAATGAATAAAAACTGCTGATAGCGTTGATTTGTAGCGATTGATGGTTGAACGGTAAGACCTCTCTTTTTTAGTTTGACCAAACTATCATCAACTATGAATTCATCAATTTTAGTAATCGGTTTCTCCCTAAACTGCCCGCACCACCAGTCCAGCCTTCCCGCCATGCTGGGGTCTTTGCCGATATATTGATCCATATATACTCGGCACGGTCAGGTATGCGGAAAATGAAGCGGGTATAATATCGGATTTTAGCTCTTACCAAGACATGCTCCAGCCCAACTTTACTGAAGAAGAAATTGCTCATATTTATCAGCTATTCATGGAACATCCTTCCGAGACGGTAAAAAAATTGCATGTTGTCTATTTGAAAGCGCTGCGATTGCCTCATCAAGAAATTGTCCGCATCGCACGAGTCAGCGGAGATAGCATGACACGCTATTTGCAGGCATACATCGAAGGTGGTGTGACGACTCTTTGCTCATCCCAGCGTTATTGCCCCAGAAGTGCATTGCTGCCCTATTCGGAAGTACTCAAAACACATTTTCAAGCCCATCCACCGCTCACTGTTGCTGAGGCGGCCTATGAGATTGAAAAACTCACCGGGATTCAATTGGCTTTAAGCGCCTGCCGCGACTTCATGCATAAACGTCTCGGCATGAAATACCGAAAAATGGCGGTGATCCCCTCTAAAGCCGACCCGGATAAGCAGAGCGAATTTTTACACAACAAGCTTGAGCCCTTACTAGAAGAGGAAAAGCAAGGCAAGCGCCGGGTCTTCTTTGTCGATGCCGCACACTTTGTGATGGGCGCGTTCTTGGGCATGCTGTGGTGTTTCGAGCGTCTGTTTCTAAAATCATCCTCGGAACGCAACCGTTACAACGTATTGGGTGCATACAGTGCCAAAGATTCCGAATTGATCGCCATCACCAATAATGCCTATATCAATTGCGACACGCTAGTGGAATTGCTAACCACCATTAGTAGACTACATGCCGATACGGCGATCATTCACCCAACTTGAATTTGATCGAACGCTTGTGGAAATTTACCAAAAAACAATGCCTTTACAATCGCTATTACGAATCTTTTTGTCAATTCAAAGCCGCTATTGACGACTGCCTCAACAAGGTCCGTTCTACTTTTAGCGAGCAGGTAAAAACTCTCCTAAGCCCAAATTTTCAACTGTTTCCAAAATCCGCAAATGTGACCGGGTGAGGTATAGGATGACATCATTCTTGAAATGTTCGGAATGGTTACAGTTGCTTTACCTAATTCCATTTCTAAATCAAAAGTGACTTTGTCGGCTTCACCTTGCCGTATTATTTATACTGTCTGCGGCTCGCCTTCGCGTCATTTTTGACTTAGAAATGGAATAATAACTTACGGTGAAGCTCCGTGTCGCCCTCTACTTGTTTAATAAACGCTATCGCGTCTTTCTTTTTTGGAAATTTTTTGGAAAATTTTTTTGTGACAGGAGGCAAACCAATAATCTGATTTGTACTTGATAATTGCCGCTTGAGAGTTTACGAATTGAAGCCATTTCTTTTCTTACTTGCCATCCCACTGTGATGATAGTGTGACAAGTGGTTAATTGATCGAATCGCCAAAACGAACTATCAACCGCAAGGTTTTCTAATAAAACTAATATTTTTAAATACTTACAAGATCGTAACAGCTAAAAATATTGGTTGCGGGGGCAGGATTTGAACCTACGACCTTCGGGTTATGAGTCAAACTGGCTCATTTTTACCTGAATATCTAAAAGTTTCTTGCCTTTTATATTCATATATTTAGGGCACTATTCATTTCGACTAAGGTAGCTTAATTTTTACCTAGCTTGTTACCCCGGTGTTACCCAACTGGAGAAATGAATATATGAACGAAATTATTTTTAGTAAAACTTCTATTGACCGATTACCACTCCCACAAGCTGGAAAGCGAATCGAATATAAAGACCAGAAGCAGGATGGCTTAATCCTTCGAGTTACAGCATCTGGCGTAAAGTCCTTTTATTTTTTTAAAAGAATACGAAATGGTCGGCTTGTTCGAATAATGCTCGGCAGATATCCTGCTTTAACGGCTGAATTGGCTAGAAAAATGGCAGCGGATATGAATCTAAAGGCAGCCACAGGAGAAGACCCCGCGCAAGAAAAAAAACAAAAAAAACAAGAGATGACTTTTTCAGATTTATTTTATCTTTGGCTTGAACAATATGCGAAAGAGAGAAAAAAAACATGGAGCGAGGATGTTGCAAAATTCAATAATCATCTGCAAGGATTAGCAAAATTACGATTATCAGAAATCACTCCCAAACTAATCCGTGAAATTCATACTTCTATCCCAAAAAAGCAAAGTAAAAGAAGTACTAAGGCAGCAGTTTTCTGTACCACCACAACTGCTAATAGAGTAAAAGAATTAATTTCATCTGTATTTTCTTGGGCAGTTCGAATGGAATACGTCAGGGACAATCCTGCGACAAAAGTTCAGGATTTCAAGGAAAAAAGTAGGGATAGATTTTTAACAGCTACCGAAATAACTCGCTTTTTAATAGCACTTGAGGAGGGGACTAGTCCTCTTATGCGTGATTTTTTCAAATTAGCTTTATTCACTGCTGCAAGACGTAGCAATCTTGAAAAAATGCGCTGGCAAGAGATTGACTGGGATAATTATTGCTGGAATATTCCCCTTACGAAAAATGGCACACCTCAATCTTTGCCATTAATTGCACAAGCAATGGATATACTGAGATCACGTTATCTGCAGAGAGATAATAGCGAATATGTTTTTGCTAGTCATGGAACAAAAGGACACATAGTTGACCATAGAAAAGCATGGATTGACGTTTTAGAGCGAGCGGGGCTTCCTGCCACAAAAAGACAGGACGGAGGATTAGTTTTCCATGACCTAAGAAGAACTTTAGCTAGCTGGCAGGTAATGACTGGCGCAAGCTTGTCTGTTATTGGTAAAACTCTAAATCATGCTAGTCCACAAGCAACTGCAATTTATGCAAGACTAGATAATGAGCCAGTAAGACGGCACATGCAAGTTGCTGCAGATGCGATGACAAAAATAAAATAGCAGTGTAACCCGAGAACACTTGTTATATTTTGAGTTCCTTCAGAAAGGCCCAATACTCTGATTCATGACTTCCTTGGTAATTATTGGGCATTTCTGGTTTAGTAAGAAAACCTCTAGTTTGAATGTAGCTATAAATATTTTTTCTCCATTTTGATGCCAACCGATATTAAAAACCGCTAATTTTGGGGAAAAGCGTATCGAGAAAAAACTGGAACATGATCATTTATCTACCACAAGCCAGAGCTTGTCAGTTATGCGTACATTCGTACTATGTCCAGTCCATTGCAATTAATTGTAATGAGAATGCCAGATATGCGATACATATTCTATCGCGGGTAGAAGATCTAATTTGGCTACTAACTCTTCGTGAGGCTTCATGCCATAGCAGACGGCTAGCGCTCCAGCTATAGCTGCACAGGTGTCACTGTCGCCTTTGATAACAGAAGCATGGTAAATCGCGTCAAGATAATCCTTCGCCTTCAACACAGCTCGTACTGCAACATACAACGCTTCTTCGGCAACCCATCCCCCCTGCTCCAACTCTTCACCATTCAAGGCCATACCTAACAAATGGAAGGTTCGGCTGGCGGGGTCTATCTCCTGCATAGCCAACTCTATAGTGCTTTTTAGCGGTAACTTATGCAATACAAAGTATTGAATCATAAATAGCGCCTTAGCTGACTCTGTTGCCTCAGCGTGTTTATGAGTGCAATATGAATCTTTTACTACAAGTGACAGGTAATAAATATAACCTTTCTCAGTATCTTGCGCTGCCAGTAATGCCCATGGCGAAATACGCATGACTGTCCCATTGCCCTTAGAATCATTCTGTACTTGCATACCTTCTGCCAGCGAATCACAAGAATTCATACACGTATTACCTGGGGCACGCACTTCATATAGACAGTCTAAATCGAGTAACTCATTTACAGTAGACACAGCAGGTTTTGGGTTAGTCTGGGTAATATACCAACGTAAATACGGTAACTCTGGTGCAAACTTAGTGCCATGCTGTGCTATGGCCTCTGCCAGAAATAAAGTCATCTGTGTGTCGTCTGATGCCTCTAATACTTTAGCCGCTACCGACTCGTTAAAATCGTCTTCAGTGGGGTTAGGCATAAATTCTAGGGGGTAGCCTATCGCATCCCCCACCGCTACACCACACAGTAAATCACGAATGGTAATCATCGTTTGCTCGACTCATATTGGATGTCATGATCGCCAGCAAAAGGTTTCCGGTGATCATTTTTGCCTGACAAAATCTCTTTCGGTATTCCTTCTGGAAAAGCTAGGCAATAACCTGAAGCTTTCTGTGATCTGTGAATATAAGTGGCACATGGAGAAGTAACTATTCGTATATCAGCAGCGCCTACAAATCTATCTAGATGTTTGTCCTCTGCCATGGTTCTGACTCCCTCAATTTTGAATACTATCTAGGGCATTCCCACACAACAATCCCATCAACGACACCGTTTGCGGTCGTGGTCTTATCCGCATTTATCAGAATAAATAAATTATCGTTTAGCAGTTTTATTGCTTCTGGCGAGTCTGCGTGAATATAGCGATTACGTGTATCACATTCTCGATCTAGCCAGATTTGTGGATAAGTTTTTACGTTGTGTCCTTTAGATGTAAGAATTTCTGCAACATATGGTTCTTTTTTGATCATTGCATGATACCACTCGACTTTCTTTAACGTATGCAAATTCCCTACTAAAGCCAGTATCGGTGTTTGCCCCACATGTTCAGTTAACTTGGTTCCCATCCATTTATCACGCCGCGTTTTTAGTTCTAACCCAGCATCTATTGCAATTATCTTGAGGCAATCGTTGTGCCTCTGCATCTGGGCTAGATCGTTAATCAACTTTCTGAAAGGTGGAAAATCAATCATTGGTGCTATCTCAATATCTGATACGGGTCTACCCTGCTTGATTTCGTCTATGAGCGATTGCTGATTACTAGCAATTTCAAGCGCAACGGTAAGACACTCATTCTGCTGCAAGTAATCTACTATTAGTGATTTGAAAAACTTAACTGATTCTGGCCGTTTATGTTTTTCACCTATGATTGTGATGCTATTGGAAACCATACCTTGCATCACCCGATCATAAGCAGCGGCTGCATTGGTCAATATTAATAAAAGCAAAATAATGAAGGAATTAAATAACCACATAATCTCGCCTATTGAGTGTTACTGTACCCCTAGTGATTCGAAAAGCAATCCATTGTCGGTTAAAACTCTACTGTGTTGTATTTTTGCCAAAAAATAAGCTTTTTCAGACTATAAATGATGGAAATGCTCAAAAGTGATTGATGATTAGAATTATATTCTGCTAGATTTTTAGCTACTTCTTAAACCACTAACAGGAGCATCTACCATGAATAAGACCGAGCTGATTGAGGCAGTTGCAACCCGTTCCAATACTACAAAAAACCAAACTGCTGCCATGCTCAATGGGTTATTGGATGTTATTCAAAATACCTTGGCTAGTGGTAATAATGTTCAGTTAGTGGGATTTGGCACTTTTTCAATTACAGAGCGTGCCAGCCGCGAAGGTCGCAATCCAGCAACAGGTAAATCCATGACGATTCCTGCAAAAAAAGTCGTCAGATTCAAGCCAGGCAAAGCCTTATCAGATTCAGCTGCAGCTGTTAAACCAATACCCACCTCTAAATCAAGCAAATCTAAAGCAGATGGAAAAAAGAAATAAATATAGCAAAATAAAGTTTTTAGGTAACCGGGGGATCTTTTAAGTAGAACTATTCCCTGGATTAGATTTATGGAAAAAATCATGCTATAGATTTTGTATTTTTAGCCATATGTTTTATGGCGGTGCAGTTAATTGCACTGATCAGAAGTAGTCAGGATTTAGCCCTATCGTCTGGTTTTTCGCCATTCCCAAGGTGGGACTTGCTGAGCTTCTGGTAAACTCCACAGTCCTGCTTTATTTTTTCTAGCTTGTTTTTCTAAAGCATAGAGATTTTGATCGCTGGCATATTTTCGATATACCCACGCTGCACCGATTCTTACCATCTCCGCATTGACGTCGAGACCGTCCGTATACACACGCCCAACTTTACGACCATAGCGATCTGTATCTTGTACCTTTACGATTACAGTTTTTCCATAAGCAAGCCCGGATAATGCCTGTTTTGCACGCGATCCGTAAGGTTGTGCTGATTCTGGCGTATCTATCTCAGCCAGTCGCACTTTGATTTGCTGCTTTTGATTATCCAGGAGCGTTAGCGTATCCCCATCCGATATACCCACTACTCGGCCAATATATTCCTGGGCTGTAGCAGGCAACGGTAAAAGAACAAGGTAGAGCAAGATTATAAATAGTAGTGTTTTAGTATTTGCTATAGCCACTAAATTCTCCAAATTTGAATTTGCTAGTAATGTATATTGCAATCCAATATCTATACAATAAATATATTTTCCTCATCTCAACGCCAAGCTGCTTGTAATGCTATAAGTCATAGCGTGATTACTTTTTTCATTTCTAGATCAAACCTTACTTTGTCGGCTTTACCATGCTGTATTATTTATACTGTCTGCGGCTCGCCTTCGCGTCATTTTTGATTTGGAAATGGAATAAGAAAGACTAATCAAAGAGAGGAAAAATATTATGCGTATTAAGTATCTAAAACTTAAATCGGGCAGAAAGCTCATCGTGCCCACCCCCGAGGAAGACGCCGCTATTCAAGCGGGTATCGAGGCTGACCCGGACACTTACGAGCTGTCAGATAGTGAGTTTGAACAATTAAGACCTTACGAGCCAGAGAAGGAACAGGTTACTCTTCCTTTATCACCTGAAGTGGTGAAGTCATTCAAGGATACAGGTGATGGCTGGCAATCCCGTATCGATGAAGCTCTGAAGGAATGGTTGAAAATGCAGGATAAAGCAAATTAGCTGTTACACTGTAACAATTAATGATCACCGCTTGACATGAAAATAGGCAAACATACAAAAAACAATACAAACGATAGTTACCGATACAATCTCAATATTTTCCATAAATCCAACTTTATAAATTTGTTGATTTTGAAACGCGTAGAAATCCATGCTTAGACGCAAGCCGACAGGTTTCATCAGGTATGACGAGCCGTTCCACGCTGTGACCGTAGCAGATACATTGTTTTTTACTGGACACACATGATGACACTTTTGACCAGTCCACACGGTCAGAGACAAGTGTATAAGTTACAGGTGCGATTTTTTCTGGCAGTAACGCTGGTAATTGGTTTTGTGGCGTATGGTTTACTATTTTTTGCGCTTATTTTTCCTCTTTTACTTCTTCCTGTTTTGCATTCTCACCTGTAACACGCGATTTGATGCGGTCAATTGCCATATAGGCCATTAATGGCGCAAGTAGGATGGCTGCGATAGATACCCAGAATTTGAGATGTATTTTTTTACTCTGTTTAGTGTGAATAAGGCAGATTCGTATAAATCAAACGATTTTGTGGGCAATTTATAAACGCTTTCAACTGCATTTTCTTTTGATGTTTTAAGGCGTGGCGTACTGCAATATTCTGACCATTCATAGATACGTCTCCCCTTCCATGTGGGCGTAATGTGCAAATGCTTTTGCACTAGTCCGAGTACGTCGGCGTGTATATAGCTGGGTGTTTGCGCGACTATATAGATATCAAGACCGTGATGACGATGCTCTCTTAAGCATTCGATATCTTCCGACGCTTTGGCACGTCCAGCAGCTGGCCAGAGCTTGTAGGCTTCGTCAATAACGATGAGTAAGCCCTCTGCGAAATTATCAAGTTCATAGATGCGGTCTGATTCGTTGAATATTTCCAGATTTTTGCACGTGCGTTCATGCCACTTTGATATATCCGAATAGCTTTTAACTAGGGCCGGTATTTTTAGCTTGGGGATACTGACGGTATAAACTATGCGCCCTGCTTCCACCGCTGGCTTGATGACGTGCCATACTATAGCCTAACCAGTTAAGAATGATTCAGAATGTATAGGATTTAAAGAGCATCTCAACGGCCTGGTTTTGTTGTCTGCGCAGTGCTTTGGCCTGT
>NZ_FOUB01000020.1 GCF_900114745.1 Nitrosomonas communis | reverse complement strand
CTAACAGCCGAATCGATGAATTGTTGCCGCTTGCACCGGAGGCTATTGAAGCATTATTGAAGGAACGTGGGTAGGTGGTGGGGTTGGAGGGATACATTAGAAGTGCCAGGGGTGGCGCTTGGCAGAGATAACTGAATAAGCATTCAATTGGTCAATATTCCGCATCGCAGCATTCAACCGCGAGATTTTTATGCACCCAGATTTTGTGTTGTTCCACGCTACAGTCTATTGAAAAACGTATTCGAGACAGTTAATGTAAATAGAAATAGGCAAAAAAGCAAAGTTTATACCTGATAAACGAGCATCTTGAGCCTGTTTTTAACACTACAGTGGCAATGTAGATAGTTTTTCAGCAACCTACTAATGGAAAATCTGGGTTTATTCATGCTGTAAACAATCTCGCGCCAGCGTAGCCAGTTATTCACTCCTTGCTTCAGAATGTTGAAGGTATCTAAGGTATTTCCAAATTCCATAAAAAACATTTTTCTCATTAACGAGTTGCTCCCGCTGGAATATTGCATGAACCTTTGGCAAATTACAGTACGCAATCCCAGGATAAAAATGGTGATAGGGATGTAACGTAAAATTAAGATTGGGCAACAGTAACTTTTCCCACCAATTTAATATGATCAGTGGCGAGGACTCTATAACACTTGCGCCGGGCAAATTGTAAATATGCTCACTGAATGCCCAAAGACGTACAAACATAGGAAAAATTGTCAATAAAGGTAACAAACCAATACATTAAAAAAACTTGCCACATTTCAGTATAAATCAATATTGCCAGCACCCCTATATAGAAAGTAGGACGCACCCATTTTGGAAGAGAATAAGGTCGCTTAAAAATATGAGGACTATCCAGGCGTTTTCCTTTAAGTAATTTTATGAAACTCAAGCTGAATAAATCACTTGCTACAAGCTTAATAAGCCGCCTCGCAGACATGGGAAATGTCCAATCAATACCTGATTTACGTAAAAAATCCGGATCATTCTCTGTGAAATAATATTTATGATGCGCCAAATGAACTTTGGCATAGCCTTCTACTGTGATTCCTAATGGGTAGGCTGCGAGTAAATTAACGATTAAATCCCCATATTTTCCCCGGAGCCCGAGAAAATGTACCTGTTCATGCACTAACAGAGCAAGAATGCTAAGACGTGTTGCAACAAAGACCATAACCAGTAAACTCATCCAAATATTGTCGAGATAAACAGCCAGCGTTATTGCTGCAAAGATGACTCCCCAAGCACTCAATACTTGAAACAAGAATGCCAAGGGTTGCGCGCCACTAAGATTCTGGATTTCAGCACGCGCCTGATCAGATAAGCTATTTTTATCACCCAGAAGCGCTAATGGAAGGCACTTCGACATATTGAAAATCTCCTAAAATTTGGGTGCTTTGAGAATACCAATAAAATAAATCGTGAAAGC
Source organism: Nitrosomonas communis (assembly GCF_900114745.1). Classification (GTDB taxonomy): domain Bacteria; phylum Pseudomonadota; class Gammaproteobacteria; order Burkholderiales; family Nitrosomonadaceae; genus Nitrosomonas; species Nitrosomonas communis_A. Next base: position 57,617 of record NZ_FOUB01000020.1, on the reverse strand, counting down.
ATTAAAAAACAATCAAAAAACTATTCTTTCCGGAAATTTTGCCAACTTATCTTCGCTTCCCCTCTGAGTATTACGATCGTGATTTTTTACCGATCATTGTGGACAACGCCTCATTAATATACTTTAAAAAAATTTCATATTAATGCCCTATCGGGAACAAAGTTAACCTTCCTTTTTCCCCAAATCAGTTAGAAATCGATCCAGAATTTCCTTGCTGGCATGAGGCATCACGACCACATGCACATAAGGAACACGTTCCTTATCGATCTCCACCCCCATGGCCGCCAAACTATAGCGATTAACCACGGTATCACTTGGTTTTCTGAAATAAATCGTATTGGATTGGCGATTGGCTCTCATAGGTTGTAAATAATCGTAGTGCGCCACCACTTCCTTAAATAAATAGGTAGTATTATCCAGCATGCTTTTGGCATCAGCAACTTGCTTGCTAAAGGCCGATTCCGAACTAAAAAAATAAAACTCAGCAGGCTTTACCGCATCGCGCGAACAAGTAATTGTTCCAGGTATCTGCAAAATATATTCAGGATCATGAATATGGCCAAACTGGGTAAGAAATGTCTCAAAATTTGCCCTGGTCGTGATAAATAAGCCTGCTGGTGCAGGGAATCCAAAAAATTTGTGACATGAGACGGCAATAGAATCATAACGATTTACTTTTCTCCCTGTTCCCTCATCTGGGACTTCATGTAACAGCTCGGCCGCAAATTGGGTATGTGGCAGATAACCACCAAACAGCGCTGCATCCAGATGTAGATAAGATGTGCGACCTGTTAGCTTTGCTCGAATACCTTCTATGGAATCGACAGCACCTTTGAAGGTTGTGCCAATCGTTGCCACCACCAAAGCTGGATGATTGGGGTTGGCATTCATTTGCCGTTCCAGATCGTCAGTATCCATGCTGCCATCATGATTGGTGCCGACTACCACCCATTCCAGATTTAACAAATCCCTGAGAATCTGAATTGAGTAATGCGCTTCTTTTGTAAAATATATTTTAGGCATCTCCCCTGTTTGGCTTTTAAGAATTGTGCGCCCCATATACAAACCATGCATATTACTGTCTGTACCGCTATTCGAAAGAAAACCCCAGATATTGTCTTGTGAAAAACCATACACTGCTCCAAACCGGTTTATAAGCTCTCTTTCAAACAGATGACCATTAAAAGGGATGTGGCTATGAGCGTAGGGATTGCCCACGTTGTTAAAACTAAACTGATTAAGACCAACTGCAAATAACTCTTTGCGCCAGGCGAAAAATTCCTCCGATGGCGTAGTCATATTGATTGGATACCCCAGAAGCAAATTTTTTTGCTGTGACAGCCCTTGCATGCTTTTTAGCATTTCAGCAGAGGACTGCTGCGGATGGGACAAAAGAGCGTGACCCAGTGTTATATTAGGGTAGCAGGTTGCCACCAGGGCGGTAGCGCTACTCAAACCAAGGAATTGCCGACGATTCATCAATATAGGTTTCATTTCCTGGACAATCATTTAAATGAATTGTAATTATAAATAAGAAAATGAAGCAAAAAGGAGATTCATTTTTTTCGTTTCTTCTTTTTAATTAACTCATACTATTTCCAAATCAAATATGACGCGTAGAGCGAGCTGAAGACAATAAATAATACGGCAAGGCAAAGCCGACAGAATCAGGCTTGATTTAGAAATGGAATAACACAAGAACAGCATTACCACAGCTTGTATTAAGAAGATCAGGAGATCCGTCCGCTTACTGCAGAAAATAGCATCAGCCGGGCAGATCTCCTTTCATTGAAAAAGCTACATGCCACCCATCAATGCGGATTTAAGTGCGGCCGCAACGGTACTGCCGCCACTACTTTCAACATATTGCACTATGGTAGGTATAAATTTTTGGACCATTTCAGGCTTCAAGCCAATTTCCAAGAAAGTAGCTGCCATACCACCTCCTCCAAGTGGACTTGGCGGAGGTGCAACCGTCAATAAATGAGGTATTTCAGGAACTGCATCAGTCAGCGCGGTAAAATCCTCTGCTGACATTTTGGTTTTGGCTAACTGGAACAGAGAACCTGCTCCCGCTTCAGCCTGCCTCTGATTGATGCCAAATTGCTGCATTAACTCTTTGGTCAGTCCAGTTGCCGGAATTTCGGCTGGCACGGCCGTTTTTGCAGCCTCGCTGCCTGGTAAAACTTGTTTACCCTGCTCTAAAGTTTCACTAGCACTTGGAAGCTCCCCCAAATCGATCGCGCTTGCATGACCGGGCACAAATAACGCAATACTGAATGAAAAACATGCACTTATCAATCTGATTGTTTTCATCACTCACACTCCTCTATATAAAAAGACTGTTCTTGATATGAAATCAGAATCACATAAATAATTTAGATAGTTAGATAAATATTATTCCCTCTATTTTCGTAATGATCAAAAATTTATGGGAATTATTAGCTTACCACTGATTCTTTGGATTTTTGAGAAAGAATGATTTGCGCTGACACGGTAACAATACTATTTAAAGGTTAGGCGTCGGCTATTTTCATTTGATTTATATAATAAAATTTCGTTCTCACAAATCCAACAAGTTCAAGACCATCATCATGCACGCCTATTCCAATGATTGATTTTATAATAACTACTCACCCCATACTTTATGAGCTTCACTGGCCAGCGCTATTTGAATAGCGATAAGTGGGTTATCCCCTCTATTGGCCTGGATTGCAGGTAGCTCAGAATTTCAGAATTCGGCAATAGGCATGAACCTATTCGCTGACTCTGAAACAACCCGAGATCTTTTGTTTAACCTTTGACATTCTCAGGTCCCGCTCTGCTCTGTTATTGGTAAACGACCCATGTGGGTCTTTCGCAAACAGCAGCACCGCTGCCTCGTGAATTTTCAGTCTTTCCCAAAGATTGTATGCATCAGATTTGGCAAGTTTGCCGCGTTTCCCATGGGGTTTAGGTCGGCTGATCGGCAGTTCTTTTTCAGCACGCGTTAAGATATGCCGGTAACGTTTTTTCCAGATGGGCGAACGCTTTGTCGCTCAAACGCTTTTCTGTACTACTGGAGACTTCTTTGCAGGCTTCCGGTAGCAGGCGTTTCATATTGCGTACCCAGGCATAATTGTGCGCGTCAACAATAAAAGTAAGCTCGCACAACTAATGTGAACCGCATAGTCCATGGCTGCAGTCGGGGTATGATAAATAGGATGAGTAGCCATCATGAATAATGGCATCGCCATAGCGTGGAAGGATGTTAATTGCTTCGATCGCCGCTTCACCCCGAGCTTGGTGCAAAAACTTGAGGGTGATGTCATTTGACGAATAGGCATGCATCCAGTCGTTCTTCATGTCAACCCGGAAAGACGTTTCATCGACGTTGATCGTCGGGAATTGATTATCTTCTCGAAGCTCGCTGCTCCCAGCTTGTCAGTACCTGATGAAGACGCAGCACGAACTTTAATAAGCTGACTCCAGCAATTACGACCCTGATCATCGATTTCACCAACTTCTGCACCCGGTTTAGAACAACCATCCGACCGATCAGTAAGTTATTCCATTTCTAAATCAAAACTGACTTTGTCGGCTTTCCTTTGCCGTATTATTTATACTGTCTGCGGCTCACCTTCGTGTCATTTTTGATTTAGAGATGGAATTAATCACTAAAGCCTTTAAACCATCGACATATTGTAACGGGCCGTGCATGTCCGGCAGGAAGACACCTTTTACCGTAGCACCACAAGCTGGACAGCGTGTGATTTCAGCGTCCACATGATCAATGACTTTCTCAAATACCATATCGATCTTGATGCGCCTTGCATAATTGATACAGGGAATATTACTCAGATCTTGTGATCTTGTGCGCACGCTTCGTAGGCGAGCACTGGAGAAACCGTAACGGTTTCGTTAACGCGGGTATTGCTGGCCTGGTCTTTGTTCTCACTTTTGCTTTTGCTGTTACTTCCAGGATGACTTAACACGGATTCATCTTTCGAGGTTGGTGAAGAGGGTTGGCTGGAATGGCTACTGTCTTTTTTAGTACTGCACTCAAGAAAGATCGCCAGAATCAGTCCGACCATCATAAACAGGCTATTTATGATCGCCTGGCTTTCAGAAGATCATTTACCTTCAGCACCAAGACGATCAAAGTCTGCTTTTAAACGGCTGACTTCATCTCTAACTGAAGTTTTATCCAAGTTCGCCATGTTGATGTATATGGATTATTATCGATAACACCATCATAACACGGCTTTTTTTGGCGTCCGGTAAGCAAGTCAGTGAGGATAAACTAAACTCATCCAGACAAAACAGCAAAACCATACTGAAAATGGCACATCACTGGTTCTAAGGTGACTACCGTGGATATTTACCAGTACGGCACAAAATTGAATTTTTGTCGTCCAAAAACCTGTGAAGTGTTTTTGCGATTATTTTTAATGATTTCGGGGGAGTAAGTCGTTACGAATAGGAATATTATGGAGTACAGTAGCAATAAATCATTTGTAGATTTATTAGGATTCAAGTCATCGAATTTCACTTATAGCTTTATCGCATGGCTTTTATATCCTTTTACACTAAATTAGGCAGACGCAGACTCAAAAAATTATTAACTTCTAGCACCCGATTAGTATTTGATTGCGACTCTTTTAGATCAATAAACTCTTTTTCTTTACTCATATATGCGTTATAAAAGTAGGATGTCAGTTTTTCTCATTGAGTCAGTTATTGATAGTTGTTAATTGATAATTTGCAGAAGGAGACAAGAACATGAAACATTTTCGTGAAGCTAATCCAGGAAACACCGGTTGTATTTATTTTTTCCATCTGGTAATAATAACAATATTCACAATCATGCTTTTTTTCATCCCTATTCAAACTAGCCGTGCAGAAACGAGCACGTCTCAAATTAACAAGGAAAATATTATGACACTCTCACTGATATCTCCTTCCTTTTCCCCTAATGACATGATTCCAAGTCAATACACTTGTGACGGTCAAGATATTTCCCCAACCCTTTCATGGTCGGGCGTACCTGATCAAACCAAAAGTCTCGTGCTGATCGTTGATGATCCAGATGCGCCTGATCCGGCTGCTCCTAAAATGACTTGGGTGCATTGGGTGCTATACAATATCCCTCCTCAGGCTAATGGTCTACCCGAAAATGTCGCAGTGAATGAACTGCCAGCAGGAACCTTACAGGGAATTAATGATTGGAAGCGTACAGGTTATGGCGGGCCCTGTCCACCCATCGGCATTCATCGCTATTTTCATAAACTTTATGCACTCGATACTGTACTGCCTGATTTGAAGCATCCTACTAAATCGGAGCTGGAAAAAGCCATGCACGGTCATATTATTATGCAGGCAGAATTGATTGGCCGCTATCAACGGAGTCATCGCAAATAAAATTGCGGCGACCTAAAAACGGCTACCTCCGCTGCAAGCAACGGAATACGAATGCCGTTTTTTTCCTACAGGACACCTACTGGGCTATTTCTAACGCCCCCGAGGAAGCGGGAAACTGTGCCCAAAAAGATTAAGGTTATTTAATTTCCCATGATTAATGTACCCACACCTTCATCAGTCAATATTTCCAGCAAAAGTGCATGCGCTACGCGCCCATCAATAATATGGCAGGATTTCACTCCATTTTTTACTGCATCGAGTGCCGAACCGATTTTGGGCAACATACCTCCTGAAATGGTTCCATCTGCAAATAATTCATCGACTCTTTTAGCAGTCAGTCCAGTAAGTAGATTGCCATTTTTATCCAGTACACCGGATGTGTTAGTGAGGAGTATCAGTTTTTCAGCTTTCAAAATTTCAGCAAGCTTGCCTGCAACTAAATCCGCATTGATGTTGTAGGATTGACCATCTTCACCGACACCAATCGGGGCTATAACTGGGATGAAATCACGTGTATCAAGTAATGCGATGAGGGAAGGATCGATTTGTTCAATTTCACCTACTTGGCCGATATTGATCCATTCGCCTGCTTTCTCTTTATCTTGAATCAACATTTTTTTTGCTCGGATAAAAGCACCATCCTTACCGGTCAGACCCACTGCACGACCACCATGGCGGTTAATAAGATTGACGATTTCTTTATTGACCAATCCCCCCAGCACCATTTCGACGACATCCATGGTTTCTGCATCGGTTACCCTCATTCCTTGAATAAAAACGCCTTCTTTTCCAACACGCTTTAGCATCTGGTCGATCTGAGGTCCGCCACCGTGAACAATAACAGGATTCATCCCAACTAGTTTTAGTAACACCACATCACGTGCAAAACCCTGTTTGAGATCTTCTTCAACCATTGCGTTACCACCATATTTAATAACGATGGTTTTATTATGGAAGCGTTGTATATAAGGAAGTGCTTCTGCAAGAATTTTGGCTTTCTCTTTTGCAGTAGATGAAGATAAAGATAACGTCATTTTATATTCCTATAAATATTTTTAGTAAGATGCTTTTAGTATAGAGAAGATATCAATCAGTATTTATTACATCAATTCGAACCGGATCATATAAAGCTTTTATCGAGAACTGAACTGTATTGCGGCTTTATAAATTGTTTTTTTTAGATGCTTACCCACTTTTAGCGTCACATCTATTTTTTATGAGTACGCTTTATATAAAATAAGGAAGCGTATTATTGGTAGGTAGTAATCAATTATCGGGTTTAGATTTATGTTATTTTATGGGTCAGTAAAATTTCTGATTTAACGTTATTTTACTGCAATATCAAGCATAATTTTACTCATACTTAAAGCGAAGCTAATGAATAATATAAAATATTATCCTTTCCTACTGATGTTATTCTTATTTATCTTGAGCGGCTGTGTACCCCTTGTAGTTACTGGCGTGGGTGTAGGAGCAGGAACAGGCGCCCTTATGAGTGAAGACCGTAGAAGTAGTGGTACATTTATAGATGATCAAACAATTGAACTTAAAACGAATAGGAGAATCGTTGAGCAGCTCGGGCACGATGTTCGTATTAATGTCACCAGCTTTAATCGGAATGTACTCTTGACCGGAGAAGCACCCAATGAATCCATAAAAAGTGAAGCAGAAAAAATCACTAAGGGAGTGGATAATGTTCAGAACGTTTATAATGAAATTTCCATATCCGAAAAAAGTGCCTTATCTGCGCGCACTAACGATACTTTGATCACCTCTAAGGTTATCGGACGTTTTCTAAATGAAAGAAAATTTCAAATTAATTACGTGAAAGTAGTCACTGAAAATAGCGTCGTTTATTTGCTTGGGCTTGTTACGCGCGAAGAAGCAGAAAATGCCGCGCAAATTGCCAGTACTACTGCAGGGGCAAGGAAAGTCGTTAAGGTATTTGAATATTTAAATTAAGATTGCTAATCATCAATCATTGAAGTAGATGTTGCCATTAGAATTTATCAATCAGCTGTCTGAGTTACTCCCCGCCGATCGAATTTATACCGATCCCGTAGAATGTTATACCTACGCCTACGATAATAGTAGAAAAATTTTCCCACCAGAAGCCGTAGTTTTTCCACTTACCACTGAAGAGGTAGTGGCTATCGTTTCGCTTTGTAATACGAATAAAATCCCTCTGACACCTCGTGGGCGAGGGACAGGCACAGCAGGTGGTAGCCTCCCAGAGAAAGGTGGGATTGCGCTATCCTTAGAACGAATGGTGCGCATTATTCGTGTTGATCCAGCAAATCGAGTTGTTGTCGCAGAACCTGGCGTATTGAATCAAGAGATACAGAATGCAGTTAAGCCATACGGTTTTTTCTGGCCTCCTGACCCTTCAAGTGCAGCTTTTTCAACCATCGGTGGAAACCTTGCCACCAGTGCTGGTGGCCCTCATGCTGTGAAATATGGTACAACTCGTGATCACGTTTTGGGGCTAAAAGGAGTAACTGGTGCCGGTGAAGTAATTAAGACAGGCTGTTATACAACCAAGGGGGTCGTTGGGTATGATCTAACGAGACTACTCATCGGTTCTGAAGGAACCTTAGCTGTTATTACAGAAGCTACTCTTAAGCTGACTCCTTTACCCGAGAAACAAGGAGGTCTGGTTGCCTATTATTGTGATGCTATCAGTTGTGCAGCTGCCATCGTGGCGATTATGGGGATACCCAGAGGGCCCAGTGCGCTTGAATTTCTGGATGCAGGCTCGTTAAGCCTTATCCGGGCACGTTTTCCTGATTTACTGCCAACCAATTGCCAAGCAATGCTCATGATCGAAGTAGATGGATCGCAAAATGAAATTTCTGAAACCATCAACGGCATCTTATCTGTTTGCCGCAATTCTGGCCTGTTGCAGGCTGAACAAGTCATTAATTCTGAAAGCTTGTGGAAAGCTAGAAAAGCTTTATCGCCTCTATTGCGTGATATTGCACCAAAGAAAATTAATGAAGATGTAGTCGTACCCGTTAATACGCTACCTCAGTTTTTAGATGAATTAACCCAACTTGCAACCCAGTATCGCATTGTTAATGTAAATTTTGGTCATGCTGGTAATGGCAATATTCACGTTAACTTACTCATTGATCCAGACGATATAGATGAAAACTACCGTGCCGAAAGATGCTTAAATGAAATTTTTGATCTCGTCATCAGGCTTAATGGAACGCTTTCTGGTGAACATGGTATTGGCAGTGAGAAACGTGCTTATATTCCCAAAGAAATTGATTCTACCACGTTGACCTTGATGAAAAGGATCAAGCAGCTATTTGATCCCAACGATATTCTTAATCCTGGCAAATTATTTCCTTGAATAAAAAACCCCCGTCTTTAGGATGGGGGTTTTATCTTCGTTAGAAACGATATATCAATTCTAACTTAGAAATGATAATAATGGTCCACAAGTAAAACGACAAATAACAAAGCTAGATAAATAATCGAATATCTGAATGTAGTACGTGCAAGCTGATCACTATATTTGAGATAAATTTGCAAAGCGTAGTACAGAAAAATGGCATCCAATACTAATGCCCCTGCCAAATAAATTAATCCGCTCATTTGGGAAATATAGGGAAGTATCGTAACTACACAAAGTATGAGCGTATACAACAAAACATGGAGACGAGTGAAGTTATCGCCATGCGTCACAGGAAGCATAGGCATACCGATCTGAGCATATTCATGCTTTCTGTATAATGCTAACGCCCAAAAATGGGGCGGTGTCCAAGCAAAAATGATTAAAAACAACAATAGCGCATCAGGAGAAATTTGACCAGTTACTGCGGCCCAACCAAGAACAGGTGGCATTGCGCCAGATGCTCCACCTATCACAATATTTTGAGGAGTCAGTGGTTTAAGTATTAATGTATAAATAATTGCGTAGCCGACAAATGTCCCCAGAGTAAGCCACATAGTTAAAGGGTTTACCCATTGATGAAGTATGAATAATCCTGAGCCACCTATCAATCCTAGGAAAAATAATGTTTCTGGAACGCTGACTTTGCCCTGTGGGAGAGGGCGTCCACGAGTTCGCGCCATCACAGCATCAAACTTTTGTTCTACCAGGCAATTTAATGCAGCAGCTGCCCCAGCGACTAAAGCGATACCGAGCGTTCCAAAAAATAGAATATCGATTGGTACCGCGCCAGGAACAGCTAAAAACATACCTATTACTGCTGTAAAAACTATTAGTGAGACTACCCGAGGTTTTGTAAGCCGGTAAAATTGATTTATTCTTGATGTTGTTTGTCGCCATACTAAACTAGCACTCATTACATACACCTCCTAAACAATCATGTTTGATCTATTCTTTAAATTACTTACTACATACTCTTGTTAACACTGCCACGCACCAAAATATATGGATAACAAACTCAGTGTTCGAAATGAGAAAGCTTCAATAGATGCTTTACATCTTTCGAAATTTTCGAAGGATCAGCATCCTTTGGGAATCTCATCATTAAATTTCCCATTGGATCGACCACATAAATATGATCGTGCTGCGACAGTGCAGCAGGAAATTCATTTAGCAACTCACTATCTTTTGCACTTAGAAGTACCGTACCCTCATATTCATTCTTAATATCTTGATCAGGAACATAATGATCATCAATTAACCAGATTCTTTCAATCCGATCTTTTTCTGTATTCTGAACTAGACGAACTTGCCTCATTTGATAAAGCTTCTTTTGACAATACTCATTACATTGTCCAGAATCGATAGTAATTAATGACCATTTTCCGTGCATATCTCGTGCACGGAAAATAGTATTATTCTCGATATTAAGTGCCTGACCTTTTAATGGTTTTACTTCCAGCAACTCACCGTAATTGACCGTACCTTCTGGGCGAATTTCTAGAACGTGAAAGAAATATGATGCAATGACCGGAGACAGCATCACTAACGCTAACAGAAGGAATTTAATTTTATTTTTTCGAGCTATTTCGTTTGACATTTAATACTAAAAATATAATACATGTTGTCACAGCTAACAGAAACCATTGAACTGCGTATCCGATATTCTTTGAGGCACCTGAATCAGGCCGTACCCATTGACGTATCAATCCATCATCAATTTGATTATCCTGCTGCAACAATAAAATTGGTTGTAGTGCAAGCCCTGTTGTTTGTTGATAAAGATCAAAATCTAAATTTATCCAAAGCTTACCCGCTGCTTTTTCTCTCGAAAGTTGCATCGTTTTTATTGTTGGCGAAGTCACCATCCCAGTCACTTTTACTTCTTCCTGTGGATAAAAAACAACAGGAAGTTGTGTGCGATCTTTGTTCGAGGCTATCCAGCCACGATTCACCAAAATATGCAGAGAGCTATTTGCAATTTTAAGAGGTGCAAGAATCTCGTAACCGGCTACCCCCTGATGTATTTTATTATCGAGGTAGATGGCATGATCCTCAATAAACCTACCTGTCACTTCAACTTGTCGATATTGAAAATCTTCTAATTTAATCGATGTTGAAGGTAAGGTTACAACTGCTTCCTGCGTATATTGCTCAATCTTTTCGTGCCGTAACTCTTTCTCATTTGCTCTCGAGAGCTGCCAAAAGCCAAGTCGCGTAAAGATTAATATGAAAATTATGGTTAATAAAACTACCCACCATCGTGGTTTGAATTGATAATTCATATTTTTTATTTATCACTCTTACCTCGAATGGTTACATGCACATGGCTTGTATCTCAGACTAGTTGGCTCAGCTTTGTTTCCAGACTCTTGACATTCTTAACTAAGGAATCAAGAGTCTGGTATATAACTAGCTAGCTATGACTCAAATTTTGCTTATACTAAGTAAACAAATATGAACAATCCAAGCCAGACCACATCAACAAAGTGCCAATACCAAGCAACACCTTCAAACCCAAAATGATGTTCAGGTTTAAAGTGTCCTGCAGCACATCTAAAATAGATGACAGTCAGCATAATGGCCCCTAAGGTAACATGGAAACCATGAAAACCAGTCAACATATAGAATGTTGAACCATATGCGCCGCTGGTCAGTTTAAGATTCAAATCAGCGTATGCATGGCTATATTCATAGATCTGACAGGCAAGGAAGGTAAAGCCTAGTACTATGGTTGCAAGCAGCCACATTTTGAGTGCGGGACGTCGATTCTCCTTAAGTGCCCAGTGAGCAAGCGTCACCGTTACTCCAGAAGAAAGTAATAAAAAGGTGTTAAAGGCTGGCAAACCCCAGGCACCCATAGGGGTAAATTTCTCAGTAATACCAGGCCCTGCAGTTGGCCATCCACCCGTGAAACTAGGCCACAATAAATCATGTTCTGCATCAGCTAATTCTGGAACTGTAAGTACCCTCATATAATAAAGTGCACCAAAAAAGGCTGCAAAGAACATTACCTCTGAGAAAATAAACCAGCTCATCCCCCAGCGGAATGATTTATCTTCCACTTTTCCATATTTACCAGCTTCACTTTCTCTCGCCACATCACCAAACCAGCCAAACAGCATATAGATGAGAATAGCAAAACCTATACCCAACATGTAATAGCCTGCGGGTATTTTATTCATTGTAAATGCTGCACCAAACCCTAAAAAGAATAGTGCCGATGATCCTACAATTGGCCATTTAGATGGTGCCGGCACATAGTAGTGTCCAGTTCCTTGACTCATTACCAACCCTCCTGATTTATTTTCTAATAAATTAACTCGTTACTACTTTAACCAACGTCAATATACTCAATACAAAAATTACTCCACCAATAAGCCCACCAATTACTACCTGGTGTGGTTTTATCATTTTTGCATCTCGATCGAGATCGTCTTTCTTACGTATACCTAGAAATGACCAGAATACTGCTTTTGCTACTTGCATTGCTGATGCTTTCTCAGCTGGTTGTTCTGTATTATTCATTAATCCAATCCACTGTTAATTAACTTACAAGTTTCTTATTTGATCATACATTTTCTATTTACCTGGTTGTAATGCAAAAAAAGTGTAGGAAATAGTGACTGTATTGACATCAACAGGTATTTGAGGATCAATGACAAACTTCACAGGCATTTGCCTTGTTTCACCAGGCTTAAGCACCTGTTTAGTGAAGCAGAAGCATTCAAATTTCTTCATGTATTTTTCCAAGAAACGTGGACTGTAACTTGGTATTGCCTGTCCACTAATTTCTTGATCCGAGACATTACTAATTTCATACATCACTTCTAATGATTCTCCAGGATGTATTTTTACGTTTGATTGTAGCGGTTTAAATTGCCAAGGCAAGCCGCGCACATTTGCGTCTAACTCTATCGCAATTGTGCGCGTCATATCTACTTTAATATTTTTATCTACCACATCCGGTTGTAACAGATTATTTATTCCGGTGACTTCACAAAACTTTTCATACATCGGAACAAGCGCGTAACCAAAACCAAACATGATCACTGAAAAAATCAGCAGCTTCTTCAACATTTCCAAATTGATCTTAGTTACGCCTTGTGTCATTGTTTTATTAGCACCGTTACAAAATATATTACAGCCATTAGGATAAGCAACAGAAAAGCAGTCCTCAGTTTTTTACGCTTTAGATCTCTATCATTATCTTGCGACATACACGCTTCGCTTTATTTAATTACTGGCGGTGTTTCAAAAGTATGATAGGGTGCTGGCGAAGGCAACGTCCATTCCAATGTGTTTCCACCTTCCCATGGTCTATCAGCAGCTTTTTCCCCACCTCGGATACATTTAATTACAATATAAAGGAAGAAAAGCTGTGTCAATCCAAATCCAAAAGCGCCAATACTGGAGATCATATTGAAATCAGCAAATTGTAATGAGTAATCCGGAATTCGGCGTGGCATACCGGCTAATCCAAGGAAATGCTGCACGAAGAAAGCAACATTAAAGAAAATCATGGATAACCAGAAATGCATGTTAGCCAATTTAACATCGTACATACGTCCGCACCACTTCGGCAACCAGTAATATACTGCCCCAAATATAGCGAACAACGCGCCCGATACCAGCACATAGTGGAAATGTGCAATGACATAGTAAGTGTCTTGTACTTGGATATCAATTGGCACAATTGCACAAATTACGCCGCTGAAGCCACCAATCACAAACAGGAAGATAAACCCAATTGCAAATAACATTGGCGTTTCAAAAGTCATCGATCCACGCCACATTGTCGCAGTCCAGTTAAAAACTTTCACACCGGTAGGTACAGCAATCAGCATAGTGGCATACATGAAGAACAACTGACCGACCGTTGGCATGCCAACCGTGAACATATGGTGTGCCCATACTATACAAGATAAAATAGCAATTGATGCGGTTGCATACACCATTGATGAATAACCAAACAATGGTTTACGGGAGAATGTTGGAATGATTTCGGACACAATACCGAATGCTGGCAGAATCATGATATAAACTTCAGGATGTCCAAAGAACCAGAAGATGTGCTGAAAAAGAACAGGATCACCCCCACCTGCCGCATTAAAGAATGACGTACCAAAATGACGATCTGTCAGTAACATAGTTACTGTACCGGCCAAAACAGGCATTACCAATACTAATAGATAAGCAGTAATCAACCATGTCCATACAAACATCGGCATTTTCATCAACGTCATACCGGGTGCGCGCATGTTGAGAATGGTAGTGATAATGTTAATTGCGCCCATAATTGAAGAAGCCCCCAGAATATGAACAGCAAAAATCATCATGTCGACCCCCATGCCACCTTGCGCAGAAAGCGGTGGGTAGAATGTCCAGCCTCCTGCAGCAGCACCACCCGGCACAAAGAACGAGGACACCAATAACATACCTGCTACCGGCAACAACCAGAAGCTCCAGTTATTCATCCGCGCAAATGCCATATCGGGAGCACCTATCATCAGAGGTACCTGCCAGTTAGCTAATCCCACGAATGCCGGCATAATCGCGCCAAACACCATGATTAAACCATGCAGTGTGGTGAACGAATTAAAAAGCTCCGGCTCTAAAATTTGTATACCCGGCATGAACAATTCTGCACGAATTCCCATTGCCAGGAAACCACCAACCAAGAACATGGCAAAACTGAACCACAGATACATCGTGCCAATATCTTTATGATTGGTTGTTGTTACCCAGCGCATTATGCCGCTGGGATGATGGTCGTGATGACCATGAACATCTTGAACTACTGCCATGATTATTCTCCTTAGTACTTACTTCTTTGTTTTCTGAAATTACATCTCATGCGATTGAAATATTAATTCCCAACTGCTGCCGTGTTAACGACTGCTGCTGACGCTTTCTTCTTATCAGCAACCCATTGCGTGTACTTGTCTGCCTCCATCACCTCAACCACTATTGGCATATATCCATGATCCTTGCCACATAGCTCAACACACTGGCCGCGGTAAACACCCGGTTTATTTGCCGTAAACCACGTATCACGTATAAATCCTGGGATTGCATCTTGCTTGACTCCGAAAGCAGGCACCCACCATGCGTGAAGAACATCATTAGCTGTTGTGATTACCCGAATCTTTTTGCCCACAGGCACGACAACATTATTATCCACTTCCAGCAAATAATTTTCTCCCTTAGCTTCTGTGCCTTTCACTTGAGCAACTGGCGTAGATAGTTTACTGAAGAAGCTGATCCCCTCCCCTTCTCCCTGAAGGTAATCGTAACCCCACATCCATTGATAACCTGTGGCCTTAATAGTAATATCAGGCTCACTAGTATCTTTCATCGCAACGACAGTTTTAGTGGCCGGAAATGCCATAGCAATAAGAATCAGAAGTGGAATAGCCGTCCAGATAATCTCTACAACAGTACTATGATGAAAATTGGCAGCCTTATATCCAGTTGATTTACGGTGTTTCAGGATGGAGTAAAACATCACACCAAAAACAACAATAAAAATTGCCAAACAAATCCATAGCGCCAATATATGCTGATCATAGGTTTCTTGTGCAATTACAGATTGTGGCTGCGGATGAAAATACTTACTGGTCTCATCTAGCGAAAACGCCATACTTGAGTATAAAGCAAGTGTTGCGGACCCCAGTAGGGTCATTACTGATTTACTGCTCATATATTCCCCCCACATAAATTACAAATTTAAGACTAATTTACATACTTAAAAAACACGACCATTTGAATCAAATGGCTACACAAACTACCTGACTACAGATTACTTCATGCTAAAACTTCTATTGATCTCTGATAGTTTTTAATCCTACCAAATTACCCAATAATACTGGCAAGAATTCTAGCATGTCAGATTTGTGCTAACAAGGGAAAATCATGATTTTTATAGAAAAATTCCCCTGTTTTGAATGTGGTGATTTTTTTATTTACTATACTTTTAGTTTAAAAGTGGCATGTTTTTTTACCAAAAAAAGACCCTAATTAACCGTTGCAATAATAGCTTTTTCAAATCTTATTTAATATCATCGCAAAGAAAAAATTAGATATAAGCAAGTGCTCTCTCATGTTAAAAAACACAAAAAAAACTGGAAAATCTATTATTACCCTTGATACTCTTGCCAAAAAAGCGATATTAATGCAATCTAATTACTTAAAGAAAAATAAACAAACGTTAATTCAACCAGTAAGTACCATAGCAGATTATTGAAATAGAAAATAAATCTATCTCCCCTTCTGCTGTAATACTTTTTCAATAAACTCAGACGAATTACTCAGACGAATTATCGTCAATATCCCTATACCCAGCCGTATTTTTATTCCTTCCAAACGGAACTGGACTATGTATTAAGCTACAAGCGCATTATCTAATGCTTCACTACTTACGCCCATTACACAGTCTTTGCATTTTTTGCCTATCCTTTTTACTCACTTGGCATCAATGAAGAGCTTCACTCGTGACAAAAATATCTTATGCTCTATTTACACCGCCTACGATATCGAAAATGATTCGAGTATCAGCAAGCAAATAATAAGATTTGGGCGATCAGAAAACAACAAAGTATTTTCCGTTGCCAACTATAGCATCACTATCAATCACACTAAGCAATGTTTTTTAAAAATACATACTTAAAAATCAGCTTAATTTTTGTAATTGCTCTATCAATTTAGTCAACATTGCCTTAAAATTTTCCAAACGCTCTTTCTCCTGTGTAACTACTTTTTCTGGTGCGCGTTGCACAAAATCCGGATTATCAAGCTTTGTTGTTGCCTTATTGATCTCCCCTTCCAGACGAAGAATTTCTTTTTGAAGTCGCACGCGCTCTGCTGATACATCTATTTTAATTTTAAGCATCAATCGAAATTCACCGACAACAGCAACAGGCGCATCTGCATCAGGCAAACCATCTGGCATAATTTCCACATCAGATAACTTAGCCAGTGCTACTAAATAACTAGAAAAACCTGCCAAGGCGGATTGATTGCCTTCAATTAACAAGGGGATTCTCTCTGCTGGCGACAATTTCATTTCTCCACGTAATGCTCGGCATGCATTTACAATCTCTTTGAGTAGCGCAATGCGTCTATCGGCTTCTTTGTCAATATGCGTGAAATCGGCTAGTGGATAAGATTGATGCATGATGCTCTTACCTTTTTTATCAGCCAGAGGTGCAATTCTTTGCCACAATTCTTCAGTAATAAAGGGGATCACAGGATGCGCCAGCCGGAGAGCCGCTTCAAGTACGCGCACTAGCACGCGACGTGTAGTACGCTGTTCAATACCTTCTCTTGAGCTTAACTGAACCTTAGCAAGCTCTACATACCAATCGCAGTATTCATCCCAGATAAATTCATAGAGTTCGCGTGCGGCAATATCAAAGCGATAATCATTAAAAGCTTGCCTCACGCCCTGCTCGGCTAGTTGCAGTCGACCGATAATCCATTTATCAGCGTGAGAAAATGCCAAAGGCAACGTTTCATCCAAACCGACGTCTTTCTCCTCACAATTCATGAGGACAAACCGAGTAGCATTCCACAGTTTGTTACAAAAATTTCGATAGCCTTCGCATCGCTGCAGATCAAATTTAATATCCCGTCCATGTGAAGCTAAACTGGCGAAAGTAAAACGCAGGGCATCGGTACCAAATGCAGGTATTCCCTGCGGGAATTGCTTACGTGTATTTCTCTCGATTGATTCGGCCTGTTTAGGATTCATTAAGCCTGTAGTGCGCTTTTTGATCATTTCGGGCAGCAAAATACCATCGATCAGATCAAGTGGATCCAATACATTTCCCTTGGATTTACTCATTTTCTGGCCTTCCGAATCGCGGATTAATCCAGTCACGTAAACTTCACGAAATGGCACTTTCCCAGTGAAATGCAGTGACATCATGATCATGCGTGCCACCCAGAAGAAAATGATGTCAAAGCCTGTTACCAGCACCGAGGTCGGTAAAAAGGTCTTGAGCTCGGCTATTTCCTGTGGCCATCCAAGTGTTGAAAATGGCCATAATGCGGAAGAAAACCAGGTGTCAAGCACATCTTCATCTTGCCTAAGATTTTCTTTACCTGATAACCGCTGTGCTTCCTCAAGATTATGCGCAACCGTTACATTGCCATCCTCATCATACCAGGCAGGAATCCGGTGGCCCCACCACAATTGGCGCGAAATACACCAATCCTGTATATTTTCCAACCACTGGTTATAAACATGCGTCCAGTTCTCCGGTGTAAATCTGACCTCACCATTGGCTACCACTTCCAGACCAGGTTTGGCCATCCCTTCCATCGTCACATACCACTGATCAGTTAGCATCGGCTCAATAATAGTTTGCGTACGATCTCCTCGCGGCACCATCAGCTTGTGTGGTCGCGTTTCGACCAGCAATTCTTGTGCTTTCAGATCACTAATAATCTTCTTTCGCGCCTCAAAACGGTCCAATCCTTGATATTCGACCGGCGCAAAATCATTAATTTTTCCGTTGGAGGTAAAAATATTAAGTGGAACCAGCTTATGACGTAAGCCGACTTGATAATCATTAAAATCATGCGCGGGTGTGATTTTCACGCAGCCCGTACCAAAAGTCGGATCGACATATTCATCAGCAATAATAGGAATCGTACGCTCAGACAAGGGTAATCGGAGATGCCGCCCAACCAAATGACGATAGCGTTCATCCTCTGGATGAACAGCCACTGCCATGTCTCCTAGCATCGTCTCTGGCCGTGTTGTCGCAACAATTAAGCCACTCTCCTGCAATCCAGTACCGCAATCCTCTTCGAATGGATAATAAATATGCCAAAGTGAACCTGTTTCTTCTGTCGATATGACTTCCAAATCAGACACTGCAGTTTGCAGGACAGGATCCCAGTTAACTAGACGCTTGCCACGATAAATCAATCCTTCTCGATATAACCGTACAAATACCTCTGTCACTGCTTGAGAAAGCTTTTCGTCCATGGTAAAACGCTCACGCGACCAATCGCAAGAAGTACCCATCCGCCGCATCTGACGCGTAATAGTTGAACCTGATTCCTCTTTCCATTGCCAAACACGCTCGAGAAACGCCTCACGTCCGAGTTCTCGCCGATTAATATTTTCTTGATCTAATTGACGCTCAACGACTATTTGTGTCGCAATACCTGCATGATCTGTCCCAGGCTGCCATAGTGTGTTATCACCCATCATACGATGATATCGAATCAATGCATCCATCAAAGTGTGCTGAAACGCGTGCCCCATATGCAGGGTGCCCGTTACATTGGGAGGTGGCAACATGATGCAGTAAGCAGCAGCTCCTTCCTTATTTGATGGCTTGAAATAACCTGATGACTCCCATATTGAATACCAGTGAGCTTCTATGACTTTCGGATCAAAACTTTTTGCAAGTTCCATGGAAATTAAATTATTAAATTAGCAAAAACAGAAAATTCGCCATTATATCGGAAGGTACCATCGCAGGTAGCAAGGTCATTAATTATTATTCCATTTCTAAAGCAAAAATGACTTTTTCGGCTTCACCTTGCTGTATTATTTATACTGTCTGCGGCTCGCCTTCACGTCATTTTTGCTTTAGAAATGGAATAAGAAATAAAACTTATCGGATTCTAGCAAGCTGTTAAATAATAACGTACTGGAAACGGAAGTAGTCGATGATAATGATAGGTAAAAACAGTAAAAAAGCGGTGTTTATAGCTGATAAACGAATATTTTGAACTTGTTTTTCATTTTGAATCTGTTTTTATTATCGCAGAGGCAATGCAGATAGCTTTTCAACAGCCTGCTAGTGAACCGCTGCAGTCAGCCATTGATCCTGTGGTTTCGGATAGAATTGCCTTTTTTGTTTTTTAACCGGTGTCAAAACGATCAGATGTCGGGCTTGTCTGACGTCTTCGGCAACCAGGGGGTTGATAAGCTCTATCGCGATATAGTTTTTGTTGCCGTGCAATTGTGATCGAATCTGATCAAATATTTTACCATCATGGTCACTCACGCCGATGACACCGATGTACGCAGGGATCGGCAATGAACCTGGCTGGTGGCGTCCCATGATAGGAACCTGAATACCACATGATAGAACAGCTTCCTTGTTGAGCAGTAATTCCATTTCTAAATCAAAAATGAAGCGAAAGCGAGCCGCAGACAGTATAAATAATATGGCAAGGTGAAGCCGACAAAGTCATTTTTGCTTTAGAAATGGAATAACCTAAATCCGTCAACTGTTTCGCTACACACGCGTTAAACCGATGGCCTTGTCTCTGACCGGACTGCCGGCAATAAATCGATCAGCCAGGCTTGTCCTGGCTTCCTAGCTTCATCTTCCTGCTGAATCAGTGCTAATAAGGATAAGGGCTCAAACACATCGGCTACCCGATTCAGGCGCTGAATATAAGCCACATTACTCGGAAGTCGCGCAAACCAAGCGCGTAAAAGATGATCCGCATACTCATAAATACCTTTGATCACTCTATACTTGTCCATCACACCGAACAGGTAGAAAGCAATGACTTGTTTGCCACTAAAGCTTCAATCCGCGCGAGTAAGCCGAAGGAGTTTCACCTCCAGCTCCTCACAGACTCCGTACGTGAACCTCTCGATTCATACAGCGCCTGTCAATGCTAAATACTACAGGCAAAGCATACGCTCTTCCCCGAGCTGGGTTGGCAAATACTTAGCCTGAGCCAACACATCCCCTTCACTCCATTTCCATTACAGAAATTTCAACGCTCATACGGGATGATCCGCCCCTCATAAATGCATCGATACTTTCCCCCTTCGCGGGTTTCGCTTATAAGATTTTCTCTTAACATCACGTACAAGGTTCCTACGTTGCATACAAACGCCCAGATTAAGCTCATGCCCTCTCTACACCGGCAGCCATCCAAACAGTAAACAGGTATCCTTTGGACTTATCTCAGGAGATAATTAAGCTCCTGATTTTGACTACACTTACAGACGTTTCGATGCTTGCAAGGGTACACTTATTGTTCATCTTCTTAATCCTCACCTGACACTTTTAAAAGTGCCTTTTCCTTAACGCTCACGACCCAGGCTTTTGACAAGAGCCCCTTAAGGTGGTCTGAAACCTCCTCCTGTAAGGTGATTCCGGAGGGCCTTCCTCCATCATTTGTATAGTTACGGACAGTTTCCTATCCTCGTAGCACACTAGTTGCGCATTCTTTGGTTATAAACCCAAGAATTTTCCTGATGATGCATGCAACATACCGAGAAATCGTTATTAATTAAAGAGCCAAAGCAAGCAAGCTTTTTTCAATCAGCCTTAGAATCTCTTGGTTTCTCAATGCCGTTTTTTCCGATTAACTTCCAGCAGCCCAATAAAAATTGGAAGCTTAAGACAACTTTGTTAGGATAAAACATTGCAGAAGATACCTTTCGATATCGCTATGGCTCTCTGTATCCAGTTTATTCAGTCATGCCTCTTCATCAACCTTGACAGATATCGCAGAATAATCAGCCCCCTCGTGAAACGAAAAAGAAAGAATCGTTCTGGTATCGATCAATGCTGATTCTGATCAAGTTTATGGTGGTGTACACTGAGCCCTTGCTCCTGATAGAAACGATAACGTTTACGAGCAACCAACTTGTCCTCGGGTACATTTTCAACGATTTCGATGACTCTTTGAAAGCGATCATAAACTGGAGGTACTTCATCATGCAGGTTAAGCAATACCTCATACGACCCGATCTGCTGAATTTCCTCGCTATTACTAATTAATATCACCGGCGTAACGTTGGCCATTTTGTCATCACCGTGGCAATGCGGAATAAAGCTGATGGGAGAGAATGTCCAGAGCAATTTATCGAATTGATTCAGAAGTGACGAATCTGGTATATAAACCATTATTTTGGTCGCCTGTTGAATCACTTTTTCACTTAATCGGCATGCAATCAATAATTTGTCGGATGCACCCGAATAAAAATCAATTTGTGGCATCGTTTAAATGCTTATTTTTATGCTTTCGCACGCGAAATTAAAAATTGTGCCAAAAGCGGTACCGGACGACCAGTAGAACCCTTTTCCTTACCATTTTTCCAGGCCGTACCGGCAATATCCAGATGTGCCCAAGGATATTTTGCTGTAAAGCGTGACAAAAAGCAGGCAGCTGAAATTGTTCCTGCTGAGCGTCCACCAATGTTTGCCATATCTGCGAAGTTGCTTTTCAGCAACTCCTGATAATCATCCCACAGCGGCAGCCGCCAAACACGATCCGACGCTAATTCGGAAGCTTGTAATAATTCCTGGGCCAATTGATCATTGTTACTCATTAAACCAGATGCTATATGTCCCAGTGCAATGACGCAAGCTCCAGTTAGGGTTGCGATATCAATTACGGCATCAGGTTTATACCGTTCAGCATAGGTCAGCGCATCGCATAAAATCAGCCGCCCCTCAGCATCAGTATTTAGAATTTCAATTGTTTGGCCAGACATGCTTGTCACCACATCCCCTGGTTTGCTTGCATTGCCACCAGGCATATTCTCAGTCGCAGGAATAATACCAACAATATTGAGAGGGAGCTTCATTTCTGCTACCGCTGTTAATGTGCCCAATACACTGCCTGCGCCACTCATATCGAATTTCATCTCATCCATCTCAGCTGCAGGCTTTAATGAGATACCACCCGTATCAAAAGTGACGCCTTTACCGACTAGCACAATAGGTTTTTCCATTTTTGCCAAGCCGCGGTACTCTAATACGATTAATTTGGCAGGCTGATGGCTTCCACGTGCAACAGCAAGCAATGCGCCCATACCCGCTTTTTCCATCTCTTTCTGTCCTAATACAGAAACCTTAAGATCATAGGCTTTAGCCATATCGGTAGCTTGCTCAGCAAGATATGTCGGGGTACAGATATTGGGCGCAAGATTTCCGAGATCCTTAGCTACCTTTATGCCCCGCGCAATTGCAAGACCCTGCTGTAATGCTTTCTCTCCAGCTTGAAGCGATGCTTGATCATTCACGCTTATCGTAATTTTACTAAGAGCAGGCTGCTCTTTTTCTGGCTTACTTTTAAGGCGATCAAAACGATAAGTACTTTCCGCCACCAGAATCACTGTCTGGGTAATTTTCCACGCAATATCCCGTTGCTTTAATGGAATATCCGCCAAGAAGAAGGTAGCATCTGGAGCGGATGTTTGAGATAACGCTTTGAATGTGGTTAAAACTGCTTGTTGATACACCTTATCATTGAACTCTTTCTCTTTACCTAATCCAACCAACATCACGCGCTTACTTGGAATGCCAGGAATGTTGTGTAACAGTAAAGTTGTATTAGCCTTACCCTCCATATCACCTTGGCGTAAGATATTGCTGATGAAGCCTTTGGAAGCATCATCCAAACTTTTGGCAGGCTCGGTCAATTTGCGTGATTCAAATACACCCACCACGATACAGGCTCCGCGCTGTTTTTCTGGCGCGCAGAGTTTGATTGTAAAATCCACTTTCTACTCCTTGTTAATTATTTTAAGATGAAAGAACTTTATAAATAAATTTGCATGGATTATCGCTGTACTTTATGTATAAAGTCAAAATAAGCAACAGGGGATAACTGGAGTAAAATCTCTACCTTAAAGTTAATTTCGAATTAAAAGCAAGCGCAAAGCAAGGTACTCCACTATTCCATTTCTAAATCTAAAATGACGCCAAGGCGAGCCGCAGACAGTATAAATAAATACGGCAAGGTGAAGCCGACAAAGTCAGTTTTGATTTAGAAATGGAATCACATCTGGAGTACCTTGCTTTGCGCTTGCTTTATTACATCACTATCAATAATTAATAATGATTCGGATACACCATGAACCTCATCATCCAAGGACTAGAAATTGAAAACAGCGACCTGCGAGCACTTGCAAAACTCGCGCAAGCTAACCAAATTGAGCGTGTTACCGGGCAAGCATTCCGCTTGGCAAACGCGAATCCTCATCCCGATATTCCTGAATACTGCGCTGAATTAAAACTCGATTTTGCTTTTATTCCGAGCGGAACAAAGTTAACTAATTTTGGGTTAATTGCAATGGATATGGATTCAACACTTATTGCCATTGAATCGATTGACGAAATGGCTGGCATGTACAATGTCAAGCCTCAAGTTGCAGAAATTACGCAGAGCACCATGCGAGGCGAAATTGACTTCGCTGAAAGCCTGATTCGGCGTACAGCACTTCTAGAAGGATTACCGCAAGAAGCGCTGCAAAAAGTTTATGATGAAAAAGTTAGATTAAACCCTGGCGCAAAAAAACTGCTACAGCGCATGCAAGCAGTAGGCCTCAAGACCATGGTAATCTCAGGAGGTTTTACCTTTTTCACTGATAGAATCAAAACAGAGCTTGGATTAGATTATGCCTTTGCAAATACATTGGAAATCAAGGATAAAAAATTAACTGGCCAGGTGCTTGGTAATATTATTGGCGCCGAGGGAAAAGCTGAATTGTTAAGGCGTATCCGAGATGAGCTACGTCTGAACAAGGAACAAGTTATTGCTGTTGGCGATGGGGCCAATGATCTAAAAATGCTAGAATCTGCAGGCATTGGCATTGCATACCACGCAAAACCCGTTTTACAAGAGAAATCAACTTATTCCATTAATTTTGTGGGACTGGATGGCATTATCAATCTTTTCGAGTAAATAATTCTGTAATATTACACCAGTAATATCTCCGATAATTTATTTAGTAGATGCGCTTGAATAAAATGCATTGGTAACTATTCGCAACTTTTAATAAATGTGGATAGTCGAGTACTGTTTTTTCAAAAAAAGGTAAAAGGATAGTTATGTAATCTAATATGCGCGATACATAGCTTCTACTGCTCAAACAGGAGATATAAGCATTATTCGTAATAAGGTATTGCGAATACTTATTGGATGCTCGGCTTAACAATGATTCTAACCGTCATCGATCCGGCAATCGGAACAGAACAAATTTCTCTTTTCTTGCTCAATCACCGCTCATAAGTTCTCTGGTCATGTTGGCCGTCATGATAGGTTTAATGTTTGCAGTAAGCGCTACCCGTAATAGCACCTGGGGCATATTGCTACTTTTCGCATTTACCTTTGTGGCTGGCTGGTAGTTAGGACCGTTGCTTTAATATGCATTAAATTTTAGCAATGACACGCAATTGATTGGTACAGCAGTAGCTGGAACCGGGGGTTATCTTTTTTTACTCTGACAGGAATTGCTACTGTAACCCGTAAAGATTTTGGCTTTTTGCGTAATTTCTTATTGGTTGGGATAATCTTGTTGGTTCTCGCTTCACGGGCTAATTTATCCTTTGCTATGCCCGCTGTATCGCGGGCAATCTCTGCTGCTGCAGTATTGCTTTTCTCAGGCTCAGTGTTTATCTTGTTTGATGTCAGTCGTATCGTAAATGGTGGTGAGACTCATTATGTAATGGCAACATTGGGTATTTACCAGAGTATTTATAATTTATTTATCAGCTTGCTGCAATTACTACCAGCTCTCTCAGGTGAAAAGAGATTAACTAGTGACTGTATCTCCATAAATCAAAAAGGGTGGACAAAAATAACCATCTTTTTGTTTAATACTGCATCTGTCAAACCTAGTTTTTTATTTAAAAATGCTGGTAGATAAATAGCGATCGCCACGGTCGCATACAATAAAAACAATCACTGCATTATCTAGCTCCGCAGAAACTTTAAGCGCTGCAGCTAGTGCCCCACCTGATGAGATCCCCGCAAAAATTCCCTCTTCGCGCGCCAAACGCCGAGTCATAGCCTCAGCTTCATGCTGAGAAACCAGTATGATGCGGTTCACCCGTTTAGGATCATATATTTTCGGCAAGTAATTTTCTGGCCACTTACGAATACCCGGAATCTGCGATCCTTCTTCTGGTTGCACTCCAATAATTTCAATAGCTGATTTCTTTTCTGAAAAATATCGAGCGCATCCCATGATGGTGCCTGTGGTGCCCATGCTACTTACAAAATGAGTTATTTTTTCATCCGTATCACGCCAGATTTCCGGAGCGGTACCCTCATAATGAGCTAACGGATTATCAGGGTTAGCAAACTGATCAAGAATAAACCCGCTACCTTCTTCACACATTTTCTCAGCAATATCACGTGCCTTTTCCATACCTCCTTCCTTAGGGGTTAATATAATTTCAGCGCCAAACGCACTCATTGCTTGCCGACGTTCTATACTCAAATTTTCCGGCATAACAAGAATCATCCGATAACCCATCATGGCCGCCGCCATTGCCAAGGCAATACCGGTATTGCCACTCGTAGCTTCAATTAAAGTATCACCTGGTTTGATATCACCTCGCTTTTGCGCATGCTTAATCATAGAAAGCGCTGGCCGATCTTTCACTGACCCAGCTGGGTTATTTCCCTCAAGCTTAGCCAGAATGGTATTACTGGTTTCTCCAGGGATCCGTTTAAGTTCTACTAAGGGTGTGCTACCAACAAAATTCTCAATTGTTTTGAACATAGACAATGCAATTTTTGCTAGAGGATTAATTATCGCATATGTCATTAAAGATAAATGCCCAAAGAATCAGAATAGCAAAAAAAATACCCCCAGAAACTGAAATGTATTTCTGAGGGTATGTATTACTTCGCTAACTTATGGATTGGACTCTTTTTTCTGTTCAACTGCTATTTTTTCTCCCTTCTCCACTGTCAGATCATTGCGTATTTGCTGAAGAGTGCCCGCTCCAATACCATTCACTTTTTCCAAATCATCAACCGAACTAAACAGGCCATGCTCATTTCGATATTCAACAATGGCTTTTGCCTTGGCTGGACCAATTCCCTTCAGCGCTTCGAGCTCGGCTTGTGAAGCAGTATTAATATCTACTGCTGCATAAACATCACTACTCAATATAAAAAAGATAATTATCAGTTGTTTTAACCTTACCATAATCACTCCCAAAATTAGAAAAAGTGTTGTTTTGCTTTTGACAAGCCTTTATTGCTTATAAAGCATTAAATATATCGGCATTTTCTCAATCTTATTGAGAAAATTTTAGATAGATCAAGGTAAAGCCAGCTCTCATGCGCTACGGAAACGTGTTTGTCTAATGAGGATAATAGCCAGAAAAGGTAGAATAAAGCCAATAATAGTCACTGTGATCAATAGCATACCCAGTTCACTATAATCAGCTGGTACAGAGATTTCGCTGGTTACAGGATCTTTCACTTCGCGTGTAACAACAAAAATCTGGTTGATATATTTGGTGCCCAATTGAGAAGCTGATAAAGCAAGATTAGTAAACGATGCCATAACAGCAAAAAAAGTTGCTTTAAGTTTATCTGGCGCTGAGTTAGCAATCCATGCCAGCATAGGAATCATCGCAATCTGGCCCAGTGGGGATTCGATTGCCGTATCTATTATGGCGATAAAACGTGCGTCTACTATTCCTCCTGTTTGCGCTGCTGTCCACACGTGCAAACCAAAGTACATACCAATGATTGGGAAAGACAACAAGGTGCTGGCGATAGTAAGTACACCTATAATATAAGCCATAGAGCGTTCTGCCATAAAACGGCGAAATATAAACATTCCCACCAACGTTAAGACAGCACCTATCAATGACAAGGTGGCAAGAAATTGTTGATCGAAACCTAGCTGGTCGATCATCCACCAGGTAATGCCTGCTCCTGGGTTAGGTAGTGCACGGAATATAAATATCAGAATGGCTGTACCTACCAACTGATTGCGTGCTTCTGCATCAAGCTCACTGGAAAGACGCCAGATCAGAAAAAGAATGATGGCCATTGATAAACAAAATACAATTTCCTCGGCAGCAGAATAACCACCGAGTCCGATACTTAAAGATACAATTGTAAATGCTGCACCACCACCCAATATCCACCAATTAACCTGCGGTACTTCGGTATGGATAGTCAACAATGCCTCAGCTTCTCTGCGGTTCAATCCCTGTGATACAAAACGTCTCATATTTTGCCGCCGCAACCAGCTAGCAAAAAACACCCCACAAACTGAGATAAATGGAATCACCAAGGCGAGTTTATAAACCAATAAATATGCAGCCGTTTTACCTTCTTCTGGCATGGTACCTACATCGCGCATCAAAATAACATTAGCAACGGAAACAAGGACACTACCGCCAATAATGGCTACTCGGCCAAGAGTTTGCATCGTGACATGCATTTGTTTGCGCTTTTCTAAAGACAATGGTTTCCCATTCGCATCTACACGTGGAACAGCTTCTACCGTCATTGCATCGGCTACTACATCTTGGAAAACATAACCAATCGGAGCAAGTAAGGCTGCTGCTACATACCAGCTTTCTATTGATGCAACATTTCGCATGGTATCGGTATATCCAAGCAATCCGATCATGATGAGCAGACTTACCATGATCAAACTCGCTCCCAGATAGACTAACAGGCTCTTCCAACGCCATATCAAGTCTACAAGATGGCCAATCGGCATTTTAAGTGCCCATGGCAATGCCATCCAGAATGCCAACGCTGCCAGAAATTCAGCAGAAAGTCCTAGCCGTTCTTTAACGTAAAATGTGCCAACGATTCCAGTCAAACTAGAAATACCAGCAGCAACGTAAACCATTAATGGAGGTAAATACGAAAGCCGCATTTCACGTCCTAGTGCAAATAAATTGATATCGAGCCAACGATATAAGGCAGCTAATGCTTTTGGATTTGGTGGTACAACCTTCATTCAGATTATCCTGTTTCTTCTGATCTATTTCTTCGGAAATATGGCTTCAGACATTAAAATTCACACGCAAAAAAACTTGTATGAGCTATTGATCCAAGCATGCGATCCCATTCATTAAGTAGGACGTTTACCTACTTTAACTTTAACTGACCTTTCCGAATTATTACGCAATATCGTTAAAACAATTGTTTTACCTGGCGTTAACGCTGCAACCAGGTTGAGCATTTCGGAAGAACCTGCAATTGCTTTTCCATCCATAGCAAGCAGGATGTCTCCAGGTTTTATCCCTGCTTCATCAGCTGGGCCATTTCTCAGCACACCGGCAACGAGTGCGCCCCCAGGTTTTTTTAACCTAAATGACTCCGCCAACTCAGGAGTGATATCCTGCATACTCACACCTAGCCAACCACGTATCACATTCCCGGTCTCGATAATTTGCTCCATGATTTGTTTAGCTGCAATTGCTGGAATAGCAAAGCCTATGCCTAGTGATCCACCCGTACGAGAATAAATAGCAGTATTGATTCCAATCAAATTACCGGCCGTATCAGTCAGTGCGCCGCCTGAATTACCCGGGTTAATCGCTGCATCGGTTTGAATAAAATTCTCAAAAGTATTGATTCCTACTTGGGTTCGTCCTAATGCACCGATAATTCCCATGGTAACGGTCTGACCAACGCCAAAAGGATTACCGATAGCGAGCACAATGTCACCCACTCTTGCTTGCTCGGATTGGCCAAAAGTGATGCTGGGTAGATTATCCAGATCAATCTTTAGTACGGCCAAATCACTTTCCGGGTCAGAACCGATGATGCGCGCTTTGGCATTTCTACCATCAACCAAGGCAACTTGGATTTCACTTGCTGCCTCCACTACATGATGATTAGTCAGGATATACCCTTCTGGACTAACAATCACGCCTGAGCCAAGACTGGAAGAACGCCTTGGCCTGGATTCAAAACGCTCGCCAAAAAAACGCTGAAACATCGGATCATCCAGCAGTGGATGTGATGGCATCTTAATTTCCTTGCTGGTAAAAACATTGACAACCGACGGCATCGCAATTTCTGCGGCAGCATAAAAGCTACCAGGCCGAGGTGTCACTTCAACGGACACAGCCTCTTTGACCGTCGCCAACTTGCCACGTGGCGTCCATGGCAATAATTCAGGTCGGAGCGTGGAAACGACAAAAAAAATCGCCAACAATACCGTGACCGATTGTGCAAAAATTAACCAAAGTTTATTCATATCAGCATATTAATCAGAGGTTACAATATCAATAGGTATATATAGTGATCAGGAATAAAAAATGCAACAAGATGAACTTGAGAATTATCTGAATCAATTACTGGATATTTCTCGTTTCCAAGATTATTGCCCAAATGGACTACAAGTGGAAGGGCGCAATCAAATTCATACTATAGTAAGTGGCGTTACAGCATCAATGGATTTTCTCCAAGCGGCAGTAGTCATGCACGCTGACGCAGTCCTCGTACACCATGGTTATTTTTGGCGTGGCGAAGATAGAACATTGCGCAGTATAAGGCATCGGCGCATAGCCTTATTGATGAAGCATGAAATCAGCCTTTTTGCCTATCATCTCCCCCTAGATGCTCACCCCGAATTAGGTAACAACGCTCAATTGGGACAAAAACTCCATTTTGCGACAGTCGGTCACTTTGGACAACAAAATATTGCTTCATACGGCCAAGTTATGTGCAATATTTCTCTTAATGAGTTAGGTGAAAAAATATCATTGGCATTGGCACGCAAACCATTGATCATTGGCGAACCAACTAAACAAATCCGCCGCATCGCCTGGTGCACCGGTGCCGCTCAGAGCTATTTCGAAGAAGCTATCCAGTTAGATATCGATGCATTTATTACAGGTGAAATTTCGGAGCAAAGTGTCCATACTGCACGAGAATCAGGAGTCGCATTTATTTCTGCAGGACACCACGCAACTGAACGTTTCGGTGTGCAAGCACTTGGAGAACATATTGCTCAGCAATTCGGCATCAAACATCACTTCATTGATTTAGATAACCCGGTATGATCAATACGTTTACAGTTTAAAGAAGATTTAGACGCCAAAAGCATGAGTGAAGATTTTCCAAGATCAGTCAATCTTCCTTCTTCTCGTTCTTATCTTTTTTCTTAGGTAGAGTCCACCAGATGATAAAAATAAACAATCCCAATGCCAACGCTGCTTCTGCTGCTAATATCCACATATCTCTCAGCTTGTTGTATAGTCAGAATTTATCAAAAAAATATAACTTTAATTAGAATTCAATGCAAAGCCAATCAACCTTATCTATTCTTGCATTACTATTGTGGCTGCTAGCAGCCTGCAAAACAGAGACTATTCCGTCAGCACACATACCTGCCAAACCACCAGCTTCCTCAAGCACAAGCAAATTAGCCCCTTCTGCTCCCATTGTACCCCAAGTATCTCCAATATCTCCTAGCACCAGTCAGCTAAAAACTACTGATTGGTCTCAATTAAAAGTATGGGAGCAAGACATGCTTTTGCCAGCATGGACTGCTTTTTTACAGAGCTGCAATGCCTTAAATAAGCAACTATTGTGGCGGGAAACTTGCAAAAAAGCCAGCATGATCAAGCAACCTACTGATAACACCATTAAGCACTTCTTTAAGCACCATTTTATTCCTCACCAGGTATTGAATTTGGATGGTAGTGCTGAGGGATTAATTACTGGCTACTATGAGCCACTGCTTAAAGGAAGCCGCACCCCATCGCAGCAGTACCGTTATCCACTTTATGCGCAACCTGATGAACTTCTTGTTATCGAATTAGCTGATGTTTATCCAGAACTTAAGAATCTGCAATTGCGAGGCCGTTTAGAAGGACGCAAAGTGGTACCGTACTATACTCGAGCAGAAATTGAGAATGAACCGACATCGCTAAAGGGGCGTGAGCTTTTATGGGTCAACGATCAAGTTGAATTATTCTTTCTCCAGATTCAAGGTTCTGGCCGTATTATGCTCGAAAATGGAGAAATTCTCAGAGTTGGTTATGCCGATCAGAATGGCCATCCCTATCAATCGATCGGAAAACTCCTGGTTCAACGTGGTGAACTTCCCTTAGAAAATGCTTCCATGCAGGGAATCAAGCAATGGGGACAGCAAAATCCTGACAAACTCACTAAATTACTGCATCAAAATTCACGTTATATCTTTTTTCGGGAGCTTCCTAACAATTTGTCTGGCCCAATTGGTGCATTGGGTGTACCTCTTACTGCGGGTAGAAGTTTGGCTGTCGATTCTCGCGCTATACCACAAGGTGCCCCTGTTTTTCTCTCTACCACTTGGCCTAATAGCAACAAGCCGCTCAATCGATTGATGGTAGCCCAGGATGCGGGTAGTGCCATAAAAGGTGGAGTACGCGCTGATTTCTTCTGGGGATTCGGCCCGGAAGCAGCAAGCCAGGCCGGAAAGATGAAACAAAAAGGAAAAATGTGGGTATTGTTACCCAAAAATTATTCTTCACAACTTCAGGCTAAAAAATAAAAAAAGAATGAGCTAGTTACTGTTTCTTGCAACGGAAATATAATTATGCATTCTCATTGGCTCTATTTTTTTCCCGCGTCATTAAGTCTTTTCTCGATCTCTTCTGCTGGAATCATGCCGGATACAACTGATCCATCGGCAAAGATAAGCGTTGGTGTTCCGTTTACTTTATTTTTCTGTCCTGATTGAAGCAGCGTATTTAACGGCGTTTCGCAGTCTTTTCCCGTTGGCGCAATACCCCGTAGCATAAAATCATCCCAGGCCTTTAGCCGGTCAGCCGAACACCAAATTGCTGTTGCTGTTTGCATTGAGTTTTTTAAGATAGGATAAAGCAGTGTGTAAATGGTGATATCGTTTACTTTGGCAAGCTCGGCTTCCAATTTTTTGCAATAAGGGCAATGTGGGTCAGAATAAACGACCAGCGTGCGCTTTCCATTTCCTTTAACTGCCTTGATCCCCAGTTCCAATGGTAAAGTATCCATTGCTATTCGTCGTGCATCTCTGAGCTCCTGCATGCGTTCGCTAGTTAAACTCACTCGCGTTTTAGTATCGACTATATGTCCTACGAAAAAATATTCTGCCTTCTCGTCTGTGTAGATTATTTCTCCCCCAATCACAACTTCATACAAACTCATATAAGGCGTTTTGCGAAGACTTTCGATCTCGCTACCCGGAAAATGTGCTTGGATCATTTTTCTGAGCTGCGTTTCATCAGCGAAGGCGTAATTGAAAATAAAGCCTAACAGCAGAAACATAAAAAATTGATGTAAACGCATGATTATTTTGCTCCTGTTTAAAAAATTAGGATTCGGTATGCTCATTTGATCTAAATTCCTCAGCTCATCGCTGATTTTAGGTGTTAACATTATGATTATTCTAGCTCTTAAAAAAATTTTCACACTCACCTTTTTGATGCGATCGCTTCAGGTAGTTGCATAATTTACGAGCACATGACCGTGTTATAACTTCTCGGAGTAGAGGGATTATTCCACTTTATAGCTTCTCGCCCTGCACGCATAAAACTGTACACTTCATTCCATCCAATTGAGGGATCTAGGTTTAACTGAGTGCATGCTGCATCAGTCTGTTTTTTAATAAGGGCAAGCGATTGGCAATTTCAAAACCCAAGTTTCGTAAACGAATCAATATAGGGTCTGGACTGCTAAATAATTTTTGTAGACCATCGGTTACAAATTCCATCGCAAGAATATCCTCCTTACGTGCTCGCTCATAGCGACGCAGTAACATAAAATCACCACAATCTGATTGTAAGCCTCGATTCATTAGAATGGCAGCTAATTCACGTGCATCACGCAAGCCTAAATTAACGCCCTGCCCAGCTAGCGGGTGAATACCATGTGCAGCGTCACCAATCAGTACTAGCCGTGGTTTAGCTAGTGTTTTGACATGTACAAAATTCAGCGGGAAGCCTACTGGCTCAGTCACCAACTGGAATTTTCCAAGTATATGGTTGGCAGCTTCCGCTACCTGACAGCATAATGCTTCATCGGATAAGTCGCGTAATTTGCTAGCCTGAGATTCATTTGCTGACCATACCATAGATACCCGTTTATCAGGCAATGGCAATAATGCTAAAACACCATCTCGCCGGAACCACTGATATGCAGTGTTAAAATGAGAAATTTCAGCACTAAAATTGGCTACAATACCTATTTGGTGATAGGCATGCTGTGCCGCCTCGATTTTTGCTTGCTTCCTTACCCATGAATTAACACCATCTGCGCCTACGACTAAAGCAGCTTGTAGCACGCTGCCATCCGCCAGCTGTATATCAACTCTGGACTCATGCCAAACAAGCGAAATACATTGGGCTGGACAGAAAACTGTCACACTCTCATCAACTATACTAGTAAGTGCGTTCCAAACAGCAGTTTGTAATTGCCGATTTTCAGCAATAAACGCCAGCTCAGATAATCCACTTTCATAAGCACTAAAATCAAGCCTCGCTGCGCCATCATCGCCGAACACCTTCATCTCGTAGACGGGTGTAATACGTGCAGCTTCTACTTGTTGCCATAAGCCTAGCGTTTGAAGAAAAGCAGCACTACCTGGACTGATAGCATAAACTCTGCTATCCCAGCTCGTATCATTTGGCAATGGAGCAGGCAAGCGCGATTCAATCAGCGCTATTTTCAAGCCACTTCCTTTAAGTGCTACGACTAGGCTTGCACCCACCAAGCCACCACCGATCACAACAATATCGAATCTCATGATGGAATTATACAGATGCTTTATCCCTGGGAATACAGCAAATATGTAAAAGAAACATTAAGTCAATCTTGACAGCATTCCCACTCCAAAGGCAAAATGCACGTTTTATGCTATATATGGCGAATTAGCTCAGTGGTTAGAGCAGCGGAATCATAATCCGTTGGTCCGGGGTTCAAATCCCTGATTCGCCACCATCTCTTATCAATAAACAAGGGCTAAGCGGCCACTATAGATTATAGATATCGTAAACACCACACAGACGTGACCGTTTAAAGAGTGCCTAGCCTCGCCAATTTAATTTAGTTTAGTATTCACCGTGCTAACACAGCAGAATTTCCACAAGTAGTAAAAAAGTGGCTCATTAACCAGTAGAATAACTTCTATATACCAGCTTATTTGATGTAATTCCACTTCCAAATCAAAAATGACGCAAAGGCGAGTCGCAGACAGTATGAATAATACGGCAAGGTGAAACCGGCAAAGCTAGTTTTGATTTTGAAATGGAATAAGGTGTGCCAAAATTTTATATTATTGGGATATTAATTCATTAGTTTTGGGTACTTCTAAAACTCACTATCAGCTAGAATGAATGCAAGTAAAAATAATATGCAATTGCCACATTAACATCAAAACTCGCAGACTGACTTTATTACATAACCAGAAAATTTATTAGACTAAAAATACTTAACCATTAAGTAAATATAACCAATGACAAAAATAGCTGCAATAATGATGACAATTTTTTTCAGCACCTTCTATCACCTCTCTAGTTAATTATTAACAGAATTTTTAATATTTTAACAATAAATACCAACGGTGCTTTATCTTTTGGCTATTGTTGACAGGTAATTGTTAAATCAGACAGAGAATCACTTTATAGTCAAACAAGCTGATCTTCTTATTTAAGGTCAATTTATTTATACCATTCAATCAATTGAATCTACTTAGGGCGCTCGTCGCAGTCAGCAGCATGACATTAATTTCACGCATCCTAGGATTCTTGCGTGATGTACTCATCGCTAGAATCTTTGGTGCAGGAATGGCAAGCGACGCTTTCTTTGTGGCATTTCGTATTCCCAATCTCTTACGTCGACTATTTGCAGAAGGCGCTTTTTCACAAGCATTTGTTCCTATTCTTGCTGAATATAAAAACCGCCGCACTGAAAATGAAACACGCGACCTGATTGATCATGTTGCGACATTATTGGGAATTGCACTATTTATAGTAACGCTGGCCGGGGTGTTGGCTGCACCGCTCATCATTTATGTCAGTGCTCCAGGATTTTCAGTCGATCAGGAAAAATTTGCATTAACAATCGAACTACTGCGCATTACTTTTCCCTACATTTTGTTTATTTCTTTTGTCGCACTTGCAGGAGGGATACTTAACACCTATAGCAAATTCTCAGTGCCAGCATTTACTCCAGTTTTATTGAATTTATCATTCATCGGCTGTGCGATTTGGCTTGCACCTCTGCTTGATCCTCCCGTCCTTGCCCTAGCTTGGGCAGTATTCCTCGGTGGCATACTGCAGCTTGCGTTTCAAGTCCCATTCCTGATACACCTAAAACGAATGCCCCGTTTTCATCTGAAATCAAAGGATACCGGCGCATGGCGCGTGCTCAAACTAATGGGGCCAGCAGTTTTTGGGGTATCTATAGGGCAGATTAGCATGTTGATCAACACCATTTTTGCTTCATTGCTAGTAACTGGTAGCGTTTCGTGGCTTTACTATGCTGATCGGTTAATGGAATTTCCCGCTGGCCTCCTCGGTGTCGCACTGGGAACCATCTTGTTACCATCATTATCGCGCCACTACGCGAGCCACAATAACGAGAAGTACTCGTACCTGCTGGATTGGGGTTTACGATTGACTTTCCTGTTGACATTACCAGCAGCCGTAGCACTGGCATTGTTAGCTACACCGCTTATTGCCACGCTCTTTTATCATGGCGCTTTTACAGCTGAAGATGTCTGGATGACCCGCCAAGCGCTTCTCGCCTACAGCATCGGCTTACTCGGGCTCATTCTGGTAAAAGTGTTAGCTCCCGGTTTTTACGCACGACAAAATATCAAAACTCCTGTCAAAATTGCCGTCATCACACTCGTTGCGACTCAATTAATGAATCTTGCTTTTATCTTTCCATTGAAGCATGCTGGATTAGCATTGGCTATCGGCCTGGGTGCTTGCCTTAATGCAGGGTTACTCTACTATAAGCTACGCCATCATGATATTTATCAGCCGCAACCCGGTTGGGCAATATTCTTACTGAAAATTTTAACAGCACTAGCCATAATGAGCGGCACTCTGTGGTATGCGGCAGGTAGCGACCTATCCTGGTTACAAAATACTGCGATGGAGCGCGCACTACGCTTGGTCCAAGTCGTTTTCCTTGGTGCTGTTGCCTATTTCGCTGCCTTATGGATACTAGGTTTCCGCCTGCGTGATTTTGCTCGACAAGGAGAAGAATAATATTGATAGTTAATTAGCAAGTTTAAGTATGGGGCAACTCGTTGCACTTATCCTGTTCGATCAATGCATAGGCAGAATGATTATGAATGGACTCGAAATTCTCTGATTCCACCACATAGGCATCAATACGATCATCACTATTCAGCACTTCGGCTATATCACGTACAAGATCTTCGACAAATTTCGGATTGTCATAGGCTCTTTCAGTGACATATTTTTCGTCTGGCCGCTTGAGCAGACCGTAAAGTTCACAAGAAGCATTCTCTTCGGCTATTTTAATAATATCTTCAATCCAGACAAAACTATTGGTACGGACCGAAACAGTTACATGAGAGCGTTGATTGTGCGCTCCATATTCTGAAATTTTCTTGGAACATGGGCAAAGGCTAGTCACCGGAACGATCACTTTCATAGTGAATTCATAGTGATTCTGTTTAATTTCACCAACAAAAGTTACTTCATAATCCAACAAGCTTTGTACACCAGAGATGGGGGCTGATTTGTTAACGAAGTAAGGAAAGGTCATTTCAATATGCCCAGAATCGGATTCCAGCCTGGTTACCATAGCCCGCAAGATATCCTCAAATGATTCAACGGAAATCTCGCGTTCGTGGCTATTCAATATCTCGACAAATCGAGACATATGCGTACCCTTGAAATTATGGGGTAAATTGACATACATATTGAATACTGCAACGGTATGCTGCACGCCACCATCTTTGTCGGCTACTTTGACTGGATGACGAATGGCTTTAATACCCACTCTGTCGATTGCAATACGCCGGGTATCCAACGAACTTTGTACATCAGCAATCGAAAAATCAGTTTGTTTGTTCATGGTGATTCCTTTTGGAAAGATAGAGACAACCTGCTTCACTACTGAAAGCCTTCAAGAATGACAACGTATGTCAGGTCTAAAAGAATTAACCAAAACTGAGTAAGTGCTTTTTGGTCAGACCTTCCTTTACAAAGTTGGTTCTAAGCATGAAAACCATAAAAAAAACATCAATAGAAATCATCAGCTCACTCAGGTGGAGTCATGACATATACTTTACCAGCTATTCGGATAGCCTAGCTCGGATGGATCTAATGACACCCATTTTGTCTAAGCCGCAATCAACCAGCATTTGTGCAGGATCTCCCTGATCAAGGAAAAGATCTGGCAAGCCTAGCTGAAGTAGCTTAACGATCATTTTTTTGTTTGCCAGTGATTCCATCACAGCACTACCAGCTCCACCCATAATGGTATTCTCTTCAATGGTGACCAGCAATTCATGGGTAGCCGCTAACTCTAACACCAAATCTTCATCCAACGGTTTGACAAACCGCATATTCGCAACGGTAGCATCCAATTCCTCCGCTGCCTCCAGACAGGGGGCTAGCATACTGCCAAAAGCAAGCAAAGCGATTTTGCTACCTTTACGGCGAATCTCTCCACGACCTAATGGTAATACTTGCATCTCTTTTTGTATCTTTACGCCAACTCCTGTCCCGCGTGGATAACGTACCGCTGTGGGCGTGTTCATTTGGTAAGCAGTATAAAGCATTTGACGGCATTCATTTTCATCGGCAGGTGTCATAACCGCTATATTCGGAATGCAGCGTAAATAGCTTAGATCAAAGCTACCTGCATGGGTAGGTCCATCAGCTCCCACTAATCCCGCACGATCAATGGCAAAAACTACTGGTAAATTTTGAATGGCCACATCGTGAATCAACTGATCATAAGCGCGTTGTAAAAAAGTTGAATAGATAGCCACAACCGGCTTCAACCCATCACATGCCGCACCAGCAGCAAAAGTCACCGCATGTTGCTCAGCAATTCCCACATCGAAGTAGCGATTCGGATATTCCTGGGAAAATCTGACCAAGCCTGATCCTTCGCGCATAGCAGGTGTAATACCAATCAAGCGTGGATCTATAGCTGCCATATCACACAACCAATCGCCAAAGATTTGCGTATAAGTTGGGTTACTACCAGATTTGGAAACAATGCCTTGACCTGGATCAAATTTCCCAACCCCATGATATAAAATCGGATCCTCTTCAGCTGGCTGATAGCCAGCACCCTTGCGCGTAACAATATGCAGGAACTGGGGCCCATCCAGATGTTTGATATTGCTCAGCGTCGTAAGCAGCACATCCAGATCATGCCCATCAATTGGACCGATATAGTTGAAGCCAAACTCTTCAAACAACGTACCAGGAGTCATCATTCCTTTTACATGCTCTTCGGCACGCCTAGCCAACTCCAGAACAGGCGGCACTACACCCAATACCCTCTCACCGGCACGACGAGCCGTTGCATAAAATCTACCAGACATCAGCTTGGCTAAATAATTATTGAGCGCCCCGACTGGAGGAGAAATGGACATATCATTATCGTTCAATATCACCAGCAAATTAGCATCCATTACGCCAGCATTATTTAACGCTTCAAATGCCATACCTGCACTCATGGCCCCGTCGCCAATCACAGCAATCGTGCGCCGTTTTATACCCCCTAATTGTGCGGCCACTGCCATCCCTAAAGCAGCACTGATAGATGTGCTCGAATGGGCCGTACCAAAGGCATCATATACACTCTCATCCCGTCGCGGAAATCCCGCAATGCCGCCGTGCATGCGCAATTTAGCCATTCCTTCACGCCTACCAGTCAATATCTTATGAGCATAGGTTTGATGACCCACATCCCATACCAGTCGGTCACAGGGCGTATTGAAGATATAGTGCAGCGCAATGGTTAATTCGACAGTACCGAGATTCGACGACAAGTGCCCGCCAGTTTTTGCCACGGATTCAATCAGAAATTGACGTAGCTCATCAGCAAATTGTGGTAGTTGTTTACGCTCCAGCTTTCTTAAGTCAGTGGGAGCGTTAACACGATCAAGTAATGGGTACATGCAAACTTAAATAGAAATTTAGCTGATTAA
Organism: Nitrosomonas communis; assembly: GCF_900114745.1. Lineage (GTDB taxonomy): Bacteria > Pseudomonadota > Gammaproteobacteria > Burkholderiales > Nitrosomonadaceae > Nitrosomonas > Nitrosomonas communis_A. The sequence continues at coordinate 17,922 of NZ_FOUB01000020.1, read as the reverse complement.
AAAGAAAAAATCAGGATTAGAACTCACGCTGAACAATGAAATCTGTTACCTGCAATAATCGATGAGTAGATTTTCCTAGATGTTCAAGTGCTTGATAAGCATCATGCTGCAGCGCTTTAGCTAATTCACGAGCCTGCTTCACGCCTAAAATGCTGACATAGGTTGGTTTGTTTTGCTCGGCATCTTTACCTGCGGTTTTGCCCAATGCCGCAGTCGTTGCTTCGGCATCAAGCACATCGTCTACTACCTGAAACGCAAGACCAATACACTTAGCGAAATGATCCAAGCGATTCAGCTGCTCTTCGCTTAATTTATCACCACAACATGCTCCCAGCATCACTGCTGCACGTATAAGTGCCCCGGTCTTATGAATATGCATGAATTCAAGCTCTGGCAAAGTCAGCATCTTGCCTACACTCTCAAGATCAATCGCCTGTCCACCGGCCATTCCACGTGATCCAGCTGCTTGGGCGAGTTGCTTGATCATTTCCAGCTGCTTTTTTGGATTCTCTGCCAAACTGAATTCAGCCATTAACTGAAAAGCCAAACTTTGCAGACTATCTCCTACTAATAATGCGGTTGGTTCATCATATTTCACATGGCAAGTAGGTTTACCGCGCCGCAACGTATCATCATCCATACAAGGCAGATCATCGTGGACTAGCGAGTAGACATGGATCAGTTCTAACGCTGCAGCTACAACGATTACACGCGATTCTTCTGCTCCATTCAGTTCTCCGGCGGCAAAAGAAAGCAATGGACGAATTCTCTTCCCTCCACCAAGTACTGCATAGCGCATCGCCTCGTGCAAGCGCTTCGGCGCATGATTTTCCGCAGGAAGTTGATTTTGTAGGTAAGACTCTATTAGTAACTGATGGCTTTTAACCCAGCCTTGGAAATCAGCGTTCATCGATACCTAATGTAGAAAAATCTTTCAGCATATCTGCCTCAAGAACACGTATTTGTTGCTGCGCATTTTGTAACGTAGTCTGACAATAATGCAATAATTCCACTCCCCGCTTATAAGCTGAAAGTGAAGCTTCCAACGTCATTTGTCCTGCTTCCATTGCGGAGACAATGGCTTCTAGCTCAGTCGATGCTGCTTCAAAACTATCTGGCTGTGGTGGGGTTGCTGTCATAACTGCTTCGTTGGATTTATTTTTCATGCTTCTTTCTTCTTTTACTTTTCCAGGAGGGCGAAGGAGAACAGTTTGTTAGGTCTACTTTGCTTAAAAACAGACAAAATATCGCAATCAGTATAACTCGGTCAATCCTATTTTAACCTTTCCTGGTGTTCTTATCATAAGGATTTAATAAATACCCGATTAATCAAACTATATCAATCTCTCTCGAAAACTTATTCCATCCAGCTTTTTTTGTATACTATATCTTTGTATAGCTTGATTCAAACAGCAATTGTCGAGGTATATCATATTGATCCGTGCGCTATCCTATGGCAATATCGACTACAATTTCTCTTAACAAGCTTGAGCAAAGCGCTTAATCTTCAAAGAATTTAGTATTTTGTATTTATATTTTCTAATTTAACCAATACGTTAAAAGTCGAGGAAATTTTGGATAATTATCTAGATCAAATTATCAAGTATTTCATCATGGTACCGTTGTGGCCATTTACATTACTTGGCTTCATCATCGTTATTGCCATTGGCGTCGAAATTATTAATCGTCGACGGCGAGCAGATACCGTAGACTATTATGACACTACTTTCAGAGCGGAACTTGCTGGCTTATATCCAGTTCCCACGCACTGGCCGGAAGATCTCTCGGCTCATTTACGAACAAGATTACCTGTCATGCGCGAAGCTTTTGAAAGTCTGAAAAGTTTTATTCCCCAAAATCAGCTGCGTGATTACAACATCGCCTGGAATAAATTTTATGATTTTTGTCGCATGAATGGTGCAATTGATGAAAAGCAAGCTGATACAACATCGCCATCTGGAGCAGAGCACGATGCAAAACAAGTCTTTCATCAGCTTGTAACCGATCTGTTGTCCTATACTGATCAATTTAAACGGTAAAAGCAAAAAAAGTTTTCTATAAACTTGATCTGAATTAGGCAAATCATTGAAAACAGACAAGCTTTAATGGCAAGCTTGCCGACATTTACTCCGGTTTTGTTTATTCCATTCAACATCACCTGACATTATGAGAAATTGCCATATGCGCTCATTGCTCTTGCAATATTGCATGAAACTGCCGATCCGCTTTATATCATGAGTAAACAAATAGATCGGCAGAAAAATAACCTTATTTACATGCATACTGTCACATCCTACCGTGAGATGAGCACATTTATTGACATTCCCTGGCAAATATATGCAAATGATCCTATGTGGATACCTCCCCTTCGCTTGGAACGACGCTTGCATTTTTCCAGATTTAACCCTTTCTTAGAGCATGCAAAGTGGCAAGCCTGGATTGCTTATAAAGGTAAACAACCCGTGGGTAGAATCAGTGCACAAGTGGATACGCTTCACAGACAACGTTATGGCGCAGATACGGGGCATTTTGGCTCGCTGGAATGTGTCAACGACAGCGAGGTCTTTGTCAAACTCATGCATACCGCCGAAATTTGGCTTGCTGAACAGGGCACACGTCATGTAACTGGACCTTTTAATCTTTCCATCAATCAGGAATGCGGTATTTTAGTAGAGGGCTTTGAGACACCACCAGTTGTCATGATGCCGCATTCACCTAAATGGTATGGTCCGTTACTGGAACAATGCGGTTACCAGCCTGCCAAAGATCTCCTAGCCTATTGGATTGCAGTTGATTTTGAACCACCTAGAATCATGCGTACGGTCATTCAGAAATTCTCAAAGCAAATCAAGCTGAGAACTCTACGCCGCGATAAATTTAGTGAAGAAATGGAAATATTGCGTGATATTTTCAACGATGCCTGGTCAGAAAACTGGGGATTTGTCCCTTTTACCCAATCTGAATTTGCTGAGCTGGGTAACAGTCTACGCTGGCTAGTCCCAAGTGAATATATCCAAATTGCGGAAGTAGAGGAAGTTCCTGTTGCATTCATGGCAGCCCTTCCCAACCTTAATGAAATTTTTGCCCAACTTAATGGTAATTTGTTTCCGACAGGCTGGCTTCGTTTAATTAGGCAGCTAAAATCCAACAAGGTTCAGACTGCCCGCATTCCGCTAATGGGTGTGCGCAAACAATTCCACAATACGCCGCTTGGCATGGCTCTGGCTTTTACGGTGATTAATGCGCCGAGAGAAATCGGGATTGCCAGAGGAATCAAAAAAGTCGAACTGTCCTGGATACTTGAAGATAACAAAGCTATGCGCAATATCCTCGAAAGTATTGGTGGTAAAGAATATAAGCGATACCGACTTTATAAAAAAGCACTCTAGTTGATCAACGCAAGTCCTCTTAGCCTTTAATGACGAAACCTTTGGCTAAAAGGTAGTACTGAGAACTATCCGCTTTTTTATTTGATACTTACACGCTGCAAATTGTTTCAGTGAAAATAGGTTTTATGTTCAGACGATTACTCTACCCTTTCTACGGGTAGAAATTGATGCTGATAAACTTGATGACTGGTTGCTGATAAAATCTTATTTAGAGAATGGCTAGATAACTGCCGTGGTTGAATGCTTGGTTATGCGGCCCTCCATTTAAGCCAGATCAATATTTACAAAAATAAACCGATTTAATGAAAATCATCGAGAAATACATCACACGAGAGCTGCTCTTCCCTTTTTTCACTGTACTCAGCATTCTTGTGGGGCTTTTCGTTAGCTTCAGTATTGCTCGATTACTGGCTGGCGCGGTCACTGAAACACTCGGTATGGTCGCCATGCTTCAACTAGTGATGCTAAAAACGATCATTGCTCTAGAAGTGTTGATCCCTATCTCATTCTATGTTTCTGTCATTTATGGATTAAGTAGAATGAGCAGGGATCAAGAAATGAACATATTACGTTCTGTCGGATTCAGCGATTACCGTGTTCTTTATACAGTATTATTGGTTGCGGTTCCTGTAGGCATCATGAGTGGTGTGCTCTCACTTTATGCACGCCCCTGGGCTTATGCTGAAACCTATATTCTCAATGCGCAAGCTGAAGCTGAACTCAATGCCAATCGTTTCCAGGCAGGACGTTTTTATGGCAGTGAAAAGAGCGGTCGCGTGGTTTTCGTACAAGCCAAGGATGATTCTAGCATGCGCCTGGAAGAAGTATTTCACTTTATCAAGAAAGACGGTATCAGCGAGATTGTAATAGCAAAGGAAGCCATTCAACGGCAACAGATATCACTAGAACAGCGGCCGCATATCGAATTATTTGAAGGCTATATTTATCGCCTTGCCTACCCAAAAGATAGCGATAGTGCAATTCAATATCAAAAAATGATCTATTTTACTGAAAACGAGCAATCAAAGTGGCATCGACGCAAAGCTGCACCAACACGTATATTATGGGAATCCGAAAGAGCTCATGATATTGCAGAGCTTCAATGGCGGCTTTCTCGTCCAGTTGCAACTATTCTGCTGGCTTTGATTGCTGTCTCGTTTACGCGCCTTTCTCCTCGTCAAAACAAAAGCGACAAAACCTTTCTGATTGCCGCCACCGTGTTTGCTATTTACTATAATCTCAGCGGCTTGGCTCAAACATGGGTAGAACAAGGTGTGGTCCCCGCAATACCGGGTATATGGTGGTTATATCTCCTGCTTTTTATTATCGCTGGACTGCTTTTGCCTGGCTCAAGACAAAAATTGTTTAGAAAACGATGAAAACTGCCTCCCGTTATATCGCCAAACAAATAGTAATGGCTATGGCCATCGCTACTCTAGTGTTATTACCGTTATTCAGTTTCTTCGATTTATTGGAGCAACTCGATGATGTCGGCAAAGGCACTTATCAGACGAGAGATGCCTTTCTGTATGTTGCCATGCTGATGCCACGCCGGTTTATTCAGATTGCGCCCTTTATCGCTCTGCTGGGCACAGTTGGTGCGCTAGGTAAATTAGCCATTAATCTCGAATTAGTGGCCATACGTGTCGCAGGATTGTCACCCGCCCGGCTTAGTATAGTCCCTGTTGGCATTGGGATGACATTAATTCTAATCATCGCTGTGATGGAGCAATTCATCGCTCCACAACTTCAACAAAGAGCTATTGCATTGCGGGCTACCGCAATGGAGAAAACCGCTGAGCTTGGAAAGGGGCTTGGGATCTGGACACGCAATGAGCATAATATATTACGTATCGGTGAAATCCTGCCTGGAAATATAGCAGTTGATGTTGAAATCATGCATTTTAATGAGCAAAACTTGCTTGCTTCGCATACGCACGCAAAGTTTGCGGATAATCTCAATGATGAATTATGGCGATTAAATGATGTGACTGTCAGAACATTCACAGAAAAAAACATTGCATTAACCACTGCCAGCACCGTAGAGTGGCAATCCTTTCTTAAAGCGGAAGATATTTCTACATTGGCCAAGCCTCCCGAGAGCCTTTCCCCGGTTGAGTTAATACGACATACAGAATTTCTGCAAGAGACTGGCCAGAAAGCCGATGCATATCTCATGGCTATATGGCGCAAAATAGGTAACGCGCTCATGATCATTGCCATGATATTACTTGGCATTCCCTTTATTTTCGGTTCGGTCCGTGAGGGGTTGGCAGGTAAACTGACGCTGGCTACCGTGATCGGAGTAGGAGTTTATCTACTCGACCAAATCATTGCTAATGCTGGCTTGTTGCTACATTTGAATCTAGTATTGACATCCATCCTTCCCAGTTTAATCCTCATTACCTTGACCATTCTGTGGTTGCGGCGAATTTATTAATTCTTCATCTCATTTCAATTTCAATCTTAGTTCATGTCGACAACTTATATTTATATCCTCGGTGAAAGCGAAACCAGCCTCTGGGGACTGAGTGGCCGCGAACGGCTGCTACGTACGGCAGCATCTCTCAAACAAACCCATCTGACTGATAACCCAGCAGACATTCCGGGCGATGCGCCTGCACTGCTGCTACGCGCCGATCATTTATATGATACTAGGGTGATAGCTGCTTTGATCAACTTGCAAGAAGACATCATATTATATAGTCAAGGCGGCATGGCCGTTGCCATACGCACTGTCGGAAAAAATGTTCCCACCCTGCTTGAAGCCTTAAGTAAGGAAAATATGGAAACATTCTCTAATATTAAGAAATACACTCTGAAAGATTTACAGTTAGGTATCCAGCAGAACCTGAAGAAAAAAGAGCACCCTTATATACTCTTGATTAGCTGCGCTGCTCGAGAGGCACTTGAATGGGAATTGTTCGCAGGATCTTATAAAGGCGTAACCGATCTCGTCACCAAATGGTTATGGCCAATACCTGCATTTTGGGCAACCCACCTCTGTGTGCGCTGGAAAATAATGCCCAATCAGGTAACGCTGTTCAGCCTGCTATTAGCAATTTTTGCTGGAGTTGCCTTCTGGCATGGTTACTATGCAAGTGGCCTGATCATGGGATGGTTAATGACTTTCTTAGATACTGTGGATGGAAAACTGGCACGCGTTACGCTTAGTTCAAGCCGGCTGGGCGATGTAATGGATCATGGCCTGGATATTATTCATCCACCGCTATGGTACTTTGCCTGGGGGGTCGGTTTAACGACAACTGCAGTCCCACTAGCGAATCTGGAATTATTGGTCTGGCTGATATTTGTGGGTTACATTGGTGGACGTATCTGTGAAGGGTTATTCGAATTTTGGCTTGCGCCTTTTGTCATGTTTATGTGGCAACGGATTGATTCGTTCAATCGCCTAATTACTGCCCGGCGTAATCCCAATCTGATTCTAATGACTGCCAGTTGGCTTGCTGACCGACCAGATATCGGGTTCTTATTGGTCGTTGGTTGGCATGGCTTATCCACACTTTTTCTCGCCTGGCGGGTACTTGTTGCCTGGCAAACCCGACGCCTAGAGGGATCACTAACATCATGGATGGAAGCAATTGACCCAATACGAGACAGACAACAGTTGGCTGTCAAAGTATTCACCCGCGTTCCTCTTGCCGAGAAAAATGATAGTGCCATTACGAATCCATAGCCTGGAAACAGGAACAGCCCGTGTCGGACTGATTCTCAATCCATTGGGCGGAAAGGCACGCAAACGTCATAAGCTGATCAAGCAGTTACTGGCGGAGATACCCGGTATTCACCAGTGGGTGGTCACGAATGCCGCAGATTTCGACACTTCGGTAAAAGCACTCATTCAGGCAAAGATTGACTGGCTAATCATCCTTGGGGGGGATGGCACCTTCCAGGGAATACTCAATCGCCTCTATGCTTGGTTACCGTCTGAACAATGGCCGGTTCTGACTATTATTCCTGGCGGAACGACCAATATGACTGCACTTGATCTGGGCATCCGCGGCAAACCGGATCATATCCTGCGTCGCTTAAAACACTATCTGCAGCAACCTGCTCCACGTTCAGCTCCCGTACTTGTTGAGCGACCGGTATTGTGTATCGAACAAACAGGACGGGAAAAAATCTATGGCATGTTTTTTGGGCTGGGACTGATTGCGCGCGGAGTCAAATTCTCGCGCAGCCCAATCAAACAAATAGGCATTACCGGAGATATTTTTACGACACTCATCGTATTGCGCTCTTTATTAGGCACCTTTCTGGGGCAGCCGCAGCCCGAATGGGCACCGGTGCAAATCACTATCGAAGACGAAACAGGAACAAGGCGCGAGGAGCGCTATTTATTAGTTCTGGTCAGTGCGCTGGAACAGCTATTGATGGGCATTCGACCTTATTGGGGATATGAATCAGCACCTCTGCATGTCACTTTTGTTCGACAACATAGCAAAAAGTTCTGGTGCTCGATTTTGCCGTTAATCACAGGTCGTGGACATCGCCTCAAGAAGGAAGACGGCTATGTCAGTTATAATACTCAGGTGCTGGAATTATCGCTGGATGATGAGTACATCGTAGATGGCGAGCTGTTTCATGCCTCGCGCCAACATGGCCCCCTACGTATCTCGGCTAGTGGACCCATTACCTTTCTCGTACTGTAACTTGAGTTAACGATGAAAAAAAACAAAGTACTCCACGCTGAGCAACCACCCGCGCCGCTGGTAGAAATTATCGCTTCACAAAATGCCCAAACAGTCTCGCCTGATTTCGAGTATCTGGCTGAGGCAATTAAACAGCGCTTTGCTCACTCGCTGGATGCCATCATCCTGTATGGCTCCTGTCTACACACCAGCAATCTATCTGAAGGCATCGCCGATTTCCACGTACTGGTCAATGATTACCGTAATGCCTACGCTAAGCGCTATCTGGCTTACCTGAATGCCTGGCTTCCTCCCAATGTATTCTATCTGGAAGTCACCCAGCAGGAAAAAATCTTCCGTGCCAAGTATGCGGTCTTCTCAACCACCGATTTCGAATACGGCAATCTTTACTGGTTTCATCCCTATCTCTGGGCACGCTTCGCTCAACCGGCGCGATTACTCTATGCGCGCAATGATTTCATCCGTCAACGCGTCAATGTGGCTATGGCGCAAGCAGTCGTAAAATTCCTGAAATCCAGCCTGTTAGCACTTGAAGCACACGCATTAAATACTGAAGAAATCTGGACTCAGGGTCTGATGTTAACTTACGCAGCAGAACTACGCGCCGAACGAATCACGCGTGCACGTCACCTCGCTCAGCTTAGTCTTAATAATTATGAACGGTTGACGGCTGCCGCCTTGCCCGCTTTAAGCGGCCTGCTGACTGTTCAAACCGATGGGCATTATTACTGTCAGGCCACGCCATCAGATAACCGACGAGCCCGCTTGTACTGGCGTCTCAGGCGCTGGCAGGGAAGAATTCTCTCGATATTACGCTTGAGTAAAGCCACATTGACATTCCATGACTACCTCAACTACGCTGCGTGGAAAATAGAACGCCATAGCGGTGTTCGGGTTGAAGTTACACCCATGCTACGACGCTACCCGATCCTGTGGGGATTCAAGGTCATGTGGCAAATGCTGCGGCGGGGGATCCTCCGTTAATTTTTCATTGACTGATTCTTTTGAGGAAAACATCATGATGAGCTTATCTCGCTTCTTCGCTTGCTTGCTACTATTTTCTTTGGCTGCTTGCTCCACCCTCTATTACAGTGGGTTGGAAAAAATCGGAATTCCTAAGCGCGATGTGCTAGTGCATCGAGTGGAAAACGCGCGTGACACCCAGGAAGAAACCAAAGAGCAGTTCAAATCAGCTCTGGAGCAGTTCACCGCCGTGACCAACTTCAAAGGTGGCGACCTGGAAGTAGTCTACAAGAAATTAAACAGCGAATATGAAGCCAGCGTCGCCAAGGCAAACGAAGTCAGCGATCGCATTGCTGCCATCGAAGATGTCTCTCAGGCATTGTTTGACGAATGGGAACAGGAAATCGCCCAATATTCTAACGCATCACTCAAACGCAGCAGCCAGCAGAAGCTATTAGCCACCCAAGCGCACTACCAACAGCTGATCACCACCATGAAAAATGCAGAAAGCAAACTTCAACCGGTGCTAATGGTATTCAAAGATCAGGTCATGTACCTCAAACATAACCTGAACGCACAAGCAATCGCCTCATTGAAGGGAGAACTAGGTACACTCCAGTCTGATGTATCCTCACTCATTAGTTCGATGGAAAAATCCATTAATGAAGCCAATGCGTTTATCAAGACTATGGAGAAAAAGTGATTAAATAAGTTCTGATCAACGATTAACAAATAGTAACGTTATTTCAAAGCTGCACTTCACTCAGATTGAACAGGTCGCTTTATTCTTTTATAAAAATCCAGAACAACTGTCTTTATGGCTAGCCTGAGCTCTAATTTCTTTAACGAATGCAAGATATAACTTTTCTAGATATTAGATAACAAGATGCATTGTAGGAGCGGCAAAAAATGAAGTTTACCTTTAAAAATCTTGGTGCAGTTGATCATGCTATACTTGAGTTGTCACCGCTGACTATCGTATGCGGACTCAACATACTGGCAAGACTTACGTCACTTATGCTACCTATGCTCTATTGGCGAAATGGCGAGGATTGGTAGAATGGACTATCCCGAATACTGACATGCGCAGTTTGCATGAAAATGGCGTACTAAAAGTTAATCTGCAAGACAATTTTGTTGCGCACTGGGATGAAATACGAAAAAAAACATCTGAAAAATGGAAAGCCTATCTGCCCTTTGCCCTAGCAACGCCAGAACAAAGATTTGTGGATACTACTCTGTCATTCGAAATCCCTCTAACTGACTAATGGATCTATCGAAATTATGAATCAGAATCCATTAGTGACCAAGGAAAGGTCATATTCACTGCAAAAAAACCCGCGGGACAACCTGAAATTGAGGTTGCTGCACTTCGTGAACCCGGAGAGTCACCATGGCCTCAATACACTCTGGAAGAGTTTGTCCGGCAGGTCATGTTGGATGCAGTATTGGATATTTATCTACCTAATATTTTTATGGCAAGCGCCGAACGAACTGGCGCAGCTATTTTCAAGGACGAATTAAATCTGACGAAAAATAAAATTGTTGGCTTACTTTCCCAACTGGAAAAAGACAAGGCTCAACAAATTACTCCAGCCGCATTGTTCGATGCAGTTTACAAACGTGGCTACGCCCTGCCAGTGGACGACAATGTCCGCTTTGTCAATCGACTTCAATCCCTGGAAGATAATACCGGCAAGCTAATAAGCGAACACCCTGATCTACTGGAGGATTTCAAAGAGATTGCCGGTGGTTTCTACACCACCACTAAGGATGGCAACACCTATTTTATCCCCGCGCCCCTCGCAACACAAAACTAGCATTAACTGAGGCCTCCAGCGCGGTACGCTCCCTCCTCGTGCTTTGGTATTGGCTCAACGGCATCGCTGCTAAGGGCAGTATGCTCATGATTGACGAACCTGAATTAAATTTGCACCCTGTCAATCAGCGAAGAATGGCCCGTTTCCTTGCCAAGCTAGTCAATACAGGGGTTAAAGTATTCGTCACAACCCATAGCGATTACATCATAAAAGAGTTCAACACTCTAATAATGCTTAATCGGAGGCTGCCGCATTACATACGGATTCAGAAGGATTTCGGCTATCAAGAAGCTCAAATCTTAGCTCCCGAACAAGTAGCCCTTTACATGACCAAAAACATAGGCACTAAACGTAAGCCAAAATATACTTTAGAACGAGCCAAAATCGCCCCCCACCTAGGGCTTGAAGCAATTACCTTCGATGACAGTATCGACGAAATGAATCAAATCCAGGATGAAATACGTTACGGGGGAGAATAAATGCCTAGCGAAGGACTTACTGTGTTAGGTCAGCTTTTTGGGCGGAACCGCCTACACTTAGTCAAAGATGGCTGTGTCATAATTGAAGAAAATGGAAAACAGGCTTCCCTCAAAAAATGCAAATCGATGGCGTTGGAACTACCGCAGTTGCTTTATGCTTTGACAAAGCGGGGCACAACACACCCTTCTCGGATTGACATAGCGTTCGCAAGGCCTGTGATGCTATATTGTTCTGTCGTTTAGAAAATGATGGTTACATTCTTTGCTTTGACTTAAAATCTGGGCAGCCTTCAAAAAAAGATTACATAGATCAACTCAAGAGTGCGCAGTGCTTCGTTGATTACACGGTCTCCATTCTCCAAAATTTCCACCAATTAGATTGCAGACATTGGCAGAGACGGTTCTTTGTGTTCCACGACGCTAGCAAGAGCAGCATTCGCAAGGAATCTGGGAAACTTCCTTTGTTAAATAACAACCCAAATCAACCATGGATTTATCCTGTCAGTAATGGCGAGCGTATTTATTTGCGCAAATTATTGGGACGGCCGCAATGACTCAATAAATGCTAAAATATAGCTAAAATAGCAATAAAGCAGCCAAAGACGGAGATATACATCCTGCTCTGGAAGAGAGCCTAGAAAAACATAATATGCCATATACTGTAATTCTATCGCCTTTTTAAGAACATCAAAGAGTGAGAGCAAAGTGGAACCTGCGAGGATAACTTTATAATCGGTCCTCACCTCTTCTAATGACGGACATGAAAACCTGCTGCATATCAATTTCTCATTTTTTAGTTGCTATCCTTAACTACCTTCAGTAGTCTAGATAAGGTACTCGATAACAGACAGCATCAGTAGTTCATAAAAAGTCAAGGATCCTGAACTCATTCTTGTGTTAACACATGATTTGCATTTTTAGGAGATATTCAAATGAGCAATAATCCAGTTGGATGGTTTGAAATCTACGTGCAAGATCTCGAGCGGGCTAAGCGTTTTTATGAAGCTGTTTTTGAGGTTAAGCTGGAACAGCTTAACTCTCCTCCGGAAATGAAAATAGAATTATGGGCTTTTCCGATGGTAAAGGATGAAAAAGGAATAACTGGCGCATTGGTCAAGAAGGAAGGCGTTTCATCCGGTGGAAATAGTGTATTAATTTATTTTACGTGCACTGACTGCGCATTTGCGGCCGCTCGTGCGGCCGCTTCTGGAGGAAAAATAATGCAAGAAAAGAAATCCATTGGTCAATACGGCTTTATTTCTTTGGTGGTTGATACCGAAGGCAATATGATTGGTCTGCATTCGATGGAATAGTGTTATTCTGGAAGAGATAACTCAGAAATATCTCAGGGTCGGCAAGCGCACTGAAACGCTTCTGAATAAATCCCTATGCTCGCTATATCACTATGCTCGCAACAGAGGATAATCAGCTCATTGATTTCTGATTCAGCTTACGCGGAAACACTCAATTAGGACTATTCGAATCTTTCCGGACCGAACCTGACCAGAACAGTTACAGGATTATCCGGTTAGCTGCACGATAGAGCTTGCTCCAAGTTTTGGGCAATTTCAACTATAACGGGACTATGATCAGAAGGCCGTTCCAATTTTCTGGGCTCCTTATCGATCATGCAGCTTTTACAGATACTGGCCAGCTTATTGCTGAGCATGATATGGTCAATACGCAATCCTCTGTTGCGGCGGAAAGCGAGCATGCGGTAATCCCACCACGTATATGACTTTTCTGGCTGATCAAATAAACGAAAACTGTCAACGAAACCGAGCTTCAATAATTCCTGGAAGGCATTTCTTTCGGACTCACTGCAAAGTACCTGACCTTTCCACAAATCGGGATCATGCACATCTCGATCTTCCGGCGCAATATTAAAATCTCCAAGCAAAGCTAATCGTGGATATTGCTCCAGTTCCTTGCTGAGCCATTGGTTCAATGCGTCTAGCCACATTAACTTATATTGATACTTATCCGATGCAATACTTTCCCCGTTGGGCACATACACACAGACTACGCGTACACCTCCATAAGTCGCCGCGATGATTCGCTTCTGGCTATCATCCAAATTGGGAATTGCCATAACTACATCAGCTCCATTTTGCCTACTTAATAGCGCAACGCCATTAAACATTTTCTGTCCGGTATAAATGGATTGATAGCCAAGTGCTGCAATCTCAGCGGCCGGAAAAAACTCGTCTTGCAGTTTGGTTTCCTGTAAACATAATACATCTGGCTGATTGGCCACTAACCAGTTAATGACCTGCGGCAGGCGAACTTTTAGTGAATTAACATTCCAAGTAACGATTTTCATAGTTTTCATTTTTATTATTCATCTGTTTCTGCAGAACACATGATATCCTCTGCATGCGACTTGTCACAATGCACAGCATAAAATTCATTAATTCAGCAAGTTATTCAAATAAGTATAAGATATTTTTAATAAACATGAGTCAATGCAATAACCTTGCATATTAAAAATTACCAAGTGTTCTGCTTGTGAAACATTAAATTAATGTACTTTTATAGTGTTATTCTGACTCTCTCTTTAAGAAGGCCACTGACAGAGTAGTAGAGCCCCCTCAATTTCTGATAAAATTCAAGATTCTGAATCTTATAAGTACCACGCAAGGAATTCCATCATGACTTATGTAGTAACCGAAAGTTGTATCAAATGTAAATATACTGATTGTGTCGATGTATGCCCGGTGGATTGCTTCCGCGAAGGTCCCAATTTTCTAGTAATTGACCCTGATGAATGTATTGACTGCACGTTATGTGTAGCTGAGTGCCCTGTGGAAGCGATTTATGCTGAAGATGATGTCCCTGACAATCAACGCGGTTTCATTGCCCTTAATGAGGAATTATCTAAAATTTGGAAACCTATCATCGAGAAAAAAGATGCGCCGCTGGATGCTGATGAATGGGCCACTGTTAAGGACAAACTGGATAAACTAGAGCGCTAACTCGTATTTAAGTATACTCTAATGCCGCCTTACTCATTATTATCTGTTCAACGGCATCAGCAGAAATCAATATTCAAGATCATCAACACTCATTGCCCCTGATGAGCCTTTATAAGGGGCAATGAATTTATCTAGCAAAAAGGCACTTTCTCATTATCCTGTGCACGAGTTTTTTTCTGATTATCTAAAGTTTTGCTCCTGTACCAATCAATGCTGCTGACGCAATTTTATATGAAAATGCCTGTGGATCAAGGCTATCCAATTGCTTTCCATCTATTTCAGCATGTGGATACAGGAAGAATGGTACTTTTCCTGCTTTGCTATTCTGACCCAAGGTAATATTTTCTCCATGGTTAAAAGCTACCCAATTCATTTCCCAAGTGCCGAACAATTTCTCTCTCAATGTGTTGATTTGCTCATGACTGCGAGGCAAGTTATCTAATGCGATGACTTCACACACACCAGCCGGATCAACGGGTACCCAGCCAAGACCGGCAAGGTAAAACTCCGCACGACAATGCTGCGCTGTACTGATATCACCAAACTTACCTAAATTTTTGTTCAACACTGATTCGTCCATCCGGATACCAAATTGCTGCCGTGCAGGAATGCCTGAGGCGCGCGCCAAGCCAACGAATAAGGCATTAATGTCCGCACACTTTCCTTTCAGGTTTCCACTTGCCAGCATCTGCTTAATATCGCCCTTTCCTCTACCACGCACGCTCTGGTCATGTGCAGCATTGTCAATTACCCAATCGTAAATAAGCCTAGCTTTCTGCAAAGGAGAACTGTTCTTACTCTCTTTGGTAATGGAAGAAGCGGTTTGGTGCACAATCCCATCTAATGGCATTTGTTGCGTAGATTGCAGGAAATGTTTGATATTGTCATGAATAATTGCTTTGGCTGGTACATTATAATGTTGTAGATCAATTTGTCGTTGTGCGGTCTTGACGATGCTGCTCACTGTGGCAAGGCGCTCACCACCACTATTCCATTCAGCATAAAATGCTGGAAAATTCGTTTGAGGAAGGGTATAAAACTTTGCTGATTTAGCGTTACCATTCCAAACACTTCCTTGAGTAAACTGATAAGACGTGTCGTTGGTATCCGGCAGTGGTAACCAAAGACGTGCATTCTTGCCCGTTGAAGGTAAAGTCACTTGATATGACAACCGATAACTGCGCCATTTACCAGAACTCGTGGTTTGCGCAAAAGTTGATGGAGTGATAGGAAGCAAGGTAATACTTGCACCGATCAATTTGATAAAATCCCTGCGTTTCATGCACATCTCCTGTAACCTGTATAGCTTTTGAAAAACAAATTTTATTATTAATCGAATCAATCAGTCTCTATCATGCCCACCCCTTTATCACAGCAACTTCCTGCAATTGAGCTAGAAACAGGCGCACAACCAACTCATTCAATTTTATGGATGCATGGGCTTGGCGCTGACGGTAATGATTTCGTGCCTATTATACATGAGCTCAAGCTACCACCTGACACCGCAATACGTTTTATTTTTCCTCATGCACCTAAACAACCGGTAAGCATTAATCAAGGCTTTATTATGCGTGCATGGTATGACATTAAGCTTCCAAATTTAAATCACTATGAAGATGAAGCAGGTATTCGTCGCTCCCAACATGCAATCACAGCACTGATTGAGCGAGAAAATCAACGCGGCATTTCTTCTAACCATATTGTATTAGCTGGATTTTCTCAAGGAGGCGTCATGGCTTTACAGGTTGGCCTGCGTAACCCAGACAAATTAGGAGGCATTATGGCGCTATCAAGTTATCTACCGTTAGCGCATACCCTTGCCAAGGAAACACATAATGCTAATATCTCCACCTCCATTTTTATGGCGCATGGCAGCCATGATCCTATTGTACCGATCCGCCTAGCGAAAACTTCCCGGCAACAACTAGTAGAGGCCGGCTACCAAGTCGAATGGCATGAGTATCCAATGGAGCATTCTGTCTGTTCTGAGGAGCTCGCCGATATTAGCAAATGGCTACAGCAAATCTTGCGATGATACATTGAATCGCAAAATAACGGTTTAAGGAAGACTTGATTCATGCGTTTCTTGACAAAATATACAGCATCTTTATAATCCTCTCTTTATTTCTGAATTGTGTTTGCTGTTAGTACGTAGAACTCAAAATTGCGGGAATAGCTCAGTGGTAGAGCACAACCTTGCCAAGGTTGGGGTCGCGAGTTCGAGCCTCGTTTCCCGCTCCAATATCGAGATAAATTGGATTTTTTAGCAAATAGATAAATAATCCATATCATATTATTCATCGTGGTGTTACGATACAGACCACATTCTGATTATAAAAAATGAATGGCGGGGTGGCAGAGTGGTTATGCAGCGGCCTGCAAAGCCGTCTACGCCGGTTCGATTCCGACCCCCGCCTCCAAAATCCAGCTTATTTTGATTGCCAGGATACTGAAATTGTTAGACATAAGGAACTTAAAATACGTGTGTACCACACGTGTATTCGGATTATTCCTGATTAATTATCAATTAGTTACCTGAATTATAAATTCCTCGATTCTTTGCTATTCATACTTCACTCACAGTGAGGTGAAATATGGCAACAGTCCGTAAGCTTGCATCAGGCAAATAGAATGCTCAAATCAGACGTAAAAGACATTCACTTATCTCCAAATCATTCTTGTTCAGAAAGATGCTTATATCTGGATTCGTAATATAGAATCAGAGATGGATATAGGCATTTTTATAAGTTGTAGCCGTGCAGAAAATACCACCCTTGCTGAAGTACTGATTCGTTATAGGGATGAGTAATCCCAGCAAGAAAGGCAGAAGCAGGGAACTAGGCCGAATCAATATATGGCTTAAGCATCCGCTTTCTAAATGCACCTTATCTTCATTAACTTCTGCTGATTTTACTAAATATTGAGATACACGCTTAAAGGAGGTGGCAGCAGGAACCGTCAGGCTAGAACTTGCTCTCCTTTCGCATTTACCATTGCCAAGAAAGAATGGAATATACTAGTTGATAATCCATTGTCCAATATTCGCAAGCCCATCCAATGCTCGCACGAGCCGATTAGAAGAGGATGAAGAAGAACACCTGCTCATAGCCTGCAAACAATCACGAAACCTGCTTCTTAATTATCTAGTTGTCTTAGTAGCTATCGAAACAGGAATGAGACTTGGAGAATTACTTAAAATAGAATGGCAACATGTGAATTTAGTGAAACGTACTATTTTTCTAGGTGATACCAAAAATGGCAGCAATCGCACCTTTCCCTTGTCACACAGAGCAATAGAAGCTCTATCAATCATTTCTACACATATATAAAAATAAATTCCAATCCGCCGTGTATTTCTTCTTAAGTAGTTACTTTCAACATTTTATTATCTCACTTCTTCGCTTGGTTCTAACAAAACAAGCTTATTTTGCAGTTAAATAATCAGCTTATCTACTCAATAGTCATATACTATTTTCTCTTTTTATCAATAAGGGATTATTTTTTATATTAGATGCACATTCATAGCTCATTCAAAGCAATAGCTGTTCTTAATTTATGCCAAATAAATTCTAAAGTTATTAGCTTTATTGCCGATATAGACTGATTATTTTCAGAGAAAGGGG
>NZ_FOUB01000083.1 GCF_900114745.1 Nitrosomonas communis | reverse complement strand
TTTGTATCCACGGTAGGATTAGATGAAGAGATGGTCAGAGAATATATCCAGCACCAAGAGAAAGAGGATGAGCACTATGATCAGCTCAAGCTTGGTATGTGATGCCACCTTTAGGTGGCTCCAATTCTTGCCCCTTTGAGGGGCTAACAGTAATAAGCCTCCGGCTTTGCCGGAGGTAATTTAACTACCTACCGTCTTATTCCCCAGACTTTAATGATATTGAGCCAAAATGGGCCCAGGCTAAAGCCATCAGAAAAAGGAAAGGTTGTTCCATCAAGCAGCTCTTTGCCGCCTATGTATTAGTATTTTCCAATACAGAAATGAGTCTGAAAGAAGGTTGTTGAATTTGAGTATTCGAACTTGATTCTGTTTTGGTCTGGTTAAAAAAATGTTTCATTTGTATTTTACCATTGCATCATTAAGCAGATTGCTTGAGAGCCTCGGCAATGGATTGGAATAACGCCTGTCGCGCCTTATTGAGTGCTGCGGCAGTCTCATTATCGCTCATCCTTGATGTGACAGCATCCAGCTGTTCAAGTGTTATCCCTGGTTTGAGATAGAGGGTTGCTCTGGCAATGTTTTCAGCTTATCAAAAGGTGTCATCATGTGTTCGTAACGATACTTTCTCCGCTCTTTATCCTTTGCGTCAGTGACGGTTTCAGGAAAGAAGCAGGGACGGTGGAAATTGACATAGGGGTTAAGAAAATCAGTGCAGAATGCGTTGACTTTTTTAGCAAATCGTTGCGGAATATGGGTATAGCCCAGATGTTTACGCACAACGGCACCGTTTTTGGATTCCACCAAAGCATGATCATGGGAATGTCGTGGTCGTGATTTGGTGAATCCGATGCGCAGCTTTGCGAGTAAACCTCGCAACTTTGTAGTTGATGTATTCCGAGCCATTATCAGCGTGAAAACCCAGAATGGTGAACGGGAACTGATCAAGTAGCTGCTGGATAACCGGCAGCAGATACGCTTCACTAATCCTCTCGCAAGTGGCGACAAGTTGAAATTGGGTCACGCAGTCGACTGCGTTGATATGATCAACCCCTTTCATGCCATCCTGATCCCCTTGATGGACGCTGTCTATACGAATATAGCCAGGCACGCCATCAGGTTGGGGAGCACGGCGCTGTCCAATGGGTACACTGGTGAGACGGGTCTTCGTCCAATGCCGCCGTTTATCCTGATACGCTCGGCCAGCACGTAAATTATAAAGATGAGAAACTGAGATATTCGCCAGCCGTTCGAAACGCGCGTCATTGAAAATGAGGAAGGCACGCTCCATCAGTTTCTTAGTAGAAGGGCCTGATAAAGTACCGTGCAACATATCCATCTCAGCCAGAAGAATCGTATCAGTTAGATTAAAGCGGCGGCAGAACCCAATCTTGGGGGGACAGTTCTTTTTGATTACTCGACCAGATTTACTATACTGCTCAATTAATCGCGTTACCTGTTGCCGTGACAGGCCTGTCATGCGTTTAATTCCAAATCCTAATAGAAAAGCAAATAATTTATATAAAAATATTATTTATTTGTTTACAGATAGTTACAGTATATTTAATTGCTGTTTATATTAAAAATTGGAATAAGATAGCGTAACACTACGCCTTTGTCGCACTGAGACAGTCGTGTATAGCCAAATCGCTTCAATACCCTCTCGATAAACCCATAGTGTTCTACCTTGGGAACCTTGAGCGCAATATCATGCGTTCCTTCCAGAAATGCCTTAACCTGTGCCACCGTTTGTAGCTTTGCTTCATCCATGTCGATCACCATGCCTCGCATAATGACCAATTCAGAATCTAATTGCTCAGACTCATTTCTCGCTGGAAATACGCACCCCCTTCAGACTCATTTCATATTGGAAGAGACTGTATTTAGATCATTTTATATGGGATATGCTATACCTTGATGAAAACGGCTTTGCGCACGACATGCCACGTACGCATGGCTATGCGCCAGTGGGTGAACGCGCCCATGGCGTAAAAGATTGGCATGCACGAGGCCGAGCCCATGTGATCGGCGCTCTCATCGGAAAGGCGCTGCTGACCGTAGGCCTGTTCATAGCCCATATCACCGCCGACATTTTCTATGCGTGGGTGACGCAGGACCTGTTGCCTAAACTTCTGCCCGCTTGCGTGATTGTCATGGACAACGCAACCTTTCATAAACGGCAGGATATCCAAACCGCCATTGCCCATGCCGGGCATACACTTGAATACCTGCCGCCTTATTCCCCAGACTTAAATGACATTGAACCCAAATGGGCTCAGGCCAAAGCCATCAGAAAAAGGGAAGGTTGTTCCATCGAGCAGCTCTTTTCCGCTTATGAAATTTAAATCATTTTATATGGGATCTACTATATTATTCATTACATCGAATTTTGATTTTTTGGTTATCTATTTTTAATTTTCCGTTAATTGTTGGTATGTGTTTTTCGTTTAACAAGTCATTTTGAAATCTTCATATTTTTAGCACTATTCTTCAATGAAACTAGGGCATTTCTGCGTTTGCAGCCATCAGGTTCACTTATCTGCTCAATCATTTTGTAAAAAATGATTATCATCTGAAGCAAACATTCTATTTTTCATCAATACCACCTCGCGATAACAACGCCACATTACCTCCCACCGCTGCCGTATTAATGGTGACCACGCGCTCAGTAGCAAAGCGTTGCAAATAATGTGGGCCACCTGCTTTGGGGCCGGTGCCGGAGAGCCCTTCACCACCGAAGGGTTGTGAACCAACCACGGCGCCGATCATGTTGCGGTTGACGTAGATGTTGCCACAGCGAGCGTGTCGAGTAATGTACTCGATGGTAGAATTGATACGGCTGTGGATACCGAGTGTGAGGCCGTAGTTACTATGGTTGATGGTGTCAATCACTTCACTTAAGTGATTGGCCTGATAGCGAATAATATGAAGAATAGGGCCGAACACTTCGTGCTGGAGCTGGCTGAGTTTTTCGATCTCATAAATACGCGGGGCGAAGTAACTGCCCTGCTCGCTCCCTCGCGATATTTGTATGGCCTTGACCAAGCGCGCCTCTCGGTCCATCTGTTCACAGTGTCGTTGCAGTTCGTCGCAGGCTGAAAGGCTGATAATGGGTCCAATATCGGTGCTGAGGTGGATGGGGTTGCCGATAAGCAATTCATCCATCGCACCACTGAGCATTTCCATGATCTGTTCTGCGACTTCCTGTTGCAGAAAAAGTACGCGCAGAGCTGAGCAGCGCTGGCCAGCACTGTTGAAGGCAGAAGCAATCACATCTTTCACCACCTGCTCCGGCAATGCTGAACTATCGACGATCATACAGTTCTGCCCTCCCGTTTCGGCAATAAAAGGAAGTATGCGCTCACCTTGGGCTAGGATCTGATTGATCTGGCGTGCAGTGGTATTAGAACCGGTAAAAGCGATACCGGCAATGCGAGCATCACTTACCAGCTTCATGCCGATTTCACTGCCACTACCGGTAATGAAATGGAGCACCTTTTTAGGGATGCCGGCTTCGTGCAACAGGCGCACTATGTACGCGCCGCATAAAGGCGTAAGAGCCGCGGGTTTGGCTATAACACTGTTGCCCGCAGCAAGTGCGGCAGTAATTTGGCCGGTGAAAATGGAGACAGGGAAATTCCATGGACTGATGCAAATGAATACACCACGCCCAGTCAGGCGCAATTGATTATTTTCGCCCGTGATACCGGGCAATGTAACCGGATCTACAAAATGGCGGCGCGCCTGAGCAGCATAGTAGCGACAGAAATCGATGGCTTCGCGCACTTCACCGAGCGCGTCATGAATAGTGCGCCCGCCTTCACGAATAATGCGCGCCATCAAATCAGCGCGCTGTTCTTCTAATAGATCAGCCGCTCGCTCCAACAGGGCGGCACGTTCGCTCGCATTCGTACTAATCCATTCAGGCGCAGCTTGATATGCAATACGGAGTGCTTTGTCAGCTGCGTTGCTATCAGCAAGGGCCACTTCACCGACAACATCGGTGTGATCGGCGGGGTTGAGAATAGTTTGCACCCTTCCTGTGAGAATATGGCCATCCACTATCGGTGCGGCGTGCCACGGCTGTTTAGATACTGTTTCCAATACTTGCTCGAGATGTATTTGCGCATCGGAATCAGCAAGATTAATGCCACTGGAATTAAGCCGTTCCTTACCGTAGAGCTGACGTGGCTGCGGAATCCGTTGTTTGTGGCGTTCCAGTTCACTTAGCGGATCAGTTATGGTCTCATCGACTGTCATCTGTTCGTTCGCAATCTGATTGACAAAAGAACTATTGGCGCCATTCTCCAGCAACCGCCGCACCAGGTAGGGTAACAGATCCTGGTAGTTGCCAACGGGGGCATAGACGCGGCATATAAGCTGTGGGTATTCATCGAACACGGCGGTATAGAGTGCCTCACCCATACCATGCAAACGCTGAAACTCGAAAGATTGCTGCCCGGCCATAACGATAATGGTGGAAATCGTGCGGGCATTATGAGTAGCAAATTGAGGATAAAAGAGATCGCCATGGTCGAGGAGACGGCGAACGCAGGCTAGATAGGAAATATCGGTCGCTACCTTGCGAGTGAATACCGGATAACCGTCGAGGCCGCGCTCTTGTGCCTGCTTGATTTCATTATCCCAATAGGCTCCTTTCACGAGACGGACAGGAATCTGGCGTTTACACTCGCGAGCCAATTGTGCCAGCCAATCGATCACATGAATGGCCCGCTTCTGATAAGCCTGCACCGCCAGGCCGAAACCGTGCCAACCGATAAGCAATTCGTGACGATATACCATTTCAAATAAATCAAGCGAAAGATCGAGCCGTTCTGCTTCTTCCGCATCGATAGTCATGCTTATGTTGGCCGCTTTGGTAGCAATCGCCAGTTGCAGTAGGCGTGGTGATAATTCGTCCAGCACTCGCTGCTGCTTGTTATATTCATAACGAGGATGGAGCGCAGAAAGTTTCACTGAGATACCAGGATGCTTAAGCAAGTTGTCAGGACTGATCTGTTCGCCAAGTGCCGTAATGGCGTGGTGATAGTCAGCGAAATAACGCTCTGCATCGGCAGCAGTGAGTGCCGCCTCTCCGAGCATGTCAAAGGAATAGCGGTAACGTTGGTTTCTACCCTCCCGACTGTGCCTCAATGCTTCATCAAGGGTGCTGCCCATAACAAATTGATGGCTGATGAGGCGCATTGCCTGCTTAATCGCCAGCCGAATGACCGGTTCGCCGCTGCGGCCAATAAGACGACTGAATAGCGAAGAGGATTCCTCCAGCTTAACGATTCTACCTGTTAACAGCATACCCCAGGTGGAAGCATTGACAAGGAATGAAGAGCTATGCCCAAGATGGCGCTCCCATTCAGCGCTAGAAAGCTTATCCTGAATCAGTCGGTCAGCGGTCGCAGCATCAGGGATACGCAGCAGTGCCTCGGCCAGAGACATCAGCAATATGCCTTCCTGGGTGCTGAGGTCATATTCATGCAGTAACGCCTCAATGCCACCCTCTCCCCATTCTCTTCTGCGTACCTTGTTCACCAAGTGCCGCGCTAGCGCCTGCACTTGCGCCTGTTCACGCTCATTGAGCTTGATGAAGGGAAGTAAACGATTCAGCTGCTCAGTCTCCTCGCAGAGATAAGCATGATTGATAGCAGCTCGAACGGAGGTCAAGGATGGAAAGGGTGTATCATGACTCATGATAAAGGACTCCCTCTTTTAGTAGCTCAAAAAAGATATTCAGGGTGCTTCCATTACCTCACGCCAGGTATTTCCACCAGCCCGCTTGGCTTCATACATAGCTAAATCCGCATAGCGGCTCAGCTCCGCCAGGCTGCGACCATGGGTAGGATAGTGAGCTAGCCCCACGCTGGCTGATAAGCAATGGCTGCGTGTGCCGACATGAACTGGCTCGCGAGTCGCTTCCAGCAATCGTTTAATGACAGCTGTGACGATACCCGTACTGGCTGAAGGTGAAAGCAGCACCGCAAATTCGTCGCCACCGACACGCGCCACCAGATCTTCATGCCGCACACAAGCCTGCATACGCCGGGTCAAGGCGCGCAGCACCTGATCGCCTTCAGCATGGCCCCATTGATCGTTGACAGGCTTGAATTTATCCAGATCCACACTCAACAAGCTGAAGCCATGATCAGCCTCACTTTCAGTATATAGCTTGAAGCGTTGCTCGAGGGCACGGCGGTTAGGCAAACCGGTTAACTCGTCGATAAAGGCTGCCTTGCTTGCATTGCGGAGACTCTTAATGCGCCCTGTCAAAGCTAATGAAAAAACCAAACTTGCCAGAGTCGCTGTCATCGGTATGGCCAGCTCGGTTAATCGATTCGGCATTAACAAGCCACAGAGGCTTAATAGGAAAAGGATGATACCCGCCAATAGCAAGATATAAGCAACCAGGAAATAGCGTGCTGATGTCATGCCCTGATACCAGCGCCGAATTGTGATATAAAGCACTAAAGCAGCAACTGGTAACGATAGCGCAATCAACACCACAAATGGTAGTGCATGCAAGCTAGCTACACGCATCGCGATGATCAGTAAGTAACTCAGCATGATGATCTGTAACAACCGGTGGGTGTTAGGCAGATAGGTGCGTGTACGAAAGAAACTCATAATGAAACCAGCCAAGGTCAACCCCCACAGACTGGGTAATACAATGCGCCCCATGACTAACCATTGGGGCCCATCGCGCCACCACCATTGAGCCGCGTGACCGTGCAAATAAACCAGGAGAACGCCTAAGGCCAAGGTAGTCATCGCATGCCAGCCGTAAACCGAATCGCGCAAACTCAGTGCCATAAAAAGGTTATAGAGGCACATGACCAGCAATCCACCATAGATGCCGCCTAACAGTAACTCACCCAGATGCTCATGTAATTTAAGATCATCCTCGTGCCACAATGTTACCGGAAAGCTTGCACAACCCGGGTCGTAGGCACGCAGATAAACTGGTCCATGCTCAGGCAGGACAAAAGCGTATTGGCGCCACTCGCGCTCGCGTCCAGCCGTGAATGGCATCCGTTCACCAGACGTGATCTCCTCAAATTCTCCGAGTGCATTGCGTCGGTATAAGCGCAAATCATAGAGGCTGAATGGCTCGACTACCAGCCACCAGGGAGCGCTATGTTCTGTCTCAGCACGACGAAAATCTAACCGCAGCCACTGGGCACCCGAACCAAGGCCGGCGCCACAGCGACCACTGGCAGGAATGAAGCGCTGCGGTTCAGCCAAGAGCTGTGACCACGATAGCTGTGCAGTAGCATCGGTCGCTGCTGCTATTTGGCTGTTGATCACCACACCGCTCAGCCCCCGTTCGAGTAACAACTCATCGGCTTGCGCTGGTGCAAGCAATCCCAGTAGCAGAGCTAATAACAACAATAGTAGACGAACATAATATTTATCAAGTGCGCAGGCACTCAAACAGCTTACTCGAAGCATTAGGCCCCATTGCACTTGGATAAGTATGGGAGAAATAACTAATTTATTTTGCATTATTGGAATGTGCTCAAATGATCCGATATGCGCCTAAAAATATTGACAAGAATTGATGGAGCTAGGTTGCATCTAGCTATCATCGCACAAACCCAAGAAGATTCGATTGTACTTTGGTGCTATTTAACCAATAGCACACAAGGTAAGTTGTACATCAAATCAGCATAAAATATCACTCATTAGTGGAGAATGAGCTTTATTCTATTCCCACATCTAGAATGACGCGAAGGCAAGCCACAGCCAGTATCAATAATACGGCAAGGTGAAGCCGACAAATTTAGAAATGGAAGTACTTGACTCAATACAGAGAGACCATCGTTCTGTCCGCTAATAACCCACTGGGTTGCGGACAGTGTCTCTCTTTGCCAAACACTTTCTGGTAAGCAAATCGTGGACGCTGTTGCCAGTTTTGAGAAAATAGCTTTTTGGTACCAGCAAAATCTGCTTGATCACGAGATGCACTAAAATGCGCACAAATATGCTGATATAAGACACGCCGTTTCCAATAAACATAATGAATGCCATCCATACTCATCCATTCCGGTTTCTGTCCACACAGCATAAATTGCTTATGTGCTGCCAGCTCAATCAAACCCTGATGGACTACCCTTGCTCGTTCCACTGCTTCATTTCTGGAAAGCTGGCAAGAGGGGTAAAACAGATTCCGAAAAAGTTGATAACGCCATTCTGGCAGCGATTCAATCGACACAATCGGCAGATTGGTCATGACAATATGCGCTGAGTGCTTCTGCAATTGCTCGACACACCAAGTAACCCACTGCAGAATTTGGTGTGGCAGGAATCCATAGAGGACATCGTTGCCGATATCTGTCAAAAAGGCATAAGTAGGTCGTGCGTCACTTGCCTCGAGTTGTGACCATAAATCACAGGCAATAATGCCCGGTAATTCGCGTATCAGCACTTGACTGCTCTGACCATAAGAACGACCATGACCCGCAGCAGCCAGCACTTCACTGGGTCCACCACAATGATGTTGAATTTGCTGAATAACCAAGCGCAAAGATAAGGTTAAATTACTGGCACCTAGCAGGACAATCCGGTTTACTGGAGAGGACTGCCGATACAAGGCCGTTAGCATCGCTTGATTCATGAAGTCATTTCACTCTTGTTTTTATTTAGAGATCATATGGTTAAAGTGATGCAAGCTTAACCCAGATAAATATCTTGAGAATAGTGTACGATTTAATCATGATACGCGCTTCTCATACGTATGCAGTTGGCTAGCAAGGCTAAAATAGCCTACTATAATTATATTTGTTCTGATAATTGTTTCGAACCCTTCAAATAATCTTAGTAAAAAATCAATTGTGCAATTGCGTATATTTTGCGAAAAAATTTTGATGAAAAAATGTTGTTTTCTCACTATCAGTACTTTTCTTTTGTTATCAATTCTGATCACTGAAACAATTTTTGCAAGCTTACTAATTATTGATACGAAAGGCTATGCTTCTGGTCGATTGAGTAGCGTAACTCTTGAAAGAACTTTTAACAACGCCTATGTTGGCGAGGTACTACTTGGCTATGACAGCATAACTTTTATCAGTTTTGGCAATCAGCCGTCTAATTTAGTTTCTAATCCGTGGCAGTTTTGTTTTGAAAAAGATCGTTACAAAGCGATTGAAAAATTTATCGGCGGTAATGTTGTACTTGAATTCAAAACACCCAAGAAAAATGCATTACTTTCTTGTTCTGCAACGAATGAATTAGTGGCAATTTATTCAGTAGATGAAAACCAGGCAATAGAACAAGCTCATTTTGTCGGCAGCATTCATACAAATGATCCTGAAATATCCTCTGGGGTCGAATTTGGTAGAATAGTCAACATAATTGAAAATAAAGATCTATTTAGAAATTATTTTATGACCATCCAGATCGGAAATGGTGGAAGCAAATTCCGTCATTTTGTTATGGATGACCCTGATTTATTTGATTTTGCTGTTAAATGTCTAAAAATGGCGGTAAGGGTAAAAATACATTATAGTGAACGATTCGCCATGAAAAATCTTTTCGGACTCAGTTCAATGTCATTTGTATCAGAAATAGAAGTGGTTGATTAAAAACTTCATCCATAAAAAATAAAGGTCAAGATGGACAATGATTCCCAGATGATAAAATTGGTTTTATTAGGTTTTTTGAGCGTCCTTAACAGGCTGTTGAAAAACCAATCTACGCCGCGCTGCCGTCGCGGAATTAAAAACAGGCTCAGAATGCTCATTTATTAGGTATAAATTCCGCTTTTTTGCCTTTTTTTGTCTATCATCAACTGCCTCGAATATGTTTTTCAACAGCCTGTTACTTTTCCTGGTTCGAAGAGCGTCGATGGCTATCAAGAAGAAAAGACAAGATCAAACGCTCTTCGTTAATTACAACTAACTTGCTGGCGTGCCTCTTAGCTGTATTAACTTAGCCACGCTAGGAACACCTTTATCATCCACAACAAACAACATGTAATGCATAGGGACAGCGAGACCAGGAAAAGCTGGCGCTTGTACTACCAACTTATCTTTCTGTTGCTCAAACCATAATTTCACATAACGCTTACCCCAGTCCCAGTTATGAGTAACCGGTCCAAATGCAATGAGGGCGACTGATTGGATGGCTCCTGTTCCTTCGGACAGCTGAATGTTGAATCGCCGATGATAGGAGATCTCCTCAGGTGCGTCTTTTATCTCAGGCCGCGCTCCTTTGAACAAATAAGGCGGTTTGTAGATTTGCGCCACAGGTATACCAAGATCAAGATGTTCCACATTTCCGTGTAAGTCAGTGGCGTTGCCGCCGAGTAAGGCAACAGTGCCATCGGGCAGCAAAGCAACCGTCGAATGATCATGTCCAGCGATTTTCCGATCAACAAGTGTGTGGATTTCATCTGCTACTGGATCATACAGCTGCAGATGGAATGAATTAACCCACGGTCCCCGTCCTTCTACTACACCACCCGAAATAAGCACCTTCCCGTCAGGCAGCACGGTGGTATTGTTTTGTTGGACAGGCAAATAGAGCTTTGCATTGCTCTGCTTGTATTTTGGCGATGAATCCTGGAAGTCAATCATCTCAATTAAATCCCTAGATTCTCCGTCACATGAAGCTGGCGCTGGGTCTGCATCTGTGCCACTACAATTACCGCCGAAAAGAACGACCTTCTGCGAGACGCCATGGCCTTTATCATCAGTTTCCCACAACTGGGCGCCTGCGCCAAAATTATGCGCACTTACTGCCTGATCCACGAACTGATAGTAATTCTCAGCCGGGGTATCACGACTGGAATCTGCCTTTGCCGCTTTCACGTCGAGCAGATAGGTCTTGCCGGTATAGGTGTAAGGATCGTATTGCCTGGCGACGCTCAGAAGCGGGCGCCCCAATATTGGCTTGCCGTTTGCATCTTTTTCAAGCGAATTCGAGCTTACCTCACCGATGATCGCCACCTTCCAATCTTTTGCATTATTACCCGTTTGCACCGGATAAACGCGCGGATAGGTATTATGGTGCTTTCTCGCATTCTCGAGCGCTACAGTGCTATCTGTTTCAGGATCATAAATTTCAGGTACCACCTGAGTAATCAAGGAGCAGTTGACGTGTGTATTTCGCGTCTCTTCGGTGCAACCTCCAGGAGGATTTCCCCTGAGCAAACTGGTATTACGATCTGTGCCAGCGACGAGGAGTACTGTCTCGTCGGGCAACAGCGCCCCGCTCGGATACCAGCGCTGGTATTTCATGTCGGATGGATCTGCAGGATCGGTGTTGCTTTCGTTGTTGGCATTTGGAAAATCGGGAAAATCTTGTGGAAGGCTTTGTGGTGTAAGCTGATCGAAGATGTTGAGATAGGCCGCCTTGACTGGCGGGACAACCCGTGACGCCCAGGATTCATCTCTGGGATCGAAGATAGTCATCTTCCGAATACCATTGTTGCCGCCTTTGTCGTGGCCGCCGATAAACAACCATCTGCCGTCTGCGAGCGCAACGTTACCGGAGCAGAACATGTTGTAATCCAAACCTTTACTATTCCCAGCATCGGAGAAGGCAGCATCATTCAGGGCAAAATCCGCTTTGGTCACTAGTTCATTAGCATTCTCGTCAATCAGGCGGAAATGATCAGTTTGCTTGAACGCGTCCGCATGGGTGATATCCCAGCATACAAAATTCTCACGCGCTGTGTTTCCCTTGGTGTTGCTTTCATCCAATCCATGCGCTCCTTCACTGAACCCGGCGCCACCATAGACAAAATGCCTGAAAGGTTCGAACAACTGGTCATGACCATCAGCATCCTTGAAAGTAAGGTGAAAGCCCGCATACTCCGACGGACGCATCCCCATGCAGATCTTCGGTGTCGATGCTTTAGTCCATGCCAAGCCGGCATGAATGGCATCTTTTGGAACCGGAATGAGCTTACTAAGTTCACCACATTTTACCGAATCAACCCCTTTGTCGAATTCGCAAATGCCATCAGGGTCATGATGGGCAACTGCGGGTGGTACGCTAGCAAATGCCGCTGCCATCGCGGAGAGCACCGCGAGCTGGATTTTTCGTGGCAAGAAAAACTTTGAACTAACCATTTCGACTCCTTTTTCTCAAATTGGGATAAGCTATGCCTTTATCAAAGCACTTATGAAAAACTCCTTAAAAAGTAAAATTACAAAAAAGCAATATTAGGGATAATCTGTATAGCTTAATATTCGATCAATTTTCTATGCTTCATATAAAGCTACGCAGCAGCAGCGGATCAAAATATAATCCTATAATCCTGTCATATTACAAATGAATATTAAGGGGTAGCAAAGAGGCAGGCAATAATGCAATTGCATACATTTTTATCTCTCATTATCAAGATTAAAAAATAAAGCACCAGAGTATGATCAAAGTGTTACCAAATAATGAAAAACCTGTAAAAGCTCTTGACTACTTTTTAGTATCGTCAGCTATTTATGCTTATGTGTAAGCTCTACGACCTCCATATGCATAATTTTTGTCGCATCTGCTATCGGGATATCAGCGACAGAACAAAAATCCAAAAACAATTGAACAGCATGTAACAGAATGCGGGTATTGATTAATGATTTACTTGCTTTTTCCCGAATTAGTACCAGAGGAAAGGAATTTGAGCCTATTGATGTCAATGAAGTAGTACCACGTGTATTGCAAAATTTGCAGTTCTCCATTGAGGAAATTCATGCTGAAGTGACGTAGGATCCTCTGCCAATCGTGGCGACTGATACTTCTCAAATGGGTCAGTTATTTCAAAATTTAATCATTAATGCAATTAAATGTGAATTAAGAGCTAACTCGTAAAAAATTCCAGAAAACAGAGCCGCAGCCAGCTTTCAGAATACATGCGCCATAAGCGCTTTATAAGAACGAACTTGACTCACACATTCAAAGCCTGTCTTTTCTTCAATCCAGGCAAATAATGCTTCAATCGGTTGCCGAACGCGAGCAACCACTGTAGACAACCATTGGTCCTGTGGCTCCAGATAGGGTTGCCCTTTTTGTTTTTTTAACGGGTGTCAAGACGGTCAGATTCTGAGCTTGTCTGATGTCTTCGGCGTTGGGCCGTCGATAAGCTTTATCGCCACACAGTTCATTGCTGTGCAATTGTGGCCGAATCTGATCAAATATCTTGCCATCATGGCCGCCCGC
>NZ_FOUB01000075.1 GCF_900114745.1 Nitrosomonas communis | reverse complement strand
AGCTCCCGTTACAGGCCGGATATACGAGTGCAAGTGTTTCAGCCATGCCAGATCAAAAAAATTTCACGCAAAACGGAGGAGTCCATATACGTCATTACCTGGATCATGTCGCGATGATGCAGCCTGGTGGACAAAAGCGTAGCCGTAGCCATAAATTGACTGTTCCAGGAGTACTTGCCTCGTTATCTACTATACGCCTCGCCGACCTGTCCAAAGCGCGGATTGAAGAATGGGCTAAAGTAGAATCCGTAAAAAGAGCCACTCAAGCCCGCCTTGCCCTGCGCTTGCTAAGAGCGTGTCTGTTCTGGTGTAACAGGCATTCCTTTTATTCGGAAATTGTAACCAGCAATGCCGCACAAAACAGGAGCATCAAAGAAACGCTTGGGAAGCCTAGAACCAGGAATGACGTATTGCAGCGTGAACAATTACCCGCTTGGTTCGAGGCTATTAGACAAATCCAAAATCCTGTTATCAGCGCTTACCTGCAGGCATTGCTGCTGACGGGTGCTCGCCGTGAGGAAATAGCCAATTTGTGCTGGGAGGACATTGACTTTACCTGGAAAAGCTTAACCATACGAGACAAGGTGGAGGGTCAGCGAACCATTCCATTAACACCCTATGTAGCGCATCTTTTGGTCAATCTGCCCCATCGGAATCAATGGGTGTTCAGCAGCCCTGCTGCAGCCAGTGGACGTCTGACAGAACCGAGCAAGCAACATGGCAAGGCGTGTTCAATAATTGGTATCGATTTGTCTCTCCATGGATTACGGCGATCATTTGCCACTTTGAGTGAGTGGGTAGAAATGCCCGAAGGTATCGCAGCCCAAATTCAAGGTTACAAACCACAGGGTGTGCGTGGAAAGCATTACATACGCCGCCCTCTCGATCTATTGAGAAGGTGGCATATCAAAATTGAAACATGGATTTTGGAAGAGGCCGGCATCGTGTTTGAACAAACTGAAAGCCAACAAAGTCTGCGCATTGTTAAATAATCTCTCTAATTGTTTCAGCAAGGAGCAGTATGACAGCACTATCCAAGCCACCTCATCCCGGCAGTATTTTGAAAAATGATGTGTTACCAGAGTTGGGTGTGAGCATTACAGAAGCAGCGGTACAGCTTGGTGTCTCACGTGTGACGTTGTCTCGTGCTATCAATGGTGAGGCGCCTATAAGCTTAGATCTAGCCCTCCGCCTCGGAGCCTGGCTGAAAAATTTAACGGCCGAATATTGGCTGCATCTGCAAACAAATTATAACTTGTGGCAAGAAAGGCAGAAGCCAAGACCAGACATTAAGCCGGCTGAGTGGAAGCAACCGAATATAAAAATGTGGCGTAAATTTTCGGCACAGGTCAATTCAGCTTCAGCCTCGCTGGTTATTGATAAAGAAGAGCGCGCGATAGCCGCATCGGTTGGATCAAAGTTAAAGGAAGCAAGGAAATTCCGGGGTCAGACTATTGCCGAGGCGTCCCAGCTTCTTGATATCCCTGCGCATGACCTAAAGTTTTACGAGGGAGGATTGGATATTGAACACTTTCCTTTGAAATTGATTAAAAAATCGGCAGCAATTTATGATGTATCAGTCGATTGGATTTTTGGGTTGGTCGAGGACGATTGGGAATCAGACCCAAAAGAAGTCCGAGATGAGCATGTCGAGTTGGATTTCATAAAGTATCTTTTGATGGAAAGACAAAGAGCAATGGAAAGACAACTTTGGCATGTGGGTAGCATGGCTGTGGCTATGACTAAACCTGTGTCCTCCATGACACAGGCTTACAAAAAGGTTCATAAAGCCTTTATGAATTTTCTTGAACTTAACCCAAAATTTGATGATATGCGAGGTGGCGCAACATTATCAAAAGAAATTAAGCAAGCTGTAAAAAACTGTGAAGCAGCTAATCGGCTATTAGAACGAGTCGAAGAATTACGCCCAATGACTTTGTATCGCAAGATGATACAGCCCGTTAAGTTTATCAATCTTTAAAATAATTAATTATCAGTTAGTTAGAGAATATATTGGCAAAATATTAACAAACTCGGAAAACGCGAAGAAAACCTCAAAAATCACACATTAAAATCTGTGTCGTTATTAATCGACAAAAGGAAATTCCGATGCAGGCATTTTATTCCCCCTACCCCCCGTTGGATCAAGTAACCAGCGATACAGTCTCCACTGATGCAGCGGCTTACTATCTTAATCGCCAGCCGCAGACTCTAAGAAAGTGGGCTGCCCTCGAGACGGGGCCAATACGGCCTATTCGAGTATATGGCCGCCTTGGCTGGTACGTCAAAGAAATAAGAAAACTCGTTAAAACTTGTTAATGGTTCTTTGTGACGTCGTTTATGCGCACACAACGTCTACGTTGCGTATTAAGACTTGAGAAAGCCATCAAAAAACCGGTGCTTGCAACGCACTAGAAACACTACAACAGCGTGCGGGCACAGGTAAGCATGGCAAAAGACTTTTTTTACAACTCCATATCCTGAATATGACTGTGCAATCATTTACATTTGCATACTCATGGATGATCACGATGCGTTGGTATAGTGCAAAAGCATCCGTGCAAATGTGTACAAATTGATATGCATACAAGTCATTGGCAATTTTCAAAAGGAATAAAGCCAAATGGCGATAAAAAATATGAATTTCATTAATAACGCAGAAATTGAAAAGCAGACATGCCTGTTACATCTAAACTTGTTTAAACCAGATGGGCTAGGCTTGTTCACTAACCCAGTCCAAATCGATGAAGAATCGACAGATGCTAAATATGAAACCAACCAGGTGAGGCAAGCGTTAGCAGCGAATTATTCTAATTCATCACCGCTGGAGCCGATGAGCGAGCTTGAAACAGTCCGTAAAAATAGAAATTCTCAGCTAATAAAACAGGAGCACCCTTAAATGAGAAATGAAAGTGTTCCCCTAACTAAAAGCATCTATCAACAGTACAACAATATTGTATCAATACGTATTGATGATGTTGTTAATCAATTCGTTAATGCAGCTAGCAAACGTGATGTGATTATTGTCCATCCAATTGCAGATGGAAAAATTCATCGATGCCATGTAGCTGGCAAATCTACAAATAATACTGATGGCGCATATATACTACATTCTGATGGTATTCCAGCAGGTGGCTTCCAGAACCATACTGACGGATTAGGCTGGCAAAACTGGCGTGTGGATATAGATCTCAAATTAACCCAGGCTGAAAAAATCAGCCTCAGAACGATGTACCAAGAATTCAAGCGTCTACGTGAGATCGAACAGCACCAGAAGCATGAAAAGATTGCAGCAAAAGCTCGCTATTTATTGGAATGTAGCAAAGCAGCAAAAAGTCAAAAAGCTCATCCTTATTTAATTAAAAAAGGCATTCAACCCCATGGTGCATGGCTGCTAGGTAAGTTGCTCGTCATACCGATTTATGATCCATCCTGTCGCCTAGTCAATCTGCAATTCATCTCACCAGTAGGTAAAAAGCGCTTCTTATCTGGCGGCAGAAAGAAAGGGTCCTTCCATATCATTGGCGAACCCAGCGGGCGCATTTTGATTTGCGAAGGTTTTGCCACTGATGCAAGTCTTTTCGAGGATTGTGGGCAGCGTGTTGTGGTTGCGTTTGATGCAGGTAACCTGCTCCCGGTCGCTAAAAATATTCGAGCGCTAGCGCCAGATACTGAAATTATCTTGTGTGGTGACAACGATTTATCGGGTGTAGGTCAGAAAGCAGCTAGAGATGCCGCGCTGGCGATCAAAGGTAAGATATTGATCCCACCCACAGCTGGTTTCGACTGGAATGATTACCTGGCGATAGGAGGCGATCATGCTTGATCTTAATAAAGCAGAATTTCCCGAACCATCACAAAATCAAGGCATAGTTATGCCAAATAAAAAGTTTACAAACAAATCTGGGAAACCCAACACTTCCAGCACTTGCAACACTCACAAGGATTTTGAAGATAACCAGCCAGCATCAAACCAACACCAACTCAACGCTAAGCCTGATATTAGCAGCGGGGCTTTGATTATAGTCATGCAAACCAGCGAAGGTGAACGTAAGAAGTTAATGATTGAATCCAAGGCTGCTCAAATAATTAAAAAATCATTACAAGGTTATTATGCTTTTGATAGTGGTTCTCAAACATGGCATCAATATATGGGCAGCCACTGGGAACCGTTACAGTCACCCCAGCTTTTTGACAAAGAATTAATTCGCCTGCTTTATTCTGGATCGGGTGAAGTGGGATTCAGACTTCCTTACAAGAATGGGATCAAATCGTTATTAGCCGATGGTATTATGTTGCCCTTGCCAGTGCCTGTTAAGGCAGGCTTGCCGTTTATCAACGGTTTGCTTAATCTGAAAAGTGGTGAATTACAGCATATAACACCCGAGAATGCTCTGTCCTGGTGTCTGCCTTATGAATATAAAAAGAATGCTGATTGCCCCAATATCAAGAGCTGGCTGAAAACAGCAGTCAATGGCGATGAGGAAATTACTCAGTTTTTGCGAGCGTGGATGGCGGCGGTACTTCACGGGCGAAATGATCTCCAAAAGTTCTTGCACTTGAAAGGCAGTGGTGGGACTGGAAAAGGGACATTCATGCGGTTGCTCACTGCGTTAGTAGGCTATATAAATACCGCCATCACTAACCTGTATCAATTGGAGCAAAACCGTTTTGAAACAGCAGCCCTTTTCAATAAGCGACTTGCCATTATTTCAGATTCAGACAAATATGGCGGGTCAATCAATACTCTAAAAGCAATCACTGGACAGGATCCTATCCGGCTCGAGCGAAAACACCAGCAACAGGCAGGAAGTTTTATTTTTCCGGGGCTGGTAGTTATAGCGAGTAATGAATCGCTGCAATTTACCGATCACACCAGCGGGCCAGATCGGCGCAGAGTTACCGTGATATTTGATCGCAGAGTTACCGATGAAGAGAGACAAGTATGGGAGAAACAGGGGGGTGAAGAAGCTGTCTTACATTCCGAACTTCCTGGATTAGTGAATTGGTTGTTGGAATTATCAGCCGACAAAATTTCCCAGATTATCCTGAATCCACCGCCGCAGATACGAAATGCTAACCTTGAAGCGATGACAGCCAGCAACCCCATAGCTGGTTGGTTGATTGAGTGTTGTATACCAGACCTTAACGCGTGGACGCAGATGGGAGACAGAAGAGAAATTAAAGAATCGGGTCGTGAAACAGGCTATAAGAACTCTGATACATGGTTATATGCGAATTATTTATTATGGTGTCAACGTAACAGCAAAATCTCGTTAAGTAATGGCAAATTTAAGGAGATTCTGATTCAAACATGCGTAACTCTAGGACATAGTGTTCTCGAAGCGAGGCATGGCAAAGGAAAGGGAATTAAAGGCCTGAGAATAAAATCAATTCACGAGCAGTATCAATGGTGACGATGATCTAGCGATTCCAAATCTGCCATCTCTCGTCACTGATAATAAATATAGCAGAGCGAATGCGGACTTCAGTTCAATTCCCGTTATCTCCACCAATACCAAAAACCAACCCTTCATCCGGTTGGTTTTTTTTCGCCTACTCTTGCGTGTTAGCGCGGATTCATGCGGATTCTTTCGGACTTCGAGGTTTCATGAAAAACGGAAAATTCGCTCACTTTTTCTCTCTTCGCGCCATTATTCTCTCCACCCCTGCCCGTCATAGAAGCGTGAAGTCCACTACCCTGTATTTTTTTAGCAATAAAAATCAATTGTTTGCGCGCGGACTAATCAAGTAGTTTATTTTCAGCATTGCTAGGCGAAGAAAACAGCCCGTATGTAGATCATAAATATCTTCAGCCAAAAGGTAGACACATAAGCTTTAGTTAGATCTTTTTTAAATTACTTATTGTTAAAGCCACCACTTATTTGGCCGTTAATTGACAATAATATATTGATCAATAATTTTAAAACTAAGGAGAGGATATCAAAAATTAAGTAGTAATTTACATATCACATACGTAGTCTCATTTATTCCATTTATTTTCGTTGCTTGGTATTTGAAAGGATGATCTGATGATAAGCCACAATATTTTTGATGTGAAGTTAGCTAGAATCACACTTATGATAATAGCTTTAATATGGCTGGGTATGTCTTCAGCTATAGCAGAACCACCTACTAACGATGATTTTGCTAGTGCCACTATAGCAACAGAACCGCTGCCATTCGTTAATACCATCAACACGAGCGAAGCGATAACAGCAGAAGACGATCCATATTGCAGTGGTCAGGGACCTACAGTTTGGTATTCGTTCACTCCAAGTGAAAACATGCGGATCCAAGCCAACAGTTTTGGAAGTGATTATGATACAACCCTTTCAGTTTATACAGGCATACGTGGCAATCTCCTCCAGATTGCTTGCAATGATGATACCGCAGGCCTGCAATCATCAGTGTCCTTTGACGCTGTTGCTGGCCAGACCTATTACTTTATGGCTGGAGCGTTTGGCAGTGGGCCGGGCGGTAATCTAGTATTTACTGTCCAGGTTGCACCGCCACCATTGACAATCGATCTCATCATTGATCCTGTCGGTTCATTCGATAGATTAGGAAGCGCCACCATCCGCGGAACTATTTCCTGCTCGTCTCCAACATTTGTTAACCTCTTTGGTGAGGTAAAACAAGAAGCTGGACGCCTCTTTGTCCGCGGCGCCTTTGGGACTTACTTAGAATGTAACGGTAATACTCCTTGGGAAGTCACAATAAATGATCAAAATGGGAAATTTGCAGGTGGACCAATTAAAGCCTCTGCCAGAGCAAACGCTTATGATCAAAATACAGGCGAATTTAGCCAAGATTCAGCAGATGCTATAGTGCAATTAAGAGGCTCAGGAAAGCCATAATTGATTAGTTGCGATAAATAATCGGGGTAGGAATCTGAAAAATACCCTTTATCAAGGGCAGACGAATCGGTGGCCAGAGTAATTTAATGCTTAACTTTACTCTGGCCCTGACTATTTTATGAATAGAGTACTTTGATTTAGTATCAATTGTCGAGAGTATCTACTACATACGCATTGCCTGAATAGATGTAATTTTGTGGTGATGGGATAAATATTATTTCTAGGTTCCGGTGATTAATAATCTAATAAGCTATACGGTCTGACAGTATGGTACTCACGGATGCACTGGCCACGATAGCTTGAGCCTCTTCAATGCCATAGAAGATTTCTGTATTGAGTAAATTATCATGCAATGTTTCACCATTTTATTAACTACGAGTTTTAACCTGTTTCACAACAGATAAATTCTGAGATGTTATAAGCGATAATTGCATTAGTCATTTTAGTAATTTTCTTAGTTATTTCTATGTATGAGGCATAATAAATATCCAGACAGGTTGGCCTTTTTTCTTTAAAACTCTCGCGTGCCTGCTCTTAAAGATTTTTGCGGACTTCTAGTTTCATGAAATTTCAGAAATTTCCTCACTTTTTCTCTCTTTGCGCCATTATTGTCTCCACCCCTACCCCTCAGGCAAGTGCGAATTCCACAACTTCTCTTTTTTTAGAGTATATAAATCAGTGGATTACGCGCGGACTAATCAAGTGGTTTATTTTGAGCATTGGTAGGCGGAGGAAACCAACTTGGTGCGGAGAGCAGAGATTAGTGAATAAGATTGGGACTTTCAAACCAATGCTCGGTTAAAATGACAAGCTTGGGGTTGGCATTCCTCGAGTAATCGCAGCGGCAGTAGCCGATGATGCCTATGCATAAACCCCAGTCTGGGCATATAAATTCTCGAGTGCCTGTCCGGTCAAGATGAACAAGAAGGACAAGATTATGTGGAACTCAATCCTCGCGATCAGTGTGGGCGCATCGCTAGGTGCATTGATTCGATGGCTCCGGGGTTATCACTCAATGAGATATTCCCGGCGATCCCTGCCGGTACTCTTGCTGCGAACCTAATTGGCAGCTACCTGATTGGGGTGGCGTTGGCATTTTTTGCTGACCACCCCACACTCGCGCCTGAATGGCGTCTCTTGGTCATCACTGGCTTTCTAGTGGGACTGACAACCTTCTCAACTTTCTCAGCAGAAGTCATCACACTCATCCAGCAACAACGATTGTTCTGGGCGACTGCTGCGATCGGTGCCCATGTGATCGGCTCATTGACCATGACACTATTCGGTCTAGCATCGGTCGCCATCCTGAAACGATTCTGAGGAGAAAAACATGCAGGGTTTTCAAGTGACGTTTTTTACCCAACAAGACCGCCGACATGGCAGTCTGCCTCTTGGTGAATGGTTGCTACAAGAGGCACGTAGACTTGGAGTAGCTGGCGCAACCTTGATCGCTGTGCTTCATGGCAAATACTGATAATTTCAAGGGGATTCCTCAAGGTCTGCCTCTGAGGAATCCCGAAGGTCTGCTCAGTAAGTCTAATGTCGGCCGTGATTTCACCTCGCTGTTAAATGCGAGGGACCCAGCTATGGTGGCTTACTTCGAGATGTCCTGCAACTGCCGGGGAATCTATGAATTGGCTAGAATGCTGCCTATCTCCGTATTGCTGGAGCACTGTCTGGAATAGCCCGTCAATGTAAAGGTGCAGCCGCCAAAAAGGCTGGAAGAAAATATTCTGGCGCGGATCCATCATGGGGGTCTGGGTGGCGCTGCCGATCAAGCCATGAGCGTTGTTGTGCCATGATTGGATGGAAGATGAGAAATTAGCCAACTCACCTAGCGTATCGATGTTACCCAGGTTAGCCGTGAACGGCTGAACACCCATCCCTTGTAGATCACTGGGGGTGAACGCACTGATCTGAGGCTGGAGTCGTGAGTTCACAATGGAATTGAAATAACGAACTACTCGATGATGAAACAATAAAAAGCCGTAAGTCGGTGGCAATTCGTCATGCCAGTCAAAGTGAATATCGCTCAATCCTTCAAGAAACCCTGTCGGATTCTCAGAGGTGTCATTTGCAAGGGCGATCAACCGGTTGCGAAATTGCGAATGCGCCATGTAATTTCTCCTTTTGGTAAGTTACCATAGTTGATACAAGGATATTAGTTTTAAGAATGAGCTTGTCTTTCTCCGGCTTTTTTAAAATATATAAGCTAGTAAGTAAATACGTGCAAACACGTAGAAGAACTAAAATATGAATTAAGGACTAACTCTGTCCCTAAGGGACAGACCACGGTTTCAACTAAGCTCTGTTAATTCTGAAAACAGTCGTGGTCTATCCCTGCCGTTAAATCATGAGCTTGCTTTTGCGATACAAGGAGATAAAGAAGGAGTACTTCGGCAAATCAGTGGCTTATCGACAGGAGCCCACAACCTTGTATTTTTTTAACCATAAAAGTCAATTTCTCACGCGCGGACTAATCAAGCGGTTTATTTTCAGCATTGGTAGGCGGAGGAAACAGCATATATTTTGTGAATGGAAAATTCATGAAATCGATTAATTGCTTTTATTTATATCGAGCTTAGTTAACGTGAGTTCGACATAACAAAGCTGTAAAAGGAACCTAAATTCCTCATGATAAAGTGATCCCAAAAACAGTTTCATCATTAGATGAAACTGATTCATTTTGCTGTTTTTCTTAACCTGAGCTCACGTTAATTAATAAAATTTCAAGGTTAGGCAAAAACTCTCTCAACTTTATTAAGCTTGGCAAGTTACACGATCATACATGGAATGATTACATCTTCATCATAAGAATAAATTGCACATAATCGATGATAGCCATCTGCGATAATAACTTTACCATTATTTGAATCCCTTACTAGAAGAAGGGGCGATAACTTCTCTCCCAACTGTATTTTTTGTATATCCCGTTTGACATGTATATTACTTATATCAAGCAGTGGCAAAGTGGATGCTCTGAAAATATCTTTAGCTTGGAATTCTGAAAGCATTGCTTTTTCTAGATTACTCACATAACTAGCAGCTATCTTCTCATCGTAAATTAAGCGTAAATAGGATAAAGCAGCATTGTAGTGATGTCCCTCTGGCTTGCTTATCCATTTAATTTCTATTTTCTTTGTTTCTATTTTCTTTGTTTCAGTTTTCTTGGACATAGCATTATTTTATATATATGAATCGCCCCAGTTTTTCTGGAGACTTTTAGCTTGAGTCAGACTGCATTAGCTGACTCCTTTAATTGGCGATAAGATGTCATTTCAAATTCAGCCAATGAGATATTTTCAATCGATCCAATAATCGGTGACTGGATTGTTGAAGCCGGCCCATTCCCAAGTGACAAATTCCACTTCATCAATATTGCGCCAAGAGCTGCGATGCCGGATGATTTCTGTCTTGTATAATACGTTAATCGTTTTGGCCAGCGTATTGTCATAAGACTTGCCACTTGTTGCAAAATAGGCAGGGTCGATTCGCTGTTTAATTCAACTGGAGTATTAATTATCATAACAATTGCTTAGCCGAGAAAATACATGAGGATAAACGATGTACTTCCCCTTGAATGATGGTGTGTCAATATAAGGGCCTTATTACTACGCCCAAAAATTATTTTATCTAGAGACTGTC
The DNA here is from genome assembly GCF_900114745.1 of Nitrosomonas communis. Classification (GTDB taxonomy): domain Bacteria; phylum Pseudomonadota; class Gammaproteobacteria; order Burkholderiales; family Nitrosomonadaceae; genus Nitrosomonas; species Nitrosomonas communis_A. The sequence continues at coordinate 4,901 of NZ_FOUB01000075.1, read as the reverse complement.
AAATATTAATAAAATAATATAAGTCTCTTCAATATGGACCTTAACTGGAGCGAGATTTTTGGTATTACCGTTTCTCCATTAGAGCTTGTTGTGCGTGGCACTGCCATGTACGTTTTTCTTTTTATTATTTTCCGGGTGGTGATGAAACGGCGAGTTGGTTCAATCGGAATGGCCGATATTCTTATACTCGTGATTGTTGCAGATGCGGCTCAAAATGGGATGGCTGGTGATTATCGCTCAGTGAGTGAAGCATTTATTCTCGTCGGCACTATTATTTTCTGGAATCAGTTTACTGATTGGCTTGCTTATCGGGTGCCAGCACTTAGATCAGTTTTAGAGCCCGCTCCTCTCCTACTTATCGATAAAGGCCAGATTCTTTGGCGTAACATGCGAAAAGAATATATGTCAGAATCAGAGTTACTTTCTAAATTGCGTGAGCATGAAATCACCAATATAAAAGAGATTGAAAAGGCATATATGGAATCTGACGGACAGATTACGGTGTTAAAGAAGAAATCCTAATTTTTTTTAAATGTGGCCACTGTGCTTAAAGCAATTGAATGCCTCCACCATTCCAAATTCTCTTATTATATAAAATAGCAAACATGATATCGGCAAGATAATCTGTTGCTGGCTGGTTTAGATGTAAACCATCAGGTACAAGTTCACCCACGTGTAATCACTAATGGTGAGTAAAATTGATTGCCTCGCTTTATTGATGGTAGCCTCTGCAACAGCTTTAAAGCAATACACTTGCTATAGCTCTAGAAATCATAGATAAGGCGAGAAGTAACCAGCCATTCAGTTCTTTTTTCTTCATTGAGTTGAGAAGGACCGCCCCCAAACTGAATCACAGAATTTTTGCTGAAGGCATATTGGATCTGGGGCGTTAGCCGGTATCGGTAGCTGCGTTCGGTTATTTCGCTGTTCAGTTCGATCCCGAGCGAGAATCCCTTCGAATACATATAAAACAAACTGTTGTTTGACAAACCGATGAATTCTCCATTTTCATTGAAAGCCGTACGTCTGAAGCCCAACATATTCATCATGCTCCACTTATCCGAGAATTTATAATCGTTCAGGTAGAGCAGATCGGCTCCATACTCTTCTTCATCATTTTTTCTTCGTCCGATAGCTTGCCATCCGTGAATCATCCGTCCTTGAAACAACTCTCCCAAAGTTCCCTGTAGCGAAACCTTATACTGACTTAAATTTGTGTTTTCGACAGGTAATTCCAACTCGATCGCATGCCCGTCCATGAATGAATATTCGATTTCAGGTGACCACTTGAGTTGGTCAGCGCTGTTAGAATAATCAAGGAACATGTTGATTTCAGTCTCGCCTTTTTTTGCACCAAGCGGATCAACTAAGTCAAAAACCATCGGCTCAGGCCTACCATTCGGAAGCCCAGTTTCAGTAGCATGGGCGATTGACGCTATACTAAACCAAACGAAAAAAAACGCTTTTAATGATAGAAATCGAATATCGCCGGGCATCAATTAATGATGAGATAAGAAGTAAGGGAGGCCTCTCACGAAACGTGATCACACCACGGCTCATGCCCTTTACAAAAAACATCAATCACACACGAAATCGTTACGCTATGGTACCCATTGGAATCTAGCTCCTCTCGTAATATAATTTTTTTCAAAATTGCTTCATCATGAGGAATTCCGATGCCTTCTATAGCTTTTGTTAGGTCGAACTCACGTTAGGTAATCAATCATATCAAACCTAAGATAACGTCTCACAAAGATGACGAGCAAGTTTGTCTGCTCGCCATTATTATTGCTGGTTAGCTATTTTTATGGCTTTGCCTGCCTGCTTTAGCATGCTGCTCAGATGTACCGCCACGGGTAGAAGAAGATTCATCCTCGGAGCCACCTTTGCCACCTGACTGCCCACCTTTGCGACCTGCCTCACGCGCTTCTTCCGAGCTAAACTCATGGGCTGTACCTTTTTCATGGGCAGCATGACCTCCTTTTCTGCCTGCTTCGCGCGCCTCTTCAGAAGTGAATTCATGAGCCGTACCCTTCTCGTGAGCTGCACGACCCGCTTCGCGTGCTTCCTCTGAGGTAAACTCATGCGCAGTACCCTTCTCATGAGCTGCTTTGCCACCCTTGCTCGCAATTTCACGTTGCTTGTCTTCATCCATAGAAGCAAAACCACGCTGGCTGGTGCCCTTGTTATCCTCATCCTTCCCTTTATTCGAAGGCATAATTGCTCTCCTATCCGGTAATTTAAAAAACACCTATGATGTATTTTGGCTCTTTATCGCTGGTTTGATAAAACCAGGAACAACTTTAGCGTACGCTTCGAAGCGGGTTTTCTCTGTGCGCAAGCGTACATATGCCTGAAATTAAAGCTTGAGTACAGGGCGAGTTATTCAAAAGGAAGCAAAAAAGTACTTAAATGCCACGACGATAACGAGTAGTGCAATTTTTGATAGAAGTATTAATGACTTCTCGATTTCAAGCTTGTGCAGTTCGAGAACGAATTCTCTGGTTTTTAGAATTGTGAATAATTCCTCATAACTGCCGGGCAAGGGTTCACGCTCTGTTTTGGTTTCCAGCGATCCATCCCAGTCTGATGCTGTCGTAACAGTTCCGTGCGCCGTTGAAAAACCGATATTCAGGCACTCCTCACCATATTTTTCTTTGGTTAATAGGCCGATATTAACTTCACCACGCTGGGCCATTTCCGAGGCTGCTGCATCGCCAAGGTTCTGGAGTACCACGGTTTACACGACCGATGTTAGCTAGTGAGATTGAGAGCTCGATAGAATTCGAGTTGGGCTTGTGCAGAATAACTCCACACTATCGACCGCCCATTGGCCTCCGAGAGCACTCCAGGATGACTACCCCATCCCCGGTCAGCAAATCGCCCCGCAGCGGCCACTTGTGCCCGTAAAAAACCAACCCGCGTCTCACCCGCCCCAAAATTCCGACGGGTAGGACCGGGACGACTGGGCACCTTTCCCTCGCTAAATTGCTCCCATCTATCTACCAGTACAATGAATACCGTTTACTACAGCATCTTCCTGAGTAGATAACAGTAGCACACACGAAAAATATTGCTGAACTCTATATTTATTAACCGCATTCCCAAAGGATAACGCCATCAACGACATTATTTACTGTCTCATATTTAGCAGCATTAAGCAAAGAAATTACGCTACGATTGAGCAAAGTAGCTATCTTCTGCTCATCAGAAGAAATGAGTCGATTTTGAGTGTTACAAGCTTTATCTTGCCGGATTTGCGGATAGGTTTTAATCCGGTATCCTTGAGACGACAGTATCTCTGCAACATAAGGGAATGCCTTGCCTATGGACGAGTTCCAACCAATTTTTTTTAACGTGTGCAGGTTCCCCAATAATGCCAATATCGGTGCTTGGCTTATTTGCTTTGCCAGCCTTTCGGCCATCCATTTGTCCTGATTGACGTTTAGCCCTCCAGCATCAATGGCGATCAGTCTCAAGCAATGACCTCTCCTTTTCATTATAACTAGATCATCAACCAATGAGCGATAAGAAGTATGCTCGATCATAGGAGGTAGTTTGATATCCGATTTAATCGTTCTACCCTCTACCATCTGATCAAGAATAGTTTGTTGAATGCTGACAATTTCCAAGGCAACAGCCAAGCATTTACCTTGCTGTAGATAGCTGGATATTAATCCCTGGAAGAACTGGATAGATTCAGGTAGTTGTTGGCTTTCACCGATGATCGTAATACTCTGGGGCTCCATGCCTTCCACGATTTTTTTATACGTCTCGGATGAATGAACTTGAAATGGAAAACACAGAACAACCATGAAGAAAAAGAAAGAAAATATTTTTCCTTCCAAGCCTTTAAATGAAGAGTAATCTAATTTCATGCTTCACCCCCTCACTTTCGTTGTCATACACTAGAAATGATCATAGCTTTCCACATGTGAAAAAACTGTTGTGGAGTGGGACGTTTCGACTAAAAGTTATTTAGCCGGCACGGTTAAGCTGATCTGAAAGTAAAAGTAAAATAAAGAACTATGTCATCTAGAGTAATGGTGAGGCACTTGTTTTGCTGGAATTTAACTTATAAATTAAAAAAACACCTCAGGATTCTTATAGGGTACACGACCGGCAGCCTCACTTAGTAAGGTAGAAGCTAAAGTGTAGGCAAGTTGGCGACATGAGTGGGAACGTCCACCGTGAGTACGCCGGATGGGGGGAGTCATATCCGCCCCTCGCGACCAACTATGGTTACAATCTCCTGTACCAGCTTTGTGTATAGATAAAATTTGCGCATGGCTGGTTAAACAAAGCATTGAAGAGAATCTTGAAGCTACTGATGATTGCTCAGGATTTTTAATGGATACTAACGAAACTATCGCGGTACCGGCGCTTGAAATCACCGCCTCTCGCCAGATGTTGTCCTGGTTGGCCGAGCAACAGCTTGCCATCGCGTTGACAACTTACCAGATTGGCAAGCTGTACTTTATTGGCCTTAAACCCGATAACGGGCTATCGGTATTCGAGCGCAGCTTTAACCGCTGCATGGGGTTGTGTTCGACGCCGAATGGCTTATACATGAGCAGTCTGTATCAGGTTTGGCGTTTTGAGAATGTATTCGAGCTTGGTCAGCAACAGGACGGCTATGATCGGCTGTTTGTGCCGCAAATGGGGTACACCACTGGGGATTTGGATATTCACGATATGGCGGTGGATAGCGAGGGTCGCCTGGTATTCGTCAATACTTTGTTCAGTTGTTTGGCAACATTAAGTGAAATGCACAGTTTCAAGCCGTTATGGCACCCTTCTTTTATTAGCAAGCTGGCGGCAGAAGACCGTTGCCACCTGAACGGTTTGGCGATGAAGGACGGCCAGCCGGCTTATGTTACCGCGGTGAGTCAGTCCGATGT
>NZ_FOUB01000068.1 GCF_900114745.1 Nitrosomonas communis | reverse complement strand
AGCGCCAGAAAAATAGCGTTTTGCGCCACACCCAAACGTTTTGCCCGCTCGTACTGATAAGCATCAGGATAATCGCGAATATCCTGCCGCAACACATCAAGATCAATCTTGCGTTGGCGAAACCCTTGAGGTTTACGATGGATGTTCTTAACCCAACGCGTCACGCTCGCCACGCCAACATCAAACCGGGCCGCCACCTCGGCTATCGTAAGTCCTTTTTTCTCTCTAACAGACAGGACTTTACGGCGGAAATCCAGTGAATAGGCCATCTTTAAATTATAATCAAAATTATCTGGTTGTGCTATAGGTGCAAGTATTGCCTTGCCTTATTGGTAATTTTTTATTTATGGAGTCAGCTAAGTGAAATTTAACATGTAAATTAAGATTTATGATAGCTTATCACTTTAGCGTCGGCTGCTAGTTCACCCAGATAATCCGCCCATCATTACATCGTCTCGCGATGCTTAGGTAGATGATCAGCATGATTATGATTATATGCAGCTGATACCTTCACATACCCCATGTGCCAGCTGCCGTTCAATCGCTTCATGTGGCCAGCCATGCTCATGAAGCAGGGTTGAATCCATGCTGTGGAAACCGTGCCCGGTCATTTCATCTTTTTCATAACCCATAAGCCTGAGTGCTGCATTGACGGTATTTTCTGACATTGGTCTGACGGTACTTTTTATGCTTGGAAAAATATATTTCCTATTCCCTGTTATAGCAAAACCAGCTAGAAATAATTCAAAGGGTATTCTCATTGTCTCATCTAGCACAAATGGGCATACGCCAAAGCACTGCGTAAACAACACAACCAAACCGTTGAGATGCTCTTCAAATTCTATATATTCTGAATCATTCTTAACTGGTTACGCTATAATAGTTGAATGGCTTCTAAAACCTTAATTGCTTGACGCGATAAGGAACAACGTGCTGTTTTTTATCTTCATTTTATGGCCGAGTATACGCTATTCTTTCTTATCAAAATCGATCTCTGCCCATCCCGCTTGACGTAGTTCACCTGATCGAACGGAAAACCAGCGAGTCAAGCCGTGCCGCTTGTTTTGCTCATTGACGACTTTGACTAACGCCGGGTCAACGTCCATAGTCAGCAAATTCGGTGCTTCATCTCTTTTCTTGTATGCAGTGGGAAGGGTAACAGCAGATAGACCCGATAACAAGGCGTTTTATGCTTGCTTGCATATCGATCCCATACGCCAGAACTTCCGGTGGATTGTGCAGTATCTGTGAGCATTTAAAGGTATTCCAGATACGCCGTGATACTATAGGATATAGGAAATTATCAATTCTTATGAAATGCTGCAAATTCAAACTTGACGGGAGGGGTAACCTAAAAGTAAGTAAATATCATTGAAATATAATGATATTTATTTTTAGGATTTTAAAAATACCGTCAAATTTCTTTATTGGGTATTAGCCGCTCTAATCAAACAAGCCAGCCAGGCTTAAAGGTCAGCGGGTATCTTTTCCTATTGGTTCTCTGGAACCATTTGCTATCTTTAAGCAGTACATAAGAAAACCCTCACTAAATAGGACGATATCTAGTGGGGGTTTTATTTCACATTAGAGAGATTCATAACAGATGCTAAGTCATGAAATACTTTAAACGACCCTTATTTTTGAAACTTTAGAAAAAAAAGAGTAGAGCACATATAAAAAAACGCTCTAACGTAGACCTAGTCCGTTTATAGCTTCGTTAAACCTTACTCAATATCTGCGTTGGATTTGAAAGGTTTCAGGTTTTATCAGGCTTTTGCTTCCCCTCGACACATAAAAAAAGTATTCAGCTTTTTTACTTTTTTGAGACGTTTAGCGAAGAAATAGCAAGTTGCGGTACATAAATCTAAAAGCTGTAGAGATTGATGCTGCCCTATTCATCAAAAAGCGAACAACAATGAAGAAAGAAAGAGGATGTTTTATCCTATTTCTTTATGAAATAAACATCTTAAAAAAATTGTAGTGTATTGGAGATATTGCTTGATTTGATGTGAAAAAAAGGGAATATTGCATAGCTTTTAGGCAAAAATATAGCACTCGATAACCTGATTCATGCGGGCTTTTACTAGCTTTGGAAGAGGAATCAATGAAAAAAGCCATACCGTTGTTAACTGCAATTACGTTGTTATCAGGCTGTGCTTCCATATTTCATGGCACATCGCAGCAAGTAGCAATCCGAAGCAATCAGCCAGACGTTGATCTCTATGTGAATGAAGACTTTATTGGACGCGGTAATAGCATCACAACCTTTAAGAAAAAAAGAGAATACGTGGTTACTGCACGCAAGGAAGGCTGTATTCCGGTTTCTATTCCAGCTTCAAAATCATTCGATGCCACCACTTTGCTTGGTATGTTTATTGATTTGGGCATCATCTCAATACTTGTGGTCGATGGCGCTGGTACAGGCGCATGGCGTAAGTTTGACCAAACCAGCTTTGTTATTGATCCGCAGTGCGATAAAACGCCAGCAGCATCAAAACCACTACAACAACTGCTAAGAAAGAAGAACCTAAAAGATAAGATTAAAGAGAAAATATACAGATGATGCCCGCCAAGCGCGGGCTATCTCAGCCTGAAGTTTTCTCCAAGTCTCCATCTTATTCCTGTAGTCTGAAGATTCCAATCAATTTTTTTGAAAATTCACAACTTTGGCACCTATAAACAAACTCTCCAAATAATCCGCCCACCATTGCATCATTTCTCGCCGCTTAGGCAGGTGTTCAGCAAAGTTATAGCTAGCTGATACCTTGTTACGTTCTGCATGGGCTAATTGCTGTTCTATCGCTTCATGCGGCCAGCCATGCTCATGTAATAACGTACTAGCCATGCTGCGAAAACCATGCCCTGTCATTTCATCTTTTTCATAACCCATGCGTCTTAATGCTGCATTAATGGTATTTTCGCTTATGGGTCTGCTGGTACTTCTTATGCTTGGAAAGATATATTTACCATGTCCTGTTAATGGTTGAATGTCTTCTAGTATCTCAATTGCTTGACGTGATAATGGGATGATATGTTGTTCACTCATCTCCATTTTATGGCTGGGTATGCGCCACTCTTTTTTATCAAAATTAATCTCTACCCATTCTGCTTGACGTAGTTCACCCGGTCTGACGAATACCAATAGGGCAAGCTGTAACGCACATTTAGTAGTATATGAGCCAGCAAAGCTATTGATTGAGCGTAGCAATGCTCCAATAGCCTTAGGGTCAGTAATGCTGGCATGATGCTTTGATTTAACTGGCGCTAATGCTCCCCTCAAATCGCCACTAGTATCACGTTCAGCGCGGCCGGTTTGAGTGGCATATCTATCTAAACACACCCGGCCGACGTATTCCCGTGTCCGTTGCGCTTTCTCGTGAGCGCCACGGCTTTCTATTTTACGCAGTACGGCCAGCAATTCAGGCGCATTAATATCTTTGATTGATCGATTACCTAACCAGGGGAATATATCTGCTTCTAAGCATCGTTTTATATTGGCGCTAGGCTAGTTGACTCTGCCCAAGTAGCTGATTGTTTAGCGTGCCATTCAAGTGCTATAGTTTGGAATGTGTTTTCGTGGGCATATTTCTTGACTTGTTTACTGATGGCTTTCACCAGTACCGGGTCAATTTCCTTAATTAGCAAGTCCCGTGCTTCATCTCTTTTCTTACGTGCAGAGAGAAGGTTAACAGTTGGATAAACGCCGATAGCCAGTGTTTTCCGTTTGTCTGCATATCGGTAATGCATGCGCCAATACTTCCCGGCAGACTTCACCAGTAAATATAAGCCGCCACTGTCAGCCATTTTGTAGGGCTTGTCTTTTGGCTTAGCGTTACGTATTGCGGTATCTGTAAGCATTTGACGGTATCTCATATAACGGTATTTAAAAGTACCGTCATTTTGATGGTATGTCTAGATACGTTGTGATGCTACAGGAAACTACCAGTCTGTTTGAAAGCTAGTAAATTTAAGGGATTTGATGCGATGAGATACTGCTTGAAATGCTTGGGAGGGGTAACCGCAAAATATAAATAACTTACTGATAGATAATGATTATATTTTTTTGATTTTTAAAAGTACCGTCAAAAGTACCGTCAATTTTTTTTGTTGGACAGGTATTTTTTGCAATTGGTTCTCTGGAATCGATTGCAAAATCTGTATATAAGAAAACCCCCACCGTATAGCTACGAAATCTAGTGAGGGCTTTGTTTCACATTACATTAGAGAGGAGAGATTCATAACAAATGCTACATCATGAATTACTTTTAACGGCTTTTATTTCTGCAGCTTTAGGATAAAAAGAATAGAGCGCATATATGAACTACATTCCCACCAGAAAATAAATCTTCTAACGCAATCTTAGCGCGTTTATAGCCTCGTTAAGCTTTACTCAATACTTTGGTTTTGAAAAGCTTCATGTTTTGTCAGGCTTTTGCTTGATCCTCGATATATCAAAAAAAGTATTTCAGCTTTTTTACTTTTTTTGGAGACGTTTAGCGAAGAAATAGTAAACTGCGGTACATAAATCTAAAAGCTGTAGAGATTGAAATAGTCCCCTCCCATTAAAAAAACCGTTTTTTGTTTTGCACGTATGAAAATTTGGACTGACTACGGTACTGAAAATTAGAGCTGTAGAGATTGATGCCGCCCCGCTCATCAAAAAGAAAGCAACAAAGAAGAAAGAGGGGTGGCTTATCCTATCCCTTTATAAAATAATCACTTTAAATGTGAGAAGATGTATTATTGCATCGCATTTGGGCAGAAATATAGCTCTCGATAGACCTGCTTCGTGCGGGTTTTTATTAGCCTTTTGAAAGGTGAATCGATGAAAAAAGCTATATCGTTGTTAACTGCAATTACGTTGTTATCAGGCTGTGCTTCCACATTCCATGGCACATCGCAGCAAGTGGTAATACGAGGCAAACAGCCAGATGTTGATCTCTATGTGAATGAAGCTTTTATTGGACGCGGTAATGGCATTACAGTCTTTAAGAAAAAAGAAGAATACGTGATTACTGCACGCAAGGAAGGCTGTATTCCTGCTTCTATTTCAGCTTCAAAATCATTCGATACTACCACTTTGCTTGGTATGTTTATTGATTTGGGCATCATCTCAATACTTGTGGTCGATGGCGCTGTTACAGGTGCATGGCGTAAGTTTGACCAAACCAGCTTTGTTATTGATCCGCGGTGCAATAAAACGCCAGCAGCATTAAAACCAGTACAACAACTGCTAAGGAAGAAGAATCTAAAAGATAAGATTAAAAAGAAAATAGACAGATGATGCTCGCCAAGTGCGGGCTATCTCAGCCTGTACCAATTTTGCATTTCTAAAATTTGAATTAGGTTTGAATTGCCCGAGTGAATAGACAAGAAAAACCCCATCAGACGGACACTAAATCTGATGGGGAATTCTATTTCACATTAGAGAAATTGATTCATGACAAATACGCCATGAAATACTTATAACGAATCTTATTTCTGAAACTTTAGGAGATCTTTAGATATTAAAAACTAACTAACCGCGTCAATCAGCTTCTTTTGTTCATTCAATAGCCAACTCAATTTCTTCTGTAGCTTGCTAATTCCATGCTTATAAGCATTCTGGCTTGAGTTAGCTTTGCCTGCTGGCGTTTTTGCCCCGGTCGAATGTTTCCACGGTTGCCAATTCCTGATTAACTCTGCCTGTCTCAATCGTTCCTCCGGTGTCCAGTGGCGCATGATTAGCCTCGCTTAATAGTTCGTTTGAAGAATTAATAGATTTCCCAGCGTGCGTATAAGATGGATCGTTGTTTATTTGCTGGTGTCCATGTGCAATATTGGCCTGCTTGGCAAATACTACAGGCGGGGTTTTAATTGCTGCCAATATTTCAATTGTCCTGGCGCATTGTGCTTGGGCTTTAAGTGCCAGCCGCATATAACTTTCTGCTGCATTTAAATATTGTCCCATGTTATCGGCTGCATGATTCGCCATCGCATTGAATATTGAGTTTAATGAAACAACTTGTGCCGTAAGCGTTGCTTCTAGATCGCTCAAATCACCGTTATTAACCTTCTCAGCTTTTTCATTCATCACCATAACTGCTTCTTCCAGGCCAATTTCACCCGCAAGAGGTTTGATGAATGTCTGTGCTGTTATGGTATTTAAGATAGTAGGTGATAACTTGATCTCAGCAAACTTGCGCTCTTGGTTTTCGCCTTTCTTCAAAGTGACATTAAGTGTTTTTGTGCTCTTATTTGTGGGTATTTTGGGCTTCCTGTTAATTGCCATGTTTGTTCTATTTGCAATGATTGGTAGGTGAAATGCTATACACAGGATAGTGTTTTTATTATTTGCTAGCTAAAACGCTATATAGCATTTGTTTCTTTTCCCTTTCCTTTGGAAGTCATGATTGCTGCAAATGATCTTCTTTTAGTTTTGGTGCCCTGTTGTGTTTGTTCGATCCCTAACAATTGGGCATAGGGTAATGGGTCACTGTGGATGGCATCACGTACACATGGCCAGATAATAGATTTCATGACTGGGTCAGTATTCAGTTTTAATAAAACTTGCTTCTCAATAAATACTTTGTCATTACTGGTAAGACGTTTAGTTTCATTTCTGCTTAACCCATAGTGCCGCGCAACATCCAAATGGAATTGGTTAATCAATCTAAGCAAATTACCTTTGCCGCCCATGATTTGATTACCCTGCATTTTGTTATTTACTAAAGGCAGAATCAGTGCATGGGCATGGGGTGCGCTTTCGTCCAGATGAACATCAAAGGATAGCAACACACCCGGTATTTGTTGCTTAACCCATTCCAGGCAATCTTTAAAGAATGGTTGGGTGTCCTGTTCGTGTCGGTCCACAGGCAAGCTGAAAATAATCTCTAATGCCATCACCTGATTAATGCGGGGCTTATCGATGCCAGCCTGAACCAGCAATACTTTTGCAGTACGGTCTATTTGCTCCGCAGTATCAGTATTGGTTAATGAATAGTTGAATGGCGTTCTAAACGCATCAATATTTGCACCTGCGCCGCGTTCTGCTTGCAATGTGCGTTTATTGTGTTTCAATGCGTTCAGAATACCATTCTTGCCTTTCACCTTACCAAGTCTCAGTAGGTGGCTTGCTGCCATTGCTTATTCATCCGCTAGCCGGGATAAGTAAAGATATAGCGCCCAAAGCTCACTTGAATTAAGTGAAGCCACATCAGAGCCTATCCCAAGGTGAGAATAGCCTGCTAACAGCATTTCCAGACGTTCTAGCCATGTCTCATTCATGACATTCACCCTTTCGTAACACATAGCAGCCGACACGGTGTTTATCGCCATTTTCTGCTTCGATGACTTGCCATACTGTATCGATGCAATGGCCTTTTTGACGCAGTTGTAATATTCGTGCGGGTGGATGGTAAATACCTAATCCTCTGCTTGCTTCAAATGTATTGATGCTGAATAAACTCAAAGCTTTTAATAAACGGGCGCATTGCTGTTTTGCGTCATCACCTGTAAACTGCTTATTGATATCTTGAAAAGCCGCTTCTTTATGGGGCGGTATTTTTTTATCCATGTTATGCCCCTTGATTTCCAGTTAATGCCAATGCTGCGCGCAATTCCCCGACGTTCCAGCAGGTAGTGCGTGGTGATAATTTACGGGGTTTAGGAATACGACCTGCCTTTACACCTCGCCAAATACTGGCCGATGAACATGCATATAAAGCTCGAACTACTGGCTGTCTTACATTGGCAGTATCGGGGAGCTGATCAAAGTTTCTTAAAGCTTCTGGGATTAATTGCGATTTGCTACTAGTCATTGTCACCTCTTGATTTAATTTAAGGTGACATGAAGTTTAATTACATGATTTGTGAGTTTCGAGGGAAGAAAATTATCATTTTGATTTCCGGAGCTATTTTATATAACTATTATTCCGGAAATATTTTTTCAGAAATTATTCCCTTGCAATTCTTCAGAAGCTGCCTGCGCTCTTAAAGCGTTTAATGCTGCTGCTGAAAAGATAAGTTGACATTTTTTTTTGATACTTTTTCTAATTCGCTCGGCAAGATCAACACCATATTCATTGGGAAACAATGCTTCACCTATAACATGATTGGGAATAGTTGCATTTTCAATAGTTGCAATCATTGTCAAATCCCAATAAGGCAGGAGTTTTGAATCATGCCAATCTTCAAAATCTTTAGTAGAAAACTGATATTTCATAAAGTTATTGGAAGATTTTCTGGTATCAATTAACCAGTTTTTAAATTCTTTTAAAATTTGCTCATCACTCGCGTAAAGATCAATCTCAAGAAATTTTGTATTTTCGTACTGGGCAAAATTTGCAATAGGCTGACTGTACTTCCCTCTAATTTCTAAATTGCGTTTAATTTCGTTAATCCAATCTTCATATTCAGTTGAATGGCTAAAGATTGAACAATCATTTTCAATTTCAGCTTTTTTGCTTGAATTTATAAGAAAAGAATATGCCGTGTATTCGCTAAGCTCTTGGACACTAGCAAATTTATGTTTATATTCTCCCTCAGGTTTATATTCTCCATCTGGTTTTTTAAGGTTCTCATAAATTTCATCAAGCTCACAGCAAGCACTGATAAGAGTAGGAAATGGATCGATTTTCATGGAATTAAAAAACTTTAATCTTTCTTCCACAGCCGCCCTAAAATCATCAGGTTCTAATTTATTTAGATAATTATCAGGATTTATTAGAATATCAGAATGATTTAGTCTCATGAGTATTTGTTCTAGCCATTCCTTGGAAGTAAAATTAGCAGACTCACTGTAGTTTTCTAACTTAAACCAAGAAGGAATTTTTCTCCAAATCTCCATCGTGTTCCTTTAATATAAAAACTCTATTCAAGTTTATTTTTGAAATTCAAAACCTTGGCACCCATAACCAAACTCTCCAAATAATCCGCCCACCATTGCATCATTTCTCTTCTTTTTGGTAGATGTTCTGCATGATTGTTTACAGCCGCTATCTTATTTCGTTCTGCATGGGCTAACTGTCGTTCTATAGCTTCATGTGGCCAGCCATGTTCATGTAATAACGTACTAGCCATGCTTCTAAAGCCATGTCCGGTCATTCCATCTTTTTCGTAACCCATGCGCCTTAAAGCTGCGTTGACGGTATTTTCACTCATGGGTCTGACGGTACTTCTTATGCTCGGAAAGATATATTTCCCATTCCCTGTTAATAGGTGAATAGCTTCTAATATCTCAATTGCTTGATGTGATAATGGGATGATATGTTGCTCACCCATCTTCATTTTGTTACCGGGTATGCGCCACTCTTTTTTATCAAAATTAATTTCTGTCCATTCCGCATAGCGTAATTCACCGGGTCGCACGAATACCAGCGGAGCAAGCTGCAGCGCACATTTAGTAGTATAGGAACCTACAAAACCACTGATTGAGCGTAGCAATGCACCAATAGCTTTAGGGTCGGTAATACTAGCATGATGTTTTGCTTTAACTGGTGTTAATGCCCCCCTTAAATCGCCGCTAGGATCACGTTCAGCGCGCCCGGTTTGAATGGCATATCTAAAATATATACCCGTCCCACATATTCCCTTGCCCGTTGCGCTTTCTCATGCGCCCCACGGCTTTCTATTTTGCGTAGCACTGCCAGCAATTCAGGTGCGTTAATATCTTTGATTGGTCGATTGCTAGCCAAGGGAATATATCCGCTTCCAGGCATCGTTTTATGTTGGCGCTGGTAGACTCAGCCCAAGTAGTTGACTGTTTGAGGTGTCATTCAAGTGCAATGGCCTGAAAGGTGTTTTCATTGGCGTGCTTCTTAACTTGCTTATTGACAGCTTTCGCCAATGCAGGATCAACTTCCTTAGTGAGTAGCTCACGCGCCTCATCTCTTTTCTTACGTGCAGCAGTAAGGGTAACTGTTGGATAAACACCGATAGCTAGCGTTTTGCGTTTGTCTGCATATCGGTAATCCATGCGCCAATACTTTCCAGCGGATTTCACCAGCAAATATAAGCCGCCACTGTCAGCTATTTTGTAGGGCTTGTCTTTTGGTTTAGCGTTACGTACTGCGGTATCTGTAAGCATTTGACGGTACCTCACATGACGGTATCTAAAAGTACCGTCAAAAATACCGTTAATTTGACGGTACGTCCAGATACGTTATGATGCTATAAGAATCTTTCATTGCCGATGAAAGCTAGTAATTTCAATGGACTTGATACGATTTGAGGTTTGTTGAAATGATTATTTGGTGCCGGAAGGGGGAATCGAACCCCCATGATGTCACCATCGCGGGATTTTGAGTCCCGTGCGTCTACCAATTCCGCCATCCCGGCCGCCGCTTATTTTATTTCGGGTGAGGCGCAATTATTACTGAAAATAGCAGGTACAGCAACCTAGTGCTTGTGAAAAAATTGCAGCATGTGATTCAAGAACAAATAAAATTAAACTAAATAACAAGAAATATCAATGAGATATAGACAAAATACAAACAATATCTCACAATGCAGTTACCTGAATATTATGAAATAGATCTTTTTACATTTTCATTATTGCAGCAGTTTTAATTAAAAAATAATCTGCCCTAAGCACAGCATATATTAAAGTACGGTGACACGTGCGAATAGCTTAAGCACACCTGTATAATACGGGCAATGAAAATTCAGGATTTTGATTTTTTTCTACCCAATGATTTGATTGCGCAGTTTCCGCCTCAGCAGCGAGCAGACAGCCGCTTACTCTATTTGGATAGTCCGAGTAACAAATTGCAAGATGCATTATTCGTTGATCTAATAACATATCTGCGCGCGGGTGATGTAATTGTTTTTAATAATACTCGAGTGATCAAAGCGCGGCTATGGGGTATCAAGCAGACCGGCGGCAAGATAGAAGTAATGGTAGAACGAGTGCTAGATTCCCATCATGTCTTGGCAATGATACGTGCCAGTCATGCTCCCCAAATCGGATCAAGTTTATTGCTGGGGAACAAAATTAATGCAGTTGTTCAAGGGTATGAACAAAATTTCTATATACTGCACTTTGTACATGAACTCCCAGCCACTGAGCTACTAGAACAATACGGTAATCTGCCATTACCACCTTATATTGAGCGACAAGCCACACAGCTGGATGAAGAACGTTATCAGACGATTTTTGCAAAAGAGGTGGGTGCTGTCGCTGCGCCTACCGCAGGGTTACATTTTGATGAAGCAATGTTAGTAAAATTGCATGAAATGGGTGTAATAATCACCTATGTAACTTTACATGTCGGCGCTGGAACATTTCAACCTGTTCGAACTGAAAATATATTGAATCATCAAATGCATACAGAGTTTTATTATATACCAGCAGAAACGATCGATGCCATTCAACAAGCCAAGCATATGGGTAATCGCGTGCTAGCAGTCGGCAGCACCTCATTGCGTGCCTTGGAAGCTTGTGCTAATGCCAATAATGGTGAACTTAAGTCAGGGTATGGTGAAACCAACCTTTTTATTACACCTGGTTTTAACTTCCGCATCGTTGATCGATTGCTTACAAACTTTCATTTACCACGTTCTACCTTACTTATGATGGTATCTGCTTTTGCAGGCATGGAAAATATTCGTTGCGCTTATCAGCATGCCATTAGCCAACGCTATCACTTCTTTAGTTATGGTGATGCCATGCTTATCGAAAGAAAAGCATGAAATTTAAGTTGCATAACGTTGATAATAGTGCCAGACGGGGAATATTGACATTTCCCCACGGTAAGGTGGAAACACCTGCTTTCATGCCAGTAGGAACATATGGGGCAGTCAAAACTGTATCACCAACTGAATTACAGGAAATTAATGCAAAAATAATATTAGGCAATACTTTCCATTTATGGTTACGACCTGGTTTAGACGTTATTGAAACACATGGAGGGCTACATCGTTTCATGGGATGGAATGGTCCAATACTCACTGATTCAGGCGGCTTCCAGGTTTTTAGTCTCGGTAAATTACGTAAAATTAACGAGAAAGGTGTAGCATTCCGTTCACCGGTAAATGGTGATATGTGTTTCTTAACTCCTGAAGAATCCATGCGTATTCAGCGTATACTCAACTCTGATGTTGTCATGATTTTTGATGAATGCACCCCCTATCCAGTTGATATTCCGATTGCAAAAGCCTCTATGGAACTTAGCTTACGTTGGGCGGAACGATCAAAACGTGCACACGATGGCAATCCTAACGCACTTTTTGGTATTGTTCAGGGAGGAATGCATGAGAATTTGCGTGACCAATCTCTCGCTGATTTACAGAAGATAGGTTTTGATGGTTACGCTATTGGCGGCTTGTCTGTAGGCGAACCCAAAGCAGACATGCAGCGTATACTTACTCACGTCGCACCTCAATTGCCACCTGATAAACCCAGATACTTGATGGGAGTGGGTACGCCAGCAGATATCGTCCATGCGGTCGCACAAGGCATTGATATGTTTGACTGTGTTTTACCTACACGCAATGCGCGCAATGGCTGGCTCTATACACGAAATGGCATTATTAAATTACGGAATAGTCGATATCGCCTGGATACCTCATCACCAGATGAACAATGCCCCTGCTATACTTGCCGTCATTTTACGCGTGCTTACTTACATCATTTACAACGAACAAACGAGATTCTTGGCGCACGCCTGAACACGCTACATAACCTTTATTACTATCAGCAGCTCATGAGCGAAATTCGCAACGCAATTGAGTTAGGCCAATTTGAACAATACCAACGAGAATTTCAAGCATAATGCTACAGCGTGCTAAAATACCGTTTTTAATCTTTTTACGGGAGAAAACATCATGTTGATTAGTGAAGCCTTTGCTCAAGCTGCTAATAGCGCTCAAGCTGAACCAAGCTTAATGAGTCTCCTACCGTTAATTGGAATTCTTGTTATTTTTTATTTTTTGTTGATTCGCCCGCAATCTAAGCGCGTCAAAGAACAAAAGCTAATGAGAGAAGGATTGCAAAAAGGCGATGAAATTATCATTAGTGGGGGCGAACTAGGCCGTGTCACGAGTGTGGGAGAACACTATATTATGGTGGAAATAGCACCTAATGTTGAAATCACAGTACTCAAGGCTGGCGTGCAAACCTTATTGCCCAAAGGCACACTAAAAAGTATTGATACAGGCAAAAGTAATAAAGCGCTTAAAAATAATAGAGCACAAAAAGCAAGCGACATTCAGGAAAGTAGCGATGAGAATACCAGCGTAGCACCTCTTAACGAGTCGCAAAAAGATAGTAGCGACAAAAGTTGAAAAATTCAATAAAAATTAAAAATTAGTTTGATTTACCCCCCTTTTTTCCCTTTTTTAAATTCATTTTTAACACCATGAACCGCTATCCTCTCTGGAAAAATTTGATTATTGCGATTACGCTTCTTGTTGGGTTGCTTTATACCTTACCCAATTTTTATGGCGAATCACCCGCAATACAAATTTCACCGCTACGAATTACGGCAGAGGCTGGCTTACCACTATTACAGAAAATAGAAGGTGCGCTTAAAAAACATGGATTAATTAGTGAAGGAACACTTGTTGAAGGGAATAGTATCAAAATTCGTTTTGCTGATACGGATGTTCAAATTAAGGCAAGAGATATTCTGCAAATGGAGCTTGGCACCGATTACATTGTAGCGCTCAATCTTATTCCGAATTCTCCAGAATGGTTGAATAGTATTGGTGCATTACCCATGTATTTAGGGCTCGATTTACGCGGCGGAGTCCATTTCCTGCTGCAGACGGATATGGATGGTGCATTAACCAAAGCGCTGGATCGTTATAGTAGCGATATTCGCAGCACCTTACGCGAACAGAAAATATCATCTGCTGGCCTTGATCGACAAGATTCGCAACTCATTATCAAATTCAGAGATGAGCAATCACGTTCAAAAGCCGAAACCGAACTCAAGAAAATATATTCTGATCTGGATTTGCGCACCCAGGATACAGGAAGAGATTTCCGCCTGCTAGTATCGACTAAGCCAGAAGCACAAACACGTATGCAAAGTGCCACCATACAACAAAACATTTCTACATTGCGTAATCGTGTGAATGAGCTCGGTGTGGCAGAGCCTGTTATTCAGCAGGCTGGTATCGATCGTGTCATTGTGCAATTACCCGGCGTTCAGGATACTGCCAAAGCAAAAGATATTCTGGGAAGAACAGCCACTCTGGAAATCAGGATGGTAGATGATGAAAGCGATATTGAAGCAGCGTTAAGAGGACAAATTCCGTTTGGTACCGAGCTTCTCACTGAACGTGGCGGCGGCGCAATTCTAGTAAAAAAGCAAATATTACTGACCGGTGATCGTATTACGGATGCACAGCCCGGGTTTGATAACGACAATCAACCAGCTGTTCACATTACCCTTGACAGCAACGGTGCACGCATTTTCAAGCAGTTGACACGAAATAATGTCGGCAAACGTATGGCAATTTTACTTGTTGAGAAAAATCGTGCAGAGGTTGTCACTGCACCTGTTATCCGCGAAGAAATCGGCGGTGGACGCGTTCAGATAAGTGGTCGAATGAGCAGTGTGGAAGCTCGTGATGTTGCTCTATTATTGCGTGCTGGTGCATTAGCTGCGCCAATGGAAATTATTGAAGAACGTACGGTAGGGCCTAGTTTGGGTGCAGACAATATCACCAGAGGATTCAATTCGACATTGTTTGGTTTCCTGGCTGTGGCTATCTTCATTATGCTTTATTATAGAGTAATCGGTGTGATCTCTATTTTTTCGCTCGGGGCAAATCTTTTATTATTGATCAGTCTCCTTTCTATTTTGCAAGCAACATTAACACTTCCTGGAATGGCTGCTATTGCACTTACAGTTGGTATGGCGATTGATGCCAATGTTCTTATAAATGAGCGTATACGTGATGAGCTTCGTAATGGTTTAACACCACAATTAGCCATTAATGCTGGCTATGAGCGAGCGTTTGGGACTATTGTGGATTCAAATGTTACAACACTCATTGCAGGGATTGCATTATTTGCCTTTGGTTCAGGTCCAGTTAAAGGGTTTGCTGTAGTACTTTGTTTAGGTATTCTAACTTCTGTGTTCACCGCAGTAACTGTTTCTCGTGCGATGGTCAACCTGATATATGGCGGGCATCGTAAATTGGAAAAAATTTCAATTGGTACCGTCTGGAAACCCAAAGTGGTAAAGCGTTAATGACAATAGACATATATTCAATTTTACTCGTCTCAGAAACTACGAAAGTCTAATCTGAAATAGCTAATCAGGATTCTTAAACTATGGAATTTTTTAAATTTGAACGTGATATCCCCTTTATGAGTTGGGGGAAATATACAACTACTATTTCATTATTAACTTTTATTGTCTCGCTTTTTTTTATTGTTACAAAAGGATTAAACTTAGGGGTTGATTTTACCGGCGGAACGGTTCTTGAAGTAAGTTATGCCCAACCCGCCAATCTCGATAAAATTAGATCAATCTTTGCTACACTCGGAATACCTGATGCCTCAGTACAGAATTTTGGCACTTCTCGTGATGTATTAATTAGATTACCTGCCAAGCATCAGTTTTCTAGCGCCAAACTATCAGAAACTGTAATAGCTTCCCTTAAAGAAGTGGATGAATCTATACAAATACGTCGAGTGGAATTTGTCGGCCCTCAAGTAGGCGATGAATTATTAGAGAATGGCGCATTAGCTTTACTGTTTGTTTCACTTGGCATCGTAGCATACTTAGCAATACGTTTTGAATGGAAATTTGGTGTTGCTGGTATCATCGCAAACTTGCATGATGTGATTATTATTTTGGGTTTTTTTGCTTACTTTCAATGGGAGTTCTCCCTTACAGTTCTTGCTGCAATCTTGGCTATTCTTGGCTACTCAGTAAATGAATCCGTTGTTGTATTTGATCGCATTCGCGAAAATTTTCGTAAGATGCGTAAGGCACCTGCAACTCAAATTATTAATAATGCTATAACGAGAACAATGTCTCGTACCATTATTACTCACGGGAGTACACAGGCTGTGGTTGTATCTATGCTTCTTTTTGGTGGTGAGACATTGTATTATTTTGCATTGGCTTTAACCATCGGCATCTTGTTTGGCATTTACTCTTCTGTGCTCGTTGCAAGTCCACTTCTGATGTTACTAGGGGTCAAACGCGAGGATTTAGTAAAACCAGAGAAAAAGCAACAAGAAGAGGCTTTACCATAGTCATAGAGATTTCGGACTTATCGAATGAGGCAAGAACGATAAGATTTGTACAATATCACTATATCTGTAGAATAACTAGGGTCTGTTGACATTTCACATAGGTAGCCACAGATATCCACACGCTATGGCTACCATACTCTCGTAATTTCGCTTCAGTTTGTCGTATCGCGTTGCTATTGCCCGATACTGTTTTAGCCTGGCAAAAGCATTCTCCACCCAATGCCGATATTGATATAAACCCCAATCCATATCTGCATTACCCTTCAACGAGTTGCGCTTTCTCGGTATCACAGCCTGAACCCCCTTCTTCGTTATCTGTTC
>NZ_FOUB01000014.1 GCF_900114745.1 Nitrosomonas communis | reverse complement strand
CCTGGGGTTTAGGACGCCTTACGAGGTGTTCCGAGAATTGTCAGGAACAGATGCCGAAAGATTGGTGGGTTATGCACTTATTACTTGAATTCAAGATTACTATTTCTATTGAAAATTAAAATTAGGCACAGCAAGCGTTCGCGTCGGAAGGCGCATTCCTAAGGTAGCGCTACATCATTGATAGAGTATGTCTTCGTGCCCACTTCGGCAGACTGGATGGTACACATCAGGTTAAGCGTGGGAGGACGCGCTGCGCACATGTAACGGAATGGCCACTTGTACGTAACGCTGCTATTTCCTGCAATATATCCCCCCTGGACGATATCGAGACCAGCAGAAATCATTGTACCCCCAGGAGGACACTTGTAGGTACAACCTGCACTGAATCCACTGGCTGGATCAGCACCTATGTTCACGATAGTTGCTACAATTTGGTAATTGAAGTAAGGATCATTATATTGCTGTATGTGTACATCGCCCATTAATAGGTCGGCTGGCGCGGGGAGCGGCTGTTTATTGCCCCTCGGAGACTGTGCTCTGCTATCCGGAACGCTAGAATCCGGTGGTGGTTCTTCACACCAAAATTGCCACCATGCGCATCGCGCAGCGACTGCTGTCGTTGGTAAGAGCCCTACTGTAAGGATAATCCACGCAACTATAGTATAGGTTTGTTTGTGCATGACCGGCATCTCCATGACCTACCGCAGTGAAAAGAATTACCCCCTGGTTTTTAACACAGTAACAGATTGTGTCTAATAAGTAATTATATAGTTTCCGAATATGTGCCATATTCTAGAATAAAGAGCAATAAAATTATGATATAGTTCCAGGGCAATCGCGCTTAAATTATCGCAATAACCCGACGTAAATACTCATTATCCCATCCGGCCTTTAAACGCTTGGTCTTGATGCCAACTTTGGATGTTTTTTCGGCCTTGATCAGATTCAGGGCGATATGCCGGATAACAGCCAGATTCGCAGCACTATGTCCCTTGTGAGTCCGATTGCTGTCTTCATCAAAGGCTATATCAAGAACCCGGTGCAAATTGTTCTCTATCGCCCAATGCGCCCGCACCACACGCTCTAGTCGCTTGAGATCATTCGCATCAAGGCTACTGATGAAATAGCGTGTTTCCTCGGTCACTTTGTTATCGGTTTCTCTTTTAGCGGTAACGGCGATAATGCTTGGTAAGCTTTTCCAGTCATGCCGTTCCTGGAGCCAGGCGATATCGGCTGTTGCTCGAATTGAGCGGGTTTCCATTCGGCATGCTCGCCTTCATAGCTAACCTAAGCCACTTTCGGCGATAAAGATGACGTGAAAAATGTTTTCACATCGTCGTGCAGGTTGCCCTGATTGCCTTTCAGGCTAAACACATAGTCACCGTCTTGCTGTTTAATCTGTTCGGCAATTTTCTTTTGGCAGCCCATGGCGTCGACCGTAATCACTGCCCCTGCGATATCAAGCCTTGATATAGCATAACAAGTTAAGAATGATTCAGAATATATAGAATTTGAAGAGCATCTCAACAGTTTGGTTTTTCGTTTACGCAGTGCTTTGGGGTATGCTCATTTGTGCTAGATGAGACAATGAGAATACCTTTTGAATCATTTCTAGCTGGTTTTGCTATATATTTGTGTCTGATACGATGCTCATACAAACAATTGTACAATTGGTTCTCCAGTTTTTCCAAGGCTAACGGGCCTGGTGAGTGGCGGGCGACAGGAGAAAGCTCCAGAACGGCTTAAAAAGCTATACGCTGTCGCCCGTCCGCTCCAATGGGTGGTTAGGCCAGTCCTGAGTTACTTTGCTCTGACCTCGATCTCTTCGGGTTTCTCGCAAGAAGCTTATAACGCTCAAGAATTCATTAACATCCAATAATAAATCACACTTTCAGGAACTTGCTCTCCGCATCATCCCCGGTCGATAGTCCCCAAGACTGGGAGCCTTTACCTTCCGCCGTTCCCCAGTTGACCTCCCAAAGGTCGATAGTTAATATCACCGGTGATTGGAATCTCCTGGGCACCGGTCGCCGGGGCACCTTGCCATTGGTCAACTGCCGTGATCTTCCATAGTAGAAGTATTGAGTTTCCCAAGCGAAGATCACATTACCTAAAGGCCACGGTTCGCCCTTCTTGTAGGGGCGATATCGCGGGCCGGTGTGATCTGGTGGGCGGGCGTTTTCAAACTCTGGATCCCAAAGCGGAACCAGCATTTGGCCAAAGTCACCTGTTTTCACGACCCGAAACTGCTGAAAGTCACGCAATGGTAAGATATCCCGGCCCGGCCCAGCGTCCAACCAGTAACCCACGCCTGGTTCGATCGGTGCATCCTTAATGTCCATCACCTTTTCGGCTGGCTGGTCGAACGCGCCTTTCTCTCCGTCGTGATACACCCATACAGACCACCCCCCTATCCCTACATAGTCTTCCGTTTGGTTGGGAAAGCCGGCATCGTTCGCTTCAGGGATGATATGGCGATTCCAGGCCATGTTCACCGACCAATAATGAGACGGCTGGTGTGGATCGGCTGGGGGCGTACCCAACTTAACCTTGAACGCGCCGCCTGGTAGTGCTGGGGTGATCTCGGCGAATTCGTTGTATATGAGTGGCAAAAAGCCCGCAATGGGCGCTGGATGTGGATCGGCGTCGACCGACCAGCCGCTACTGGAGGTGTATCGAGTGAAAGGATAGGGCGTGCCTCCTGGCCAGACGCAGCGATAGCTCCAGAACCATTTCCAATCCAGACCGCTCGTCAGCACACCTTCCCAAAACCCTCCCAATTCAGGATCATCGAAATGCTTGAAATAGTGAAATGGGCACTTGAGCAACCCCGGGTTATACCGATAGCCAAAGTGGCCCAATGTGCGGTCGTAACGCGGAATGAATTGGTTTAGGGTCGGCAATTGCAGAGACACGTGCTCGGAGGCGTGCATCTCTTCGGCGTCAAATCGTCCCGGTAGATAGACATCATATTTTATCTTGCCTTGGGGTGTGTAGATCGTACCGTCAATGCCGCCCCGAATAATCAAATCCAGGGCCAACGTCATGGGATCATCTTGCATGAGCACGCTAACCAGCACCCCCCCTATGGCACCCAACACAGCTAACGGCCCACTAAAGCTGAGTGCTCCTGACGCTAGCAGTGGAGGAAGCACTTTCTTACCTGGATTGTCTTTTTTCCATTCATCTTTGACGGCATTAAATATCTTTTCCGCCAATTCATACACGTCCTTTCCTTTACTTCCGGTTTCCTTGATCACCGTCCAGGCTGTGGGTGCACCCACCTGTTGCACCACCTTGCCCACGCCCCTGCCTATGAAGTCTAAATCGGCCACACTACGCAGAAAGGGGGTAAATTCCACCTGAAGCCGAACGTTATTCAAAGTCGCCTCAAAAGTGGCGTCATAGACAGGAAAATACCATTTGTCTACCGCTGGCAATGGCTCATTGGGTACGACCGGAACTTGAGCTGGCGCACTTGTATCTTTGTTACCCGACACTGGCTTTTCAGCCATGGGAAACAGCATCGACGTTTCCACCATAACCCAACGGTCGCGGGAATAGGCAGGGATGACGATGAAGGCTTCATCCCAGCGCGGCGTCCTCGGATCGTCGTCAAAAAAAGCGCCTTTCAACTGCTGGTAGCCGGTATTCGGATGTCGTGCAAACAACTTGATCCGTACTTCAATTCCGGTCGCCGTCACAACCAGAGGTAGCACGTAAAGTCGGAGCCGGCTGAGCTGTTCGTTGTAATAGAGCAATGCCCAGATCGGCGCATCCTCTCCACTTGTCGACGTATCCGTAAACCGGGCTAATAGATACCAGCCGTCGCGCCGGTCAGGAAACTCGAGCTGCCGACCGGTAAGCGTGTTGGCGTTAGACGTCCAGGGGGCGAACTTGGCGTCGCCATTGCTGTCAACAAACCAACCAGGATCAGTGGGGCCTGGCCGCAGCACCGTATTCAAGTTGTCCCCGATCAACACAATCTTCGGTTGCGTTTTCCCAGTTTCCTGATCCGACCAAATGCCGTCCATGCGGAACCGCCGATAAGCCTGACCGGTCGGACCAGCGTATCTCTCCCCGGAAGTACGGAGAATAATATAGATCCTACGTGGATAGACTCCTCCAGATACACCCATCAATGTAATCAGCTTAGATCGCAATTCATACTCGCTACTCAGTGTCACGCGTTGCCCGGTTTCTGGCACGTAAACCGAGACTGTATCCCCGCTTTGGAAATTCAAACGAACCCCGTTGGCCGGGAAAGAGAGACGAAATGCAAGGATGCCTTCCATATCCAAAGCCCAGGAATGCACATAGGTCGGTGATATGGGGCCAGGATCAATGATCGTACCATAGGGACTCATCTGATCGCGTAACACCAAAAGGGGAACCAGCTGGCGCGGCCGCATTCGGGCCAGCAAATCAGCGTCGATCATCCATGGATCGGCAAAGTTTCCGATCATCTCGCTCCACCAGGGCAGAACAGGAGTGAAGTCATTCGGGATATTATTAGCCATGATTCAATCTCCTTTGGCAGCTTCAATGCCATCGTATAACTATTAACTATTATATAGTTTCCGCATAAGCATAATGTACGGCGGTGAGTTGCTATTTTCGCTAACGGCCTAACAAGTAATTATATAGTTTCCGTATATCTACCATATTCCAGAATAAAGAACAATAAAATTGTGATATTAATCTAGGGCAATCGCGCTTAAAAGTGCTAGAAAATAGAGAATTTAGATAAGGTAATAACACTATCATTTTGATTTTAGATGATAGCAAAGCCAACACCTCAAAAAGCTGCGCATCGAATTCACCAAGTCGCGACCACGACATTTCAACGATAATGCTTTGGTGGAATCCAAAAACGGTGCCGTTGTGCGTAAACATGTGGGCTATACCCATATTCCGCAACGATTTGATAAAAAAATCAACGATTTCTGCACTGATTCTCTTAACTCCTATGTCAATTTCCACCGCCCCTGCTTCTTTCATGAAACCGTCACTGACGCAAAGGATAAAGAGCGGAAAAAGTATCGCTATGAACATATGATGACACCTTTCGAAAAGCTGTAATCATTGTCAGATGCAACCCTATATCTCAAATCAGGGATAACACTTGACACTTGACACTTGAACAACTGGATGCAGCCGCATCAAGAATGAGTGACAATGATGCTGCCGCAGCACTCAATAAGGCGCGACAGGCATTATTCCATTTCATTGCTAGTGCACTCAAGCAATCTGCTTAAGGATGCAATGATAAAATACAAATGAAACATTTTTTTAACCAGACCAAAACAGAATTAAGTTTGAATACTCAAATTCAACAACCTTCTTTCAGACTCATTTCTGTATTGGAAGATACTGAATCACGGATTCTTATTCTTACGAAGAATAGTCCCAATCGCCGTTGGGCTCAATCGATAAAAATCTGCGATTTCTTGCTAACTCATGTGCACCTATTTTGTAAGTAACAGTACTTGCCATTAAAGGCTTTGTAATCGGCCGTTTTTGCTGCTTTGGTATATTTTTAATCGTCTTTTTCTTTTTCGCTTCTTTTCTGGTTATTTTCTTGATTCGCGATCCGATCGTTAGGGTTCTGGCTGAGGCAGCATTTCGGAGCCGAGTTAGTAGGAGTTATCCGCAATGAACCTCCTTGAGCCACATTTCCCTCAACAAGTTACGCTACGCTTCTTGATAACGGGTGTTATTCACAAATTCATTAATAGCCCCCACTCTGTGCATACTCTCTTCCACGTCCGCCCATTGAAATTCCTCTCCTACGGCTTAGAGGTTATAGGACGCAACCGATTGTAAAACATCTCTGGTGTAAGCGGAGCGGTTTGGTCCCAGTGGAAAGATTGCGGAGTCAATTCCAACACTACCGATGGACACTCTTTCCCTGTAGGAGCTTGCGCAATTATACCTGTTGCCGTCCGACCCCACTCGTTTTCAACAACAACGGATAGAGGAAATTGGGGCATATACGGAAGGAAAAGGTAAGGATCGCTACTAATTATTCGTCCATTTGCATCACGCCAACTGAACTTCAAGTACTTCGATATATCAGCTGGATCAGATGGTAGTGGAGATGGCTCTGGTCCACAAGAAAAACTTGGGAATTCGACATCTCCACCGGCATTACAGACTGGGTTGGGTGTTTTTACGACAGCACATAGATCACCACCCTTTAGATAGCCAAGCTTCTTCGCTTTGTGAGAAAGCCAGAGTAAATGCTCGGTGCCGTCAATACCTCCCCAGCATTGTGCCATAGGAGTAATTTCTGGCTGACAATTTGTTAACCACAGGTGGAGATGAATCTTAACGTTTACATTACCATCTACGAAGTCGCCGTCAATTAGCAGCGCATTAGTTGGAACTACTCCACCAGGTGTTAGTCGTGATTTTGCAAAGATAAGCTTCCCATTGACAAAGCTTCCGGGGTCGGTGCTTAGGATTGCATGCTTTCCTTCAACGTCTCCGCTGATGCTGATCACGCTTCCTTGACCAAACTTAAAAGTATCTAACGCATCTTTTGAACCTTGCCAAAGCCCTTCATTAATTGCCCTGAAGTTCTTTATTCTTTTTCCTTTCGACGAGAGAAGCGAAGCTTCTGTTGCAGCAAGATCGACAGAGTTAATAGTCGCGTCACATGATTTACCTAGGCAGTTACCTCCACTTAGTGATACGTAGCCTTTAACAGAAACCTTTACGTAGTCTGCATCTTCTGTTCGAATCTCCACGAACGACTGACCGGAATCAACCGGACCTTCGAATGACGCCGTTCTTGGGCGTATGGACTGAAGCGTGCCCTCCTTCTTTCCGACACCATCATACTTTTTAAACACGTTTGTAACTTCACACGGGCCAACCTTTACGTTGTCGGTTGTCCATTTGATGCTCTTATTAATCTCGTCTTGACGGATACTCGCACATTGGTTAGGGCAGTATTCCTCTGCTTGCTGTTGATCTTTCGCAATTACTGTGATGCCATTGTCATGTGTGACGACCTCTGTATAATCGTAAGATGAGAAGCCTCCCCCTTTGTGCGCTTTACAGGTACAAGCACAACTATAAGTATTCTTCGCTTCCAGCCCTGATTGTTCGGCTTTCTCAAATGAATCTGAGCAGCTAGTAACTGCTAGGCCAATAATTACAAGTGTAAAGCCACGAACGATCCGTAACATTAGATTATCTCCTCGGGCAGGGATAAGTGTATAGAAAAGATTTATACCCTATTATAAGTCAAAATACCAGGAGGCGGTTTAATCGTCAACTAAGCGAAAAGTCATCCGGAATTGGAAGAATTTGTGTTCGATCATCAACCAAAAGTGTTGGTTTTGGGCTTCTTTTCACTATTTGCGTGAGAAGCACATAAGGGGAAAAGTCTTTTTACTCATGAATAGAGCTAGAAGAGCCGCGCTAAGATTCAGATAGGCTCAAATGGATCAGCGATTTATTCACAGACGCTCTGGGTAGCGTCCGAGAGGACAAGCCGAGATGGTCAAGAATTTGGCTAATAGCGCTGAAATCCAGTATGGCGGTGATGACCTTTTTCAGGGATTCACCGCTCTGTGGGCAGCGTTCAATACCAATAGCTAGTATTCCTTTTACTGATCATTTATTTAAGATACTTTTTCAGTTCATGTAGATAGAACACTCTTAATACGTATCCACTGCTCTTCCCACAGCACCGGCGATCAACCGCCAGATCGAACAAGATAATGTTATTTGGCAAAGTATCATCCAGGATCGCAGCAACAATATCCGGCGCAAGCGTGGTCAGGTTAACCATACGGCTCACGTAACTACTGTCGATACCTTCACGAGTAGCAATTTCTTTCAGAGATTTGACTTCACTCGATTCCAACATAGCAAGCCAGCGGTGACCTCTAGCCAACGCCAACTGTAGCGGTGCCACCGCAGTATCCCAGTGTCGAGCCTTTGTGGTTTCGCCATTTTGGCGACGTGACCACCCTATGCCCACTGCGGCGCTTGATCTGAATCGGTACAGAAAGAATCAATCTGCTATCGCTGGATGCAATAACATCTGCCGCACCAGTCTTATGGATTCGGATATCGCTCACATTAATGCCTCCTCTTGCCGCTCAATTGCCTTCACGCTCATCTCCAGCACTAGTCGCTCAATGCCATTGACACGCAGCCTCACCTCAAGATCGCTGGGGGATACGATCACCTTTTCAACTAGAAGCTTTACGATACGCGCCTGCTCCGCTGGAAACAGTTGTTCCCAGATTGCATCGAGCCGAGTCATGGCTACAGTCACTTTAGCCTCACCCAAGGCGGAATCTAGCTTGATTGCCTGAGGTAGCACCTTCCCTATCAATTCTGGAGCACGTAAAATCGCTCGCAACTGATCAATTACGGTTGATTCCAGATCAGTGAGCATGATACAAGTGTGCCACAAGCGTTCAGTATCCCAACCGTCAGCAATACTTTGTAGGCTGGCTTCAAAGCGTTCGCAGAAATGCTGGTTGATGCTTTGCTCTTTTGTTCACGCTATTCAGAGTAACAATAAAGGGCGAACTTCCTGATGATTGCTGTCCTCAACGCGCTGGATATGGACTGTACTGCCTGTCGCCGTCTCAACACAGTAGGCACCGTATGCTCCGTCAAATGCTTTTTTGAGACTTTCTTTATCATCAACATTTTCTTCTACCACTTCGGCACTCATTTTGGCAAGCGAAATAGCTTTATCTGATTTTGCATCTCTTGTTATCGCACGAACGGCAAATCCGCCTTCGTTGTCATTCAAAATTGCACGGACAAAGTCCCGCTTCCTAGGCCCAGTAGGAGCTGTTGTTCAAATTGAACGGTGTCATTATTGTAAACGAATATTAATAGGTGTATTCTTCTTTGAGCCATGCTGTAAAAGGATTGGAATAAACATAAATGCCAGGGTGAAAAATTTCAGCGGTAGCTAAATCACATTACTTTAAGAGTGTTTTGATTGGATTTCATGGTGTTTTAATATCTTCATCGTAAGAGTAGGGCAGTTCTCCTGGCATCTTCATGCATGCGTAAATACTTATCACTAATCAAATTCTTTTTTTATAAGAGTACCCCACAACTATGCTGAGAGATCCAGGAGCATAAAATCCACGATTTTTCAAAATATTGGAAGAAGATCATTAAAATCCTCTATCTTTATTGTGATCAATAGGGACAGTTCACAATATAAATACAATAGTTAAATAAGTTGGTACCATGTCAGAATACGGATTCAACACCAAAGCGATTCATGCTGGGCACGAAGGTTTCAAACCTGATGCTATGTCAACGCCGATTTATCAGTCGGTAGCTTATCCTTATCTCGATGCAAAAGAGGCAGCCGAGATATTTTCCGGCGACAGGCCGGGATTCACTTACGGAAGATGGGATAATCCAACGGTAGAGGTCTTTGAGAAAAGAATGGCAGCTCTCGAACACACGGAAGGAGCCATAGCAGCAGCTTCCGGTATGTCGGCCATCCTGCTGCTGACCCATCATTATGTGAGTGCAGGCGACGAAGTTGTATCATCCAACAGGGTATATGGGGGAACCTTCGGACTTTTCAATGTAGGTTTGCGAAAGATGGGAGCCAAAGTCATCTGGGTCACTCAGCCTGAATCCCTGGAGGCATGGGCAGCTGCTATCACTCCGAAAACGAAGTTCTTGTTTGTTGAAACGCCCAGCAATCCAGGTTTATTCATTGCCGACATCCCAGCGCTGGCAGAGTTGGCAAGATCAAAAAACATCCCGCTGGTTGTCGATAATACGATATGCACCCCGGCTTTGCAACAACCCATACTTCTCGGGGCTGATCTTGTGGTTCATTCCACAACCAAGTATATCAGTGGTAATGCCACCAGCCTGGGTGGAATTGTTTGCGGTCCCAAATCAGTTGTTGAAGGAATCAGGCAAAATGGCATCAGGTACCTTGGTCCTGCTATGGCGCCCTTCAATGCCTGGTTAAGCCTGAACGGACTGGAGACCCTGGCGCTGAGAATGGAAAGGCATTGCGAAAATGCCCAGGCCGTGGCTGAATTCCTCGAGAAACATCCTCAAGTCAACTTCGTGAATTACCCAGGTCTTGAGTCAAATCCATACCATAAGCTGATCAAGTCCCAGATGAAGGGTTGCAGTTCGCTGATGTCCTTTGAACTGAAGGGCAGTTATGAAGATGCCACCCTCTTCATTGATTCTGTTAATGTATTCATCCATGCTACCCACTTGGGTACCGCCAAATCGATCGTAACCCATCCAGCATCCACAACACATTCTGCCATGGGTGAAACAGAAATGCGGAAAGCCGGGATCACCCCGTCGATGATCCGTCTCTCGGTAGGAATAGAAGACAAAGCTGACCTGATCGCTGATCTTGAGCAGGCTTTTGAAGCCATAGTAGTCAAAAAAAGATCAGGGAAGATGTAATGTCAAACAATTTTCCCCAGGCTTATTGACATTTGCCAGGAAAAGATTCGGTAAAGACTTTTCCGGAAGCATTAATTTATGGTGAGATTCCATTTTCCCTTCTGAAAATTGACACTCAAACGAAGCCTGCCTGATGGCCACCCTGCGCCGGTTTGGTTGGCCACAGCATTTTCATGACAATTATAAAGCTGAGGTGGTCAAGGGGTATAAGAAAAATAAACGCCCTTTTTCACCAAATCAGAATCTACTCAGGAACGGTTTGGTTGCCAACCTGACCTGCAATTAATCCGAAATTCACAAAATTTGTGTCATACCATCAGCAAATAGTGTTGATCTTTGATCGTTTTTTGTTAATTACGCGAAAGACGCTCAAGCGGAATGGTCAGCTTAATCAGGAAGTGTGCTGAAAAAGATGTGCCACGAATCAGACGGGATCGAAAAGACCCTGGACCTGCGCAGGTGAACGTGGCGGCGCTCGGGAGGACAAGCCGAGATGATCAAGAATTTGAGTGATAGCGCTGAAATCCAATATGGCGGCGATAAGCTTCTTCAGAGATTCACCGCACTGCGGGTTGTATTCAATGCCAATATCGAGCATCCCTTTTACCGATTATTTATTCAACATACTTTTCCAGTTCATGTGTATAGAGCTCTTTTGACACGCTCCCGCTGCCCCTCCCACAACACCGGCGGATCCACCGCCAGATCAAACAGCGTGATGTGATTCGGTAGCGCATCATCCAGAATCGCAGCGACAATATCTGGCGCAAGCGTAGTCAAGTTAACCATTCTACTCACATAACTGTTATCCACCCCTTCCCGAGCAGCGATTTCCCTGAGTGACTTTGCTTCTCCTGATTCCATCATGTTAAGCCAACGGTACCCTCTAGCCAGCGCCAACTGCAGCGGTGTCGCTGCATTGTCCCAAGGTCGAGTCTTTTCAATTTCGCCATTGGGCAACGTGACCAGTTTGCGCCCACTGCGGCGTTTAATCTGAATTGGTACAGAGAGAGTTAACCTGCCATCGCTTGCCTGAAGCATGTCCGGCTCACCTGTTTTGTTGATTTCGATACTGCTCATATTAATGCTTCCTCTTGCTGTGCAATTGGCTCTGGACTCATTTCCAGCACCAGTCGCTCTATGCCGTTGGAACGCAACCGCACTTCAAGGCCGTTGGGTGATACGATCACCTTTTCAACCAGCAGTTTGACGATACGCGCCTGCTCCGCCGGAAACAGTTGATCCCAAATCGCGTCGAGCCGTGTCATCGCCACGGTAACTTTAGCCTCATCCAAGGTCGGATCAAGTCGGATTGCCTGAGGCAGCACCTCCCCTATCAATTCTGGTGAACGCAATATCGCTCGCAACTGATTGAGCACCGTTGATTCAAGCTCTGCAGCAGGTAGCCGCGGCAAGCCTGATGCACCAGCGTACTCCTTGGTATCACGCTGAGGAATATAGTAACGGTAGCGGCGCCCGTTCTTCTTGGTTGTGTGCCATGGTGACAGAGCCCGTCCGTCACTGCCAAATACGATCCCTTTGAGCAGATACGGCACCTTTGATCGTGTATCGTTGCCGCGAACTCGACCATTGCTTGCGAGGATGGCATGCACCTTGTCCCACAGTTCACGATCGATGATTGACGTATGCTCAGCCTGATACCATTTCTCCTTATGTCGCAATTCACCTAGGTAAGTTCGATTGTTGAGTACTTTGTAGATTAAACTCTTATCGATCGGCCTACCTTCACGGACTTTGCCATCCTGGGTTAGCCAGGATTTCGAGGTTACGCCATCCAACTTCAATTCCTTGACCAGCATGGTACTGGAACCGAGTTCAACAAAACGTTGAAAAATATGCCTGATGATCTTGGCTTCTCGCTCGTTTGGTACCAATCGACGATTCTCGACATCATAGCCGAGCGGTGGTATGCCACCCATCCACATCCCCTTCTTCTTGCTGGCAGTAATCTTGTCACGAATACGCTCACCAGTCACTTCGCGCTCGAATTGGGCAAAAGACAATAGGACGTTGAGCATCAACCGCCCCATGCTCGTTGTGCTATTCATTTGTTGAGTGACTGACACGAATGATACGCCGTAACGTTCAAATACCTCGACCATTCTGGAAAAATCGGCCAGGCTGCGCGTCAACCGATCAATCTTGTAGATGATGACAACATCAATCTTGCCAGCTTCGATGTCAGTCAATAAACGCTGCAGCGCGGGCCGCTCCATGTTGCCACCAGAGTATGCTGGGTCGTCATAATCGTCAGAAACCGGAATCCAGCCTTCATTCCGTTGGCTGGCGATATAGGCATGACCCGCATCACGCTGGGCATCGATGGAATTGTATTCCTGATCCAGCCCTTCCTCAGTTGATTTGCGTGTGTAGACGGCACAGCGCATACGCCGTTTGATGTTTTCATTCATCGCTTGGCTCCTTTCTTGGCTTTGTTCTTCCCAGGTAGGATGCCGAAAAACAACGGTCCGGACCATCGCGTGCCAGTGATCTCACGTGCAATTGCAGAGAGGCTGGCATACCGGCTGCCTTCATATTCATATTGACCATCCTCTTCGACCACAACACGATGCTCGACATCCTGATATATCCGTATCAGTACACTGCCTGGTAAAAGGCGATAATCCTTTTCACGACTGCGCAGTTTGCCAGTTTCAATTAATGCCTTGATGCGCCGCTCGTTACTATCCAACAGATTGCGATCAGTTTTGCGAAATTCGATGAGTTGCAGCTTGTGTGCAAGGCGGCGCTCAAGAAACTGACGGTTATGATTTGGCGTATCGGTGCCGAATATTCGTTTCCAAAGCGCCTTAATTTCGATCATCGGCAATTCAGGTAATTGAGCAATTTGTGATAGCACCGAGGGTGGAAAGGAATATGAGGTGTCACGTGCGTTCATTATGGCTCCGTTTTTATTTTGTTGACGGGTTTGAATGAACGCTTCTCTGGCCAGAAGAGTCAAGTTCAAACTTACTCTCCGTTGCCATTACAGCATGCTGCTGACTTCCCGCGGTGCGAAGCCGGGCTATGCCATTTGCGAGTATTGATGCAATCTCCTGCCTGCGCTGCTCCGGCGTCATTTTTTCGGGTGGGGTCTGGTTCACATCCATCATCGGTCTCACCTCACGTTTTTTCCAACTTGTTTGATAGTTAAATTATCTCTTGAAACACCGGCCCTTGCCATGAGGGAGTTTCGAAGATATGCGAACAGATAATAGCTCATGCATAAATTATGTAAATTTCATTATTACTATTGACTAAAGAACATTCGTTCTCTATCATACGCGCTATGAAAAAAACCAACTACAAACCCAACAAAGATCACGAATATCTGGCTAGGCTGCAGGCTTATTATGCCGAGCACCGGGTTATCCCTTCTTATGCGCATCTCATGGAGATACTCGGGTTTGCGTCCAAATCAGCCATCAAAAAAGTACTGGAGCGGCTAGAAGCAGCCGGCATGTTGGAGCGTACGCCTTATGGCGATTGGGCGCCGACTGATCTCTTCTTTGAGCGCGCGATCGCCAACCATCCCGTACCGGCTGGTACGCCCGTTCCGGTTTCGGATGAGCCATGCGAAAAGGTCATGCTGGACCGCTTCCTGATTGAGAAACCGTCACAGACCGTCTTGGTGCGAGTCAAGGGTGATTCGATGATCAATGCAGGCATTCACCACGGGGATTTGGCCGTGGTTGAGCGTTGCTGCCATGCCAACCCAGGAGATTTAGTGGTAGCTATCGTCGATGACGAGTTCACGCTCAAAACATTAGGGCGTGACCAGGAAGGATTCCATCTTATTCCCGCCAATCCACACTACCCCATCATTCGGCCACAAGGAAAACTGGAGATATTTGGTGTCGTGGTCGGCCTGGTACGTAAATATCCATAAGGAGAAAAATGAAAGTCTTCAATCCACGCCATTTCCTGCGGCATATTTCCATGCCGACCTTGCGCGAATTCACTGAAGCGCATGTGCTCAATGCGAATTTAGACATCGATTGGGAGCAACCGGCTGATACGTTGCCAACGGCCCTGGCGGATGCCATCGATGCGCTCCATGCCTCTCTGCCACACCTGTTGTCGGAAGAGCGCGGAATAGTCGAGTACCATATAGGCCTGTGGTATGACGATCTCCAGCGGGCGCATAAGATGTCCCATGAGCTTGCGATCAAAGAGTTTCAATTGGCGTGCCAGGGCGATGCGCTCGTCGAACAAGCCTTTGCCACGCGTGATGATCGCGAAACAGCGCTATGGATGCTCGCATTCAGAGACAAGATCTTCCGCGATACCGAGTTGCACCTCGCGTTTCAGGCGAAAGCCAATGGCAAATATTGGAAAAAGCACCGAATCCAACCGGGACTCAGTCTTAGCCGTGATCGCGAAAAATTGGAAGCCTTCTGCCAGGAAGTAGCCAAGCTTTACAAGAAAGTAGGCGCAGGGAAAAGTACCCACATCGAGTTGAGTCAACGCGCGATGGATGGCAGTATTCAGCTGACCATCTATGTGGAAGGGCCGGTGACGGCTATGGCGCAATTCGCTGACAACCAATTTAAGCGCATCACTACTCGCATTGCTTTAGAAACAGCGTTGGTTTATCACCCAGGTTCTGGCATAGTCGAAACCGTGGTCAAAGGGGGTGCTAAAAACCACACCGCCGTGCTCGAACTATTTGGCAAGCACGTAGTCGAGAATCCAATCACCCCTGAAGCCATCGAGAAGAAGCGTTACAAATTGAATGCATTGCTCGATGGATTGATGCAGCCGTTTGAGGACTGGTCAAGGTATGGCGTTGAAAAAGTGCGGCTGCGTCGTGCCCGCTTTTGTCCAGTTGGAATGGCTGGTGTGAGTTATCAAGTCGAAGCTGACTCAAGCAAAGAACATGCTGATGCCGTGCGACTAGCGCTGCAAACATTTAAAACAAATCAGGCTTTTGAGGCAGAGTATCACTTGGATGGAGCCAGCATCATCGTCTATATCACTACGACCACAGCAAACAAACCGCAGCACTTCAGCTTTGATCTGTATTCTTCCGGATCCTCCACCATCAAAAACCTTTCTGCGCGCAATCAGCCGATTGCGAACGCCGTGTTGCGTGCCTTGAACGTGATCGAGATGGAAGAACAAATCGATGAGGTACAAACAAGATGAGCCAACAACAAATCAATGCCACCGCCTTGCTGTGCTGGTTACTTGAGCGCAATGATACGGAGATCAGCGCTTCTACTCTCAGAGAAGGTGAAAGGAAAAGAGCTGCCGAGCTTTTACTTCAAGAGCGTATGCTCGTTTCAAGCCATTCCCTTGACTGGATCACTTGCCCGGAATGCTGGATTGAATCTGCGCGGGTCGTGCGCGAAACCTCACCAGATCAAATTTTACTGTTCTGCCCGGAATGTGAGGATTTCGAGGTCCCCCGCTATTATCGCGAAACGCACAAAGTCCCGCTGCAGAAATTCATTCACCGGCTGTTGAACGGACTCAATCTCTCGATCAACGGCATGAGACAAATCGAGCCTGATCTTATTTGGCGACTGGGCACCACCGAAGAAAAACGTGGCAAGGCACTGACCTGGTATTTCGCCCGTTGGCTGCGCGAGCCAGAAATTGCATACCGGCTGCGGGAACAGATCATGCTCGAAAAAACCCTCAAATCCTGTCGCATCCTTACCAGCAGTGAGTTGCCTTTGCCAGTAGGATCTCCTGTTACTGGGATGGATGTTTCTAACCTCGCCTCATTGGCTCGTATCAGCCAAAGCAAGTTTGAGTTTTTCGCAGATAGGCTTCATTTACCTGGACCACAAATGATTGAGGAGGCTGCCCCCGGTACTACTTTGCTATATGTGGAGAGCCAAAGCAAAGTATTCATTGAGGGGCAAGCATATGATCTGGAGCCACGGCAACAATCCATTTTACTAGCGCTGATTCGTGACTTGGATCATGAAATGGATAAAAGCGCGCTCAAATCAGCAAGTGGTTCCCAGGCGCAGATGTTTTCACCGAGCAAGGAGTTCATGCGCAACCGCATGGTTTATCAGACCTTCATCCGTTACCAGCGTGGCGATGAACGTTATGCGTTGAATATTCATGACGAGGATCGGCAGTGGCTGTACTGATCTTTACTAGCTCAAGCTTGAATCCTCCATCTTTAAAGATCAAATTGAATTGAATCTGATATTGACTGGCTGAATTTGCCCCAAGCTAAACAGTAGATAGTGCAAAATTCATTTTTACCGGAGATAACGTAGAGCTAACAGGCGACCAGAAGCAAGCGAAGCTTGCTGGAAGGCGTCCGTGTTGAGTGCAGGGTTATGCGAAAGTTTTCAGCTATCTTTCTTCCCGCGTTCTCGGTACTGCTGAATACTATGCGGGAGCGTGTAAATAGCGGAGTAATACTTGCACCATTGAAGTGCGCAAATTTTCGCTGAGATCGTGGAATAAAAGTAATGTAATGGACCGCTCCTCTCTTGTTTAGTGGGCTTTATTGCACCACTACTTTGGCACTTCGATGCCGTTTAGATAGTGGGCCTTCTATTACATTACTTTTGACGTACTATCCGGTGCATTCTTGCTCCGTCATTGACAAATTGCAGATTACATGTTGCTGATTCTGTCCTCACAACCTTCACAGATATAGTCCTCATGTTCGTCATTCCAGAGAGACATGTTGTATCGGCGTTCATCGCAACCGCATACACAACATTCGAGAATCGGATCCTCTTCTTGGCAGTAGAAGCACTTGTAGGTCTTCTCTATCAAGGCAGCAGTATCGTTCCCACAGTAAAGACACGACTCAGCCTGGTCTGTTTCCGATTCTTCTTCAGCCTGTTTTTGAGCTGCAGCGACCTCTGCTTTGTACTCATCCGACAAAGTCTCGAAAACCCCGAGATTATTAGAGTCAATGTGATCGCGAATGTCAA
Organism: Nitrosomonas communis; assembly: GCF_900114745.1. Taxonomy (GTDB): domain Bacteria; phylum Pseudomonadota; class Gammaproteobacteria; order Burkholderiales; family Nitrosomonadaceae; genus Nitrosomonas; species Nitrosomonas communis_A. Next base: position 60,868 of record NZ_FOUB01000014.1, on the reverse strand, counting down.
AATCTGCGATGTAATCGTTGAACTCCAAGAGTGCCTGAGTAAGGCGGCCCAAAGTGAACCTCACCTCGCGTAGCTCCATCGTGAACTTGTAGTGCTCTATGCTATTTCGTAGTTTTTTTAACCATTCTAGGTCCTTTTGAAACTCCGGCGCGATTACATGCCCTTCATTGCGAAGAAACTGAACCGCTTCCCAAAGGCCGATAGTTTGCTGCCGCTCAACATCTTTCGCGAAAGGATTCTTGTAGATGAGGAGGGGATGAGATTGAGTAACATAATACTTGAAAAGAAGTTCGAGGAAGTGAGCGAAATGAATAATAGCGAACTTGTACGCGGTAACGTCCCCACCTTCGGCAACACGATATTTCGCCAAAGCTTCATTGAAGCTGTCGACAGCGTTCGCAAGCAAATCGAGTTCATGCTTCCTCATGTTTCTGCAATCTAACGCTTCAATTACCGACCACCGAAATGCAGTGGAGTGGAGTGTAGGAGGTCCGGCGGGCGCCTTTTGCGCGCGAAGTAGATTGATTTGTTAGTTGTTTCAGTCTTCATATAAAAGAATGGTTCCAATCCCTCATCTTCAGCCAGATTACGAAAGTAAATTGCATGATTAGCTCCGCATATGACTAAAACTAGCCATATGTTCTTCTTTTAATATTTGGGTAAGCCAATAACGCTCTCTGGCCCTATAAGACTCTTGTATTATCTGATAAATCGCACTCTTATCTAAACCATTTATAAACCCAAATGCACGAATGCCATTTTCGTGTTCCATGCCATTTGAATTTCTGTAGCTGCGTTCTGCTTCAGTGAACAAGTGGCCCATGCCAACCTCTTCTGCAATCAATTGTAGAGCTGATTTTCAGATACCATTTTCATTCAGTGCTTCTAAATTGCTCTCTTCTGCAATTATTAAAATACGATTTGCAGAGATTACGGATTTAATCAGCCCTCGAAAACCATTGTGAGATTCTTCACTCAAATCCTTACTGAGATGTTGATACCGATGATTCGTTCCAATTATGTAAATGCTTCGACTCATGAGTACAACTAATGTCGGCCATCACTTGCTGTGGCAAGCAAGCGCAGCGCTGCTTGCCCAGTGTATGGCCTTGTTAGCCTGCTCGGCTTCTCTCAGAAGGGCGAGTGGCGGCGGGAGAAATTGATCATGGCGAACGCGAGATCCTCCACCAAGAAATCGCGTTTCTCCCCGTCGTTTCTAATCGTATTTGCAATCTCAATCTGAATGCTGTTGATTGAGGCCCCATATCTCCTAATTGTGAAGCCTCCATTCACTTCACTCGTTTCGGTGGCCGTTTCATCAGCAGGAGAGACGCGGTATCTGAATACTGGTCCAAGTCCTCCTATTCCACTCTTATGCCGCGCCCACTTCAGAAGCCCGTGAAGGCCGTGCTGCATAAAGATGTCTCGGCGATTAAATCCAGGCAGTAAAGTCGCGCCGTTTGCTGTGCCTAAGTAAATGTCCGCCGGGTCATCTTCAATCTCGCCGGTACCGTGAATATCAAATAGAAACCCTCGACCTCCGTTCTGCTGAAGAATTTGATTAACGTAGCCAGTAATTCGGTTGTGATACTCATCGTAGAAGGGTCGTGCGTCAGAGTCTACAAACGCGCAGGTATTCCCACGATTTGCATCGATAAACTTTCGGTGAAAACGGGCGATCACGACATAAGGAGAGACGCCTGTGATATCAAGAATCTTCTGAGCCACCGATTCTGTAATAAGTGCGGTTTCGGCGTCTCTCCCAGTTCTGAAAGTACAGCCATCCGGTGTCGCATCTTTCGTACGTTCCCGAACCCTAGGCGGCGATTCTGAACCATCGTGAGGACATGTCAGTATCACAGGCATCGTTCCACGATGCCGCTTCACCAGACGACGCTCGGAATAGGTAATTACTTGCATCTGTTTTCTCCGTTTGAGTTTGATGGCTAGCAATTAATTATATAGTTTCTGTATACCTTCCACATTTTTGGCATCAACAGCAACAAAATTATCATATTTATCAGGTTTGCTATCGGCATATTAACCTATTAGCACGATATACGCTTCTGTAGATTATGACGGCACTGACTTCCCCATACTATTAGCTCATGTTATTCAATGATTTATAGAAAGAAACTGGCTGGCGATTTTGGTCGAAAGCAGTCATTTAAATATCATCAACAACCCCTTATCTGCAAAAGCTCCCTACGCCCAGCTTGAACTAACTCAGGTTGGGTTTTTCATTACCCATTTTTCACGAATCAGATTTGAGTAACGATTCTGAGTAATCTGAGTAATGGTTTGAGTAATCCCATTTGAGATATTTCATTCACCGTTGACGGCACTCATCAAGTGCCTGAATCCGGTGATATCGAAACTATCTAGGAGATTCTCAAATGCAACAAAAAATTAAACACCTTAGTCAGGGTGAACTGGCTGAGCGCTGGAATATCAGCGAAGCAACGCTGGAACGTTGGCGTTCTGAAGGTATGGGACCTGTCTTTCTAAAACTGCAAGGACGTGTGCTCTATCGCCTCGAGGACATCGAAGCTTTTGAGGCTGAAAGTCTATGTAAAAGCACCACTGAACGCATCAATGCCGGAGGTGCAGCATGAACGAGTTAATCCCATACGATTTTGCACAAAGTCCCAAAATCAACATCACTGAGCTGAGCGTTTCAGAAATCGCGGCCCTGCCCCCGGCACAACTGCAAGAACTGCACAGCAACTTGCTGACGATGCAGGCCAACATCAAAACAGTACTCGATCGCGTCCATGCCGCTCTGGATCAGCGCTACGGCGAGCAAGCTTCTGCCATGCGTCTTCATACCGGCAAGGACTTCGGCGTATGCCACCTCACGGATGGGCCACTGCGCGTCACGGTCGATCTACCCAAGCGCGTGTCATGGGATCAAGCACAGTTGTCCATCCTTGCCCAACGTATCGCAGAGGCTGGTGAAAACGTCAGTGATTACATTGATATCGAGTATTCGATTACGGAAACTCGCTATAACCACTGGCCTGTTTCCTTGCAAGGGCTGTTCAATTCCGCACGCACAGTAAAGCCCGGTAAGACCAGCTACCGCCTTGCCCTTACTCAAACTAAAGGAGAAGCATAGTGGCATTACCCATCATCTCTGCCGAAGAACGGCTCAAAGAACGGCACAGCGCCAAGATCGGTTTGATCGGCTTTCCCGGTACAGGAAAAACCACCCAGCTCAAAACGTTGCCGGCCGACAAAACTTTATTTGTCGATCTGGAGGCAGGCGATTTGTCGGTCAAGGACTGGTCAGGCGATACGGTAAGGCCGCGCAGCTGGAGTGAATTTCGCGATCTGGTGGTCTTTCTCGCCGGCCCCTTGCCTACCGCGACAGTCGACCAGTCATTCTCGGAAGCGCACTACCGCCACGTCTGTGAGAAGTATGGGGATCCTGCGCAACTGGCCAAGTATGAATATTACTTCGTCGATTCACTGACCGTGCTCTCGCGTCTTTGCTTTGCCTGGTGCAAAACCCAGCCGCAGGCCTATTCCGAGAAAAACGGCAAACCTGACACCCGTGGCGCTTATGGTCTGTTGGGTCAGGAAATGATTGCTGCACTGACCCACTTGCAACATGTGCGCGACAAGCACGTCATTTATGTCGCCATTCTCGAAGAAAAAATGGATGACTTCAACCGGCGCTACTACCAATTGCAATTAGAAGGTAGCAAGACCGCGCTTGAATTGCCGGGCATCCTCGATGAAGTAGTGACGCTTGCCATCCTCAAAGCCGATGACGGCAGCCCGTATCGGGCTTTCATCACGCGTGCTGACAATCCATACGGTTACCCCAGCAAAGACCGCAGTGGTCGGCTCGATGCCATCGAAGAACCTCATTTGGGCCGGCTCATCCAGAAATGCCTCTGCCCCACTCCCCAACTCTAACATTTAAGGAAAAAAATTATGAACCAGAACAACTGGCAAGACTTTAACGATGCCGAAGCACAGCAAAGCGGCTTCGATCTGATCCCCAAAGGCACAGTGGTACAGGTGCGCATGACGATCAAACCAGGTGGTTATGACAACCCAGAACTAGGCTGGATAGGCGGTTATGCCAGCGAAAGCTTCGAGACTGGCAGTGTCTATCTCGCCTGCGAATTTATCGTACTGGAAGGGCCTTACGCCAAACGCAAACTATGGTCAAACATCGGTTTGCAATCGAGAAAAGGGCCGACTTGGGGGCAGATGGGGCGAAGCTTCATTCGCGCCGTACTCAACAGCGCCCGCAATGTTCATCCGCAGGACCATTCTCCGCAAGCGGCTAGCGCGCGCCGTATCGATAGTTTCAGTGAACTCGATGGCTTGGAGTTTCTGGTGCGAGTAGATATCGAAAAGGATGCCAAGGGCGAAGATCGCAATGTGGTGAAACATGTTATCGAACCTGACCACTCTGACTACGCCAAGCTGATGAATGTGCTACCCAAAACCAATACCGGTGGCAGCGGCTCCAGCGCTCCAGCCCAGGCTGCGCCAGCTTACCCCTCAGCTACTCAGCAGCGCCCATCTGCTACGAGCAAACCAGCTTGGGCACAGTAATGAGGAGGATCAATGAAATGTTGGATCTGCAAACGACAAGCACGTGGCTACTGGCATACCGATGGCCGCCACAAAACCGGCGATCCCCGGCGCTATCCGCTCGATTGGGTGTTCTGCAGCCGTCGCTGCCAGGACATCTTCCACAAGCTGTATGCCAATTGGGCCGACGCCACCCAGTTTGGCAAGGAGATCGTGATGATCGATGCCTCTGATATGGAAATCGTTGCTATGAAGCAATGCCTTAAGGCCTTCGGCCAGACAGCGGAAATGATCGGTTTCGATAAGCCCCTCGGGGCTTATTCGCAAGACGAAGCCTTGCAGGTGATCGATGCCATCGTAAGCTGTTACACCGAGGCAATGACCGATGCGCATGAGGCTGCCAAGTTTCCACCGATGCAAGGGCTATCCAAGTCGGTCGGTGATCCCTTTGCTGATCTCCAAAATGATCTGCCATGGGAGGAGCAAACATGATGGATTTCAATTCCATTTCGAGTATCTCTGGGCAAGTAACGGCACTGATCGATGCTGGCATGAAAGACAAACATGCTCAGCAAGCTACACGACAGTATCTGGGCGCATCGCGTCTAGGGATCGCTTGCGAACGTGCGCTGCAATACGAATATGCGCAAGCACCGGTCGACTCTGGGCGTGAAACCCAAGGCCAGATGCTGCGCATTTTCGAGCGTGGCCATGTCATGGAGGATTGTATGGTGCAGTGGTTGCGCACCGCTGGCTTTGACCTACGCACCCGTAAACCCAACGGGAAGCAGCTCGGTTTTTCCGTGGTCGATGGCCGTTTGCAAGGGCATATCGACGGCGTCATCATGGATGGCCCCGAAGGCTTTGCCTACCCTGCCCTTTGGGAGAATAAGTGCTTGGGTAACAAATCCTGGCGTGAGCTGGAGAAGAAGCGACTTGCTGTGGCAAAACCAGTCTATGCGGCACAGATTGCACTTTACCAGGCCTATCTCGAGCTACATGAGCATCCGGCACTGTTCACGGCACTCAACGCTGACACGATGGAAATATATTCCGAACTTGTGCCATTTGACGCTGCACTGGCGCAGCGCATGTCCGACCGGGCGGCCAAGGTCATCACGGCAACCGAGGCAGGCGAACTGTTACCGCGCTCATTTAATGATCCCACTCATTTCGAGTGTAAGTTCTGCCCTTATGCCAAGCGCTGCTGGCAGGAAGGAGGTAGGCAATGAGTATCCCTCTTGAGTTTCAATCAAGCGCAGCGAGCGCTGCTTCGGGCGCCTTATCCAGTATCTTGAGCAGGGCCTTGGCAGCCCCGGTTGGACAGCGTTTGCCTTGCTCCCAGTTGCGGATGGTGTCAAGCGAGACACCGATACGCTCGGAAAACTCAACCTGGCTCAATCCCAGGCGCTTCCGTACTCGGCGCGCGAATTTGGCTGTATCCTGCATCGCTTCCATTTCATCGGCCGCCTGTTGGGTAGCAATGTCCTGTTCGCTAGTGGCATCTACCCGGGCACGGTCAATACATCCCAGCTTCATCGAGGCGGAATCGTCAGGGTCAATCTTCACGCGTATGGTTTTCATAGTAGCGGATCTCTCGTTGGTTGGCTTTGCGCGCGGAGATAATGCGCATCACATCGCTTCTGGGTGTGTAGACCAGGACAAACAGGCGCTGTTCAATTTTGCCCATCAGCTGATATCGCTCTTCATTGTAGCTGTAGCGAGCATCCAGCTGAATCACACGATTGGGATCGAAAAAAGCGTGGGCAGCATAAGCAAAATCGAACCCACGCTCACGAAAACAGGCTTCGCTCTTGGCCTCATCCCATTCGAAATTCATGGCCTCAGTGTAGTTCATTGGCCTATATATAGCAAGCCTGGAGGTAGTTTATGAAATCAACTCCCAAACTGCGCAAATCAGCCACCCGCAAGGAATGGGTCAAGCACTGGTGCCCGCCCCGACCCCTGGCTGGCTTGGAAGTCCTGGAAAAAATTCTGAACCGCCACGTACAAGTGGCGTGTCCTGAATCACGCCTGGTAGTGGCAGTCATTGTGCTTGCCATCCAGGATTGCCTGGACAGATCCGACTCAAAGCAGCGCCAAGAGGCACGGCGCTTCATTATGGGGTCGCATCTTCAATACTGGTGCGATCTGATCGGCCTACATCCAGATTTCGTTCGCGCCATCGCCAGGAAAGCGGGCTATCTCGCTTCAGAAGAGCGGCATTGGCAGCGTGTCTCCGCCAAGGTTCCCATGCTGACTAAGTCGGAGGACAACGCTAGCAAATCTCCCATCCCTCCCATTATCTGTCACTGAAGCAGAGGACATTATTATGCTTGATTTTAATAACGAACCACCCTTAACAAACTTCTTGAGCGGTAATTTTGACCAGCAGCGTGCTACCATTCGTGCCGAGTTGTTGGCGCATCTGGAATCGGTGCTGTTTACCCTATACCCGGCAGGGAAGAAACGCCGAGATAAGTTTCTGATCGGTGACATTCTTGGCAGCCCCGGTGACAGCCTGGAAGTCGTGCTTGAAGGTAGCAAAGCAGGCTTATGGACTGATCGTGCTAATAACTCCGGCGGCGATATATTTGCCTTGATCGGGGGACACTATGGTATCAATGTCCACACCGATTTCCCACGAGTGCTGGCTCAAGGAGCCGATCTGTTGGGTCGATCCCATCTGGTGCCCGCACCCAAGCCTATTAAGGAGGCCCCGATCGATGATCTCGGCCCTGCCACTGCCAAATGGGATTATCTGGACGCTAGTGGCAAACTGATCGCAGTCGTCTATCGCTATGATCCACCTGGACGGAAGAAGGAATTCCGTCCGTGGGATGCGAGACGACGCAAGAATGCGCCACCTGAGCCACGCCCGCTCTACAATCAGCCAGGCATTCTTGAAGCTGAACAAGTCATTCTGGTCGAAGGTGAGAAATGTGCACAAGCATTAATTGATATCGGCATAGCTGCGACCACCGCAATGCATGGTGCCAATGCGCCGGTGGATAAAACCGATTGGTCGCCACTTGCAGGAAAAGCGGTATTGATCTGGCCCGATAACGATAAGCCCGGCTGGGATTATGCTGACCGGGCCGCGCAGGCAATCTTGCAAGCTGGTGCGCTGTCGGTGGCCATTCTACTGCCACCTGATGATCGCTCTGATGGCTGGGATGCAGCTGATGCGATCGACGATGGATCCAATGTTGAAGATTTTATCATCAATGGCCCGCGTATAACCGTGCAACCTCCTGCAGAAGGAGATTCCAACGACTCTGATCAGAATAGCATCGGTGAAAGCGAAACCTCCGTATGGGGCACTGAAGATGCCTTGGCCTTGAATTTTACCCGACGCTACCAGCTCGATTGGCGCTATGTCGCAGCATGGGGCAAATGGCTGATGTGGGACGGTCAGCGTTGGCGCACAGAAGAGACCTTGGCAGCCAGCAATCTGATCCGTCATGTTTGTCGCCACGCAGCCGTGCAAGCCAACAGCATCAAGGTAGCCGCGAAGCTTGCTGCCAGCAGCACGGTTGGCGGTGTCGAGCGGCTCGCACGCTCGGATCGCAAGCACGCTGCGACCACCGATGAGTGGGATGAGAACATTTGGTTGCTCAACACGCCTGGCGGTGTCGTGGATCTGCATACCGGTCGGATACGTGCGCATGATCGCCGTGATCGTATGACCAAGATCGCAGCAGCCACTCCACGCGGAACTTGCCCGATCTGGTTGAACTTCATCGCACAAGTGACCCAGGGTGATCAGCAATACGCCGCCTATCTGCAGCGCTTTGCCGGTTATTGTCTGGCGGGCAGCACGCAAGAGCATGCGCTTTTCTTTTTATACGGCACCGGAGCCAACGGCAAATCGGTATTCGTCAATACGCTCTTCACGCTGTTGGGAGACTACGCGGCCAATGCACCGATGGACACCTTCATGGAGGCACGAGGCGACCGGCATCCAACCGATCTGGCAGGCCTGCGCGGTGCACGCTTTGTGGGAGCCACCGAGACTGAACAGGGGCGCCGCTGGAATGAATCCAAGATCAAAGAAATCACCGGCGGTGATCGGGTATCGGCACGTTTCATGCGCCAGGATTTCTTCACCTACGTGCCGCAGTTCAAGCTGGTGATCGCCGGCAATCACAAGCCAGCGATCCGCAACATTGATGAGGCGATGCGCCGGCGACTGCATCTTATTCCATTCACGATCACCGTACCACCGGAGAAGCGCGACAAACAGTTGCAGGAAAAACTGCTCGTGGAACGTGACGGCATCCTGGCCTGGGCACTGGAAGGATGTCTCGCCTGGCAGCAAATCAGTCTTACACCGCCCCAATGTGTCGTGGATGCCACCGACGAGTACTTCGACGAGGAAGACACCATCGGAGAATTCCTCGAGGAAGAGTGTCTGCAGCATCCGCACGCCAGAGTAGCTATAGCTGATGTATTCGAGCGTTGGCGACAGCGCGCGGAAAAACGAAGCGAATACATCGGCACCAGCCGCTGGTTGGTGCAACAGTTGCTTAGGCGTGGTTTTCACCGTGCCCGCACGGCCACCGGCGCTAAAGCACTGATGGGATTATCGCTCAAACCTAGGGATTCCAGCAGCCGTTTGCCTTATCGCGATGACTGAGCTGGTATTTTGTAAAAGTATTTGATTTTTAATATATTTGACTAATGCTGACTGAGCCATGGATTTACCCCTTACGCGCGGGCGCGTAAGAAGTTATCCGTCGGACAGTCAGATTCAGTCAAGAAGGAGATTTTGATCATGACAACAACACTTCTAGCCCTTGATCTAGGCACAAACACAGGTTGGGCACTACACCACCTGAACGGCACCATCACCAGCGGCACCGAGCAGTTTAAACCCCAACGATTTGAAGGTGGAGGTATGCGTTATCTCCGTTTCAAGCGATGGCTGACTGAGATGAAACAATGTGCCGATGGCATTGACTCGGTGTTCTTGGAAGAGGTTAGACGGCACGTGGGTATGGATGCAGCACATGCCTATGGTGGCTTCCTGGCCACACTCACCGCGTGGTGTGAGCATCACAACATCCCCTACCAGGGTGTGCCGGTGGGCACGATCAAAAAGCACGTGACTGGCAAAGGCAATGCGAGCAAGGAGCAAATGATCGCATCCGTTCAGTTGCTTGGCTATGCGCCTGTTGATGATAATGAAGCTGATGCGCTGGCACTGCTGCATTGGGCACTGCAACATGGAGGTGCAAGATGAAAATTCCACAACAACACTACCGCTGCCCACTCGGACGTCTTCAGCCGAGAGCTACCAACCTGGAAGCAATCAAACAAAGCGGCTGGCGCGACCAGTACATCCTGGTCGTGTCAGCAGACGATGATCGTCTCGATTGGATGGAACGAGAGCTGCTCAAGCGCATTGGAGAACGCCTCTACGGTGAGAAAGGAGTGAGCAATGATTAAATGGACAGCCGAACTCGTGGCAGAACGTTTCTCGGAGGCTGCGCAAACAGCAGAACGTCTTCCGCCGATGCGTGTCCAGGGTTACTTCAACTGCTGGCCGGACATTCAGCGCATGGCGTGGGAGAAGCTCGGTACCGAACCACCGGTGTATCGCTTCCCACCCGAGCCGGCCGCGATCGACCGAATGCATGAAACCATGCGTTGGGTGCAATGGCTGGAAGAGGAGCAGCGACATCTGATCTGGATGCGCGCCAAGCGCTACGAGTGGCAGAAGATTGCGAAACGCTTCGGCTATTGTACCCGAACTGCACAGCGTCGCTGGCAACGTGCTTTGTTGGCCGTGGCTGATCACCTCAATCAAGGCCAGGCAGAGTTTGTCACAGGCCATCTGAGTCGTGCCAGCGGTGGACGACCAACCCATGAATGAGCGTTCCCGAACCTGTAAACCCTTCCCGCCTTCCCGGTTTCCCACCGGGAATGCAACTGGGGTGGGAAAGGTTAAGCCCAGTACTGGCGCGGGTGAAAACCTTTCCCGGCCAAAACTTTTCCCGGTCAGGGTGGGAAGGGTTTAAACCTAGAATTTACGCCACTTTCCCGGTTTCCCGGATTTTGCTCTCTAAAGAGAGAGTGAGCATTGGGAAAGCTCACCTCTCACGGATGATTTAGGTCTGTCGGAATAAGATATCGCAAACCGGATCGTTCGGAGCACAATTGGCAATATACTGTACTAAGAAACTGTTTGGAAACTCCTGTTTTATGTCAAGTGCCTCAACATAATGCGGGTCATGGCGATGTAAATCCACGTCTCATCCGTCCGGGGGAGGCGCTCATAGCCCTTTTACTCAGTCTGTGTGAATGGTTCAGCCAACCAAAAGTGCGCTCGACCACCCGGCGACGAGGTAGTAGCACAAATTTCCTGGTTTCCCTGGGGCGCAATCCCACCTCCAGACTTCAGAATATACAAAATTGCATTGACTACCTGACGCATACTCAACTCTCGTGGCCTCCCCACGGCTGATACTGGCAGATGTGGTTTCAAATAACGCTACGCGCCATCGCTCAGGTTGCTCGGATAGCGTTTCTTCCGTCTTTTTGTAGATTCATCATATTGTCTGCTGATAGCAAAAAGACGCTACATTAATCCAGAACTCACAGATTCCAAACAGTTGCTTACAATGGAACGTTGCCTTTTTCCCATAATTCGCGTCCGGTGCAGTAATTGGTGAGTGGAACGTCTTGACTAAGCTTAGGCCGAATATGTGTTTGTTTTATCGGATGTGTCGTATAAACACATCCGATTAGAACCGGATCTTTTGGCTTTATACATGGCCTGATCCGCGGCTTCAAGCAGAGCGACAGAGGAGGATGCATCTTGGGGATAGAGCGCGATCCCAATGCTGACGGAAATCTGGACAGGTTGTTGCGCAATGTGGAAGGGCTTCGCGAGTGCATCAATAATAGTCTGGGCCACACGCTCAACATCCTTAAGCTGCTTAGCACCGGTGAGAATCACGGTAAATTCATCGCCGCCGAGACGGGCAATCGTATCTGCCTGCCGGCCACAATCACTAAGGCGCTCTGCCACGTCAAAAAGTAGGCGATCCCCCTTTTCATGGCCTAGCGAATCATTAATTTTCTTGAAGCCATCAAGATCTAGGAAAAGCAGAGCAAAAGCTAGGCCACTGCGCTTTGCATGTTTGACCTCCTGTTCCAGGCGGTCCAGGAAAAGACGTCGATTCGGCAGCCCTGTCAGAGGGTCATGGTGGGCGTTGTGCCATATTTTTTCTTCGGCGAGCGCCTGTGCAGTAATATCTCGGGAAATGCAGACAATCGCTTCGGTGTTTCGATGCTCGTCCAGCACGGGTGCAAGCAAATACTCGAACCTTTCACCTTGGCCAGAAGCAAAAGTGTGGACGAATTTGCCTCGGTGGGTGGACTGGTCAGCAATTACTTTTTCCAGATTGTGCTGTAAGTCGGAGGCGAACGAAAACCCGAGGTCAAAGGTGGATTTTCCAATGATCGCACTGGGCTCCAGAGCGAAAAGAGCAGAGGTGGCTTTGTTTGCATAAACAAATCTGCCTTCGAGATCCAGCACATAAATCGGATCAGGTGATGCGACCAGAATAGCGCCGAACAGCCGGGTTTCCATCTCTTTAACGGTCGCATATTGATCCAGCGATTCGGCGATGGCCTGGTCTATCGCTTCATGGAACCTGGTGAGGTCTTCAAGCTGATGGCCGGCAGTCATTGGATAAGCTTTAGTCCAGTGCGACACCACGCTCGCACGCAGGGCCCGAAATTCGGAAACTGTTTCATTGACGCTGAAGCCGCTGGCCAGTCGATCGCCACCGTGCACTTCTGCGTAAGATACACCCTTCTTCTTCAGACCTAAGCCTTTCGATTTGTTGACTCTTTCTAGTTGACTCTGATATGTATCAAGGTCTTCGGCAATCGTCAGAAGCATGCCTCTGGCGTGGTCGCGCAACTTGGGACTGTCCATATTCTTGGGATGAAAAATGGTTTTGGCAAATTCTTCCCAATCCCGAAGAATTGGCTCAATTTCTGCCCGAATAAAATCAGCTAATCGCATATTCACCTGCACTTCTTTGGCTCAAGATAAGAACAAAAAGGATCGGGAGAGACGCCCGCGCGTTCACGACTATTCATCACTGCTCAAGCCATACTCAGCATGCTGAGGCAAATTATCAGTAATTTGGAACTAGGGTACTGTGCTTTTACCTCCGGATTGGTATCGAGTTTTCTAAGCAGTAAGCCGTAAACCTCGGGGTTGGCGTCGAATATAGCATATAAACTGGACGTATTTTAAGCAAAATCCTTTATGCTCACTTGAAGAAGACTCATAATGGCGCATGTTAACAAACAGCAATAATCGCCACATCAGCTAGCTCTCAGAATTTCCAAACAGTTTCTAAGTGATATGTTTTGTTGATGAGAAGAGTATTTCTAACCTCTGTCTAGGTGTGAGATGATGGAGATAAATGATGACAACGCAAAACGTAAGAGCCGTATTCTGGACGAGATGCATGAAACTGCGCGCGGACTGTGCACGATGCTGGCTTGATCAGCAAGCGTCGTATGTGCGAGTTCGACGCCCTGTGTCATCTCGATGTGGTAGAGATGTCCCGCAAAAGATCAAGTCATTGCGTGAGAAAGCACACCTCAGCCAAGCCGTTTTTGCCGCGGTGCTGAACACCAGCCTTTCGACGGTACAGAAGTGGGAGATCGGCGACAAGAAGCCCAGTAGCCCTTCCTTGAAGCTATTGAATCTCATCGAGCGCAAAGGACTGGAAGCCGTCCTCTGACCTTTCAAATGCCTGCACAATACAGAGTAATATGCGCTACAGATCATGATCACCTCAACGATATTTCAGTTGATACAAAATATTTTTAGCAATTTTTCGTATGATTGCTAACGGGTGCGGAAAGCTGCGGAGAATCGCCAATTCAGGGGCTTTCAGAGGTGTCGCATTTCCTAAAATTTCGTGTAAAATCTGTTTCATCGTAGAAATAACAATGGAATAGACACTGATAGATCAAGACATTCTGCTAAGCCCCAACCAATAATTGCTCCTGCAAACACTTGCCAAAATCTGATGGGTCCTTCCTGCCCAGGATGGCATGCGGGGGGCGCGCGCCCGACATCGCGCTAGCGACAGATCAAAAAATCAGGTTACCAGAGTTACCAGTTACCACCCCAGTTACTGCTTCGTTTTTATCACCATTTCGAACCCGCTCATGTAGCGGGTTTTTTATTGTCTATGGAAACATCCAGCTTAAAGATCGAGTACTGGCCAATTAGCCGATTACTGCCTTATGCCAGAAACCCTCGCAAAAATGATCACGCCGTAGATCAGATGGCTTCCGTCATCGCTGAATTTGGCTTTCGCATTCCAATTGTAGCGCGCAGTACTGGCGAGATCGTTGATGGACACCTCAGGCTAAAAGGTGCACAGAAGCTCGGACTGGAAACAGTTCCGGTGACACTGGCCGATGAGCTCAGTGATGCGCAGATAAAAGCTTTTCGCATCATGGCAAACCGCTCAGCTACCTGGGCCGAATGGGACGATCAATTATTATCGCTGGAATTGTCCGAGTTAGAAGAGCTTGGGTATGACCTAACCCTCACAGGGTTCAGCGACGATGAACTCGACCAGTTACTGATGAACCCTGCCGACAAGGAAGGCATGACCGACGAGGATGCGGTACCTGAGCCTACCGAGCATTCCGTCTCCCGCATGGGCGATGTGTGGCTGATGGGAAACCACCGCCTGCTCTGTGGCGATGCCACTGAAGCCGAAAGTTATAAACTATTGCTTGGGTCTGAACTGGCAGACATGACTTTTTGCGATCCACCCTATGGGGTCAATTATGCCAACAACGCAAAAGACAAACTGCGCGGCAAACATCGCCCGATTTTGAATGATAATCTCGGTAGCGAGTTTAGACCTTTTCTCGAAGCTGCTTGCAGTAACATCCTCTCGGTTACCAAGGGTGCGGTTTACATCGCCATGAGTTCATCTGAGCTTGACACGCTACAAGCTGCTTTCCGGTCCGCCGGTGGCAAATGGTCGACCTTCATCATTTGGGCAAAGAATACCTTTACACTCGGCCGCTCTGATTATCAACGCCAATATGAGCCCATCCTGTACGGTTGGCGCGAAGGTGCTGACCATTTCTGGTGCGGCGCGCGCGACCAAGGCGATGTGTGGCACATCAACAAGCCAATAAAGAATGATCTCCATCCCACCATGAAGCCTGTGGAACTGGTGGAGCGCGCCATACTTAATTCCAGCAAAAGTCGCGACATCGTGCTTGATCCATTCGGTGGTTCAGGAGCGACGCTGATCGCCGCTGAGAAATCGGGACGTCAGGCCCGACTGATAGAGCTCGATCCAAAGTATGTCGATGTGATTGTGCGCCGTTGGCAGGATTGGAGCGGAAAACAAGCCACCCGTGAGTCGGATGGCGTGTTGTTTGATAATCAGGCAGCGCACGATTCTTCTACAATCTCACAGTGAATCACAAAACCTGTCAGATAAGGAAGCCCGCGTGGGATGCCGTAGCCCTTGCTGGTTTGACGTCCGATCTTCCAAGTCATCCACTTCTGTGTGGCTGCGCTAATCGCATCAGGCAGCGTATGACCTGTATACAGTTGGTTCAGCACGTCGTCTGCAAAATGGCGCCCAAATCGGCTATCCAAGAAAAGCCGTACTGATTCAAGTGGTTGGTTGGTGGCGTCTGCGATGGCAGTCATGGCAAGAGGCCATGCTTTACTGGCCTGGTTCTCCAGCGTGTGCCAAAAACCCCAGCTTTCGTTTTGAGAGGAAGGGATTTGTCTGGTTGTGTTCATCTTTAACTCCTGTGGTTGCGACACTCCTAGTAACGCTCTGTTCGATCAAGAAGCCAAGCTTTTTTGATTTTATTCGGTTGTAATAAAATAAAGCCTATCCGGTTATACTGCGGGCTTCTCAACCAACAGGAGCATTTTAAGCATGTTCAAGTCAGAACTGATTGACCTAATCGCCGCCCAGGCAGAGATATCTAAAGCCACCGCAGCCAAGGCATTGAATGCCATGATCGACAGCGTAGTCGCAACAGTGGCCAAAGGCGATACCGTCGTGCTGCCTGGCTTTGGTACTTTCAAATCCACCAAGCGTGCAGCTCGCACCGGCCGACATCCACAAACAGGTGAAGCATTGAAGATCGCCGCGAGCACGGTGCCTAGATTTACGGCAGGAAGCACTTTCAAGAAAGCGCTCGCTACCCCAAAGAAAAAAAAGAAGTCATCTTGATAAACAAGAATGAGCAGAGAGCGGCATTTGCCGCTCTTTGCATTTATAACTTACCCGATATGATACACACGCTCACCTTTCTCTGCTTTTTCTGAAGTGATGGTAAATGCGAATTTTTTCTTTAATGCACCTGCGAAAAATCCTCTTGTAGTGTGCGATTGCCAATTCGTTACTTGGCAAATCTGATGGATGGTCGCTCCTTCAGGACGCTTGAGCATGGCAATCACTTGTGCCTGCTTGCTGTTATCGCGCGAGCGAGGTTTTTGGAATTGACTTGCTTGTGCTTCTTTCACCGAATCGGGCGCTGTGGGGGCAATCGATTCTTGATGCGGTAAACCCAAGGCTCTATAGCCTTGTTCTGAAACAAGCCAGCCAGTTTCATCAGGAGTGATCAAGCCCCGCTTCGAAAGGCTATCGATCACTTTTATTCTGGCTCCGCCCTTGATGTTATCGGGAAACCAGATCAGTTTGCCGCCCGTATGTGCTGCAGCATGGCTAATAATTTGTTGTTGTGCGGGACTCAGCTTGATGGTCATGTAGCTTCTCCTTAAACGTTGTGAATCTTTGCGGCTTGCTCGAACCCAACCCAGGCATCATTCTGATCTAGGCCACGTGAGGCTAACTCTTCGCGCGCCAAGCGATTCAGATCCAATTCACCGCGTGCCGCTGCAACGAGCACCTTGGTCAGCGCAGTCTGGATGAAACCGATTTCGTCAACCGTGAAACCATTTGTGGTGTAACTCATTTTCCTTCTCCTGTTGTTTGTTGATGACGATTACATGAACGCTTCCTTTAAGCATAAAGACAAGCAGAACATGCACTTTCTTCAACCAAATGATTGATCCAGATCATGGGATTATCGATTCGCGCCTACGCGCGTCATCGCGGTGTCTCCCATGTTGCCGTGATCAAGGCAATCGAAGCTGGACGGATCACGCAGCAAGCCGATGGCACCCTTGATCCTGAGCAGGCAGACCGAGAGTGGGAGCAGAACACCGCCTATCCACGCAAGAAGATTTCCATGCAAAATCACACAGCCGCAGAGTCGATTTCCTCAACGAGTTCTGCTAATGGCACCTCACTATTGCAGGCGCGCACGGTCAACGAAGTCGTCAAGGCACAGACCAACAAAGTACGGCTCGCCCAACTCAAGGGCGAACTCGTCGATCGACCACAGGCTATTGCGCATGTGTTCCAACTGGCCCGTACCGAGCGCGATGCCTGGCTCAATTGGCCTGCGCGCATCTCGGCGCAGCTCGCCGCCAAGCTCGACGTCGACCCGCATGCAATGCATGTCGCGTTGGAAGCGGCTGTGCGTGAACACTTGCAGGAACTAGGCGAACTGCGACCACGGGTAGACTGATGCAGATTGAGAATTACGAAGGGGCTCTCGAGATCGAGCGCGCCTGGCGAGAGGGACTAACACCTGATCCGTTACTCACTGTGTCCGAATGGGCTGATCGCCACCGGATATTGTCGAGCAAAGCCTCAGCTGAACCCGGACGTTGGCGCACCAGCCGTACACCTTATTTGAAGGCGATCATGGATTGCCTGTCGCCGATGTCACCGACCGAGCGTGTGGTGTTCATGAAGGCGGCTCAGCTCGGAGCGACCGAAATGGGCAATAACTGGATTGGCTACGTAATTCATCATGCTCCAGGCCCAATGATGGCCGTGTCGCCCACCGTGGAGATGGCCAAGCGCAACTCCAAGCAGCGCATCGACCCGTTGATCGAGGAATCTCCGGCATTAGCGGAGCTGATCGCGCCCGCGAGAAGCCGCGATGCAGGCAATACCATCCTCGCCAAGGAATTCCGCGGTGGAGTGCTCGTGATGACCGGTGCCAACAGTGCGGTAGGCTTGCGCTCGATGCCGGTGCGCTATCTGTTTCTAGACGAAGTGGACGGTTATCCACTAGACGTCGAAGGTGAAGGTGATGCCATTTCACTGGCCGAAGCGCGCACGCGTACCTTTGCACGCCGCAAGATTTTTATCGTATCAACGCCAACTATCTCGGGCGCGAGCGCTATCGAACGCGAGTATGAAGCGAGTGACCAGCGCCGCTACTTTGTGCCCTGCCCGCATTGCTCGCACCGCCAGTGGTTGCGTTTCGAACAATTGCGCTGGCAAAAAGGGCAACCAGAAACAGTAGCTTACGTTTGCGAATCTTGTGACCAGCCAATCGCCGAGCATCACAAAACCTGGATGCTGGAATGCGGTGAGTGGCGCGCCATGGTGCCGGAGAGTGGGAACAAAACGGCGGGTTTTCATCTATCCAGTCTCTATAGTCCCATAGGTTGGCGTAGCTGGCGAGACATTGCTGCCGCCTGGGAAAGCGCCATCAACAAAGAATCAGGCTCGGCTTCCGCCATCAAAACCTTTAAGAACACCGAACTGGGTGAGACCTGGCTGGAAGAAGGCGAAGCACCGGATTGGCAACGTCTGCTCGAACGACGTGAGGATTACCAGATCGGCACGATCCCTATCGGTGGCCTGCTTCTTACTGGCGGCGCTGATATTCAAAAAGACCGAATCGAAGTATCGATCTGGGCCTTTGGACGTGGCAAGGAATCCTGGCTGATCGAACATCGTGTGCTGATGGGGGACACGGCACGCGATAGCGTGTGGCAAAGCTTGGCGCACATGATCGCAGAGACATGGACGCATGAAACGGGGGCTGCTATGCCGCTGGCACGTTTTGCCATCGACACCGGTTTTGCCACCCAAGAAGCCTATGCTTTTGTGCGCTCAGTAAAAGACTCCAGAATCATGGCGGTCAAGGGAGTAGCACGTGGCGCTGCGCTAGTGGGCACACCCACTGCGGTGGATGCCACTACTCGCGGCAAGAAACTACGCCGAGGGATCAAGGTTTTTTCTGTAACGGGCGGCATCGCCAAGCAGGAGCTTTATAACAATTTACGCAAGCACATCGACACCAGTGAGAATGGGAGCATTAGCTATCCCGCCGGTTTCGTGCATCTACCCAAAGTGGATGCCGAATTCGTGCAGCAGTTATGTGCCGAGCAGCTCATCACCAGACGCAACCGTCATGGTTTCGCCATTCGCGAATGGCAGAAGATGCGCGAACGCAACGAAGCGCTCGACTGCTATGTGTATGCCCGGGCAGCATCGAGTCTGGCAGGGCTAGACCGATTCGAAGAACGCCATTGGCGCGAACTGGAAAAGCAGCTCGGTATTTTTGAATCGCCATCCGCACCACAACCGATGACCATCAACCATCACAACGACACTACAGCCAGTGAACCCACCGCTTCCAAAGAAACAAAACGAAGCAGGCGGTTGATTCGTAGCCGCTGGATGACATAAGGCACAACGCAATTTTACTCCAAAGTTATAACCATTCATGGCCTACACCCAAGATCAACTGACTGCTCTGGAAATAGCGCTGGCACGCGGTGAACATCGCGTCACATTTGCCGACAAAACAATGGAATATCGCTCGGTGGAGGACCTCAAAGCAGCAATCCGCGAAGTCAAGCGTGGATTGAAGATTACAAACTCACCCCGTCAAATTCGCGTAACCAGCAACAAAGGGTTCTGATGAGTTTTTTCTCTGCTATTCGCCGTCGCTTGTTCGGAACCAACGGCACACTTATCTATGATGGCGTGGGCTCAGGCCACCGCAGCCTTGCCTGGATGCCAGTCAACCTGGGAGCAGTCAGTGCTCTGGCTTATGCACAAAGCGATCTGCGCGCCAAGAGCCGTGATCTGGTGCGACGTAATGCCTGGGCCGCTGCAGGTGTGGAAGCTTTCGTAGCCAATGCCATCGGTACAGGTATCAAGCCGCAGTCGATGGTCAAAGACCAGGCGATACGCGAAGCGATTCATGCGCTGTGGTGGGACTGGGTGGAGGAAGCGGATACGGCCGGCCTTACTGATTTTTATGGCCTGCAGTCACTCAGTGTCAGGGCGATGCTGGAAGGCGGTGAAGCGTTCATCCGAATCCGGCTGCGTCGACCAGAAGATGATCTTAGCGTGCCGCTGCAATTGCAGGTATTGGAACCCGAACATGTGCCTATCACTTACAACACGGTAGCCAACAATGGTAACAGCATTCGCTGCGGTATCGAGTTCGACAGCCTCGGGCGACGTGTGGCGTATTGGATGTATCGCTCGCACCCGGATGATGCACTTTTGGCTCCCATGAGTGGATCGGGCGGCGATCTCATACCGGTGCGGGTACCGGCTACAGAAGTCATCCATCTGTTTCGCCCCTTGCGCCCTGGTCAGATTCGCGGTGAGCCGTGGCTCGCACGTGCACTGATCAAATTGCATGAACTCGACCAATACGATGATGCCGAACTCGTGCGTAAAAAGACCGCTGCCATGTTCGCAGGCTTCATCACCCGCCTGAGTCCAGAAGATAATCTGATGGGCGAAGGCATGACCGATGCCAATGGAGTAGCACTGGCAGGATTAGAGCCTGGCACCTTGCAGATTCTTGAACCCGGTGAGGATATCAAATTCAGCCAACCAGCGGATGTGGGATCGAGCTACTCGGAGTTCATGCGCCAGCAATTTAGAGCGGTAGCCGCAGCCATGGGGATTACCTATGAGATGCTTACCGGTGATTTGACCCAAGTGAATTACTCCAGTATCCGTGCAGGATTACTGGAATTCCGCCGTCGCTGTGAGGCGATCCAACACAGTGTGATCGTGCATCAGCTTTGTCGCCCAGTCTTTCGCGCTTGGATGGAACAAGCGGTATTGGCAGGCGCACTGACTTTGCCTGGTTACGCAACCCGCCGCCGTGACTATCAATCGGTCAAGTGGATTCCACAAGGCTGGCAATGGGTCGACCCGTTGAAGGAAACCGAAGCGATGAAATCAGCGATTCGCTCCGGTCTCATGAGCCGATCTGAAGCGATTTCCGCCAATGGTTATGACGCAGAAGATGTTGATCGGGAAATTGCTGCCGACAACGCACGAGCAGATAGCCTGGGATTGATATTCGATTCCGATCCAAGGTATGGCAAAGCAAATGAATTGCCATCCACGCCCCCACAACCTTCTCAGGAATAAATATGCAGCTACCCCATATTGCAGCGCGTCTTTACGGCACGCCGTTACTTATCAATCGTGCCAAACTGGATGTGATTATGTCGGTACTTGGCAATCGCATCGACTGGCCAAATACCGATCTGGCTATCCCAATGCCTGCTCCTCGCAGCCAGCCAACGAATAACCCCGGTATCGCCGTCATTCCAGTGCAAGGTACGCTCGTTAAGCGCACACTAGGGCTGGAAGCAGCCTCAGGCCTTACTAGTTACGGTGAGATACAAGCCCTGCTGGCTGCAGCAGTTAGCGATACATCGATACGAGGCATTTTGCTCGATGTGGACTCACCCGGAGGTGAAACGGGCGGCGTGTTCGAGTTGGCTGAATTTATCCGTACAGCCTCAATGGTTAAACCCATCTGGGCGATCTCTAACGATAATGCTTTTTCTGCTGCGTATGCCATCAGCAGCGCAGCTTCCCGCGTCATGATCACGCGCACGGGTGGCGTAGGCAGTATCGGCGTCATCGCTTTACACGTTGATCAATCGGTAGCCGACAGCAAAAACGGTCTTCACTACACCGCCATCACGGCAGGTGCACACAAGAGCGACTATTCGCCGCACGAGCCATTGTCAAGCGAGGCGCAGGCGCGACTTCAGGCAGAAGTCAATCGCCTGTATGACTTGTTTGTGACTCATGTCGCTACCATGCGTGCTGTTTCAGAAGATGCGGTGCGCGCAACAGAAGCAGGCCTCTACTTTGGTCCAGAAGCGATCCAGGCCGGTCTTGCAGACAGCCTCATGAGTTTTGATGAAGTGCTCACCGAATTTAACACCTTTCTCATCCCGCAGGGCCGTTCGCGCAGTCCGGCCCGGGCGCAATCTCAGGTCGACTGTGCAACCCATCACAAGGAATTCAACATGCCAGAAAATCATGAAACATCCGATGAACAGACACACGAACGTGATCCCAATGCCGAAACCAATTCGACTCTTGAGGCCACCGCAACGGTTACAGATGTTCGCGAGGAAGTACGCCGCGAGACGCAAGCGATCGCAGAGCTATGCCTCATCGCGGGCTACCCCGCCAAAGCGGCTGAGTTTATTGCGCAGGGTTTGAATGAAGCTCAAGTGCGCCAATTACTGCTCACGATGAAAGCAACCCATCAGTCAGCGGAGATTCTTTCTACCATTGATCCGGATAAGACTGCAATTCAGGAACCGGCTGCATCTGTCCATAACCCGCTGATTGCCGCAGTCAAAAAAATTTCTGTCAAGGAGTAACGCATTATGGCTGTCATTAATGAATCCGCTTATCTTGGCGACCTCGTCAAATTCGAAGAAAGCCACCGCTATTCGCGCAAACAGGAAACAATCGCGTCTGGTCAGAACCTGGGTTTAGGCACCGTTGTTGGGCGCAAAACTGCCGATGGCAAGATTTATGCCTTGAATCCTGCTGCCACTGATGGGACAGAAACTGCAGTAGGCGTTCTGATCGAAGCAGTCGATGCCACGCTGCTTGATAAAGACGGCCTCATTCTCGCGCGCCATGCCATCGTCGCAGATAAAGCCTTGGTGTGGCCTGCCGGCATCACCAATCCGCAAAAGATCACCGCCCTCACCCAACTTGAAGCTAGCGGCATCCTGGTTTACCAAAGCGCTTAGCCTACTTGGAGAACATTTATGCAGAACCCCTTTCTCAATCCCGCTTTCTCGATGGCGAGCCTCACAGCAGCCATCAACCTTATTCCCAATCGCTATGGGCGTATTGGTGAGTTAAATTTATTTAATGCCAAACCCGTTATCCAACGCAACATCGTGGTAGAGGAAATGCATGGCATTCTGAATCTGCTGCCTACCCTGCCTCCCGGCTCACCTGGAACGGTCGGCACCCAGGGCAAACGTAAAGTGCGTTCTTTCATCGTGCCCCACATTCCGCACGATGATGTGGTGTTACCGGAGGAAGTCCAGGGTATCCGTGCTTTTGGTTCAGAAAACCAGTTGGAAGCCATCGCCGGCGTGATGGCACGCAAACTTGCTACCATGCGCAACAAACATGCGATCACCTTGGAGCATCTGCGCATGGGCGCACTCAAGGGACAGATCCTCGATGCCGATGGTAGCGTGATCTATAATCTGTTTGCTGAATTCAACGTTACGCAGTCCACGATCAACTTCCAACTAAGCAGCAGCACGACCAAGGTCAAAGTCAAATGCAATGAAGTGCTGCGCACCATCGAGAAGAATTTGCTCGGCGAAGTGGCTACCGGCGTGCGCGTTTTATGCTCACCTCAATTCTTCGATGTGCTCACCTCTCACGACAATGTCGAGAAGGCTTTTGCCTTCTACCAACAGGGCGCAGCGCTGGTCGATGACACCCGCGCCGGGTTTCGCTTCGGCGGACTCGTATTTGAGGAATATGTCGGTTTTGCCACTGATGCAGCCGGCACTATTCGCAAATTCATTCCGGACAATGAAGCGATCGCTTTTCCTGAAGGAACGCTCGATACCTTTGCTACTTATTTTTCCCCAGCGGATTTCAATGAAACGGTCAATACCTTGGGTCAAGAGTTGTATGCCAAGCAAGAGCCACGCAAGTTTGAGCGCGGCACTGATCTGCACACGCAGAGTAATCCGCTGCCGATGTGCCACCGTCCCGGCGTACTGCTGAAACTCACGGCTTCCTAATGAACGTTACCGATCTATATGAAGCGGCTGCCCGCAATCAACTTTTAACACCGGTCACAGTAGGTACGGTGACCATCCAATGTGCCTTTCGCGCACCTGATGAAGCCGTACTTGATGGGTTAGTGCTCTCGCGTGATTACCATATCGAGTACCCCACTTCTTGGCTCACCTTGTCCATCAGTGACGTGGTAGTGATTAAAGGTGAATCTTATAAGGTACGCGAAGTGCGTCAAATACGCGATGGAAGCGAATCAAGAACCACTCTCTCAAAACTGTAATGCAAAGTATCCGCGAGCAAATCATCCAGAAAATCGTCGCCAAGCTTACTCCAGTAGCTACGCTTCAGAGTGCGACCATTCAACGCCAACCTACTATACCGACGGATCGGTCTAGGCTCCCCGCCTTGCTGGTATTTCCAGAGATGGAAACCGTGCTGCGTATCAATGAACGCAGCGAGCGTGAATTGGTGCTCCGCATCGTGGCGCTGGCTTGTGGCACCGTGCTGGAAGAGCCAGAGCCAATTGCCGATCGATTGTTAGCCGCTGCCCATAGTGTACTGATGACGGATGCCAATCTTGATGGTCTAGCACAAAGTTTAGAGGAACTCGATTGTGAGTGGCAGCAAGATGACGCCGATATGGCGTTGGCGGCCATGCCCGCCCGCTACCGGATCACCTATCGCACGCTCACCCATGATTTAACGCAAAAAGGATAAAAGCCATGTATCGCATCAAACTTCTCAAAACTCACACGCATGAAGGCCAGGTGCATTTCGCGGGCCATGTGCTCGAAGTCGATGAAATGACCGCTTCCTGGTTGATCAAGCACAATGTTGGCAAAGTAGCCGATGAGATTGCCAGCTCACCTTCTGAAGAGCAAGCCTCATCAAGTGTAGAAGCTCCAGCTAAAACCAAACCCAACCGCAAAATAAAGGAATAATCCATGGCTTATTTCTCTGGACAAGGACGTGTCTTTATCGGCAGTCGCGATACCAATGGTAATCCTGCAGGGCTCACTTTCGTGGGTAATGTGCCCGATCTGAAGGTATCGATTTCGGTCGATACGCTTGAACACCAGGAATCCCAATCTGGGCAGCGTTTGACCGATTTGCAACTGATCCGAACTAAGAAAGGCGAGTTCGCCTGCACCTTGGAAGAATGGATCCAGTCTAATCTGGAACTGGCACTGTATGGCTCGACCACGATTGTGGCGAGTGGCACTGTAACGAGCGAGCTATTGCCCAATCCGGTCACCCTTGGCAGTCTCAATCTTCTCTCCAAGCAGAATGTATCGAGCGTGGTAGTCAAGGATTCGAGTGGCACACCGTTAACTTTACCTTCAACACAATACACAGTAAACGCAAAACACGGCTCCCTCATCATCAACGATAAGACTGCGGGCGGGCCTTACATCGAACCATTCAAGGTCGACTATAGCTATGGTGCGGCCAATGTCACGGCTATGTTCACTCAACCGCTGCCGGAACGTTGGGTGCGCTTTGAAGGATTGAATACTGCTGATTCTAATCATGAGGTCGTCATCGATTTATACCGAGTGGCAATCAACCCGGCCAAGGAATTGTCAGTGATCGGCAACGATCTGATGAAGTTCGAGCTTTCAGGTCAAGTGCTAGCTGATCTCACCAAATCAGCTACAGGACAGTTTGGGCAATTCGGTCGAGTCATTCTGTTATGAGTGATAATAATTTCTCAGCTCTACCACCGGTTGCAACCTCTATCGTCATTAATGATGAAACAATCGACATCACTCCCATCAAGATTGGCGAGCTACCTGCATTCAGTCGTGCCGTACAACCGATTGTCGCTCATCTATCTGCCTCCCCTGATTGGCTGGCCCTCGTCGCTGAACATGGCGAGCCCCTCATCAATGCCTTGACCATTGCTACTCGTCGCTCCCGCGAGTGGATCGCCGGACTTGAATTGGATGATGCGATCAAGTTGGCATCGACCGTGTTCGAGGTCAATGCCGATTTTTTTATCCAGCGCCTGCTGCCAAGCGTAACCGAAGCGGCAGCCAGGCTCGAAGCACGGATGGCTGGGCGGGTGCCATCCAGCGACTGATCAGCGCGGGTCACTCGTACGAGAGCATCATGGATTACACCGTGACGCAGGTATCTGCATTCTTGGCTGCCATCGATCGGCAGGAAGCAAGATCTCTTGCTAATCTACTCACGATATTCACTGCCAGCAGCCAAGGCACCAACGACACCATCAACAAAATAATGAAGCAATTGTCGTGCTAAAAATCTCGTTAAGCCGCGCAGGCTTGCTCGACCCTGCCAAGTTGTCCTCATGGTCGCTATCAAAACAGGTCAACATTCGCAAAGCAGTCACGACTGGAATGCGTGCGGAAAGCAGGCAATTGGTCGAGAGCGTGCGTAACCAGATGAAGGCTGACTTCACCGTCAAGCAGCAAAGATTCCTCAGATCGGTGCGTGCTCAAGTATTTAATCGTAACCCAAACAAGTTACCCGCATTGCTCATCGGTTCCAAAATTTCCTGGCTAGGTGTACATATGCGCGGAGGAACCATTGCGGGGCGCATGCTGATTCCGCTCACAGAAGAAGGCCGCCGTATCGGGCGACGTGCATTCAAACGAATAATCGACGCCCTCATTTCTTCCGGTAATGCCTATTTCATCCAGAAAGATGGCATGGCCATTCTGATGGCCGAGAACATCAGAGAGAATCAACAACAGCTTCGCCGTTTCAAGCGTGCTGAAAGAGCTCGCGCCGGCACTAAATCCATCAAACGTGGCCAGGAAATACCTATTGCTGTGCTGGTACCACGCGTAAGCCTGTCTGCGCGTTTCAATCTGGCCCAAGCAGTGCAGCGGCAACTACCGAATCTTGCTCATAGTATAGAAATGAAACTGAAAACCATCTGATATGCCCAATGATCGTGCGCAAATATTGATCACCGCGGTTGATCAAACTAAATTTGCCTTTGATTCGATCCGTAGTAATCTGAGACGCGTGGGTGACGAATCCAGTCAGTTGCAAACCCTGCTCGCAAGCCTGGGGGTGACACTTTCTGCAGGTGGATTCGTTGCTTTCATTAAGGATGCCATTGATACTGCTGATCAGCTCAACAAACTGTCGCAAAAGATAGGTGTTTCGGTCGAGGCCCTTTCGACACTGCGTTTTGCTGCTGAGTTATCCGATGTGAGCCTCGAAGCATTACAGAAAGGTATCAAGGCGCTCTCGCAAAATATAGTCGAAGCAAATAGCGGTGCAGGCAGAGGCGCACAAATATTTGATGCGCTCGGTATTTCTGTCAAAAATGCGGACGGCACCCTCAAGTCAGCCGAACAGGTACTGCTGGAAGTAGCCGATGTGTTTACCACATTGGAAGATGGCACTGTCAAGACCACACTCGCCGTCGAACTGTTCGGCAAAACAGGCCAGGACATGATTCCGCTGTTGAATCAAGGCAAAGCTGGCATCGAACAACTACGGCTGGAAGCAGAGCGGCTGGGACTCAAACTTGACTCTGAAACGGCACGATCGGCTGAAACCTTCAATGACAATTTGGCAGCTCTCAAAGCTTCTGCCTCCTCTTTGGGCATAACCCTCGCTGGGGATTTCCTGCCAGAACTCACCAATATTACCAACGCCATGCGCATGGCTGCCAATGAAGCGGGAGTACTTAAATCCTTGTGGGTAGGATTGGGTGGCATCGGTAACCTCATCTTCAATGGCAGCGAAATCAAACAAGCACAAAACGAAGTTCAGCGGCTGCAAGAGTTAGTCAATTCCACCCGGCAGAGAGTCGCAACCGGTAAAACCAAGATACCCTTCTTGCCCTTTGATGTGCAATTCAACGATCAGGCACTGTCGACACTGCGGCGCAATCTCGTGAAGTATGAGCAAGAACTGGCTCAGGCCAAAAAACGCCTGGATAACCTCACCCGTTCGGAGCAAACGGAGCCAAAACCAGCAGCAAGCCCGACCAAGGATATGCAGCGCATCGCGTGTATCGTCTCCGGTGGCCGATGGGTCAACAGCCAATGCATCAAAAAATCGACTGGGCGTATCCAGGAGCAAAATACTCTCTCTGCTCGCATGAACCTGCTCAAGGCAGAATCAGAGACTGAACTCAAGCTGATCAAGCAGGGTCTGGAATTAGCACAAAAAGCTTATGATCGGGCACTTGATGAGCGCCTCATTTCCATCCGTGACTTTTATGCTGCCAAGACGGCCATCGATCAGCAAGCGATTGATGCGCAAATCAATACGATACAGCAAGAGCTATCAACACAATCGAATCTCGCTATTCGAGGACGTGATGAAAACGAGCGCCTGCGCGCCATGGCTGATATCAAAAAACTGGAAGGCGAACTGACAATACTCAATCAGAAACGCACGGAAATTGAAATCGCCAACGCACATGCTGCTGCCAAAGCCGAGAAAGCATTGGCTGACGAGCTTGCAAAAGTGCGCGAGCGCCTGATCGAAATTCGTGGTGAAGCTGATAGCCAAGTATCACGCGAGCGCTTACAACTCGAATACCAGCCCTTGCTCGAGCAATTACGTGCCGCCAAGGATGAGCAGGGCGAAAGAGATGTGCTGCAACTGATTGATGTCCAGTCGGATCTGGCCTCTCTCTCAAAGCTTGAAACAGAATTCCAGGCAACACTCGCGCGCATGCACACTCAGCAGGACAGCATCAACATCAAACGTCAAGCCGGTTTATTGACGGAATCACAGGCGCGCAGTCAGATCAATACGCTTTTACAACAGACTGCCACCGACCTGGATGTACTGCTACCGAAGATGCAGGCCTTGGCAGATAGCGCCGGAGGTGAAGCGGTCAACCGTGTTGCTAAACTGAGAAATGAAGTAGCACGGATGCGCATAGATACCGATCAATACGTTCTTCGCTTTGAAGGCGCCACACGCAATGCACTACAGGGATTCTTCAGCGATATCGCATTGGGCTCCAAAGATGCCTTCGACAACATGGTGCAAACATTCAAGGTGGCCATAGCCAACATGGTAGCAGAAGCACTGGCCGCCCGGCTGGTTGATTCCCTTTTCGGTGGATTGAGAGGCGCCGGTTCAATAGTGGGATCCCTATTTGGTGCAATAACCGGAAGCACTACTCCTATCAAGAAAGCCACAGGTGGTTTGATATCGGGTCCTGGCACCAATACGTCGGACTCCATTCCGGCTCGTCTTTCCAATGGGGAATATGTCATTCGTGCCGCCGCGGTCAAGCGGTTCGGCGTGGGCTTCCTCGATGCGATCAACAATATGCATTATCTAGCGTTAGCACCAAGCCACTCACCTACCCGGCTGAATTTTGCTGAAGGTGGGCTCGTGTCTACCAGCGGCTCTTCCACTAGAAATTCTGCTACTTCCGTTAATTTGAACTTGCAACTGCATCCTGAGGCGCTTCATATCACGCTGCGCGATTGGCTTGAGGGTGAGCTCGCGCGCATTGCTGTGGGAAGCAGATGATTACGACGCTCACCGTTTATTCCGCGCAAGTGCACGCTGACGCCACGGCATTGCTCGTTTATCAGGGACAGCCCAATCGAACGGTGAGCTGGAATCTGATCGGTTCAGGCTCCGTAATGCCCTTGTCAAACTACACCGATGTAACCGGTAAAGCCGGCGCCTTATACCAGCCGGGAACAATAGGCGATACCGTCACGGTGGAGGTGACAGCCGGTGCTTGAAATTCTGGCTGGTCCTTATGACTTGCTCGATCTGGAGGGCAATTTAGTCACTGATGATTCATTACAGCAGGCGCGCTATTACGACGATGACGTGGGCTTGATGTTCTCAGAAGGCCGCACTCTCGGCAAAAACTGGGTAATCCAATTGGACGGCACGGCCTGCATTCGCAGCGACAGTTATGGCATTTACGTGGTGGATTTGCAGCAAGCACCACAAAATGAATACCTGCTGATCGATGCGCTGTTCAAGGACAAGTTATATCAGTACAACAAGCGCGCCGCCACCAGGGAAGCGTTGCTGTTATCCGGCGGTACCAATGCCATGGGGGATATTCAAGTGCGCACCCAAGATCGCTTCTTGTTTGCGAGCCAAGACCTGGTGAAATGGCGACCCCTCGATTTAAGTGCGAGTGCTGTAACCGAGGCAACGTTAACGGATGTAGGCGATTTAACGGGGCTATCGATCAATCCGGTCTGGTCCAGGACACGCCATCCCGATGTGCTGGCGCTCGCTTATGAAAACGGCAATATCATCTACTACGACCACGTCAGCAAAACACAAGCGCCAGGGGCAGCTTATATTGGTACGAACAAGGATGCCTGGTACAGTTCCAAGTATGATATCTGGCTGCGACTAACCAGTGATCGCAAACTTTATGTGCATGCCTCCAAGCCTCGGCCGTACGCGTTATCTAATCCAACCGGATCGGTACCCGTCAGGGGGAAGGTGACCACTTATACCGTGCAGCTGACAGGTGATGCGGGCGAGCCGTGTCCGGATGAGTTGATCGATTGGTCATTGGAAACCGGCAGCGTAGGCCAGCTTAAAAATATGCAATCGTGCACCGACGCCAATGGCTATGCCACGGTTGATTATCTGGCTCCGGTCGTGGGAATGCTCGGCAATGTCAACATCAAAGCGGAGCTGAGATTCTGATGCTCAGGCAGGTTTTTGAGTCGGTGCCGCCGCCCTATCGTACCCATGAGGATTTTCCGGTCGTGGGAACGGGTATTGGCGCGTTTTTATATAACGCTTACTTAGTGGAGCCGCCGAGGCTATACGGCGAGGAAATGTATTTGCTTGCCGGCTTGTTTGTGCGGCGTGAGCAAACCGCAAGCACCAACCATACCATCCATCTGGTAGGCTTTACGCAAATTATCCGCTGGCCGAGCTGGGATACCCGTCACTGGGTGTTCGACGGCATCACGGGAAAGTTTCTGCGTGACGATCCAGCCATCCCGCCACTGGCGCTCGGAGGCGATCTGGTGGAAGGCGCCGATGGCTCGATCTGGATGTATACCGCCTGGACGGGCGGGTGGATCGAATTAAATCCCATGACAATGGTCGCTGTCTCTGGCAGCACGTTGGACAAGACTAAATACGGCAATCCCGCATTGATTGAAACACCTTTAGTAGACCGCGCCAACAATATCCTTGTGCGTGCAGAAAGTAGTGGTGTTGCCAGAATCAAGATTTATAACTTCACTACCGGTACGTGGATACGCGATATCGAGGTATCCGGACCACCCGCGCAGATCATGCCGGAGAGCAACAAACACGCCTATGTCTACTGCCACAACGGCATCATTAATTTAATCAATTATGTTGATGGGCGCGTGTTGTCGGCATTGAGAGCACCAACGCCGACCAACACACAATATTTGACACAGATCGGCTCGCAGAAATTTGCCTATGATCGTTTCCATCGACGTCTGCTCGCATTTCAGATGATCGCCAACAATGCGGACGGATCGAGCGCATCAACCATCAAAGGGTGGTATCCAGTGCCCTTGCCGGTCAGGATCATGCAGCCGATACCGCTCATTGCACCACGCGCGGGTAGGACTGTGCCCTATCTCACCCGACTATTTGGCGATGCGGGCGAGCCAGTGGCAGGGGTGCATGTACAAGGTGCAATCAGCAGCGTGAACGCCACGATAGCACCGGGTATTACCGATAACAATGGCTATGCGCTCGTACAGGGCACAGCCACTGTCGCCGGTAGCGCTACTCTCACCGTCAGTGCGGAGGCCGTGACAACATGACTATTCTGGCCAGCCAGACGACCTTTACCGTAGGCGAGGCCTCAACCGAAGCCGTATCCGTTAATATCACCATCCTGCCTGCGATTGGTGCGGCTACCGGTAAGGGACGGTTGATCCATCCTACCTTAGGTACTTATGATTATGAGTACTGCCCGGATGAATGGAGCAACATCGATGGCGATGCCATCATTACCCCAATCTGGACCAGCAGCAAAACTCTAAATGGCACCTCCAATACCCTGATGATGGGCAACATTCGCGATGTGGTGGTAGAGGAACGCTGGACCGGTGGGTTGTCCACCTCTCTGGAGATGGTTCGCATATTGGCTGCTTTTTGGCAGAATCCGCCCGATCCTGCCATTGACTACGTTAAGTGGTATCCCAATTATGTCAACGCTAACGGCTATAAAGTCATCCTCACGGATTTAGAGCTGAATGGGCAAGGACTGAATTTTGATTTCATTTCACGCCAGGGTTATGTGACAGGAACGTTGGTGTTACGTATGCGCATCGCGGGCAGAGTGTAATGGATCACCGCTGGCAGCCAATTGCTCAGGATGGCGTCAAAAACGTCGCCATCATCTGGCACCCAACAGCCACCCCATTGCAGCTGGTAGCAGGCACGCATGCGGACGGGGTGGATATCCGCGCTTTTGTTACTCGTGCCTCACACAGCGCTCGTGAGGGCAATGTGACCGTCACCTGGCATTTGGAGTTATACGAGATTGATCAGCCACAACCAGGCCAGATCATCGAGTGCAGACTGGATGGTCAATTGCTGTGGTGGGGAATGATCGAATCACTGAACGATTACCGTTTGAGCTCCGGCGTGCGCTCTTTGACGTTGACACTGCGATCACGCGATGCCTCGTCCCATTGGCGCAACGTTCGCCGCGTGACAGAGATTTACCCGGTGGCCACGCCCCTGTCAGTCATTGCCAGAGATATTGCCTATACGCTCGGATTGACCGATGCCGAGATCGGATTTGGTGAGACATCCGTCACTACCGTCCATTCAAATACCCAACTGGCAGACCTTACTGCCTGGGAAATGCTGGAGAAATTGGCTGAGCCTCTCGGCGTGCAGCCTTTTGTCGATGCACGTGGCGTGTTGAAAACCATTTCCCGCGATATCACGCGGCCAGCCGATATTGTTTTAACCACCGAACGCATCATCAGCGTGACCGCAGCCAAATCCAGGCCGCTACTGACCGCTGTCAAAGTACGATGGCTGGACCCAAACCTGACCAAGGTTTCCCAACAGGACCAGATATTGGCCAGTATCAATATCACCGCAGGCTTTTTCCAACTCAAGCAGACAAAACGTGTGAGTTTTTCTGAGGACGAAACGCAGCGCGCAGAAAATACTTACCTGGTCATTCGCCAATCGGCCAATTCGGGACTGCTGCCGGTATGCGAAGAAGCTTACTCGCAAAAAACTCAAACCGGTGGCGAAATCGTGCTCACCACTTATGCCTGGGTGCCTGCGCTGGTAACCGCCGGCATGGCAGCGATTCTGTCCAGTTCACTTATTCCCGACGGAGTAACTCCCACGGAAACCATTCCGTTAGGCAGGCCCATTCAGGCAAGTGCCGAGATTGCGGTATTGCTGACATTAGCCTCGATTGGTACCGGCATGTATGAGATCTGGGGCACGCCCTACGACTATGTACACACGCACAACACCACCGAAGCCTATGACCAAAACGCACCAGAATGGATGAGTAATGAAGTCGAGATCGAAAACGATTTCATCATGGATGAACCGATGGCACAAGCCTATGCGGTACGTGAACTGCTTTACAGAGCACACGAGGTATCCAGTTTCAACGTGTCGATTGTCGATGATCCCAGAATCGAGCCAGGAGATATTCTGCAATTACCCGATCAATCGAGACTGTATGTAACCAACTACCAGCGCGATGTTTCGCCGGGCAGCGCTGCAGTACTGGAAGTGGAGGGTTTTCGCGTATGAGCACACTGACTTATATCACGCAAGCGGAAATAAAGAATGCGGCCAAAGAGTTAGACGGCAAAGTATTGACCCGACCTGCGCTATTAGTGACGGATGGCTTGGCAATGCTCTACGCGGTCGACGTCGATATTGGCCAGATAAATCCGCTCAAGAATGTGCCGATTGCACGCGCCAACCGTAATCTACTTTATGCCGAAGTAGGCGCGGCAGTCAGACTCAGGCGGAGCGAATCTGGACGCTATGAGGTGGTGGGCTTTTCTCAGGAGCAACCGGGAAGCTTTTTTCGGATACCCGTCACTTTCCCCTCCTTCACTTTTGGTAACGCAGGCATTATCACCGGTATAAACCCGGCATCAACGCCATCTGTATTTCAGTCCGGTGGGATTGTGATCGGCACACCCATTGATAATTCCCTCGTAGGCAGACCTTTAACATATGAGGAATTTTCTCAACTCGGCATATATGGCCTAACGCCCTACGGAGCAACCGGGATATTTAAAGGCGGCGTATTACA
The DNA here is from genome assembly GCF_900114745.1 of Nitrosomonas communis. GTDB lineage: Bacteria > Pseudomonadota > Gammaproteobacteria > Burkholderiales > Nitrosomonadaceae > Nitrosomonas > Nitrosomonas communis_A. The sequence continues at coordinate 27,106 of NZ_FOUB01000014.1, read as the reverse complement.
GGAGATTTATTCGTGACATTACAGCTGCAACGCTTCATTAATGGCGATACCAATTACATCACGAAACACAACAGCAACCTCGATTTGATCGAGGCAGCGATTGCTGCACTGGAATTGCTAGCCGGCAACAGTACGGCAGCGAGCAGCGCCAATGTCGCCAAGGCATTTCAGGCGTTGTTTGGGGTAAGCGCGAGCCTGATCGGTGCGTATAGTTATAAATGCACTGGTTCAGGTAATATCCTAACGGTGCAGCCTGGCTTTTGCTGGCGGCCTAGTCTGAATGCAGTAGTGTCCAAAACGACCCCTACCACCATCAGCTTCTCTGGTGTCTCTGCGAGCACCTGGTACATTACCATCGATTCGAGCGGCACTCCCATCCGCACCAATAGCATCGCTGAGGCGGCTTATAGCGTAGTGTGGACCGGCTCAGCCTTTGGCACCATTACCAAACTGCTCAATGTGGTGTGGGGTGCGGCCGATGATGTAGCAGCACAGAGTAGTACCGTGCTTGGTACAAGCTTTACCAGCCTCGACAGCAGATTGGAAGCGAGTGAAAACAAGGCGGTGGCGGGCGATCTGGCGAGAACCTATCTATTAGGCAGACTGAGCAAATCTGTAGCAGGTAATAGCAATGTTACTTTGACTGCCGATGAGGCGAATAACCTGGAGCTGGTATTCACCGGTGCAGTATCGGGCGAGATCAACATCTCGGTACCGCTCAGCAATGCGCCGCGCTCCTGGCTTGTAATCAATAATACCACTGGCGGCTATAAGCTTACCCTAAAAGGGCTGAGTGGCACCGGTGTAGCTTTGCCGCCAAATGTAGCCATCTGGGTGTATCACGATGGCACCAATATTCTGACCCTACCCAAAGCGGCCGTTCTCGCCCTTCCCTTTAATACCAGCATAACTGCGGATTTCTCGCAGGCGCATACCATCAAGGTCACGCTCGGCGGCAATGCCACCATTACGCTCACAGGAGCAGAGGACCGGCAGAAATGCATGCTGGAATTAACGCAAGATAGCGTGGGAGGTAGAACTATAACGCTGGTAAATCATCGCTTCGGTTCGGATTTAACCAATATAACGTTATCTACCGGGCCGGGGTTGACAGACAAGATCGGTTTTATTTATGACGCGGCCGCAGCCAAATTTGACGTGGTCGCTTTGATGAGGGGATTCTAATGAGTTTAATTTTTTTTGATGGATTTGAGACCTATGCTACCGCTGATATTTTGAAAGAATGGAACAGCACAACTGGTCTATTTTCGATCAGTGCCACAGGGGGAAGACGGGGCGGAGGTGCTTTATTGGCACCTAATTCCTCCTCCTTTGGTTGGGCATCCAAGACGCTGCCCGGAAATTACTCTACCCTGATCGTGGGATTCTCATTTAACCCAAGCACTATGCCTTCTTTATCCAATTCCATTCTGCGCCTGATGGATGGTGGAACTCAACAATTAGAATTAGGCGTTAACCCAGCGGGTAATGTCTTTGTGAGTCGCAACGGCACGGTTCTAGGTACCAGCACTGCCGTGCTTGCAGCAGCTGAGCAGTATCTGGAATTGAAAGCCACGATGCATGATACCACCGGTGCCTTTGATGTGAGATTGAACGGGATCAATATCCTATCTGCCTCGAATGTCGACACTAAAAATACCGCCAATGCTTTTGTCAATCAGGTGGCTTTGGGTGTACCAGGCAATACCGGCCTCTCCACGATATTCAAGTATGATGATTTCTATTTGCTCGATACGACGGGGCCTGCGCCCAACAATGATTTTCTGGGCGATGTACGCATCGATGCGGTTTATCCTAGCGCGGATGGCAATTACACCGATTGGACGCCAAGTACTGGGACCAGCCATTATGCGTTGGTGGATGATCCCACGCCCAACACCACCGATTACAATGCGAGCAATGTGATCGGGCAGAAAGATAGCTACGTGATGGGCGATCCGCCATCATTAGCCAGTCAGATCATTTATGGGGTCAGGGTTAAAGTAGCCGCGCTCAAAGATGATGCCGGCTCTCGCTCGCTTAAAGTCGGCATTCGATCGGGCACTACCGATAGCCTTGGCGCTGCCCAGGCGTTATCGACGTCGCAAATTTATTATTCGAGCATTCATGAGGTGGATCCGAATACCGGTGCAGCCTGGACACCGGCTGCGGTCAACGCGATGGAAGTGGTCATCGAGTCGGCATAATGACGGCAGCTCGATCAAGTCAGGTTGTTGCGGAGATACTGCGTAGTAACACCGCGGTCAAAACTCAGGCAAGTCAAGCGACCGCCGCAGTTTTACGCAAAAATACGGGCGTCAATGTCCAGGCGAGTCATGCCATTGCTGGCGTATTGCGGCAAAATACAGCGGTCAAAGCCCAAGCACACCAGCTTATCGCGTCTATTTTACGCAAGGAGGTGACGCCACCCAATATTCAGGTAAGCCAATTAACCGCAGAGACATTGAGGCCGTCGATCATTACTGCGCAGGTTAGCCAGGTGGTATCCGAAGTAATTAGCGCAGAGCGAACCTTGAATGCGGTCTTGCCGCTCGGCGTTACACTCCAGGCTGATCTGGTGTCTGGTTTTGCCCTAGGGTCAATCTTTACCGCAACCTTTGATACCGAAAGCAATCTTGAGCTTGGCACTGAGTTGGCTTTCACTCAATACCCCATATCCCTCGAGATGCAAGCCGCGTTGCAGTCTGAGTCAAGATTATCGGCTCTCTTTCCTATCAATACTTCTATGCAAGCAGGCTTGCAGCAGGGTTCTGAATTGTCGGTCAATCTACCCATTACGTTCAAACAACGAGCTAGCTCAAAGGTTTATCCCGAATCCGTGAGCGGGTTTTTCTTATTGTTTTAATCAGGAGGCATTATGAGTTCAGCTACGAATGTTCTGGAAGAATCCATCGGTAACCATCTGCTGCGCACGGCTACATGGCCAAAACCAGCAGGCATTTATATTGCGCTTTTTACTACGCTTCCGCTCGAAGATGGCACCGGTGGCGTAGAGGTGTCAGGCGGTAACTACGCCAGAGTGCAGAATGGCCCTAGTGATACCGCCTGGAATGCGCCTACTGGCGGAAATGGCGAGTTCTCGAATGCCGCTGCGATTGTGTACGGCGCTCCTAACGCCAATTGGGGCAACGTAGTCGGCGCAGGGATCTATGATGCGTCTACCGGTGGCACCCTACTAGCGGTAGCCAATCTCGACACGGCCAGAAATATCGTGGCGGGCGATCCAGCACCGAATTTTCCGGCGGGCGCATTGAAATTCATTTTTGCTTAACATCGCCTTCGCTTCTCATCCTGTTTCACCCCACCCCTACTCCGCCTCTGGCGGTTTTTTTATTTCTGGAGCATATAAATGAATCTACCCACTCTGTATAACGGTATGGTCGCCATGCCGCAAGACGAATTCGAACAGTTGCTCGAACAAGCAGCCGCGCGCGGTGCCAAGCGCGCATTAGCCGATGTCGGCCTTGAAGGCGAGGACGCTGCCCACGACATTCGTGAGCTACGTGATCTACTTGATGCCTTTAATACTGCCAAACGTACCGCCTGGCAGACGGTAATCAAGATCATCACCACCGGCTTTGTGTTGGCGTTGTTAGCTGGAGCACTTTTGAAAATTGAATTATTTGGAGGTCAGTAATGGTTGAAACTATTATCGATGACATCATTCGCCGTGAAGGCAGCTTTATCAATCACCCGGCTGATCGGGGTGGCCCGACCAAGTACGGCATCACGGCCAAAACACTCGGAGGTTGGCGCCGTCTCGGGCGAGCAGCGACTAGTGATGAAGTAGCAGCGCTTACTGAAGCTGAAGCACGGGAAATTTATCGTCAGCAATATATTGTAGAGCCAGGTTTTGATGCAATTACGCACCCGGCATTGCAAGCGCTCTTGGTAGATAGCGGTGTGCATTCTGATCCGAAAACGGCAGTGCATTGGCTGCAAACAGCTGTGGGTGTAGCCGCGGATAGAGTAATTGGTCCGAAGACCCTTGCTGCTATAGCAGCTGCCGATCAAAATAAACTCTACAGTAAAGTGCTTGCATCACGGGTTCGCCACTTGGGGCGATTAATTACCAATGATCCAAAGCAATCAGTCTTTGCGGCTGGTTGGATGAATCGTATGGCAGAATTTGTGGAGGGTACCGTATGATTCCAATTCTAACCACTTTAGCACCAGGGCTCATTGAAGCCGGAAGCCGTCTGCTTGATCGCTTGATTCCTGATCCGGCTGAACGTGAGAAGGCCAAGCTTGCCCTATTACAAACCGAGGGGCAGCAAGCACTGCAGGAAATGCAGACAAGTCTATCTGCCATTCTGGCTGAGGCCAATTCCGCCGACCCATGGACGAGCCGGGCAAGGCCGACTTTTCTGTATGTGATCTACGGGGTAATCTTGCTGTGTGTGCTCGGGTCTATCCTTGGCATCTGGTGGCCGGCGCACGTGTTCCAGGCAGCGGAGAATTTAAATAAGCTGTTGGGAGCAGTGCCAGAGAGTCTGTGGTGGCTGTTTGGGGCTGGCTATCTCGGTTATACTGGGGCTAGGAGTTTTGATAAGTGGCGGGGGCCGGGACGGTAACCCACAGACAATCCGATATGATAATTTCCCCGATATCGGGGAATTTTTGCGTTTTGGTGGCTCTTTTATATTGAGCTTCACCTTCTCTAGTGCTCGCTGCTGAGCCAGGGGAATGGCTAGCACTCATTGCGGACTTCGCGTTCAACCTCGGGACAGGACATTTGCAAACGTCGACGCTGCATTTCTCTTCGATTCCTATTTTCTTTAATTTTCGCATTACCAATTTTCAGATGTGTCAATTTTCTTCCTTTGCTAATTTAGAAATCCTTAATGTATTAATCAATTCTAAAATTTTCTTTTGATAGGATGCTCTAATACGAAGTCTCTCAGAATCAATTGTCGCAATGTAGATACTCCGATCAAAATCTTCAGGTGATTGAAGTTTTTCCAGAATTTCTAGCATTCTTTTCTGGAATCCATCAGGTGGTTTAAGCTCGCTAAAATTTTTAGCTGCTTGATTAGGAACTTCTTCATATTCTGTTATTACTTGTTGTTTAAGAGAAGACAATTCTCCACTTAAAGTTAATGTATGTATTTTTTCTTCAAGGGTTACTCGATCGTCTGGCTGGAGATATTGTAATGAGGAAAAATTATGTGCAGCATTGATTAAACACGTAGGTATATCTATTTCAAATAAATTATCTTCATTAAGCATTTTTTTAGTATTAGGTTTTTCGGTTTTATTTGGCAAAATATCTGACGAATCGATAAGACCGGTACATTTCATGCCGGCATAGCTAACAAAACTATTTACAATATATGTTCGAAGACGCTCGTATGTTCTTTCAAGTATTTCATTTGTTTCCTTTAGCTTAACCTCCTGTTTGGCTATTGCTTCATCAAGAAGAGCTTTTTGATATAGGGGTATTACTGTGAAATATATAGTACCGATTGTCAGAAGAAAGAGACCGAACTGCGCGATATAGCTGAGTCTCTGTAGCCATATATCAATTAGTTTTACTTCAGTTAATTGATTATTGATTAGTATTATTGGGCGACTTAGAGTTTGATTATAGCGTTTACGGTGTCTTAACATTCGCCTTCGATAAATAGCTTTAATTGTTATCCAAATAAATTAGCGACGATGTGTCTATTCCATCGTTGCATGGCCTGGGATTATAAATTAACTTATGAAATAGAAATGGAATTATAAAGGGCTTATGGTGCAAGTATTCGGAAGGCTGGCTGCGGCTCTGTTTTACTGGAATTTTTTACGAGTTAGCTCTTAATTCGCATTTTAATTTACTGAGGTTGGGTGGGGTCTTTCTGAATAGTCTCCAGTCTTAAATCGGAATTGGTATTTTCTTCAATATCAGCCAGATAACCGTTATATAAAGCTTCTCCGGCATCACCAGCTATCGGCATCATGTAAGATGGGATGCTAAAAGCAATTATATTCTGTGTAAACTTACTGGCTAGTTGACGCTGCTGGTTGATTCTAGATAAATCTGCAGGAACCGCTTGGAATGAATTTTCATTGATTGGATGACCATCCGTTTGACGAAAAATTTCAACAATCACGCCTATTTCCCTCTGATTATCAATTGCAGACTGCTTAAAAGCCGCAAGATAATCAGGTAACTCGGATAAAGTCAATTTATTCACCCCGATCCCGTCCTGAAACAAAGCCAAATTAATTCTTGTTCGCTCAAACAATTGATCCCAAAATTTTTTAAATTCTGCCATCTTAATTTGCCCGTTACAAAATCCTGAAATTGCAATTTGATAGCCAGGTGTCAGTTTCTCTAACGCGCTACTTAATTGTCCTAAATAAGCAAACAGAAGTTTTCTTTTGCCATGTCTCCAGTTAATATCATCGACTTCTTCGGTAATATACCAACCATTAAATGATTTATATTTTTTGGCGATTGGGGCGATTTGCTCAGCAGCTAATATAGAACGATTCAACAACCCGTCCAAATAGACCTTCACTCGATGTGGATTTTTAGTAATCTGATTCCAATATTTGTCATCGTACACTAAACCGATATTAATTTTTATATCAAGCTGCTCGGCGAATTTTAAAATAGTTTCCAATGGAGGAAACTCGACAGGCTGAAACGAATTACTGGGAAAAAAAGCGTATGTCTCTTCAACCGTCCATTGCAAGTATAAATTAGATATCTTTAGCTTTTTCAGATACGAAAAAAAAATTACCCACTCATTTTTATCCCATTGTCCATGTGAGTCTTCATAAAGCTGAATAAACGTCCCTCGAATTGGATGAATTGGTTCGGGTTCTTTTGAAAAAAGCGCCCGACTGCTACTAATCATTATTATCATCCAACAACCTATCCATACCCAGGAAAAGCGTTTCATTCTATAACTCCTAGATATAGGAATTAATATCGGAAAATCCCCATCGCATTAAAACCACTTTCAATATTTACAATACCCGCTTTATACTGAAATAAAAATTCAATATAAGATTTAGGAGCTGAGTATCTGGTTTGATTAAAGTAATACTTCAACGATAATCCACCGCCAGCTTCTAAATAAGACACGTTACTCTGATCTTTTGTCTGAATTCGACCATCAATCACTGCGTGTGGTGTTAAAACGATGTTGTTCCATAAGTTATAACTGATTCCTTGGCGGGCCTCACCAAAGAAACTCAATATACTAGGAGATTCAACAAAATAACCTAAGTCGGCAAATAAAGTGGTGTAGTTCCAGTATTGTTTCCCGAAATTGATGTCAAATCCATTTGTCCAGCCATACATTCCTCTAATCAACCAGTTATTCTGGGAACTATCTCCAATCTTGATTAGTTTTTCTGCACTTATATTAAAATTGTGCGTTATAAAAGGCTTATACCTGATTCCAACAGTAGACTGAAAAGTTTCTGAATCGACTTTAAAAGAATCAGGCTCCATAGACCAGAGCAAACGCGAAAACAATGTGAAGGTTCGTCCGTCACGCAATCCGATAACAGGTGGTCGATAATTCAGTTCAACCCCACCTTGGGAAGGAATAACCCCACCAAGAGTCCCCGCAGCTCCAGTTGGGTTTACAGTATTATTGTTTTGTCTATAGCCAGAATAAACAGTAAAATTAAAATTATCCTCTAACTCCCTCACTTCTCTTCTTAAATTGGCAAGTTCATTATCTCTGTTAACTACATCAACCTGACTACCGCCTAATTGTTCAGTCTTGACATCAATGGCTTGTTTAAACCAATACTTACTTGCTTCATTATCTGAATTTCTCAGACTAAGGTAAGCCAGTTCTTTATGCAAGCCAAAGTTTTTAGGATCTTTCTCTACGACATTTTCAAACATCTGCATACTCTGATCAGGTTGATCATTATTTAAATAAGCATAGCCTAATGCAGTTACAAAGAATGTATTATCTGGAGATTTATCAACAGCAAGCTTAAACTGTTCAAGCGCTTCTTTATTCTGCTTATTTGACTGAAAATAATTTCCCAACATATAGTGCCGCTCTGCTGTTTCTATAAAATCAAGCGCTTTTATCTGAGCACTAATTGCGTTTGAAAACTGTTTTCTTTTTGCATACTGTTGAGCAATAAAATCATATCGTTCAGCATTCAGCTCTTTAGATAAGCTATTGCTATCAATTGTCTCTAATTCGCTTAAAGATTGATCATCATCAAATTCAGTACCAAGCAGCATAGCCAGCCGCATTCTGATAACCGGATCATCTTTGATTCGCAAAGATTGCCGCCATTTCTCTGCGGCCTGTTCATATTCCTTTTGATTCGCTAAAAAATAGCCAAATGTATCAAGAACTGTTTTTTTATCCTCGGAGTTAACGCCATCTTTATCTGCTTGCTTCATTGCTCGCTGAAAATAATCAGTAGCAATATCGTTTTTATTCAGCTTGCCATTGGCTTGGGCAAAGTTCAACAGATTTTCCAAATTGTTTTGTTTTGATAATGCAGACCGATACTGTACAAGCGCTTCATCCCACCGATCAAAACGGGCATACGCATTACCCAGGATTCGGTTGCTTACCCAGTTTTGCTCATCCATAGAAGCTGCTGCTCTTAGATAATCAAGTGCCGGTTGCTCTTGCCCTCGGTCGAGATACAACAACCCCAGATTTGTTAACACATCGCTTTTTTGTTTTGAATTTAAATCATTAAGCTGAATTAAATGGCGATATATTTCAGCTGACTTCTCCCAGTTTCCTAGACTTTTTTCAACTTCAGCCAGCATAAACAAGGTATGAACCGATTCCTTTATTTTCAGACTTTTCTTTAAAGTGTCTGAAGCTTCTTCTAAGTGACCTGTTTTTAAACTTGTCATAGCCGATGAATTCAGTAATTCCAGATCAGCTGAATCAATTTTTGCTGCTAATCCTGTATCAGCTAAATCAATTTTTGCTGCTTTTTGAAATGCAACTTTAGCCTCTGCATATTTTTTTTGCTGGTAAAGCAATTCACCTTGAGTTCGGTACACTGTTTTCTGCTGTTCTTTAGATGCGCCAGATTGAAGTGCTAACACTAATGACTGCAAAGCTTTATCGATATCGCCAGAACTGCTATAAAGATTACTTAATCTAATATATCCTTCTGCGCTTTTTTCTTTATTTAACCACTCGCGATAGACCTTGATTGCTTTGCCAACATCGCCTTTATTCTCTAGTGTATTGACCAAAGATTGCATAACTTCATCGGATTGTTTTATTTCCGCAGCATGCTGGAAAGCTTTAGCTGCCATGTCATACTGCTTTGCATTACTATAGGCATGACCTATCAACCTATAAGTACGATATAAATCTGATTCCTGTGTCTGATTCAAGAGTAATGTTTCATATGCTCTTGCTGAGGATAAATAATTTTTATTTGCAAAAAAAAGGTTGGCCAGAAGTTCTTGATCATTATTATTATACCGCTGCTTTAAAAGCACATTTATCATATCAATGGCTTTATCCAGACGACCCAAATCATAATATATATAAGCTAATGGCCGCAATATCTCAGATTTTTCTCCGCCAATTGCTAAGGCAGCTTGATATGCGCTTTCTGCTAAATCAGGCCTTTTGCTTTTTTTATAAAGGTTACCTAACGCCATATAGACCTTTATAGATTCATTCTTTGCTTTTGAATGTAGTAAAGCCTTATCAAGCATTTCCCTAGCCAAATCAAATTCACCTAAACCTTCTCTTGCTATTGCATAGCGCATATAATAATTAAAGTCTTTTTTTTCAACTGGATATTGGTCAAGAAAAGTCAAAGATTGTAGATATGCTTTTTGCTCTAGTGAGATAATTAAAGACATATCCAGTGCAAATATTTTATCTTCCTCCAGAACATCATTACTTGTGATTATTGAGCTAAAATCCTTTAGCGCTTGCTCATTATTTCCAATGGCATTATGAGCTAAAGCACGGTATAGAAGGAATGGCACACTATTGCCAATTTGTTTTAATGCTAGGCTCGCTTGTTGAATTACCTCCTGATATTCTTTGATTCTATATAGCATAATGACATAAGCCATTCTTGCTTTAATATCCAATGGATCGATTTCAAAGAATTTCTGAAACTCGATCTTGGATTCAGGATATTTATTTTCATCCATTAAACGATAGGCTTTATCCAAATGTGGAAAACTACGAAATTTTCGTATTGCTGGTTCTAAATAACGCTCAGATCGTTGTATGATTATTTTATCCAAATAATAATCTTGTTTATTTTGACTCAATGCTGGATCAGCAGCATGACTGGTAAATATCACCAGTATGAACATCAAGCTTCCTATTGCAGTTAAAAATAACCTTAATTTTAATTTCAATACCCATGTCAATATCATCCCTCATCCTTCTCTCACATCTTTAGTTGCCAACATTTGATCAAGTAAAAATTGCTATATATTCCCTGCTTCCGTGTTGCTATCATGAACTGCTGCGTTTTAGGACAATGCTCAACAAATCATTTTGTCGGGCCACGCTTTCACCTTCCAGATGAAATATCATGCACTTGTAAATATGCTTCTCACTGAAATCAGACCAAACGCATCATTCTATGGTTTAGCAAGTATAAATCCTATCTTTGCATCATCTTCTTTAATACGAGTAATAAAATTTGGTTACATATTTTCAATGATCGATTCCAGCTGAACTTTTTGTACATATCCCAGCTCACTCAAAAGGTCACCTAATAAGCGAGGCTGTTCTATTTGCTTTGTTAACGCATTATCTAGCTGCTCTTTTGTAATAATTCCTGCGCCAACCAAGAACTCTCCTAATTTCGGTTTAAATACATTCAGAGCATTATCTTCTGGATAAACATGATCAGTTTTATCCCAGCCAATTGTTTTTTTGGTTCTTAAATACGTCATATATTGTGACAAAGCCCTGGTAGTCGCAAAAAAATTAATCACATTGCCCCACACCATTCTTGGAAAAGAAAGAAAAGCCTGAGTCCAACCATGAAGTTGCTTAACACAGTAGCCCCGGTGAAAAATTCTAAGCACCAGAAAAAAAGCATTGATTGCAATCAGGTACCATAAAAATGTCCCTTCCTCGACCAAGGGAGGGTATTGGTAAGAATTGGGATCCAAACTGATTATTATCCAGATTGAGACAACAACCAAGACAATAATATAACCGAGTAAATTAATTAAATTAGTTATAAGAGCTTTCCGATCCCGATACAAAATATATTTGATGGATAATGGTCCTTTCCATCCCAAATTCGCCCAGCCTTGCAAACCTATACCGAGCACCCACCGTGATTTTTGCCGCACTGAAGCCCAAAAAATGTTTGGAAAGAATTCTTTGATACAAACCAACTCCTTAACTTTAACTTGCTTCTTTTTTCCTGTAATAAGAGACTTCTTGGTTATGGTTCTATCCACAAACAAACGGACAAACATTTGTTTTAAATTATATTCTCTGAGCTTGAATCCGAAATCATAGTCCTCTGTTAGAGAATTGGTACTAAAAATCTGATTATTATTATTATTGGCAACAACATTAATAGCTTTCCGGCTAAAAGCAACACCAACGCCAGCCGCTGGAATGCTCCTAGTAATAGATTCTCTCACTGGTAAATCTTTGTAATGCAGTTGAGCAAATTCGTCTTGATAGTGTGCACCAGTAAATTCATACCATTTACGGGGTAATGATAATACTGGCAGTTGCACCATATCTGCTTTTGGGAACAAATAATTAAACAGTTTGTAACATAATGGATGTATTACATCTTCACAGTCCTGCATGATATAGCAGGCAAATTCAATATTATTTTTTTGCTCAAATTTTCTGATTCCATTACAAATCCAGTTAAGGCAATCCGCCTTGTTGGTCGGCCCATCATCTCCCGTGATGCAAAGATGAACATGTTCACTTTCAACCATGACTTTCTCAACTTCTGCTCTGGTTTTCGGATCATTTGGGTAAACCCCAACAAAAATATGATAATTAGTGTAGTTGATGGACTTGATCGTGTTCCTAAGCATCTGACCGATAACTGCCGACTCATCCCAGGCTGGCAGCATAATGGCAATAAATTGTTCCGGCTTATCTAATATCTGCTGTTCTGTTAATGGCTGATATTTTGTCATCACAAAAAATTTGCGATAAAAACGCCTAACCCAGAAATATAAATCAATGAACAGATCATCAAGGCCACTAATAAAAAAAACAATACATACAAATGCCATCAACATTTGCATGACAACGAGAAGATAAGGAATATTATCCATTTTTATATAAAACCTCTTATAAATATTATGTTATAGTTCAGCCTTTAAACTCATTCTCAGATGGCAATAGAGGCTTTTGATTTTTTGCCCATCTGCAGACCAATTCAGCGATTCGTTCGGACGCTTTTCCATCACCAAATGGATTAATGCCAATCATTGCTTGATATGCCTTGTCATCAGTTAATAACAGGCTGATTTCATCAACAATTTTTTGTGTTGATGTACCGATAATTTTTGATAACCCTGCGTTAAAAGCTTCTGGTCTTTCTGTCAGTTTTCTTAATACTAATAGCGGCTTTTTAAGTGTCGGTGCCTCTTCCTGAACACCACCAGAATCGGTAACAATGAGATAAGCATTTCGCATCAAGTTCAAGAAACACAGGTAATCAACCGGTTCTGTCAATGCGATACGTTCAACATCAGACAGAATTTCCATAACCGTTTTCCTGACATTTGGGTTTAAATGAACGGGATAAATGACCATGACATCTTGAAAACGTTGAACGATTTCTTTTAACGCCAAGCAAGTATTCTTGAGATCTTCCCCGTGCGACTCTCTTCTATGTGACGTTACTAAAATGACCCGGTGCTGACTCAGAGGTAAATTTTCGATAGGAGAACCTTGAAAGGAGAATGGTACGTCAAGCAGTGTTGACATGGCATCAACCACTGTATTCCCCGTCACAAAAATATTTTCTTCGTTGGCACCTTCATTCAATAATTTCTCTTTTGCTAATGGAGTAGGTGCTAAATGAATTTGAGCCAATACAGAAGTTAGCCGACGATTTGCTTCCTCCGGAAATGGGTTGTACAAATCATGACTGCGCAATCCTGCTTCAACATGTGCAACAGGTATTTTTAGATAAAATGCTGCCACTGAAGCTGCGAAGACAGTGGTTGTATCCCCTTGAACCATCAACAAATCCAGCTTTACATCTTCAAGAGTTTTTTGCATCAATTGCAGCACGCTGCAGGTCAAATCATTCAAACTCTGATTGGGCCTCATCAAATCTAGATCTATGTCCGGAACAATATTAAACAAAGATAAAACCTGATCAAGCATCTGCCGATGCTGGGCTGTTGCAATTACCACAGTATCAATATCATTGGATCGCTGTTTAAGAGCATATACGATAGGAGCCATTTTGATGGCTTCAGGACGTGTCCCCATAATTAATGCTATTTTCTTTTTAACCATTGATTCTCCAGATAATTTTAATTAATTCTTGCCTAAAAAATCTTCGCAACTTTACGCAAGTCGTTCCTCAACCCTTATGTGTAAAATTCGTGTGAGCAATATTATTAAGAAGGCAGAGATAAGGGCTGAGCCCCTATGGTTTAAGGCTGGCTAGAGTGACAAATGTGTAGCCTAGTTGCTTGATCCCGTCCACCACTTCAATAAGCATATCCTTCCCCAGCTTTGGATGGTAGAAGAAGCTGGCAAATCCATCGCGAACGACAAGATTGGCTCGAGCGGTAGCAAGCAGATCTGCCGGAGATCGAGTCGGGTGATTATTATATGATTCAGATTGGATATTTCCGAGGTTCTCTGGAGCAACCCAACTGCCATATACATCTTTGACTACATAAGGGAAAAACTGCCCAGCAAACTGGTTGTAGTCGATGGGCTGGTGACTGAGGTAACCCGGGAAGTACAAACCGCGATCATAGCGTATCCCAAACCGCTCCTGTACTGCCGTATAGTCGGGCACGGAACCAGCATAATGCGGAAACTCAAAGATTTCCGGAACGGGCAACCCGGCCGCTACAAATGCAGCTTCAGCCAGAGCGATACGGTTAGCGGCCCAAGCCTGGGAATCACCTGGTACTGGTCCGTCATAAATAACCGAATTATTGGCATCCACGTGGGCGGTGTAGAATTCAAAGTCGTTCGAACTCACGCCATCGTAGGGATTGTTTAGGTGTTCAAACTGATGTGTATAGCCGTGCATAAGCAGGATGCCGCCTTTGGATAACATAAATTTCAAAGCATCGACCACATCGGGCTTTTCAGCAAGATTGTAGGCTTCAGGCACGCCATTGTTATTTATGCCATTTGGGTTTTCATAACGAGGATAGACGGCCACCGCAAACGGAACGCTGCGATTAGACAACTCCTCGGCAATCGTCCTTAGTTCCTGGGGATCAGCATCAGGCCCCACGTCTTCGATTCTAACAAGTGCTCGATGCCGTTCGACCGTAGCAGGGGCCAGCAGGTCGAACAACAAGTCGGCCAGAACGAGATAGCGGTCATTATGATCCATGAATGCGAATGGAATCTCTCCGATATAACTTAAATTCAAGGAATGTACCGCCCAGGGAAAGCTGCTCCCATCCGTTCTAAACGCCATGGCCAGAATTTGAACCCGAGTTGGATCAACATTGGCGAAGGTCATAATCCCCCTCGGATTTGTCGTGTCTCGGGTCAGATCGGTCTGTTTATATTTGACGGTCCCGACCGGACCGAAGTCGAACCCGGCCCAGCTCCATCCGTAGACTCCCTGGAAATCACTGGAATATGCCGATAACTGCGAGATATTGTTAGACATCCATACAACCTGGGTCGTGCCAGCCAGCGTGTCAGTAAGAAAGGCAGCGGGCAGGGGTTCGTTTAAGGTTGATCCGATATAAATCACTGCGCTATAACTGCTCATCTCTCCGGCCGTGTATGCACCGACCGGATGAGCCTGCCATGTCCCGAAATGGGACACAAGGTTGGCAGTCATCTGAGCGTATAGTTCACCTAAGAAACCCTCGGGTCCGCTAGTATCATACAGAATCAGGACGTTTACCGGATTGTTCGGGGCTTCGGCAAGCCTGGTCATCAGTGATGTATGGTGGCCTGGTAAATCCAAACCTAGAGACTGAGCACCTCTAAGCGTATCTTCAGCCGGCACAACTTTTTCTTGATCAGGATTAATCACAGTCTGAGCATTGATGGAAGTGGCAACCACAAGCCAGAAAATGCTCAACATAACCATCCAAAACAACCCTGAGCGATACAGAAAATTTTGTTTTTTCATCATTAAATCTATCATATTTGATATATGAGACCCCTGCATAACTGGCTTTTTGGATAGTTAAGTATTTTTAAGTAAGTTATTTTATGAGTAGCACATACACAAAAAAACTTTAGAAACATAGTTATGCAGAGGTCTTTATATAAAGATTTTGGCTCCTATGGCTTGAGGCTATCTACGGTGACAAATGTGTAGCCTTGCTGCTTGAGCCCGTCCACCACTTGGATAAGCATTTGCTGCCCCAAATATGGGTGGTAGAAGAAGCTGGCAAATCCATCACGAATGACAAGGTTGGCTCGACCGGTAGCAAGCAGATCTGTCGGAAGTCGAGCCGGATGATTGTTAAATGGTTCAGGTTCAATATTTCCGAGGTTCTCTGGCATGACCACACTGCCATATATATCTTTCACGGGATAAGGGAAAAACTGCCCAGCAAGCCGGCTGTAGTCGATAGGTTGGTGGCTGAGATTACCCGGGAAATACAAACCACGATCGTAACGTATCCCAAACCGCTCCTGTACCGCCGTGTAGTCGGCCACCGAACCGGCATAATGCGGAAACTCAAAGATTGTTGGAACTGCCAACCCGGCCGCTTTAAATGCCGCTTCAGACAGAGCGATACGGTTAGCTGCCCACGCCTGGGAATCGCCTGGTACCGGTCCGTCATAGATAACCGAATTATTGGCATCCACGTGGGCGGTGTAGAATTCAAAGTCGTTCCCACTCACGCCATCGTAAGGATTATTCAAGTTTTCAAACTGATGGGTATAGCCGTGCATAAGCAGGGTGCCACCCTTGGATTGCATGAATTTCAAAGCATCGACCACATCGGGCCTGTCCGCAAGATTGAAGGCCTCAGGCACGCCGTTATTTAATACGCCATGAGGGTCTTCGTAACGGGTATACACAGCCACCGCAAACGGAACTTTGCGATTAGACAGCGCCTGGGCAATCTGTCTAAGCTCCTGGGGATCAGCATCAGGCCCCACATCTTCGATTCTAACCAATGCTCGATGCCGTTCGGCCGTGGCAGGGGCCAACAGATCGAACAACATGTCAGCCAGAACGAGATAGCGGTCATTATGATCCATGTATGCGAATGGAATCTCACCGATATAAGTTAAATTCAAGGAACGCACCGCCCAGGGAAAGCTGGTTCCATCCGCTCTCAATGCCAGCGCTGGAACCTGAACCCGAGCTGGATCGGCACTGGCAAAGGTCATCATCCCTCCCTGGTTTGTCGTGTTTCGGGTCAGATCGGTCAGTTTATATTTGATGGCCCCCACCGGATTGAAATCGAACCCAGCCCAATTCCATCCGTAGGCCGCTTCGAAGTTGCTGGAATATGCCGTTAGCTGCCAGATATTGTCATACATCCACATAACCGGGGTCGTTCCGGCCAGCGTGTCAGTAAGGAAGGCAGCAGGCAGGGGTTCATCATAGGTTGATCCGATGTAAATCACCGCACTATAGCTGTTCATCTCACCAGCCGTGTACGTGCCTACCGGATGCGCCTGCCAGGTCCCGAAATGGGACACAAGGTTGGCAGCCATCTGAGCGTAGAGCTCACCTAGAAAACCCCACTGTCCACTGGTGTCATAGAGAATCAGGGTGTTAACTGAGTTGTTTGGGACTTCGGCAAGAGTAGTCATCAGTGATGCCTGGTTGCCTGGTAAATCCAAGCCTAGAGACTGAGCACCTCTAATCGTATCTTCAGCTGGCACAACTTTTTGAGGTTTTTTAGGTTCGTCTGGTTTTGTTTTTGGTGGCCGCGGAGGAGAAGGCACTATTCCCAGATTCCGAATGTTTTCCAAATCGTGTTTGCTACTATTTTTATTACCTTTACCTGGATGAGCAGTATTCTCATTTTTACCTTGACTAATGTCATTGCCTTGACCTTGGCCAGGATTAGTCACGGTCTGAGCATTGATGGAAGTGGCTGCCACAAGCCAGAAAATGCTCAACATAATCACCCAAAACAATCCTATGTGATGCTGGGAATCGTGTTTTTTCATCATTACCTCCAATATATGTGATATATGTGATGACTAATAACTTAATTTTGAGATTGCGATTAACTTGCGCAACTCTTCTTTTTTTACTGCCACAAGCTGTTGTTTTTTTGAAACCGAGTTTCTTCAGTGCTCCAATTTAGGAAGTTATTTGGCTGCAAAAGTTTAAAGCAGGCGAGGTATAGCTGAGTCCCAGCTCTTGGGTTTCATCTCTAGTCGAAATAAGCAATACTTTCAATTTGCCTGCATTATCGGCTAATGCAGGCGGCGCCATCATTAATGATAGCCACATTGCCACTGTGACAAACAGATCCCCTGCTAATCTCCAATTCTCTGTCATAAATACTCCCCTCTCAGCTCACATAATATCCCATGAAGTTGAAGCACCTAATTTCTGCAATTTCTTATCCCCTCCATTACCTTCGAAGATAACAAAGGCGTAAACTGGATTAGTTAAATATAAAGCATGGTCTATGCCAACTCATATTACTAATTAATAATCATTAAGTTGCAAATAAACAAAGGATAGCATCGGATTGAAGTGTAAAATTCTTCGACATAATTTTGCTGTGCTCAGGAAGAAATAATATTCTCGATGTGGCACAAAAGATCGAGTTTCGGATAACAAGTGAATCCGGGTAAATGAGTAAAGGAGAGCAAGGAATCAAGTAATAATGCATTGGTATTAATGCATTGGCGTGAGCAGCAAAATGTGCTTGTGAGAATGTTACTGTAGTAGGATGACCACAATATGAGCGATCGAGTTAAGCAGATGAAGCTAGTCGGCCGGACAGTCAATAGAAGTGTCCGCATTAACTAGTAGGCTGTAAAAAAATTACATTGCCGCTGAGGTGTTAAAAATAGATTCAAAATGCTTATTTATCAAGTATAGACTTGCTTTTCGCCCGTTTTTACCTATCATCGGCTACAGTTTTTCAATTCTCCCTAAAGCCAAACGAAAAACAGAGATGCTAAAAATATGCAATCCCAACACAATCACGCAAATAAATAGTTAAAAAATTTCATTACTTCCTCATTCTTGTGCTGACAGAAAATTCCAAAATTAGGTTAAGTTGCTCAATAATGTAGAAAGCTGAAAATAAAAAACAGAAAAAAAGGTTGAGAATTAAAAATATCGATTTGTTGAATATATCGCTTAATCAAAGTGTAAAATTTTTCGACAGAATTTTATTCAAAACTTAAATAACGTGAGTTCGACATAAGAAAGGTAGCAAAAGAAATCTGAATTCTTCATGGTGAAAGCACTTTCAAAAAGAGTTTCATCATTAAAGAGGTCGGAGTCATCACTAAAAGGGCGTAATTGACAAGGGGAACTGTGTCTAAGTGAAGTCATGAGCATCATGGTGGGATTCCATCTGTCCGGTCACGGGACGTTTCAACATTATTACCTGAATTATGTGTTGAGGTATCAGCGGTGTTATTTTCCAGGGCTGGTGAGCTACAACCGCTTTGTTGAGCTATTGCGAGGTAATCTGGTGCCTTTGTGCTAATTTTCTAATCAGCCGCTTTGGGCAATGCAGTAGGATCAGCTTCATTGATTTAATCAAGATCAGTATGTGTCACAATCACCGCATTGCGTCGCATAAAGTAATGGCAGAGTTTGCTGCTCGGCCAGTGCAGATTGGTTTTATGGGTTCAAGCTACACTTAGTTACCAATGATCAAGGGGAATTATTGGCAATAAAAAATCACGGCGGCTAATATTGATGATCGTGATTCGTTACCGGAACTGGCGCGCTCTTCGTTTGGGAAACTCTTTAATGACTGAAGCCACCTCTCGCAGCCGCTCTTTGAGCAACTTTGGGAGCAAAGCGAGCAGCTTGCTACCAGGGTACGCAAGAACATGAAAAACAAGCTGTTGCCGCTGTTTGACAAAATTCTGTTACGTAAACGCACGATCATTGAGAGCGTCAATGACCAATTGAAGAATATCTCGCAAATCGAGCATTCACGTCATCGCAGCCCAGTTAACTTTTTTTGTTAATCTGATAGCCGGGCTGGTGGCTTACACCTTTCGCGAGAAGAAACCCTCGCTTAATATCAGACTCCCTCAAGCTCTCCCAGCTGTGGTAGCGTGATCTTTATGTCGAACTCACGTTAAATAGAGATAAACCTTATGCTGTTTGCTTGAGATGCTGGTCCTGGGTTTTGGAGCTATGCTGACAATACCGAGTGTTTTCATTAAGGAAGAAGCTTTCTTGCGCCCTAACATGATGTCCTGGCGCTGAAACCAGGTAGCATAACTGCGTGAGCCTGATTTTAGTGTTTTCAGGTATTGCTCATCCATCATACGCAACAGAACGAGATCAGCATTACTGATCAGTTGCGGTTGATAGTAATAGGTAGAACGTGCCAGATTCAACAATTGGCATTGACGAACCTGACTAAGACTTCCATGGGGCTCAATCATCTCTTTGCGTTCTACAAGAATTAATGATTGAGCTTTCTCGCTAAAAAATCGCGTTCTACCGTCAATTGACCAATAACCCGGTGCAGGTCATCTGTTGTATGTCGCTGCTTATTAGAGGCAGTATTATCTTTAGAAAATAACTCGGCAGCTTGCTCAATGAGCTGCCGTTTTCAGCTATTGATCTGTGTTGGATGTACATTATAGCGCGCTGCTAATTAATTTGTGACAGTTTCATCGCCACGTATTGCTTCCAGCGCTAGTTTTGCTTTGAATTCACTCGAGTATTGTGTGCGCTTTTTACTCATCCTCATTAAGCTCCTTTTTAATTCTGCCAGAGCTTAACAACCTGTACAGTTTTTGGGTACCACTTCACTCCTCTTTCTATTCCTAAAGTTTCAAAAATAAAAGCCGTTTAGAGTATTTCATGATGCATTTGTCATGAATCATTCTAAAATTTAAAAAAGTGCTAGAAGCCCCGTCGGATTTTAGCTGATTCGGTGGGGTTTTCTTTTTTATGGCTAGTATCAATTTCAGTTAGGAGAGGTTAAATCTATGGTTTTTTACTATGGAAATCGTTCGCTTGGGCAGGCTTTGTCTCCTGTTCTATCCATTCAGTATTCAATTTACAGATGTAAATGCTATTCTTCGCGTCCTTCTTGATTTGCACCCAAAGTTAGGGACTAAAGAAGAGAGCTATAAGATTGTAAAAAGTATCCTGATGATAAGAAAAGCTGCTGATAATGGGCCATTAATTGAAATTACAAACCAAGCTTTATTTGCACTATAGACAAACCGGTTGTAAATGATTCAAAGATTATTCTCATTTTTTCATCGAGCACAAATAAGCGTAAACCAAAACAAAGAGTAAACAATAAAAACGAACCGTCGGTATGTTCTCCATATTCTTTACATGCCAAATCATTTTTAACTGGTTATGCCATATCATGAGCAATCTAACCGGCTGTGGTAGCAGTAACTTACCGGTATCTAACTTTAATACTCAGGATGAAGGGGAAATGATTGGCATGGCCGAAGGTCACATGACACCAGACTCTCAGGTATCGATCAACAGTAATGCAAACCTGTCCGAGATTATCGTTGGTAAAAATGGCGCTTACGTCCAGTCGATTATCTTCAGGAACTATCTGGGAATCGCAAGCAATAAAGTGATTTATGTCTATGGAAGGGGACCTCAGGGACTGGGGTCGGGCTGCCTTAAACTGACCTTCAACTTAAGCTCCGGCGAAAAGTACGACTTGAGCCTGATGAGTTCATCACCAAAATACTACAACAAGAAATTCCTAGGCACTGGCAATATCACGGCGATTAATTGGACGACGCGTGGGTAAGTTATCTGTAGTAGTTCAGACTTGATCTGACAAGAATGTCTTGCCAAAAGGGGGATACTCGGTTTGATAAAGGTGCAGATCTTTATCAATCAAACGCGAAAGCGTAAAGGAGTAATCCCATGAGTAGTGTTCAACATAATGTTATCAAACACAAGCTTGGTCTGCTTAATCTGGCTGACGAGCTTGGCAATGTTTCACGTGCCTGCAAAGTTTCAGATTGTGCGATTTATTCGAGAGAACAGCTAGTAAAAGACATGCACCACACCTTTAAGGGCTGGCAGGCTTGTTGTTTAATCTTTGCTTTCTGCAAGTCCCATTATCTCATCAAAATCCTCTCTTTCTGCTAATGCCTCAGCAAGCCATGTATTTGATTTTTTAGTACATTCCAGAAGAATTTTTATTCCTAAAAATAAATTTCCTTGGTGAACATATCCAGTGCTTCGGCAAGATTACAATCAATTTTTACTGCCGGCTGTGCTTCTGCAAATGGTTTGATTAACGATGCTAAGCTTAATTATCTAACATGGCTAATCTCTTCCATGATGGAATTAATTAAGCTATCAATGTCCTTTGCTTATACTGGCGTCATTGGTTTATGGGTTGATTCATTTGCTGGTGTTGCTGTGATGGTTTCCTCCATAATGCATTCTCCATAAATTGATTAGGAAAATGCTTTTTGGAGTGAGTAGAATTTTCTAGGGTAAGAACAGGAGCAAGAACCGAGCAAAGCAATCAATTATTATATGCATATTTATCAGATACTTATACCTCATATATTGGCGGAGCAGGTTCCGCCGCGCCTGCGGGGATAGACCCAGAGAACATGGATCATACATTTAAAGTCAAGGTCACCGTCTATTGGCGGTAGTTTTTACTCAATTTATGGAAATAAAATGATCAAATTCCTAATTAGATAATGGCCAACCAAGGGATTTATGTATCTTTCCGCAGCAGTTAGCGCTGCCCCGAACGCGTTGATATAACATGGTTTGACGCAGGCTTCCACCCCACCACCAATACCAAAAACCAACCCTTCATCCGGTTGGTTTTTTTGTGCCTACTCTCGCGTGTTTGCGCGGGTTCCTGCGGATTATTGCGGACTTCGAGGTTTCAAGAAATCCGTTAAATCAGCTCAATTTTTCTCTCTTTGCCTATTATTCTCTCCTACCCTCCCCATCATTTGAGAACGAAGTCCACAAGCTCTTATTTTTATAGCATATAAATCAATGAATTACGCGTGGACTAATCAAATGGTTTATTTTCAGCATTGGTAAGCGGAGGAAACAGCTCGATTCATGGAGTGGGAAGTGGTATCTCATCATCGGTTTCAATGTGTGCGTGCTACCACGATATCCGGGAGTCGGCCGCCCTTTTGATTCTCAACAAACGAATCGTTCTTTCCAAAGATGATCTATACTAGTTTGTGCGAAAGCAAACCATATAAGCCACATCAGTTTTAGCCCTGCTCAAACTCCATCTGTCATTTCTGCTGGATTAATCTTCTTGGAGAATTTTCTTGATCGCATCTCTTGCGCTATGCTGATGAAGAGATACTCCTTTTTCTTATTAACGATCTGTTTCCATTTAATCGATTTGTGTCGGAGCATTGCCATCCGCTAATAAAGTTTCGATATGCTTATGAAATTCGTAAATATTCTATATAAATCTAGGTTGACTCGGTGTATATTCGTTCTAGAACTATCTTATATAGCTCTTTCTGAGACTATAAGTTTTTCTGAAACAATCAAAGCTTCTCCTTCAGTTTTAAGTTGAACCAGGCATGTTATACGTATTGGTAATCATTTAACGATGGAGTAAATCATGAAAATAAATCTCGCTACCAAGAATTTCTCAGTAGTTCGCTTGCTAAGTTCTGTCGTGCTCATCTCGTTACTCGCATATGATGCGTCCGCTCGTGAATGGGCCGTTGAATGTGATGAAGATTATAGTCAATGTGGCGGGAGTAACTTGCCAAACTCTTGTGATAACACCGATGGGATGATTTCTGAGATGAACTCGTTAGGAGGTTGGGTTCAAGGTTGGTATTTTAAAGGATCTAACGCTTGGCCGCAGGACTGGCAAGAAACCGCTACGGTGAACGGTGGGCTAGACTCTTCGTATATGGATAAGGTTGGTAAGGCAGATATTTCTGTTTGGTCCGGCCACGGAACTGGGGCCACTAATGAACCCAATGGTAGCTGGGATATCGCAATGGGACACCGCCATAACGACGTTTGTAATGCAACTTCCCCGTCTAGCATCAAAATGGGCGAGCAAACTAACGATGGATTTGGCAATGACGGAGACAATGAATACGTGGTGATGGACGCAAGCTGTAGCGCAATTGAAGGCGAACTGGCTCAAGTCTGGCAAAACTGGGGCCCCGGTATATTGATGCGTTCGCATCAAGGATTGGCATTCCATAATTCTCCGGACGATGCCGATGATCGGCTCGAAGAGTTCATTGAAAACATCGATGATGGCGACTCAAATCGATCCGCATGGCTTGATGCCGGAGAGAATTGTTTTCTATGGTGGTGTAGCAACTCACCAATGGTAATTACGTTTGGCGCTAACTCCAGTGACTCTAGTGACCGTCACAATAATGAAACCATGCGCAGCCCAAGAGCTGATCCGCCTTCCGGCTGGGATGGCCATTACCACTGGTCGTTCATAGATAACGGCTCTTGTTAATAAGGTACCGAGGACTATCATGAAAACTCAATTATTAAGGAACTGGACTCGAATCTTGATATCGTTTGGTGTGACGCTGGTTTTAACTTCCACTAATTTCGTATTTGCACTAGAACCGGGCAAAGCTGAAGTTAAATTTAACTATCAATATGAACGACCACTAGCATTAGGTGAAGTATCAAATAAGATATACATGGTTGTACCGATCTATAAAAGCGAGCACGAAAGAATGGTCGCCGGTAAACGAAAAATAGAGAGCTTAAGAACTGCGCTTGATATAAAGATGAGCAATGATCAAATGATAGTTAAAACGGATGAAAACAAGGAGATCATACGTGTAAAAGACGAGCGCTATCGTTTCAAACTATATATCCCTTCCGGTATGGTTAAGTTCCGCGACACAAGACTGTACAACGAGCTATCGGATAAGGATGCTGATCGAAAAGTAATGACCGAAGATCAGGCGCGCAGATGGGCAAGAAATGTGCTAAACAAATTAATTAGCGCCAAGCTGATAGAAGAAGATCAGCTATTGTTCGATGCTACTCGGGTATCGTTTCGCAAAGAGCGGAGTGCCGCAGGAGCACAACAGGGCGAAAAAGGCAAATACGCACCAAGTGAGATGAAGCTCGCAGATGTGCGTGTTTTTGTACCGCGAACTATCAACGGCCTAGGGGTCTCGGGAGAAGGCGTCAATATTGTCTTTGACAAAAGTGGAAGAGTAGCCGGCCTAGATTTATTTTGGCGTGATTTGCGTCAAGAACGGGAAACGCTACCGCTGCAACTTGGAATGAATGATGCAAGAAATCGTTTTGAACGGTCCATTAAGTTGCCTCCCGGTTCGCAAGTCAACGTTATTGCCAACGATTTAGTTTACTTTGATCCCTCAAAACGTGATGCTGTAGCATTCCTTGAACCTGCTTATATCTTTGTATATGTTACTCGCGTGCCAATTTCGGATAGAAGAGATGAATATCGCGTCAGCAAAGTATTACACCAGATATACCCTGCAGTAGAGCACGGCAGGGAGCAAATACCATCCGAACGCAAGAAACGTCTACAAGAGATTGGTAAAGAATATCAAATGGAACATCCAGAAAAAGCGGAGCCGGGAAAAGCTAGGGAAAATGAATAACATATATATCTAAAAACAGCGGATCGTAAGCTTGGCGGCCCGCTTCTTACGCGCCCTATGGGCGAGGGAGGCCGGAAAAAAACAGGGTGACGCACTCATGTGTATGATACGGTGAAATACAAAGTATCATGAGACTCTATGATGTTATGGAAGCGATTACTGACGAATTCAAGCCGCACACAATTGAAGAATCTTGGGCAGTACCGCGTCGTGACGGCTCATGGTTACTTGATGGCCTGATTCCGGTTCCTGAGCTTAAAGACCGGCTCGAGATGAATGCAGTGCCAGAAGAAGAGCGCGGCCGCTACCATACGTTAAGTGGCATCATCATGCTGCTTTTGGGAAAAATTCCCCAAGCCGGTGATCGATTTGAATGGGAAAACTGGACCTTTGAAATCATCGATCTCGATGGTTTGCGCATCGATAAAGTGCTGGCAATCCCTAAATTAGCCACTCACAAAGAAATGTGACGAACGATACAGGACTGCTCCTTCTATGTCATCGTAATTTGAGCCTAATGCAATCATGAAGCATATGCAATAGGCACATCACTCCATTCTGTAGTGTAACAGGGCGACATGATCTCCCGTCGCATGCTCCAGGTTTTCTGGCCTCCTACAGAGAATACCGATACCGTATTGCGTCCATACTTCTGATTCAACTGATCCATCACACTCATCAGTCTTGCTGATTTCTCATCCACGCCATATTGTGTCAGCAATGAATCCTGGTACACCGTGACGGGATCGATGCCTGTCAGAATCACCCCGGCTTTCTTGTAAGCCTAGCCTTTGCGGTAAATACGCTTGAGTCCAAATAGTGCTGCCCTGACCAACAAGCGTGTATCGCTGCTGGCGTTGGGTAGGGGTACGGTAATACAGTTACTGTATTGATTATCCTGCTCACGGAAGGGATTGGTCTGGATAAACACCTGGATGGCATGACAGATCGAGTTTTGACTGCGCAACTTTTCCGCCGCGCTGCTCATATAGCTCGCAACGGATTCGCTGAGTTCATGCAGGTTATAGATGAGTTGGCCAAACGAGCGCGAGGAAATGATCTGTTTCCGGGGCGCAGATACTTCTTCCAGTACCAGACACGATATACCGCGTAGCTCATAACCTAAGCGTTCCATTATTACGCCGAATCTGGCACGCAACCAAGCGGTTGGCGTATCCGTAACGTTTTTACGGTGTGAATACCCGCTGCATGCAAATGCTGGCTGATTCTGCGCCCTACTCCCCATACTTCTCCTACTTCAATCGCCGATAGCAGCGCATCCAATTGGCTGGAAGGCATCATGGCGAGATCACATACTCCGTTGAATTCGGGCTGCTTCTTGGCGATATGGTTGGCCAGTTTGGCTAATGTCTTGGTGGCGCCAAAGCCCACACAGACCGGCAAGCTGGTCCACTGATAGATACGGTTACGTATCGACTGACCCATGTCCGTAGCGGTTGGCCAGAGTTTGCCTAACCCCTGTAAACCCAGGAAGCATTCGTCGATGGAATAGACCTCGACATAGGGGCTAAAATCACGCAGGATGGTCATCACCCGATCAGACATATCGCCGTAGAGCGTATAGTTGGATGAAAGTGCGATGATGCCATGCTGTCTTACCAAATCCTTGAGCTGGAACCAGGGCATGCCCATTTTGACGCCGAGCGCTTTGACTTCATTGGAACGAGCCACTGCACAGCCATCGTTATTGGAGAGTACTACGACCGGTCGATTGATCAGATGCGGATTAAAAGCCCTCTCGCAACTGACATAAAAATTATTGACGTCTACCAAAGCGAATAGTTGTCTACTGACGAGAGTGATGTCAGTTGACATGATCACACGATAAAGCGTGCTACTGTTCCCACTACCACCCCCCACACCTGCAATTCCTCATGTTCGCGAAAACGGATGGGGGGATAAGCTGGATTCTCAGCGTGCAGTTCGATCACGCCATTGCAGGCATACAGTCGCTTGACAGTATATTCATTGTTAATCACTGCCAATACAATATGCCCGTGTTTAGGTTCGACTGAGCGATCCACCACCAACATATCGCCATCGTGGATATGGGCACCCGTCATGGAATGACCGATGACACGAATCGATACCCGCGACCCTGATGCCACCTCCTTTTTTGTACTGCACCAACACTTTCAACTCCTTTCCCCGTTTAGCGATCCCGGTAATCCCCACAC
>NZ_FOUB01000081.1 GCF_900114745.1 Nitrosomonas communis | reverse complement strand
TAGTAAGGTTCTCCTTCTCTCGAACGGATAATACTTTACGGCGAAATGATATCGGATAGGTCATCCCTAAATTATAATCAATCTATAGGAGATATGCTATATCAAGGAAAGTGACACGCTCGGTGGCAAGAAAGGTGGCTAAGGTATTGATCACAACGTCGCTTCGGCATCAGACACATCCTCATCTACTTCTTCGTTTTGGTAACGCGCCGTCTTTCTCACTCACAGCTACGACTGGTTTCTGGCCGAATTGAATCGCTTTCGAACTGTGTTTTGAATAGCAGCACTGTTACCGTCACACCATGCATTCCTGACCATCGGCATGAATTTATAGATCATCAGGGTTCACCTAATGCTTGGGTAATTTCTTCGATGTTGTTCATTAGAGGTCAGTCTAACTGTGGCTAATGAAAGTTTTTTCCAGTTTACAGCCAGGTTAAAGCTCCCAATCCTGCTGCACGACCACTGGTCAAAATAGCGGTGAGTAAATAGAGCTTATTCAGAAAGTATAAGCAATTGTTGTTACATAAGAATATCGTAAAAATCATTTATAAGTGCAAGGTTTTTAAATAAATCATGCAGAAACCCTTGCACTTGGTTTGAGCGCAAGCTCACTTAAGTTCAATCAGTTTTTATTAAACCGCATACTGTTATGGATGATATTCTTTATAAAACAGTATATCTATGCGCAATAAACATGGTAGAGCTGTCTGAAAATAGCATTTTAATCGAAATCGAAAATTTTGCTACCGAGCTAACAAAATAAGTAGGAGAACCGAGATGAACGTTAAAATCCTTGTGCTCATTACTCTGATGGTACTTTTTTTCGTAACATCGAGTTCGGCTGATGTGCTTGATGAAAATGTTCCATTGTTCCAAGTTCCTGAAAAAGCTCAGCATGCCATCAAGGAGCACTCACAAAATGGAATGATAGAAAATATTGAAAAGCGAACGATGAAAAAGAAGGTCATCATTTATAAAGCTAAGGTAATAAAGCCTGATGGGAAAATAATTGAAGTTACAGTCGAAGAAGATGGTACTTTTGTCGAAACTCAGCATTCACACAAACCACACTCACACAGATTGAAACTTAGAGAATGATTTAATTTCTCAGCTTTCCTACCTTAGGTTACCATGAGTGAGGCTGTGGAACTACTTGCAGCCAGCCGCCTGGACATATTTTGACATATGGATAGTAACCTCTTGGGTTCTGGCAATAGTACTAATAATTTATTTGTGGTTGGATGGGCTGAGTCTGCTGCGGCACATAGACTGGCGGTGCTGGAGGTACTACTACAGTTGGTGGAAAAGCATAAGTAGGCGGATAGTAAAAAGGGTAACCATAACCATAAAATCCCGGGCCGAGATATAAACCAAAGCTAAAATGATTGTGCCCATGATCTTGATGGCCCCCATAGTAATGCCCTCCACCACGCCATCCACCATGTCCATCACGAGCCCAGATCGCATCATTTTGAGCAATAACCAGTAGAGCGATCGCTAGATACATTAATTTAGAATTTCTCATGGTCGTTTTGCCTTAATAACGCACCTCCGAAGATAACAATCGGCCAATTCGACCGGCTAATTTGGGGAAATTCATATACCATTTCGGGAAGCAAGATTGAGCAGCCTTTTGCGTACAAGCCACTTGCGCAGCTCCTCCAAGATAAACATCACTGCCGCGAAAAGAATAACGAATTCCCAAACCTCATTTCCAATGGGTGCCGTTCCAAGGAAAGAATTTCCCCAAGGCGTATAATTAATCAATAAGAGAATTACAATTTCCAATATTACCCCCAGAATAATTAGCATATTGCCAGAAAGTCCAGTTGAAAAAACTGATCTAGTGGCGCTTCTGCATAGGAACACATTCACGATTTGCATTACGATTATGGTGCTCAAGCAAGCGGTAGTGGCTTGCATGTACACGGGGTCTTGGTTTGGCAGATTCTGCCCATAAGTCCATCCGGCATTGTTGAGCACAAAGAAAAAGGCAGCCATGGCGGCAATTGCTTCGATTAGTCCCAAAAAGAAATAGGCGCGAAATACCAAGGACCAATTCATTAGTCTTTCATTTTGTGAGCGAGGAGGACGACGCATGATCTGAGGATTGGGTCTTTCGGCACCAAGGCCGAGAGCGGTCAGTGTGTCAGACCCCATGTCGATGGACAAGGCTTGAATCGGCGTCAGTGCCAGTGGAATCTTGAAGAGCAGGAAACCAAGGTAAGGGATCAACTCGGCAACATTGTGAACCAGAACGTAAGTAAGAAATCTGCGGATATTTTCGAATACAGCGCGTCCTTCCTCGATTGCGTTTACGATGCTGGCAAAATTATCATCCAGCAGCACCATATCAGCCGCTTCCTTAGCTATATCCGTACCGGTAATGCCCATGGCAATACCGATATGGGCAGCCTTTAAAGCTGGTGCATCGTTGATGCCGTCGCCAGTAACAGCCACGATATGTTTCTTCTTCTTTAATGCCTCAACAATACGCATCTTCTGGTTGGCGACGACCCGTGCGAAGATAATTTCTTTCGCATCCAAAGCGAGCTGAAGCCTTACATCTGAGAACCATCTGAGCTGCTCACCAGTAATGATGGTTGGATTATCGGATTTAACCAATCCGATTTCTTCTGCGATCGATGTGGCAGTTACAGGATGATCGCCGGTAATCATGATCACCTTGATTCCAGCTTCTTGGCATTTGCGCAGCGCTTCCGACACTTCAGGCCTGGGCGGGTCTTCCAGTCCCGCCAGTCCGATAAAAACCAAATCCTCTTCCAGTCTTTTCCGATCATAACTCACAGCCAATTTTTTGTAAGCAAACGCTAGCACACGTAGGCCTTGCTGCGCCATCGCATCCTGAGCTTGAATGATGTTTGCCTTTGCCTCAGCATCAAGGGGCTGAATCTTGCCTTCGGTGATAGTATGCTGGCAAAGAGGAAGCACCGACTCGGGTGCACCTTTGCAATAAAGGACAGCACCTTCAGGTGCTTGGTGGATGGTGGACAATCGCATGCGATCGGTCTCGAATGGTATCTCGTCCAACTTCGGACAAACAGAAAACTCAGCATTTACATTCAATGCCATTTCTACCAGCGCGACTTCCATGGGATCGCCAAGGAAAGTCGATTTTCCGTGACCCTCTACTTCCTTCAGGTCATGACACATCAAGGCTGTTAGGAAAAAAGGCTGGTAGAGTTCTACAAGGTCTTTATTCTCTTTTACCTCAATAGGCGAATGGAAAGTTTTGCCAAGATAGAGTCGCCGAACCACCATTTTATCTAGGGTTAGCGTACCGGTCTTATCGGTGCAAATAACGGTCGTGGAGCCGAGTGTCTCAACCGAGGGCAAATAGCGAATGAGGGCGTTTCGCTTCGCCATGCGTTGAGTGGCCAGCACGAGCGCTAAAGTCAACGTGGGAAGCAGCCCCTCCGGCACCATAGCGACAATAATACCGATCGTAAAGATAAAAGCTTTCCAGAATGGAATATTAACCATCCAGCCAAGCACAAGGAATAGAAGGCCAACCATTACGGCGAGAATTGCTATCAAGCGGCTTAAGTGTGCGATCTCCTTGCGTAACGGTGAAGCTTCCTCTCCAGCCATTTGGGTCAGATGCGCAATTTTACCGAATTCGGTTTGCATCCCGGTAGAGAAAATAACAGCCTTGGCCTGGCCGGATACCATCGTGGTGCCAGCAAGTACGATATTCTTGCTGTCGACCAAGTTTTCCGTATGGGTTGGGCCTGCCCCACGCATTTTTGGCAGCGATTCACCTGTCACAGCTGCGTTATTGACTCTTGCACCAAATGCTTCGATCAACCGGCAATCTGCAGGGATCTTATTTCCCTGTTCTAAGTGGATGATATCCCCTGGCACCAACCGATTTGCTGGCACCTGAGTGACCTTGCCCTCGCGCAATACCTGAGCTTGTTGTGGAAGCAGTTTGCGTAACGCAGCAAGCGTTTGTTCGACGCGATGTTCCTGCCAGAAGGAGAACAATCCGCTCACCAGGATCACAGTGACGATGGCGTAACCTATTTTTGCCATATCCTGACCAGGATCGCTCCATTCACCGAAGAAAGCGAGCCCCGCAGAAATCCACAAGATCAGCGAAAATAAAGTAGTGAATTCCTTGATAAGGCGCAGCCACAAAGGCTTGCGAACCACTTTCTCAACTTCGTTAGGACCGTATTCGTGCAACCGGCGTTCAACTTCTGCGTAACTTAGACCGGTTGCGGTGCTTTTTAGGCTCGCGAGGGCATCAAGCACAGACAGTTGATGGATTCTCATCGAAATCTCACTGAAAGGTTTTACCGTTCAAGTAACACTATATTTCATTGATGTAAAACAAACAAAAGCACACGCCGCTTCGTTCTGGTCAGTAATGATTACTCTGGTGATCTCATTTACTGCCACTAATCATGTAAAGAACAAAATCTATATGTTCGCTACTATTATAGACACGTATTTAGGAACATTCTTAACAGTTAGATGGGGCAGAAAAAGTTAAGGAAGCAAAACCCTGATAGGGAGTTATGCTATGGCGCAGATACCA
Source organism: Nitrosomonas communis (assembly GCF_900114745.1). Classification (GTDB taxonomy): domain Bacteria; phylum Pseudomonadota; class Gammaproteobacteria; order Burkholderiales; family Nitrosomonadaceae; genus Nitrosomonas; species Nitrosomonas communis_A. The sequence continues at coordinate 8,882 of NZ_FOUB01000081.1, read as the reverse complement.
TATAAAATAATTTAAAGCACATAGGCGGCAAAGAGCTGCTCAATGGAGCATCCTTCCTTTTTCTGATGGTTTTGGCCTGTGCTTATTTTGGCTCAATATCATTAAAGTCTTGAGAATAAGACGCCAGATATTCAAGCGTATGCCCGGAATTGGCAATGCCGGTTTTGATATTCTGAATGACGTCTCTTGGTCATCACTGGCTTTCTAGGAGGACTGACGACCTTCTCAACCTTCTCAGCAGAAGTCATCGCATTTATCTAGCAATAACGATTGTTCTGGGCGACTGCTGCGATCGGTGCCCATGTTATCGGCTCATTGACCATGACCCTGTTCGGTCTAGCATCGGTCGCCATCCTGAAACGATTCTGAGGAGAAAAACATGCAGGGTTTTCAAGTAACATTTTTTACCCAACAAGACCGCCGGCATGGCAGTCTGCCTCTTGGTGAATGGTTGCTACAAGAGGGACGTAGACTAGGAGTAGCTGGCGCAACCTTGATCGCTGCAACCGAGGGTTTTGGCCACGACAGAGCACTCCATTCGGCGCATTTCTTCGAATTGGCTGACTAGCCCATTGAAGTGGTGATGGCCCTGAGTGCGCCAGATGCGGACCGGTTATTCTCTCGCCTGCAGGAAGAAAATATCAATGTTTTTTACGTCAAGACGCCGATTGAGTTTGGCATGACCGCGTAGCCTTGATGCCAGAGACTGATTTTTCAGCGCCCGCCAAGAAGGGATGGCTCAACCGCACCATCGCCGTTGCAGGTATCACCAGTACACTGGGCGACTTCTGCTATGAAACCACGACCGTGATCCTGCCAGGCTTTTTGGCAATGCTGGGCATTCGGGCTGCTGCGCTGGGCCGCCTTATCGAAGACATCGCCGATGCGGTAATTTGCATCATTACGCAGCAGCCTGCCACATCAGCGTGTCTTCAAGAATTCGATTAGCGCATACTTATCTTCAACCGAAAGCTCTGCTCCAAAGTAGTGTCCCTGATTTTCAAAGAGATCCGGGCAGAGACTTTCGCCAGTACCGGGATCAAGACTTGCAAACTGAGCAATAGGAGTCCCAGCGGGCAGCGTGATTATTCCAGATGGAGTCGGCAATTGTACTGGGTCGGTGGTGCGCAGAATCGAACTGGGTTCATCTCGCTTATCAGGATTCAGCAACAGATCCATTGCATCCTAGTATGCTGCGATACGACCAGCCACTGATGGATCACCGATGCTTCGGCCTAGCCTGTTATTGTGAAAGAAAGGAGCCGTTGCCCAAATACCCACAAGTGGCATGTTACGGTAAAAACCTGGTCCGCCGGTAGGCCGTTCCTTATATTGATCCGAAGAAAATATAGCCCATATGTGGCCAGCCATCCAGTTAGTAGTACGGGCACGGCAGCTGTTTGTCCCAATCTCAGTAAAAGGATGAATCAAATCGTTCGAGAGAACATCTCGCCTTACCGAACGGTCTCCATCAGAATGGCATGATTCGCATGCCTGAAAAAAGACCCTCTTACCCTTCCCTACAACTTTCCAATCGATATAATCTGCGCCTTCCTGGGCATGAACCAAGCGTGGAGCCCGTGGCGTTTGAAGAAACGCGCAGAGCTTGCCTACAGATTCTTCCGCTTGCAGGAGCTCTGGACATACTTGCCTGCACTCTGCAAGGTTGATGGGCGTTTGGCTCCTGCCAGGGCCATTGGCAAGGTGCCCAATCATGCACTCGGCAGCACACATACCAATGTTGAAATAGACGCGAAGTGCCGCCTGTTCACAACCAATATCATCTTCACCTCCTTGCCCGTTACGGTGAACGCGAGCAGGCTCGCCATTGGCAGTCACATCAAAGAAGGGACGATCCGGTACTGACCAGATCGGTGTAATCATGCCCGGATTATTGATGTGATCATTTTCCAGTAAAGTGGTATCGACAGTGCCAGGAGCCCAGCTGGAAAAGATTTGATAGCGAGGATCGTGCGGCGAAAGGTGGCCCTTAAAAAGCTTGTCGATCCGCAGATATTGATTTCCTACTGTAGGATAAATGTTTTCTTTTTGTGGAGTATTTGGATTTGAAGGTGGACGAACTGGATCAAACCCAGCATGACAAGCGGCACAGGTGATTCCAATAAGCGGAGGCCCTCCTGAGGGATTTGGAAACTTGCGCACTCCTATGACACCGGTAGACTCAGGATCTGTACATCGATCTAAATAGCCCGTCGATGCATCACCTGGGGTGCATTCTGGGTCATTAACAACCCCATACTCATCAAAGCGATTATCCCGTGACGAGGTTAACATCTGATCAAAACCAATCTGGAGACTGAAGGGAGCATTAGGTAAGATAAGACTAAAAAAGCGCTCTCCTCCAAAAGTACTGTTGAACCAGATATTGCGCCCTTCTGCAATGTCCTTTTTGTTTTCTGCAAAGCATACTGCTGATGTGAGCAATAACATAGCAATATACAGCATAACAGTGGTTAATATTTTTCTCATGCTGCCCTCCTCCTTACAAGTAAGAACCACATCTGAGGAACCCAGGAAAAATATATAACAATTAAAAATATTATAGATAGAAATGATTAGCAATCTACCAAAAATATATTGTTATTATTTAAATAACGTGAGTTCGACATATGAAAAGCTGTAAAACGAATCTGAATTCCCTAACTTCCTTATGATGAAGTGATTCCAAAAAGAGCTTCATCATTAGATGAATTAGATTCCATTCACTGCTTTTTTATCCTTAACTCACGTTATTTAAGAAATGGTGGGTCCGTTAAGCTCAATGCTTATGCATGAACTTATAATGTTATCTATACCTCTAAAATATGTAGATGAGCATGTGTAAACCGGTTCTTTCAGTCTAAAATTATCAATGGATGTGTTCTAGGTACGTCAACCCTTCAGGAGTACCTTGCTATGAAACAACTAAATATCCGTTTTCTTACTTATATAATAATTGCTCTAATGGCTTTTTTCTTGGGCGGCGCATCAGTCTCAGCGAAAGAGGAAACGATCGGAGAATACTTAGATGATTCTGTCATTACCACAAGGGTGAAAGCGGCAATTTTAAATGAGCCTACTTTACAATCCACTGCAATCAAGGTTGAAACCTTTGAGGGTATCGTTCAACTGAGCGGCTTCGTGAGTTCCAAGGCCGATATCAACAAAGCGGTTGAAATTGCACGTAGTGTCCTGGGCGTAAAATCTGTCAAGAATGATTTACAGGTCAAGTGACAGTAGATTAGAGCATTATTTCATTAATGTGCGCAGGAATTACATCATCAAGATGAATGAAGATATCAAAATTTTTCCACATTTTCCTGGGATAAGGCTGTGGATAACAGCCTTATCTTGAGCATGGGTAATGCTTATTTCGAGTGCTACAAAAATAGGCTAAAGCTTTTTCCTGGTTGGCCGATAAAAAATTTGTATCAAGGTAATTGTAATTGTTGCTGCATTGATACTTATCATAATCCTTTGCAACCCGGTGGGGTGTCCGCGCTACTCACCGGTTTCTTCTCAATTCATTCCTAAGCTTTGTAGGTTTGTGATTAGCAATAATCACAACAGGAAACCTCCACATAACTATATTTTTAGAGTTTTTCTCTGTATGTATGACTCATAAAACAATTACTTAAAATATTAGTTATCTAAAAGCCAGTTATGCAAAAGTTTCCTTGAGTTTCCTTGAGTTTACCCGTTCAGTTTAGTCGTTTAATCGTTCGGCATCAGCCATGCCAGCCGCTTATTTCCAAGCGATATTAAAATTATAGGTTTTGCCGTTAACAGTCGTGGACGTGAACGGGCCTTCGCCTTGATCATATTTGCCGTTTTTATTCAGATCGATGATGACACCATCGTTAATCAGATTGGCATCGTTATATCCACTATCCACCAGATAAGCCGGATAGGTCTGGCTCCCCAGTGTCACCGAACCTTTAAGCTGGGTACGGCTATAGTGAGATACTTTCTGTGACGACCAATTATTGCTGTTGCTGAAAAACCAGATACTGAATGGATCGGTGCCAAAGGAATCGTTGGGGTCGGCAATTAGCTTTGACCATTTAACTGTCAATGTGGTGGCAAATCCGCCCGGCCCACCACTCCCATCGCCCTGATTTTTAAGCGGGTCGCCATCATCGGTCAAATCACCATTGTGGTTTTTGTCAAAGTACATGACGAATGTGTCTTTGCCATCCTTGTTTTTCAGGTCGAGGGCAAAATAATAAGGATTGACCGGGTCGCCTAGATCGAGCTGCCCGTAATATTGTTGAGTGCCCTTGAAAGTTGGTGATTTGGTTATGCCGGATGGCTGGGTCGTGCTTACCGCGATATTGCCGGGAGTACTGCCTGCCGGCATGACAAAATTGGCAAGGGAGAATTTTTTCGCTTTGATGGTGACAGTTTCGTCAGCGCTAACCAGTGTGGCTCCCGCGAACAAACCTACAGACAAAAAAGCAGAAATACAAAAAAAGTTTTGTTTTTTCATGATTCCTTTCATGCAAATATAGGCAAATCTGTTTCAAGGCAACCCTGCCTATCCGATTTGAACCACCATTTCTGTCGCCCTGAAACTAAAGACAGGCCCAACCTGCGGATTTAGTATAATTATTAGGCAGGTTGTGGGTTATAACAGCATAATCTGATTTGTATTGGAACAATAAGAGCCCTTTTTTCTCCCCTTTTTCAAAGAACCGTATGTGCCAGGAAACTGTTTGATTGCTAACCTGACCTAAGAGTCTTCCAAAATCCACAAAATTTATCTTTGATCAGCAATAAAAAGCATTGATTTTAAGCCATTTTTCGCTATTTGCATGAAAGACGCCTACGGAGGATAGTAATCAAACTATTATCACAAGAATTACTCCTGCTCAGAAAGTCAAAATCAATGAATTACTACGAGTTATTCTCTTGCAAAACCGCAAGAGTTCAAGTAAATGAAGATTCTTTGATCCGTTCCCTCTGCTCCTCCCACAACACCGGCGGATCCACCGCCAAATCGAACAGCGTAATGTGATTTGGCAACTCATCATCCAGAATAACAGCCACAATATCTGGCGCAAGCGTAGTCAAGTTGACCATTCTACTTACATAACTGTTATCGGCTCCTTCCCGAGCAGCGATTTCCTTCAGAGATTTGACCTCTCCCAATTCCAGCTATCCTGCCGTGGTCATTCCTCTGGCGATGCAGCATTACATGCTTTTGGAGCGAAACCTGCTCTATACCGGGGTTACCCGTGGCAAGCAGTTGGTCGTCCTTATTGCGCAACCCAAAGCATTGGCCATGGCGATTAAGACTCAACGTTCACAACGCAGGGTCACTAATTTAATTTCCCGTCTCTCATCTAATGTTTAAAACAGTCGATGTGATAATGTATAAATTATGTTGGGGTGAACAACCCCGAGATATAGAAAAACCAGAAGCGCAGAACCAGAGGTCAAATCCCTCTTTTTTATTAATCTAACTGGTACACTTTTGGCGCGCTACCCGGTACCTATTTGCTCCGTCATTGACAGAAAAATAATTCTATGAGACTTTGGCGTCGTTTGTTTAAATTCACCCCATATAAATTTGTGATGGTATAGATGCCCGAACTGTCGTCCTTCCCGTCAGCTTTGTGTGCAATTTTCTAACCACACCCAGCGAGAAGAACGATGAGCACGAGAACGCTTTTTATTTAAGAACACCAGCAAGTCAACCGAACCATCCCACAATTGTCATGTTCTGACAGAAACGCTATATGCCCCTGTACCAGTCGGGCTGTAGTGTCTGACCTGAACATAATAAACGCCGGCCCCAAGGTTTTGCACGATCCTCGAATTGGTTCCCGGACCACTGTCATCATCTTGGGTAATGACGGTGGTTTGGCTGTTGGGTCCAAACAAAGTAAGAAAGCAATCGGTGCTACCGGCAGTCTCTATAGTGTGCGAACCTGGTGTTACGACGGTAAATGTGTACAGATCCCTTTCGTTCGCAGCGGAAAGGGTGCCTTGCACTGCCGGGCCGTTTACCTGAATGGTCTGGATACCCGGCTGCAGCCCTGATCCTCTCACCGAGATACGGTAACTTCCAGTGGATGAGCTGCTATAGTGCCTAATACGAACATAATATGTTCCCGGCACCAAGTTCCGGGCAATGCGCGAATTTTGATCTACGCCGCTATCGTCATCCTCGGCAATGAGCGCATTGGCATCATTCGGACCGTACAGGGCTGCCACAACATCGGTAGAACCCTCGGTCTCGATGACATAACTCTCCTGAGTGGAGGCAACGAAGCTGTATGCATCGATTTCTCCCGCTTGGCCTATGGAAGCGGTAAACGGCGCTGCATCAACGGTCAGCGGTACGACCTGCGTAGGTTCCTCGTCATCATAAGTGTAGCCGAGCGCATGGTGATCGAGAACGTCTCGGGGCATGGGCGGCGAAGCTTCGTTGTTCCACGGTGGCATCGGGTCATCCAACCCATGTCCATCCACGACTCCGGGCGTGCCGCTGGGTGGAAGGTAATTCTGGCCGGGATTTTCCCGTTGCCATACCGACCACAGGCGGTCGATATTACAATGATGCAGCCAGAACACTGGATCGTTGGGAGATGACATTGCCATCATCGAGCCACCTACCCACATATGACCGGGGTTATGAATAATGCCTTCGAGATGATTTCTAAAACTCGTGCTGGTGCTGCTATTACGGTTCCAGGGCGGAGAATCATAGGGAACGATATTGGTGGCGGTATTCACACCCTGTTGAGTAGGCAGTGATCCCATGACGCCGAAGGCACGGGTGAGAAAAGTATCTGTGTCGCCGGGGTCCAGAACGGTAAGCGTCCACTCCCCTGTAGAAAAGGCGAACGGACCCGTCATCACACGTCCGCCAGGACCCGTTCCATTCCCACCCATGAAATCTGCATTCCAGATGGAGGCGCCCGCCGTGCGATCAACTGTCCAGTCCCAATATGGAATGGAAACATCGGGGTCGATCTCCTGAAGAGCAAGCTCGAATCGGCGGAGATATTCCCTATGCCAAGGCAAGAAGGCGGGGCCACCATGTGCCGGATCGTTTACACCGGCAAGAAAAGCGGTACGATGCTGGTCCACAAATACATCGTACGTGCCGTTTGCCTTCAGCGCCTTTACAGCCGCAACAAAAGCCGCTTTCTCCGCGGCTGTCAAGGTGGATTGATTCTTTCGAGTTCCCATTTTTATCTCCCCGCATCACGGTAATCGATAATTTTCCGTGCGAGGTCCATAGGCGAAGGCTGCGGGTCGAAAGCGAAACCGGTTGCAATATAGGAGCCGGATGAATTCTGTATCACGAAAATTTTCTTCCCGTCAATCTTCAGGTCGACTGCCTCTCCGCCCGCACTTCCCGTCCCGATGGCCGTCGATTCCGCGGTACCTTCTCTCGGCACATCTACCTCTGTTCGAACAACAATCTCTCGACCTTTATAAGTTTCACGCTGCTCCGCCATTTTTTTTCCTCTCACATGTGTTGTTCCAAGTCAAAAGCTGCCCACTCGATGAGCTGGTGTCTTCAATATAGATATATGTGATTTCATCAAAAATAGCAGAAGAGCTCAGCCCGGGCGCAGCCAATTCGTAAAGCACAAACGTCAACAAGCCAGATACTGAATGTCTCATGAATTAGGTCCTCATTCTTGGGTCAGGTGTATGCCTGACCTGCCCTTGAAGCCACGCCCACTTATCACCCCACAAAGCTTGATCTGCTGCGTATAAAAGATTTACGCCCCTTATTCTACGGTTCATTATACACAAACAAACCAGATGTTTAGGAAAATGGCTGCTGAACAATCGCAAAAGCATCTGATTTGGATTTGAAATATGCTGATTTTCATGGAATCTAAAGTTTCATAAACTGAAGAGATGAAATTGAGGAGGACGATGGAATTACCGCGTATACAATATAACCAGTATAGCCAAGAATATGGGGAACAATCAGTTAAGGTTTTTAAGGAAAGTGGATTAACGATGGTTGAAGCAGCAAAACGGCTGTCATTACCCAAGGTGACATAAAAGGAACTGGTTTACGCTGACAAGCGAGGTGAACTCCCAACGATAGGCAAACCATAGAAGCCACTGTCTGATCTTGAATTAGAGTTATTCCGGTTAAAGCGTGAGTTAGCCGAAGTTAAACTGGAACGTGACTTCATAAAAGTGTGCAACGTATATCACGAAGGGGTCGCGGTGAGATACGGCATGATTGACGCTCTGCGGCAGCAATATCTTATTGAGCTTATGTGTCGTGCGCTCGATGTTTCAGAAATCGGTTTTCATGCCTAGCATATTTGTTTCCCTTGTAGCATAACGCTATACACGAAAATTTGATACCAGTTGGAACTAAAAATCGGAGTCCGCGCTCACCCCACCACATCCACCAGAGCAGCTCGATAATACCTTTATATAACAGCATGTTACACATTGATGCTACCCTCTCCCCTACCTCAAGCCAGTGACCGTCGGATTAACAGTCCGGAGCTCAGCTATTCATGCTTACAATTAATCTACCAGCTATTAAAAGTAGGTAGGTTAGCGCAGCTTGGGTGCAGACGTCTAAAGTCGTCTATCGGCACCAAGCTAAACGTGCATGAGTCAATATATTTAAAGTCAAGGTCACCGTCTAATGACAGTAGTTTTTACTCAATTTATGGAAATAAAATGATCAAATTCCTAATAAGATAATGGCAAACAAGGGATTTATGTAGCTTTCCGCAACAGTTCGCACTGTTCCGAATGCGCTCATATAGCATGGTTTGACGCGGGTTTTCATCCCACCACCAACAACCAAACCTCAACCATTCTCGGTTGGGGTTTTTTATTGCCCGTTTACCCAGTGTTGGCGCGCCTTCTAGCATTTTCCTCGC
>NZ_FOUB01000079.1 GCF_900114745.1 Nitrosomonas communis | reverse complement strand
CCTGATTTGATTGCCAGGTTGCCTGACGCAAAAACAATAGTTGCGGACAAGGGCTATGACAGCGAATGGTTACGGGAACAGATAACGAAGAAGGGGGTTCAGGCTGTGATACCGAGAAAGCGCAACTCGTTGAAGGGTAATGCAGATATGGATTGGGGTTTATATCAATACCGGCATTGGGTGGAGAATGCTTTTGCCAGGCTAAAGCAGTATCGGGCAATAGCAACGCGATACGACAAACTGAAGCGAAATTACGAGAGTATGGTAGCCATAGCGTGTGGATATCTGTGGCTACCTATGTGAAATGTCAACAGACCCTAGAACCATGTCGTGTCATTTGTCAGGATGAAATGACCGAATCGGTGGAGATAGAAGTGTTCAAGAAACATCTGTTGGACATGTTTACTCTCGGAGGTTATGGCAGTCTTAGCCTGCCGCAGATCGATCGAATACGCTGGCATATGTTTCCTGAAATCCGGATACCGGCAAAACAGGGTGAGCTATTTGATGGCGCTGAAACAACCGCAACCGAACAGCCGAGTATCTTGCAGATCATGGATTTACAGCAGGAACGGCTTGCGCGTAGCCTTGGTGAAGGCCACCGTGTCATCCATGGTGTGGCGGGCTCTGGCAAGACGCTGATACTCGGTTACCGTGCAAAACATCTCGCCAAGGATTGTACCAAACCAATTTTGGTCCTTTGTTACAATAAGGTGCTTGCTAAACGCATTGAACACTGGGTACAACAAAAAGAAATTGCAGATAAAGTCAATGTACTCACTTTCCATGCCTGGTGTCACCGACAACTCACAGCTTATAACGTGGGCTTGCCTGCAGGGGACGTTAAACGCGATGGCTATTGGGATGACATGGTAAATCAAATTATCCGCGCAGTAGATAACAAACTTATTCCTTCTGGCCAGTACGAAGCAGTGTTAATCGACGAAGGCCATGATTTCCGTCCTGAATGGCTCAAACTGATAGTCCAGATGGTTGATCCACGCACGAATTCACTACTGGTTCTTTATGATGATGCTCAATCTATTTACCATTCTGTAGAAAAGCGCAACTTTAGCTTTAAGAGTGTTGGTATCCAGGCACAAGGGCGAACCACCATTCTCAAAATCAATTACCGCAATACCCAGGAAATTCTTCAATTTGCTGGTCAATTTGCCAGGCAACTGCTCGCTCCTACCGAAGCTGACGAGGACAGTGCACCGCGTCTGATGCCGATTTCTGCCGGACGCAAAGGACCTGAGCCTTTATGGATCAAATTACCGAGTCTTCAGGAGCAGGCTAGATATACCGCTGAACAACTAAAAGCTGCCCATAAAGATGGCATGCCCTGGAAGGATATGGCGATTCTTTATCGTCACTGGGATCTCCAGTAGGCAAGACAATCAAAGATGCGCTCACTAGTGCTGCCATTCCCTTTAACTGGAAAGACACCATTCAATTTAGCGACAAGCAGAATACGGTCAAACTGTTGACTTTCCACAGCAGCAAAGGACTGGAATTCCCTCTGGTTGCTATTCCCGGGGCAAACATGCAAGCTGAAACAGGTATAAGCAATGAAGAAGAAGCCTGCCTACTCTATGTCGCCATGACGCGCGCGACACGTGAACTGATTGTGCTTGATAGCATAGAAACTGTTTAGCAATACTGTACTCTGGCATTAACGCAGTACTTTTACAGTATTTCTCTATCTCTCGTTGATCACAAGTAGTATAGGGTAACGGATGCTATCATTTGTCGCTCAAATCTGCAATCGCTTGCAAAACAACGGTTACTTCCTCAGGGGTATTCATGATGCCAAATGCAATACGCGCATACGGCTTAGCGTACGGCGTCACGCTTGCAATAATATGTCGTTCAAGCAATTTGTCGACTACCGCTTCCGGTGTCATGCCAGTTACCTCAAAGCAGATAATGCCAGCTGCAAGCTGGTTATCGCGTGGCGTGTGCAACGTTACGCGCGGGATCTTCGCCAGCCCTTCCCTGCATAAGCTGTTGAGATCAGCAATGCGCGCAGCGATACGTGCACGGCTGATAGCCTTGTGAAATTGGAAGGCATCCGCCATCGCCCACTGATGTTCATAAGCAAAAAATCCACCAGGTGAAACCCAGTCCGCCCGGGTGGGTCCCTTCAGCACCTTACCCTTCAACCATGCTTCGATGAGTTCGTGGCTGATAAAGCTTGGTATAGTCGGGCGGATTTGGGCCCAAGCGGCATCACGTGCCCAGACAATACCGGTACCGCGTGGCGCAAATAGCCATTTGTGCGTGCCGGCTGCCAAAAAATCACAGCCCAGCTCCGGTAGGGATTCATCTACCGCGCCATAGCCATGCACACCATCAACCACTAGCAAGATACGGTCATTATTATCACGGTGGCGATTTATTTCTCCAAGCGCATCTGCTATCTTACGCACCGGCAAGCGTATGCCACTACTGGAATGGACCCAGGTAATGCCAACCATACGGGTATTGGGTTGAATGGCTTTCACCAGGCGTCCGATAATCTCATCCTCCGTTGCAGTAGAGGATTGCTCAAACAATGCAATGCGCCGCCAGGAGGCGCCGTTCCTTTCTGTAGCAAAGCGAATAGATTCGTGGTGTGCGTAATGGTCATGCACTGTAGTAAGGATTTCCTGTCCACGCTTGAGCAGCAGCCCGTTATAAACCAGCGCAAGGCCGGTGGTGGTGTTCGGCGTAATAGCATATTCATTCGCCTTACCGCCCGAGTACGCAGCTGCTGCTTCACAAATCCGTGTGGCCATTTCAAATCTTCCTTGCTTGACAATCAAGTACGGATTTTCGTCTATCGCTTTACGGTATTTTTCGATGGCTTCGCGTACTGGCCGTGGATGCGATGCAATGTAGAAACTCGCCAGATGAATGTAGTCAGGTGATAAGTTGAATTGCGCACGCACGGAAGACCAGTCATGAGAATCAAATGTACTGGCCGCGTGGTTACTCCCTGTTGCAGCCAGCGGTAGTGCAGCGCCGGCAACGGCAGTCCATGTGGCACTTAACAAAAATTCACGGCGCGTCACAGACATTACCTTTCCTCCTTATTTATCCACTTACCGCAATTATGATGCTGGCCAATGTGACTCCATTTCTAAATCAAAACTGACTTTGTCGGCTTCACCTTGCCGTATTATTTATACTGTCTGCGGCTCATCTTCGCGTCATTTTTGATTTGGAAATGGAATTACACCTTGATGCTAGGGAATAATAAATGGGCGGGCAATAATGCATGTGCATACAATTTTTATCCCTTATAAATCAAGCCTACCCATAAATTGCGTTTCTTGCGTGCGGCGAAGCTATACGAACAGCGATGACAGTCGCTCGTGCGCATAAGCCTGCGTCAAAGCAGGTGACAACTTGGCGAGAAAGTAGCTTTGACAAATCATCACATTTCTTTCCAGTCTGCGGCTTGTTCGAATGCATAAGCTGCTTGATAAATTGTGACTTCGTCAAAATGCTTGCCAACCAGCATCAAGCCGATGGGCAGCCCCTCTACTATGCCGCACGGTATGCTCATCGCTGGATGATGACTAATATTAAAAGGGCAGGTATTGCCAATCTGCTCTATGGCTCTGGCCACATATTCTTCCCTGCTCGCTTCAGCAGTTGGCAGTTTGGTTGCTTTCATGGGCATAGTTGGCATCAGCAGCAAATCATACTCATTCAAGACAGCATCATAAGCAGCCGTCAACCGACGCGTCAGGTTAATGGCCTTACCATAATAATACGTGCCATGATACTTCTTAATATAGCTGCCAAGCACAGTCAATAATTTGGTTGTTTCGGACAATTCATTAGCGCGTCGCTGCCAACCATGTAATTTACTGATTAAGCTAGTGATATACAAATCAGAGCGTGACAGACCATAACCATTGCCAAACATCATCGTTTGCGTAATCCCTTCCACACCAATGGGCGTCCATATCGCGGGGGCAATCAGATGACAAGGAATCGATACTTCATCTATTTGGACGCCAAGTTTTTGCAACAATTTGGCAGCTTTTTTCACTTTTGTATCCGATGCTGCTTCTGACTCCGGCCGAGCAAATCCTTCCTTCACTACGGCAATTTTCATGCCTTTGACGCCGCCATCAAGTCCCTGTGAATACTCGATCTTTGCTGTTGTACCAAATTGGCGGGAGTCGTAACCATCCACACCAGCGATCACCTCCAGCATCAGTGCATTATCCGCCACGTTTGCTGTCATCGGACCGGCATGATCGACGAAAATCTCAATCGGCATGATACCGGTATAAGGCACGAGACCATAGGTTGGTTTCATACCGTAAATGCCTGACCAAGAAGAGGGCATTCGGATTGAGCCGCCTTGGTCTCCACCGATTGCCATATCAGCTTCTCCTAGCGCCACCACTACTGCGCTGCCGGAAGAAGATCCGCCAGCGGAATATCCCTTCTTGTGCGGATTATGGACTGGCCCCTTGGCACACGTATGGCTTCCACCAGAAATGCAGTAAGACTCACAATGCGTTTTACCTACGATCTCAGCACCGGCATCGAGCAATCGGGTCACGACCGTTGCATCAATATCTGGTATATAACCTTCGAGAATGGAACTGCCATTCATCATGGGTACGCCAGCCACCATGACATTATCCTTGACTGCGACTCTCTTACCTTTTAAAGGGCCAGTGGATGCACCTTTAATGGAGGTCTTAACATACCAGGCATTATGAGAATTATCTTCTACTGATGGAGCGTGGCCGGGAGTACGAGGGTATTTAACTAGTGGCAAAGCATCAGGCAAAGCATCAACCAAATTATAAGCACTAATGTGAGGCGCGATGAGCGCTCTGTAGGACCTAACATCCTCATCTGTCAGAAAGACACCTACTTCTTTTGCAGCCTCACGAATCTGATCTGCATTGGGCAAGGGAACAGCCATGATTATCTCCTCATTCGTTTCGATGAAGTGGCGGATTCAGTAAACGGTACCGATTGATCAAGAAACAAAATTGATGGCGCTTCTCTTCTGTGGTAGCTAAATGCCAGAAATTCATTTTTCTGCTCTCCTACTCAATCTATATTATGGTAAAAAGTAATTTTCATTCCAGGAAACTTGCCTTAAACCTGTTTTCATAACTGACTAACGGATCATCCCAGTAAAACCTTAACCGCTCGCGGTGACTCGCCGCACTGCTAAGCAATTAGCATTGGCCTTCGACGAGCTCAGATTGAACGGCATTTTTGTTAATGTTATGTTGGAACAGCTTTCTAGAGATGACTTTTTATCAGAGGATGGATGATGAGTGAGCAAAAGAAAAAAATCACCGTCTATTACGACGGCGCCTGCCCTGCTTGCATCAAGGATCGGCAAAACTATGAAAGACTGGCAGGAAAAGAGGGGAAAGATATCTGCTGGTTCGATATCACCGGGCAGGATGATTATTTGCGCGAAATCGGTATCGATCCGCGCAAAGCCTTGAGTGAGCTACATGTGCTCGATGAGAATCAACGGGTCGTTTCTGAACTGGATGCTTATATTTTGCTGATGTCGCGTGTGCCGTTACTCAAACCACTCGCCTGGGTAATCGGTCTACCCGTGATTCGTCCCTGGTTGTCCTCGCTTTACCACCGTATGGTCCAGCATCGCTTGGAAAAAACGGGACGGCTGCATATGGACGAAAAACTTTATTTTCAAGGTGAAGATGGTACCAAACTCAGCTATCGGAGATGGATACCAGCACAAAACTTGCAAAGTAATCCCCCTGCCACACCACTGGTGTTGCTGCATGGTGCTGCGAGCAACTCCACTCGCTGGTGGTATTTCACCCAGCACAGCCGCCTGACTGCTGATCATTTGTTGTTGCGCCCAGATTTGCGAGGGCATGGCGAATCAATGTGCCGCGGGCCAGCACGACTCGAAGATTGGAGCCAGGATATTGCCGCATTGCTGCAGCACGAACGTCAGCCACATGCGATCGTTGTCGGCCATTGCCTTGGTGCTAATATTGCCCTCAACTTCGCCGCGCGCTATCCCGACATGTGCGCTGGCCTAGTACTGATTGAACCGATGGCCCGTGAAGCAGTCACCGGCATTCTGGCTCGACTGCGGCCATTCATACCACTGCTGCGAGTCGCTGTGTCATTGATTAAACTACTTAACCGACTTGGTCTCTATCGACGCCAACTCGGCACATTAGATCTGCAGGTACTGGATCGCCGCGTACATGAAGCAAGCCCAGCCGAGCTGCAAACCATGCTGGCAGACTATGGCAGCCCCAAGCATGACCTCAAAGTCATCCCGACAGCGCAGTACCTTAATAACCTGATCGAGATTATGCGCCCCTTGCCCATTGCTGAGGTGCGCTGCCCTGCCCTCGTCATCCAGTCAGGTGGGCGTAGTATTGCTGATCCGGAACAAACCCAGACCCTTTTGCAGCAATTACCGCAAGTGGAATTCGCCACGGTTGACTCCGAACACTGGTTACCGGCTACTCATCCTGATGAGCTATGCGAGCTGATTGATAACTGGGTGTCAAAAAATCCTATCCTGCGCTAGCTATGGCTTTATTGAAGTTAAATTACCTCCGGCAAAGCCGGAGGCTTATTACTGTTAGCCCCTCAAAGGGGCAAGAATTGGAGCCACCTAAAGGTGGCATCACATACCAAGCTTGAGCTGATCATAGTGCTCATCCTCTTTCTCTTGGTGCTGGATATATTCTCTGACCATCTCTTCATCTAATCCTACCGTGGATACAAAATAACCACGTGCCCAAAAATTTTCACCCGTGAAATTTCTAGATCTCCCCATAAACTTCCGCGCTATCGATATTGCACTTTTCCCTTTGATATACCCTACTACGTAAGATACCGAATACTTCGGGGGAATACTGATGCACATATGTACATGATCAGGCATCAGGTGCCCTTCTACTATTTGGTAGTTTTTCTGCTCCGCTAATTCGCGCAATACCTTTCCAAGGTGTTTTCGTATCATTCCGAATATCACTTTCTTCCTTCTTTTCGGAATAAATACGACATGGTACTTACAGTCCCATGTCGTATGCGTCAAACTCTGATAATCTCTCATTTGATTCTCCTAGCTCTTGATCAAGCTAAAAGAATCACGGTGACCGTATCACACGGTCAAACCTTTAATAGTCCCCCGGCATAGCCGGGAGATTACCTTATTTATTAAGGAGCTAGAAAACGATAAATGGTCATCCTTATGGAGATCAGCCATTGAAGATCATGAGCAGAATCATACAGCCGATGATGCTGTAAACACCCTTGTTGAGGGAATGCGAGATGCGTTGTTGGCCTTCATTAGCAAAGCGCCAGAAGCAGCCAAAATCTATGTCGATGAGCTATTGGAATGCCCTTTTGAAACTATCAGACGCATTGCAATCTATGCTATTGATCAACATTACCAAAAGTTAGATGAACTGATTAAGCAAGTACTGGTAGAACCATATTTCACAAGCAATTTCCGCCACGAGCTGTGGCATCTATTACATAACCATTACCCACAATTTTCTGAACTAGAGAAAGTGGTGGTACGAAAAACGATTATCGGTCTTGTCGAAACGAGTGAGAACAATCTGCAAAGCGAAGGTGCGTCTGCGTACGAACGAGCCATTTGGTTAAAAGCTATCAATGAATACGGTGATGACGAGTCTGAGCTTTATCAGGAGTGTATCAATATAATAGGTGGTGAGCCTGAGCATCCAGATTTTTCTAGCTATATGACTGTTGGTTGGGTAGATCACAAATCACCGATCCCGGAAGACGATTTGCTATCCATGGAAGTGGATATATTAGTCAAACGACTCGAATCTTATAAAGATCTCGGTAATTTCCGTGAGCCTGGACTTGAAGGATTGACTAAGGCGTTACGCGCAGGTAGTGAAAGCTGGGCCAGTTCGGTACTTTATGCACTTACATAAGTTTGCTGGCCTTGATCTGGCATATGTTTATCAAGTACTAGAGGCTTATGGTGAATTATGGATAGAGAAAACCCAGCTACTATGGGATGAAATATGGCAGCACCTGCTTGGTTTTTGTGAAATCATCATAAAACAGGAAAGTTCTGGTCTGCAGAGAACTCGCAGGAGAGAAATCATTTTGTGGCAAACAGGTATTGGGTAGTAGGAAGCATCGCACGCCTAATCGAGAATGGCACGAGATCTGACGAACATGCGTTTTCAGAAAAATACCTTGAACAAGCACGCTTGATAATTCTTATTCTTCTTGAGAAAGAAAAAGGAGAAGTATTTAAGCTAGATAGCGACGCTGTGTTGATTTCTATAAATAGCCCACGGGGAAAATGCATCGAGGCGTTCATCAACCTTAGCCTGAGAACCTGTCGCTTGACCAATAGACACAAAGATGAACATATTGAGATCTGGAAGAAGCTAGAGCCTACCTATGAGTCAGAACTTTTGCGAGCGAATAAAGGTGAATATGAGTTCGCGACGCTAGTGGTTAACTACCTTCCAAATTTTCTTTACATGTCGAAGAAGTGGGTTCTAAGTAATTTGGACAGAATTTTCGATCAAGAGAACTACCAAAAATGGCTATGCGTATGTTAATACAGTGTATGAAGAAATCTACGACCATTTAAAGAAACAAGGCCATTTTATTCGTGCCCTCGGTGACGAGCATCTAAAAGAGCGAGTTGCAGAAAAGGTTATTCAAAATATTGCTATTGCCTTCATCAATAGCTTTGAGAAGCTTGAAGAATCGTCAAGTCTTATACATAAGCTAGTGGAGCGAAGGAAACTCAGTGAGCTCAGCCAGCTGATATGGTTTATCTGGACTCTCAGAAAAAACGGGATACCAAATTAAAGAGTAAGGTTTTTGAATTATGGCCGTGCCTTTTAGACATCATTGATATATCTAGCCGAGATGGTAGGAAGCTCGCAACAAAGCTATGCACCTAGTCAGTATTCATTGATGAAGTTAATAACGTGAACAAACGATTAATTCTCACAGTGGCCGTCTATGCGGGAGAGGATTACAACTCACATCATCTCTTGGAAATGATCGCAAGGACAAGCAAGGCGCAGCCACAAGAAGCCTATGAGATATGGCGAAAACTGTTAGAAGGTACTTCTTCTGACTTCCCGGAAGAAGCGATACAGACGGTGTTGAAAAACCTATTACAATCTGGCGCAGATGGGAAACGAAATGCTGAGGATATCGTGAGTATATACCTTAAGGGCGGTAATGAGCGTCCATTCTTGTGGCTACATGAATTAAGATGTGGAGCACGCAATATCTGACCCAATTCGTCTAAAACCCTTTTTTAACCCAACTGGCAGAATTAAACTGAGGAACTGGACGATAATTTATCAAGATGTGAGCTTGAATCCAACCAGTGAGACTGCCGCCACACAGGTATTTAAAATGCTTCTATTCATACAGGAAGATGGCTCGAATTAAACAATGCATTGCTTATACTTCGCACTAGAAGTAAGCGTATTTCCAACTGCTGTAATAAGTGAAGGAAAAAGTTATCGGTTTGCAACCTGCTCAGTTGATGGTTGCCTGAACTTCAACTGGAAGTACATGTTGGCTATTCCCAAAGTGGTCAATTATCCCGTCATTCATGCCTTTACATCATCGTGATCATACTAATGCGTTCTGGAACGAAATCGACAAAACTTCCCGATTTCCGTGAATGAAAAGCGTGATTGTGAGAATATAGCACCTCCTTTGATCTCTAGCCACGACTGAAAACATATTGACTTTATCTTCATGAAGAAAGGCATTACTGCATAAAATGCAATAGCCTACGCTCCACTGAAACACGACCTCAACGCAATTCCGCCAGCACGAGACTTCGACAATCCCATTGAGATCATGTGTTCCACACTCACAAATCGTATCTATTTCCCTGCTTCACAAGGTTGACGCAGCATTTTTTTGACTACATCGGTATGCATTTCTTCTGCCACAATCTGGCTGCGCGCATACTCCTCCACCAAGACAGATTTACCCTGAGCCAGTTCCAGCAGTTGATAATAGAGCTTGAGCGACTCATCTTCGTTAGAAAGGGATTCTTGCAGGATATTGCTGATCGGGATCGAGCAGGCGGTGTTGGTATCGTGCAGATGTGTCTCCAGCAATGGACCGATGGCAAATGAAGGATGTCCTCCCAACAAGGTGACCATTTCTCCCGCCTTTCGCGCATGCAACAGCCCTTCTTCAGCTTGCTTGTTTAACCACTCCACGATGGGTATACGGTTATAACCGTATACCATTAAGGCATAGTGAGTATATCGTATCACGCCGGCCAGCTCGAGTTCCATGATTTGATTCAATAAGGCGACAGCTTTATCTTTATCTAAACTCATATGTTCCTCCTTTCAGCTCTGAGGTTGTCAAAAGCGAAGTTTTAGTCAAGTTTCATTTTAACCAAACTTATGAGACTCTTAATTTCACTTTTACGTTCCTTCCACCATACGCTTGGGCCGTTCGCTTTGAATTTTTCACAACCTCCTTATTAAAAATCGACCGTGGAGGAGTTGATTCGGCCTTACAATTTGTCCCCGTGGCTGCTGAGGTATTCTGCCACTCCTTCAGGACTTGCTTTCATGCCAGGTTGTCCGCTTTTCCAGCCAGCGGGGCAAACTTCACCATGCTCTTCATGGAAGCGCAAGGCGTCAACCATGCGCAGCATCTCATCAACATCGCGCCCGAGTGGCAGATCATTGACTACCTGGTGACGTACAATACCTTGTTTATCGATCAAGAAAGAGCCACGTAGCGCAACATGATTGGGATGGGTGACACCATAAGCATTCATGACTTCGCCGCCTAAATCAGCCACTAGGGTGATATCGATAGGACCAAGCCCACCCTTGGTGATAGGTGTGTTACGCCAGGCGTAATGCGTGAAGTGGGAATCAACTGAGACACCAATTACTTCCACATTACGTTGCTGGAAATCCTTCGCCCGATGGGAATGCGCAATGATTTCCGAGGGGCAGACGAAAGTAAAGTCCAGCGGATAGAAAAACAAAACGGCGTATTTGTTACGGATATGGGTATGGAAATTAAAATTCTCATCAAAACTGCCATCAGGTAAGACAGCAGGTTTAGTAAAATCAGGTGCAGGACATGTGACGAGTACAGACATAATATTTCCTTTTAAGTAAAGTAAATTATAGTTCGGTAACAATTGACTTGTACGAGGTCAACTTATGATTAAAGCTTTTCTCTTCTTATTTTGCTTAGAATCATATACTAGATACCCTGGACGCAAAAGTAAACAGGAGGAATTTTTGAAGAGCATGATGCGCTAGAAACACCATCTGATCACCACACGAAAAAAGGAGAAAATGATGAGCGATTCGATGCAGCTGGATACCGTCATTATCGGGGGAGGAATTACCGGTCTTTACACTTGTTATCAATTACTTAAGCAGAAAGGACCTGGGCATAAAATAGCCCTCTTCGAAAAATCTGAGCGATTTGGTGGACGCATCGAGACCATCGAGATGGATGGGTTCCTGGCAGAATTTGGTCCCATGCGCTTTGAGAAAAAAGGTCAACCGCTTCTTATGAGCCTTATCCAGGAATTAAAACTGGCAACATGTTATTTTCCGCCCTATACCCCAGCCACTAATCTGGAAGCGCTCTTTGATTTGGAAAAAGATGAAGGCCGTATTTCTCATGGACACCAATTTAATGCGCTTGAGCTTTTAAGTCTGGGCATATTGGCGTGTTCTAGGACAAAGTAGTGGTGATTTAAACAACCCGCGAGATACACGACACTGGGAATGGTGGGCTGACCTGGATGAAGTCTTCTATCACCGCGTCAGAAATGAGCTTACTTTTAATGGAATTCCGCTTTGCCAAACCGGCTTCTGGAATGTATTGAGTGAAGTATTGAGCCATAATGCATTAAAAAAAATTATTGAATATGGCACATTTTACCACCTGATCCATGATAATCCTTCTGCCGCAGAGTGGATTAATTTCTGGTTAAGAGGATTGCATCCAGAAGACGAACTGGTCGGCATCAAACAGGGAACTGAGGCACTAGTTACTGAGTTAGTAAAATTTTTGTCCTTACCTCAATATCCATCGATTCACCTCTACAGGAACCATTGCTTGAACGCTATTCATCAAGATGAAAATAATCATCTCAGATTGATTTTGGAAACGCACAATCACGAAAACATAACTGTACGCACTCGCCACCTCGTGCTAGCGGTTCCGCAGAGTCCTTTAAAAAAACTTTTGCCTTTTTTTCCAGAAGACATCGGACGTATCATTGACGCGGTCATACCTGTTCCTCTGATGAAGTGTTTTTTTGTCACGAAAACCCCCTGGTGGAATGCTAAAACCAAACCACAAACCCGTGCCTCGTCCATTCCAGCCCGTGAGCTCCATTACTACTATCGCGAAGAAAGTGATGAAAAACGGGGGATGGTAATGGTTTATGGAGATGAACCTTTCATGAATTATTGGAAATTTTTTGTTAGAAATGAACCTCATCAGAAAGCAGAAATTAATCAGGACGAGCGACTTATCGAACAATATCTGAAATACTTAACCCCGCATCCTGCAAGCCTCAGCCCAAAAGAACGGAAAGCACAGGCACAGGCCATTACCTGTTTCGGCATCCGTGACTAGGGCAAAGAGCCCTTCGAAGCAGGGTGTCATGTCTGGAAGCCAGGGATACTCGTTGATCAGTCAATCGCTGCGGTTGCAAGTTTTGGTGTAGCTGATTCAGTTTCCCGGAGGAATATTCATATCTGCGGCGAAGCTTATTCTGATTTTCAAGGCTTCATTGAAGGAGGACTCCGCTCAGCCCTCACTGTACTCAAGCACATCAACTAAACGACCTTTTATTCCATTTCCAAATCAAAAATGACGCGAAGGCGAGCCGCAGATAGTATAAATAATATGGCAAGGTGAAGCCGACAAAATCAGTTTTGATTTAGAAATGGAATTAATCCTTATCTTCATGGAATCATATCAATGCAACAATGGATTTTTCTTTCACTCGCTATCCTGAGCGAAGTGATTGCTACCTCATCCCTCAAGGCAACAGAAGGATTTACTCGCTTTTGGCCATCGCTGATCGTCGTGGTCGGATATTTACTGGCTTTTTACCTTTTATCCCTTACACTCAAAACAATCCCGGTAGGTATCGCCTACGCTATCTGGTCAGGGGTTGGGGTGGTACTCATCGCAATTATCGGGTGGCTTTTTTTAGAACAACCCCTCGATATACCAGCAATTATTGGCTTATTGCTGATCGTTGCAGGTGTCCTGATCATTAATGTCTTTTCCAAAACGATTTCACATTAATTTATTATCAGGAACAAAATTATTACCTCTTTTTACTCAGATCAGTTAGAAATTGATCCAGAATTTACTTGTTAGTATGGAACATTACGGCCAAGTGTATATATATGGAACACATTCCCTAACCTCTCCGCTTCCATGGCCGCTAAACTATAGCGGTTGACCACGGTATCACCTGGTTTTCTAAAAAAGGTTTTCTAAAAAAAGCAGATTTTCCATTAGGAAGATTTTCTAATAGAGGATTATTACCCTAGCCGTGGCTATGCAATAGAGTGAATATATCGATGACCTTTGAAATTAATCCAAAGCGCTTGATCTCTTCCTTAAAACCACCCCAATATTTACACCTTAATCGGTTCTAACGGTCATTGTCAGTTTGCTGCCCACTTCATATAATGAAACACATTTTTAGGAATGCTTGCTCGTTATCTAATATTAGAAGGTAAGCCTCCAACCCTTCCACATTAACACCCAGATACATGATCGCTATCCTTGAACTTTTTACAAGGAAGAACGATGTCATCACCAGAATCACGA
>NZ_FOUB01000016.1 GCF_900114745.1 Nitrosomonas communis | reverse complement strand
CGGGTACATCAAGGCCGTGCCTGGATTGGTGATGTTGAAATTGATGCCCCTGAGCACGCCGAAGCCGAAAATCTTGCCGCGATTGCCTACGTACGACCGCACGATATTGAGGTTGACCTGTCTCGAAATGGTGAGCCGGTATTGGCTGCGCGTGTCAGCCATATTCTTTCGGTTGGACCATTAGTAAGACTGGAGCTTATTCGCGAAGATCATCAAAACAGTAATCCTGTGCAGGTCGAGATCAGCAAAGAGCGATTCCGTGAATTACAGTTAGTAAAAGGCGATCAGGTTTTTATCAAACCACGCCGCCTTGACTTATTCCTAAGTCATACTCATGGCAGCTCAATACATTAATAACAGTAATGCCTGAAATTTGGGAGAGCCTAATTCATGACACAACTTAATAGCCATTTCATCGCATTCTTTTTAATTGCTCAAATAGCTTTTTTCTCAGGCTGCATGGCGAGATCCAAGCAAGTCGATACCGAAGAAAAATATAAAGATATTGTCATTACCACGAAGGTTCATGAAGCAATTCTTGATGAACCTTCCCTCAGACCCTTCGATATCAACGTCAGAACCTCGAAAGGTGTTGTAGAATTGAGTGGTCTCGTTAATTCCCGGGATGATATGGAGAAAGCAATATCCATTGCACGCAGCGTCAGTGGCGTAAAATTCATCAAGAATGACATGCGAATCCCAGGAACTGGCGATTATTGGTAACCCATACAAGTGAATTGCAAGTTGAGTGGCATACCAAAATCTCCATTTATTATTGAATCGACTATTGAGCAGTGTGATTTGTCGCTTTAATGTAGTCCTTAATGTTAATGTTCTTATTAATCTAACGTGAGTTCGGGATAAGAAAAGCAGCAAGAGGAATCTGAATTTCTTATGATAAGTAGATTTCGGAAAAGAGTTCCATCATTATTCGTGAGAAGAAACCCTCGCTTAATATCAGACTTCCTCAAGCTCTTCCAGTTATGGTGGCGTGGCCCTTATGTCGAATTCGCGTTATCTAGTTAATCAGTATTGACTTTCCGCTTCGTAGGAGTCTGCAACAGGATAAACATTGGCAGACATCAATTGGTCTAATGCTATTTCGATATTTTATCCAAGGCAGATTTAACTGTTTTTGTTAAATCCTGTGCGCTGCCCTTGCCGCAATAGTGGATAAACAAGTAATGCAGCTTATCTTGAGTCATATGCTGCTGAATCGCAACAATGTTAATCTCGCCCGCTTGCATAGTTTTTAGGACAGATTGCGGCTCGTCTGCGAGCAGGACGAAATCACCATCCACTACAGCTTGCGTATCAGAGCCGGCAAATGCCGCCCAGGTATTATAGCGTAATCAGTTAAGAATGATTCAGAATATATAGAATTTGAAGAGCATCTCAACGGTTTGGGTTTGTTGTTTACGCAGTATTTTGGCGTATGCCCATTTGTGCTAGATGAGACAATGAGAATACTCTTTGAATCATTTCTAGCTGGTTTTGCTATAATTTCTATTTCCTTGTCAGCCCTTACACCATGCATGGTTGCTTCACGATCTATGGTATATCATATACCATATAAATTGATTATAATTTGCGGATGACCTATCCGATATCATTTCGCCATAAAGTATTATCCGTTCGAGAGAAGGAGAGCTTCTCAATCGCGCAAGTGGCGTAGCGTTTTGATGTAGGGGTGGCCAGCGTGATGCGCTGGATCAAAACTCCCGGTCCCAAGACAACCCGCAACAAGCCTGCAACTAAGATTGACATGGAGATATTGGCGCAAGACGTCAAGAATTATCCGGACGCGTATCAGTATGAGCGCGCCAAACGGCTTGGCGTCAGTACCCAGGACATCAATCACGCGTTAAAGCGTCTGGGCGTAGCCTATAAAAAAAGCCTGCGTCACCCAAAGGCCAGCGAAGAAGAGCGGCGTATCTTCCAGCAAAAAATTGAAGGCTATGAGAAGGCCGCGTTATCGTTTATATCGTTTACATTGATGAAAGCGGCTTTGCTCACGACATGCCACGCACGCATGGCAATGCGCCAATGGGTGAACGCGCCCATGGCGTAAAAGATTGGCATGCAACAGGCCGAACCCATGTCATCGGCGCTCTAATTAAAGGGATGCTCCTGACTGTGGGCCTGTTTACCGCCAATATCAGCGCCGACATCTTCCATGCATGGGTGACACAGGACCTTTTGCCTAAGCTCCTGCCCGCTTGCGTGATTGTCATGGACAAAGCAACCTTTCATAAACGGCAGGATATCCAAACCGCCATTGCCCATGCCGGGCATACACTTGAATACCTGCCGCCTTATTCCCCAGACTTAAATGATATTGAACCAAAATAGGCTCAGGCCAAAGCCATCAGAAAAAGAGAAGGTTGTTCCATTGAGCAGCCTTTTGCCACCTATGCACTATGAATCATTTTATATGGGATCAACTATATATAAACCCCAATCCATATCTGCATTCCCTTTCGACGAGTTGCGCTTTCCCGGTATCACAGCCCGAGCCCCCTTCTTCGTTATCTGTTCCCGTATCTATTCGCTGTCATAGCCCTTGTCCGCAACCATCGCTTTTGCGTCAGTCAGCCTGGCAATCAAATCAGGTGCTGCAGAACAGTCATTGACTTCTCCACCGGTAATTTCAAACTCAACTGGCAAGCCATAATCATCGACCGACTAAAGGGATCTTGGTGGTATTGCCTGCACGGCTTTTGGCCTTCAGCCTGCGATTCTTGACTCGCCGCTCCCGCACTTGGCTTTGCGCTTTAATATAGCTGCCATCCATAAATTTCCATTCCCAATCCGGATCAATAGCCAATGCTTTGAAAATATTGATCCATTTCCTGCTCAATGACCATGCATTGAATCTTTTATAGATGGAATTCCAGCAGCCGAACGCCTTGGGCAGGTTTCACCACGGACAGTCAACCCGCTTTCGATATAGTATGCCTTCTACCGTCATGCGCAGATTGCGCTTGTTATCCATCGCTTCTTGAAGCAGAATCTTCTCCAGCTTCGACCAGAACTCATCATTGAACATCCATTGCGGCATCGCAAACTCGTTTTGTTGGGGGTATAGGAAACCCCCAATATTACGAGTTTGTTCTATCTATGAAATACTTATCTTAAAACGTCAACAAACCCTAGTAATAAAAGACAAGTGCTTAAATAATTACAATGTTCGCTATCGCACCGACTTATTCGTAAATTTAAAGGAACATAACAATAAAACTTCGGTTGATAAATTCTAAATCGATTTTTGAAGGAAAAACTTATAGAGCATTAAGGCCTTTTAAGTTTTACTTTGATTGAAGAAATGTTTCTTTAAGTTTTGTTCGTTTTTTAATTCTTCTGCAACAAAAGATTATCCCTTTTATGTTGCAGATGTTACTGAATAAGGAGGATTAAATCATGTTTAATTGGGCAGTTATATTTTTAATTATCGCTATTATTGCTGGCGTACTAGGTTTGACCGGAATTGCTGGGACGTCTGCCAATATAGCATGGATTTTATTTGTAGTTGGTCTCATAATCGCAATAATTTTCTATGTAATAGGCAGACGTCCGCCCCCCGTTTAAAAGCCTGTATTCTTAGCTACAAAAGATAGCTAAGTTTTATTGAACCTTAAGGAACTTAGCTATCCATAATTAATGGAACATAAGAGAAATAATAGCGAAATATTTGCTGAGCTTCAGTTTCCCTTCAAGCTTCAATTATTATGGTGGCGCAGAGATGTGGTTTATTTGCTCTGCGGCAGAATTGCTTCTTCTACATAGGGTTCTAGTTAATTAATAATAGCTCGGTTTATGATATAGCATGGCTTATGCGTTGTACGTCAATTAACTTGTATGCACAGTTAGGTAAAACCATTTAATTTCCTTGTACCGAGTACCAAAGCCAGCGCATTAACAGAAAACCAAATGCTACAATCACAGCTATCCCACCAATCACTAATAAACCTATCATTCCAACAAAAAACCGGCTGTAAGTTTTAGTTTTTTGAGGTTCTTCTACATAATCATTCAGCAATTTAACGTTTCTATGATTAGCTTTCCAAATAAAATCTGACATATCTCCTATCACAGGAAATATGCCCAAAAGAGCATCTATTGCGACATTGAACGCCATTTTCAGAAGAACAGATTTTGGGACTCCCATTTGAGCTGCCTGGGATATAATATGGCTTGAAATCAATGCGCCAAGCGCATCACCAAGTCCTGGAAACAATCCTATCAATCCATCAATGCCAAAACGTAACTGCGTTCCTGGAATACGAAAAGAGTTATCCATCAACCAGGCTAGTCTGTTTAATTTATTTTTTAATTGCTCTCTCTGTCTTGAAAGATGCTTTTGAGAAGATAGAGTATCCTGATGATGGGAAAAAGTTGATTCTCCACGAGATGCATGATCGCCTGGTCCAATATCAATATTTTTAGGCATGTTTACTCCTTTATTTAATTTCTAACGCCGTGTCGTGTGAATTATTATCCGATGGGTAGTGCGGTTGGCTAATTATTAAAGTACTGCTGAAGAGTTTGTAGCAAATAGTTTTTGCCAGTTAAGTTATATTCTCTTCCCAGCAGAAGCCAGTACACGTAATTTGCAAAGCTATATGCCTAATAAGCCTCTTCCTCAGTATGATCTTCCTGGTACTACTTTGATCTCTTTGTCGGTCGTATCAGGTACGACAATAACCTTTTCCTTCTCACTTGGCGTTTGTGGTTTGCGAGTCTCAGAATGAATAGATAAACATCCACTCAACCCTATACCCAAAATGACTAGCAAAAATAAATTTAAGCTTTTCATTGAATACTCCTTTCTTTTGATATGGAGTGAAACCAATAGAAAAATAATTTATTGTTGAAAATATGTCTGTTCGTTACCGAACATAAGTTGATAAGTTCTTATGTTTTTAGATACTTATGCGTATTTAATTGGGTTATTTGTACGCCTTTACCTTTTCCTTTATCAACATAGCTTAATTGGCTTAACTAATATCAACCTTAAAAATATACAGTTCTTATGAAATTGCAGTATTGTTTGTTTTAACGCAAAAATTCCAACAGACGCTTTGCGTTGAATCTTTGTTTTATTTGTGCTACTTGCTCTCGTTTTTCTCCGTGGCTACTTTCTTGATAAACCATTGATACAGGCAGATCGGTAACAAAATTGAATCAGTTTTCAGTCCTCAAATTTTTCTACCTTACAAATCATAACTTTTATTGGAATATCATTTGGTTCTGGGTTTGTGCTACCTATGATTAAAAGGAAGCGTCACCATTGTGCTTGATCGGCTTCTTGCTGAGTTTGCTGCAGAATACCTTCAGTTGTGCTATCACTTAATCGATGGAATTACCGCCAGATTGTTGACGGACGCACCATCAATTTGCTGGAATTGGCTGGTTATTCAAGTGAATGCCCGAGCTTCCACCCGTTCTGCTGCTGATTGTGCAAACGTGTTATCAATATCATGATTAATCGCGCCCTTAGGCGAACGTCTTGCTTATTCCATTTCTAAATCAAAACTTACTTTGTCGGCTTCACCTTGCCGTATTATTATTTATACTGTCTGCGGTTCGCCTTCGCGTCATTTTGATTTAGAAATGGAATTAATTTTAAGGTGCTTACTGGTTCAATCAACTTGGTATACCTTTCTGGAAAACCTCAAAATTCTCTACGTTGGCAGTCAAGGCCAGGATGGGATAGCTATCACTAGATTGATGACGCGCTCCCAATCTGTGCTGCCATTTCCTCGCTGAACAGATCGAATTCACCAGATCATTCTGTGCTGAAACAGCAGCGATGTTTTGCGCTGGCTCCTGTGGTAGCGGTATTTTTCTTAGCCAGTACCATAAAATGGTATGTCCATGTGATTCAGCATCAATATAAATTCCGATCAATTCTTTTCGACTGTGACCTCAACGCGCCTATTCTGCTGTCGACCCTGTGGATTGTCGCTACCGTCGGGGTGGGTATTCGGTGCAATGGGCTTTGTTTCACCGTAGCCGTAGGTCGTAATGCTCGATTCGGCAATACCTTTTTTTCTAACGAGCCAGTCTTTCACTGCTTGGGCGCGTCGCTTTGAAAGCTCAAGGTTTGCTTTTTGCGAGCCTTTCGAATCGGTATATCCTTCGATGAGTACCTTACCCTCGGGGAACTGCGAAATCACTGTCCCGACTTTGTCGAGAATCTGCCCCGCCTTGGAATTAATCTCGGCTTTACCGAAATCAAAAACTACGTCGCCTTCGAGTTTCATGTTGACGGCTTTTTCGGTTTCCTTTAGCTGAAGTTCCTGGCGGTCGGTTTCTTCAATCTGCAGTTGTTTGCGTTGCAACTCTAGCTGTTTCTTTTCCAACTCGAGCTGCTGTCTATCGAGCTCTAGCTGCTTCTTTTGGATCTCGATCGGGACTTGAGTTTCTTGCGCAAGCGCTGTAGTTAAGCATGACCACGCCAGCAGAGACGTGCAGATTAATAATGTGGTAAACGGACGAAATTGTGATAGATTCATAGTTTCTAATACCTCGAATTTTATAGAATGTACAAGCTCTGGCATTCCAGAACGGCAATGTTATACAGAACAATTTAATGCATCATACAACTGATTGAAATCAAAAGGAATAACTGTTTGTTATTTCCAATTCGGCTTCCAAACAGTCATCCGTTTCATGTCCAATTTCTAAACTCTTATGCTCTCTATAATAAGCATTTATTAAAAACTATCTCTTGAAATATGTCTTTCAAGTCAATGTTGTCGTTATAATCAAGTAATGATTTATGTTTGATATCTCCTTTTTTGAAGAAAACTTTAAAAGTTCATTTATGCTTATTTAGATGGAGATTGAGGCATTTGGTTTGAATCGAACAAAAATTTAGCTTTAACAGACCTCGACATAACTTGCTTTTGAATAGTTTTGTAATTTTAAGTGATTGATTTTTTAGCCACACCTACACGCAAAAATCCTAAAAACACAATTATGCAGAGATCTTGCGAATACCTCTGCATTTCCAGGATATTTTTGACTGAAATGATTATCTTACCTTTGATCATTCTCGCCAGTTCGATTATCTAAGCATACTATTCCAGCCCAAAATCCACATCATAGCCTTGCGTGCCTCAATATGGAGGATCACAGTAAAATAGGGTATGGCTCCCGATCCTATTATGCACACATGCTTGTTATACCATGTGCTCAATATAAGTTTGGAGAGGCCGTAAATGCGTCTGGCTTTTTCAGTCTATTTAACGTGAGTTCGGGATAAGAAAAGCATTAAAAAGAATTTGAATTCCTTATGATGAAGCTATTTTGTAAAAGGATTTCATCATGACAGGAGGCAGGTTCCGATGGATACGATAGCGATTTTTTGTACGGTTGACGACTTTTGTAAAGAGTTTGAGCCGTGCTGGGATCAGCGCTTGTCGGGGTCATCGCTGAAACGGCGCCGGTGACGAGGAGAGCTGTGTCTAAGTGAAGTCATGGCAATCATGGTGGGGTTTCATCTGTCGGGTTACCGGACGTTTTAGCACTATACTATTATTCGGGTGAGATGTTGAGACATCAGCGGTCTTATTTTCCAAGGTGAGTGAGCTACTATCGCTTTGTTGAGCTATTGCAAGGTAGCCTGACGTCCTTGTGCTACTTTCTGACTAGCTACTTTGAATAATGCAGTAGAATCAGCTTCATTGATTCGACTAAGATCAGCGTATGTCACAACCGCCGCATTGGGTCGTATAAAGTGATGGCAGAGTTTGTTCCCCGGGGAAAGACCAGCGTGGGTTGGTTTTATGGGTTCAAACTGCATTTGGTCATCAATGACCAAGGGCAATTGCTGACAGTAAAAAATCACGGGGGGCAATGTCGACGATCGTGATTCCCTACCGGAGCTGGCACGCTCCTTGTTTGGGAAGCTCTTTGGTGATCGGGGCTACATTTCGCAGCTACTCTTTGAGCAACTCTGGGAGCAAGGCGTGCAACTCGTTACCAAGGTACGCAAGAACATGAAAAACAAGCTGTTGCCGTTGTTTGACAAGCTCCTGTTACGTAAACGCTCGATCATTGAGGCTATCAATGACCCATTGAAGAATATCTCCCAAATCGAGCATTCGCGCCATCGCAGCCTATTTAATTCCTTTGCTAATCTGATAGCCGGGCTGGTGGCTTACACATTTCGCGAGAAGAAACCCTCCTTTAATATCAGACTCCCTCAAGCTCTTCCAGCTGTGGTAGCGTGATTCTTATGTCGAACTCACGTTAACTAAGAGTTTGTTGCTAAATATGAACATCTCGATTTAGGCAACAGGCAGATTTTCATTTCACTGTGACATGGGTGCTCTTGAAAAAACCAATGTTGACTCATGGAATTGTGGGTCGCGCACTCGCATTTATGATCAGGCGCTAAGAAAACCCTTACATACAGTACTATTATTGGGATAAGTATAGCTTGAGGCTTATAAATTATTCAAAAATAAAAACTTTTTCTTCATCCATTTAATTCAGTATTTCTAATTCAAAATTTTCAGCTAGAAGTTCCGCACAATTATTTGTATCCAAATATGATACAAATAATTTCGAATTAGGGTACTTATTTTTCGTGTATTGATCCGTTATGCTTTAGTCTAAGAAATAATTTTAATATACTAAATAAGGCTAATGCATTAGAAATCCTAATATTATTGTGCGTACTATTCAATATGATAGTTTCTGCGTTAAAGCAGAATGCTGTAATCAAGGGATAAATTGAGTATAAAAAATGTTTCCTATAAAGAACGTATTAATAGTGTGGTTGTGATAATGGAATACCCACGGAATGTTTTGGTAGAAACTTATTAAAAGGTAAAAGAAGTGAAGTTAATGTTGTTTAATGGAGGTGCTATGATGAAAACGAATATTCTGCTAGTAATTGGATTAGCGCTTATTTTCTTGTCGGGATGTGCACAAATGAGCCCGATAGCGAACGCTCAGAATAACGAATATAGCGCTGAATTGCGTACCATAGACCCTAATAATCATATTGCTGTGGCCAAACATTATGAAGATATGGCTAATGAGATGAAAGTGAAACTGCGGGCTCAGAAGAAGCTGCTGGAAGATTATGAAGGACATAGTTACTATTATGGACGAAAAGGACAAGATCTTCAGTCTCATACCATAGCTAATATCAGACATTTTGAAAATTCTATCAAAGAGAATATGAAAGAAGCCGCTATTCATCGAAAAATGGCACTAGATGAACAAAAACCATATCTCAGCTTATTTAATGAATGAACAGGAATAAACTCTCATAAACTCTTGATTAAATAAATGCTCATTTAGAAGAAAGCATTCACATTCGAGGAATTCTAGATTCTAAAAAATAGGCCGCATATCAATTATCGATACGCGGCCTTTTTAGTATTTGCTTTCAGTTTCAGTTAAGTTATTCCATTTCCAAATCAAAACTGACTTTGTTGGCTTCACCTTGCCGTATTATTCATACTGTCTGCGGTTCGCCTTCGCATCATTTTTGATTTGGAAATAGAATTAGCCAGTACACTTTTAATTGCTGTTATCTTGTTTTGTCTATTTGACGACACATTTCAACTCATATTGCCAACGAAGCGTTTTACTCGCTCAAAATTCAGGGCTGGAGAAAACATTCAAAAGCATTCTACGCCTGAGAATCGACCATGATGCCAGTTTGGCAATTTTTGCCGGGGCTTGTAGTGCTTGGCGCAAGTGAAAAGAAATTGATGAAAGTGGTGAGCGCAGTTGTGGTGTAACTAATGGCGAGCGCGCACTAGATGCAATTAATCGACAAAGATGTGCTTAAATAAAAAGAAGTTTATATAAAAAGAGAGGCGCATTATGCACTATATACTGGCGATGGATCAGGGCACTACGAGTTCGCGCGCGATCGTGTTCGATGGCGACGTGCGCATTCACGCCATTGCGCAGCAGGAATATCGGCAGCTGTATCCGCAGCCGGGCTGGGTCGAGCATGATCCGCATACTATTTGGCAGAGCCAGCTCGCGGTGGCGCGGGAGGCACTTGTCAAAGCGGGTATCACTGCGCGCGATGTCACGGCAATTGGCATTACGAATCAGCGCGAGACTACAATATTGTGGGATCGCCATACTGGCCAGCCAATTAGCAATGCTATTGTCTGGCAGGATCGTCGCACAGCGGATTTCTGTGCGCAATTAAAATCACAGTATGGGCAATTATTTCGCGAGCGTACGGGGTTACTGCTTGATCCGTACTTTTCTGGAACTAAGCTTGCATGGCTGCTTGATCATTATTCGGGTGCACGTAAGCGCGCTAAAAATGGTGAGCTTGCTTTCGGCACAGTCGATACGTGGCTGTTGTGGAATTTGACGCGAGGTAAAATGCATGTAACTGATGTGACGAATGCATCGCGCACATTGCTGTTCGATATTCATCGCAATCGCTGGGACGATGAATTGCTCGATGTGTTTAATATCCCTGCGCAAGTATTGCCACAGATTTATGCTTCAAGCGCCGATTATGGTTACACCGCACCCGATTTATTCGGTGCATCTATTTTGATTGGCAGTGTCGCGGGCGATCAACAGGCTGCATTGTTTGGACAGGCATGCCATGCGCCCGGCATGGTGAAAAATACTTACGGCACAGGCTGCTTCATGCTTATGCAAACAGGCGAACACGCTTGCGAATCGCAGCATGGCTTGCTCACAACAAGTGCGGCGCAACTTGATAAGCAACCGATGTTTGCACTCGAAGGCAGTGTGTTTATCTGCGGTGCTGTCGTTCAATGGTTGCGCGATAGCCTCGGCATTATCAAAAGTTCGGCGGAAATCGAAACGCTTGCAACATCGGTACCTGATAGCGGTGGTGTATATTTCGTGCCCGCATTCACGGGCCTTGGCTCGCCACATTGGGATCCGCACGCACGTGGTGCGATTTTCGGTTTAACACGTGGTGCTACACACGCGCATATCGCGCGTGCTGCGCTCGAAGCCATCGGTTATCAATCGGCTGAATTATTACTCGCCATGCAAAAGGACGCCGCACTACCGATCAGAGAATTGCGCGCTGATGGCGGGGCAGCCGCCAATAATTTACTTATGCAGCATCAAGCCGATTTGCTCGGCATACCCGTCGTGCGCCCACGCATTCTCGAAACTACTGCGCTCGGTGCTGCGTATCTCGCGGGATTGACTGCGGGCGTGTGGAATAAAACCGAAGAAATCGCCGAGCATTGGCAAATCGATCGTATCTTCGAGCCGATGATTTCGCACGATGAAGCAGCGCAGCGGATGTCCAATTGGAGTAGGGTGGTGAGGGCATGTAATCCGTGGGGAAGGGATTAATATTGTGGTGCAATCCATCTCGCTTCAAAAAACGCGGAGCCCCTATACGTCTATTTTATTACCACAAAATTTGGCATACCTCAATGTGAAACGCTATTTGCGATTAACAGACAGTTTATTAAACAATAAAAAAGCGAAATAAATGGTATCTAATTCCATTTCTAAATCAAACATGCTTTTGTCGGCTTCTCCTTACCGTATTATTTATACTGTCTGCGGCTCGCCTTCGTGTCATGTGTGTGGTGGAAAAGGAATACGCAACTTAGTGATGAAATCTGGCATGATTGGTAACTAAATTTACCGATATCGGCAGTGGGAGACCATAGAAGCCAAGCCTATGAATTATTCGCATAAGCTTCACAAAAACTACGAACATCTTACGTGCATAGATGAGACTTGGATTTACGTCGCCACGACCTATATTATGTTGTGAAGCTATCTAGAGCAGCTGTTTCTAAACAGCTTCTTAGATAAAACGACAACGAAAAATCGCGATAGATTGTTTACTTAATAGAGCTATCTCTAATTTTTATTCCACGATTGCTGCGAAAATATGTACGCTTCAATGGTATATTTTCCGCTATTTACAATTTTTCCTCTTCGAAATATACCATGAGTAAACGATTCGTTATAGGTACCCCACTCAGCGCCTCCGCAACCAGAGTCATGTTGCTAGGTAGTGGAGAACTCGGCAAGGAAGTAATCATTGCATTGCAGCGCTTGGGGGTAGAAACTATCGCTGTTGATCGCTATCCCAATGCACCGGGACATCAAGTAGCTCATCGTGCGCATGTGATCAATATGGCGGATGGTACAGCATTGCGTGAACTGATTGAACGTGAACAGCCGCATATTATCGTTCCCGAGATCGAAGCGATCGCGACTGGCACGTTGCTAGAGATCGAAAGCGAGGATCTCGCGAGCGTCATTCCTACCGCCCGCGCCGCGCAACTCACAATGAATCGTGAAGGCATTCGCTGTCTTGCAGCAGAATCTTTAGGGTTGCCAACTTCGACCTATGCCTTTGCTAATAACTTGGATGAATTGCGTGCGGTGATTGAAAGTGATATCGGTTATCCATGTATTGTTAAGCCTGTAATGTCTTCCTCCGGCAAAGGCCAATCAAAAGTTGATAGCAAAGCGGAAGTAGAAGCAGCCTGGAATTATGCCGCCAGCGGCAGCCGGGTAGATCAAGGGCGGGTAATCGTTGAAGGTTTCGTCTGCTTCGATTATGAGATCACTCTGCTTACTGTTCGTTCGATGAATGTAGATGGTCAGGTTGAAACACATTTCTGCGAACCGATCGGCCATGTTCAGATCCATGGTGATTATGTGGAAAGCTGGCAACCACAACCAATGTCATCCGTGGCATTGCAATGTGCACGCGATATTGCCAGGAGAATTACTAGTAACTTGGGTGGCCTAGGTATTTTTGGTGTGGAGTTGTTCGTCAAAAATGACGAAGTATGGTTCAGTGAGGTAAGTCCGCGCCCGCACGACACTGGTATGGTAACCATGTGCAGCCAAGTACAGAATGAATTCGAACTGCATGCTCGCGCCATACTTGGCTTGCCTGTCAACACTGCCTTACGCGCACCAGGTGCGAGTGCGGTAATTTATGGGCAACTGGAAGAAAAAGGTATCGCTTTTACTGGGATAGGTGAAGCGTTGCGCGTGCCACAAAGCGATTTGCGCCTCTTCGGCAAGCCGGAATCATTCGTCCGCCGTCGCATGGGGGTAGCTTTGGCAAATGGCATAGATACATCCGAGGCAAGAATACGGGCAAAACTCGCAGCTAGCCGAGTTGTGCCAATAAAGCCGGGAAACTAAAACGAAGAGTGTGGATTGTATATATTCCTAATTCCATTTCCAAAGCAAGGTGAAGCCGACAAAGTCAGTTTTGATTTAGAAATGGAATAAAATAGAAAAATCTACATTTACGGACAATTCATGCGCTGATTGAAGTTAGAATTTTGAGAGTGTTAGACAAAGAGGCTTCCTCAAAGTACAGATTATTCAAGTTAACAAATAAATGATTAACATTTCCAACTAAGCCAAGACCAAAAAAGGAAAATATAAAATTTGTAAAAGGAAAAGCAGTAATGGCTTGTTTTATACATACGGCAGACTGGCAGCTAGGTAAACCTTTTGCCAATATTAGTGATCAGCATAAACGATCTTTAGCCCAACGGGCTCGCTTAGATGTCCTCAAACGCATTAGCCATCTTGTGAAAGAATATCAAGCTAGTTTTGTTTTGGTTGCGGGGGATCTCTTTGATACTAATACACCTGATAAGTCTACGGTGGCCGCAGCTTGTAGCGCTATTGGTCAGATGGAAGTGCCCGTGATCGTGATACCGGGCAATCATGATCATGCAGGTGCTGGTAGCATTTGGGAGCAGGTATTTTTTTTAAGAGAACAATCAGCACTGGCTCCTAATTTACACATTCTTTTGGATAATAAAGTGCTGGAACTGGATTATGCCGTAATTTATCCATGCCCATTAAAACATAGATCACATGCCGATGATCCATCGGCATGGTTGCGTGACTCAGAAGTATTTCGGGTAGAGCTATCCAATAAACCCCGTATCGTTATGGCACATGGCAGCACTCAAGCATTCCAAAGTGAAGGGGATGATGATGAAACTACTATTTTATCCTCAAATCGTATCAATATCGATCGCTTGCCTATTGATGAAATTGATTACATTGCACTCGGCGACTGGCACGGGACCAAGCAGGTTGGATCAAAAGCCTGGTACTCCGGTACACCAGAAATTGATCGTTTTCCTAAAGGTGAAGAAAATCAACCGGGCCAAACCCTTATCGTTCAAAGCAAACGAGGAGAAAACCCAATTGTAAAGGTAATTACTACTGGTCACTTAAACTGGCAGGAAGCAACCTTTGAATTCAGCAACGACGACAGTATCGAGCAATTTGCTAGGCAAATGAACGACCTTTTTGGTCAGCGCGTCAATGAAGATTTATTAAAGCTAACCCTGACTGGTTCTCTAGGGATTGCCGCAACATCCCGGCTTGATGCATTAATCGAATCCTTTGAGGCTAGGCTTTTGCGGCTAAAACTAAAGAACAATACAGCTATTGCTCCATCAGAGGATGAACTCGATCAGCTAATGCGCAGCATTTTAGATCCACTGATCTCAAGCGTTGCACAGCAATTAGTCGCTCAAAATAATCAGGGGGATAGTGAAACAGCCATAATTGCGTCATTAGCACTGAGAATGCTGCACTCAGCGGCTCATCATGAGCTCTGTTCATGAAATTGATTTCCGCAACTATTCGTAATTATCGAATACATCGTGAGACCACTATCCGATTTGATGAACAGCGATCATTGATTGGTGGCGTTAATGAATCTGGCAAAAGCACCTTGATCGAGGCCATACACCGAGGATTGTTCCTTAAGTCCCGTGTAACTGGCGACACGCAAAAAAGCATGATGTCGCTTCATCATGCAGGCCACCCAGAAGTGGAGATTGAATTCTCAGTCGCCGGAAAAATCTTCAGAGTCAACAAACGATTCAGCGGGCAAAGTGGAATGACCCAGCTTGTCGAGGTTGGCGGAAATGTCTGGCATGGTGAAGAGGCAGAATCCCAACTGAACACGCTTCTCAAAGTTGATGATAAGGGAGGTGGCCGTGGATTAACCGAACGTATCATGCAGCAATGGGCTCATTTGTGGGTGTGGCAAGGGAGAAGCGGCAATGATCCTACCCGGGATGCAGCTTCAGAACACAATGCTATCTTGCAACGTCTGCAGCACGAAGGTAGCGCAACCATTATGCAGTCTGATCGAGATTCTCATGTGGCTGCCTATTTTGCACGCCAATACGAGCAAGTTTTTACACAAAATGGTAAATTCAGAGCGGGCTCGGAGGCGAATGAAGCCGAAAAAGCATGTATCGAAGCAGAAGAAAAAGAGCGCATGTGTAAAGAGCGTATGCAGCGGCTTGAGCAAGCAATCTTGGATTTTGAAAGATCGGAACAAACCATTGCTGAAGCTGATGCTGAATTAAGTCAATTGGAGCAGCAGAAAAAGAAGATTGAAAGTAACATCGAGCAAGCCAAGCAATTGCAAAGTCTAAAAAATCAGCAAATTGATACTTATACTCGTGAGGAGCAGCAGGAGAAAGAATTGCAGCAAGCTAACCAGGCAATTCTGGACTTAAGAGGTGAGATCAATAAACGTACTGCCGAATTAGCGCCCAAGCGTGATGAATCACGCCGATTACAACTCAAGCTTACCGAACTTAAGCGGCAAGTTATCCAGGCATCAGAGACATATCACTCAACTATCGAGAAAGCTCGCACTATACGCCAACAGTATGACTTAGCTCAGCTTTGGGTTGCTCGATTCGAATTCCAAGATCATTACGATACATTATCTACGAACTTCCATAAAGTAAACCAGCAACGAAATGAAATCCTGCAATATCAGGAAGCATTGAACAAATTGCCATTCATCGATGAAAACGCTTTGCAGTCTTTGCGCAAGGTTCAAGAGCAATTAAGCGAAGCACAGGCGGCATTAAAAGCAATGGCAGTCGGTATTGAAGTGATTGCGGCTGAGCATGTCATCCGCGTCGGCCAAGAAGATGCAAAAGCTGGCAACAGCTTTCATCTCAGTGGACCTACTGACATCTGGCTTGATAATTTGACTCATCTACGTATACAGCCAGGTGGTGGAGGAAGTCTGGAAACCACACGGCAACAAGTACAAACCCTACAAAAACAATTGAACAGCACATTGGATAGCTACGCAATTGAGTCCTTTGAGCAGGCTGCAACCATTCTAGCTAACCGTAATCAGATCGAACAAAAAATTTCAACCCTCCATTGTTCTCTGAAAATATTGGATGATGGCAAGTTGAACGAGGACTATTATCATATTAAAGATAAGCTGATTAAGGTAACGGCTGAAATAAATCGACGCACCGAACAATTTCCTGAATATACTGCGCCTGCAACGCGGTCCGAGGCTGCTACTTATCTTGATAATCTGCGTCATAAACTACAACAGGCTGATACGGAAGAACTTGAAACGAAAGCAGGGCATGACATACTAGTAAAACAATTTAACCAAACTGAGTTGGACTTTCAGATAGTCATTAGCGACCTTGCTACAAATGACCAGCAGATTACCGAAAAACAAGCCAGACTGAATTTAGTGTTGGAAATGTATGGAGATGATATCCACCGTACAAAAGGGTTGCAACAGGTCCAATCCGCTAAACAACAAACCAAAGTACTTCTGGAACAAATTTGCAAATCTCTGGAAGCTTTGCAACCGGAGCAAATTGAGCGAGACCAAATGCGCATCGAACGCGCGTTAGCCACGCAGGAAAAAGACCGGCAAGCTGCTATCGTGCAACGTGCTGTTAGTCAGGCTGCATTACGTCTGGATGGTTCTGAAGATCCCCAAGCAGCCTGGTCTATGGCTCATGCACGATTGCAAAATGCGCGAGAGCATTTTACACATGTCAAGCGTAAGGCTGAAGCCATCAAACTTCTGCATCAATTGTTTCAGGAACAGCAAAAACAACTTTCTGATCGCTTCAGTCAACCCCTTGCAGACAAAATCTCAGCTTATCTTCAAGGGTTATATGGCGCCGGGACCAAGGTTTCGATCACCATGGATGAGGGTATATTCCGTGACATTCAGCTTATACGACCAAGCGATACT
Source organism: Nitrosomonas communis (assembly GCF_900114745.1). Lineage (GTDB taxonomy): Bacteria > Pseudomonadota > Gammaproteobacteria > Burkholderiales > Nitrosomonadaceae > Nitrosomonas > Nitrosomonas communis_A. The sequence goes on along the minus strand of NZ_FOUB01000016.1, from coordinate 58,506 downwards.
GTTTCTTTATCCTTTGATAGCCTCAGTGGTGGTACCCGAGAACAAGTCGCTGCTGCAGTTCGCTTAGCCATGGCGGAATTTTTGGCTGCTAACCACGATGGCAAGTTACCGATTGTATTTGATGATGCCTTTGCTTATTCTGATCCGGAGCGTGTCAAAACACTTCAGCGTATGTTGGATTTGGCTGCTGAACGCGGACTGCAAGTCATTATACTGAGCTGCAATCCGGCTGACTATGCCGGTTTGGGTGCTCAATTAACTCGGCTGGATGGCTGCTCCTAAACGTAGTGGAATAATAATGTTTATTCATGATCAAGTAAATTTTTAAACTATCTTGAAGTTCTTCAACTAGATGGAGTTACCCTGCTATGAGTTTAATGATTGGATTGTGAGTTAGTATGAGTGTTCCCTCTTTATATATTTGATTAAGTCGATAACCATATCAAACTTGGTAGCGCTTCCTGATTCAAATGCTCTGGACGATCATATCTGATTAATTCAATAAAACACAAAGTGATTCTGCACTACCGCATCCTTGCGAGCTGCTTTGGCTCCCGTTGAATTATATCCGGTACAGGCGAATCAAGTCCTAACAACTGATAACCCCGATAAATTAACAATCATCTCAGAGACTGACGCAGTGCCAAACAGAATAGATTATTGACTATCAGGTAAAATTAAATTGTGTCAGAGAACTTATCTGATTACCCTTGCTAATTACTCGATCCGGCTTATCAAACCAAAAGAGCAATGAACCTCCTTATTCTAGAGACTAGTTGTAATCATGTCAGCTGGTTGTGCAGTATTTGGTTGGAGGTAATCTAAGGGAAATGTTTCTCCTCAAACATTGCATGATCCCGGTGATTTATGCAACAAAGCCCTTCAGCGCAAGAACGTCTGTTACGAATAAAATAGTTGTGCGACTCACTTTCGCATCATCAAATAGTGATTACTAAATCATACCAACTTTTAGTAAGTAATAACTCAGTCATTTGGCGTATCTAAAACAAGGTCGTTTTGCACTGATTTTACGCCATCCTGACTTTGGGCAACCTCAATAGCTCTGTCGATAATTTGCTGGGAATCAACTGTACCGCTCAGCTTTACTACGCCATCAACCGTACTCACTTTAATATCAGCTACCTTAAGCAGCATGGAGTCATTTAAAATGGCTGTCTTAACTTTCATGGTAATAAACGGATCATCCATGTACTGAGCACTTTCTTCAGTTTTCTCGTCAAGTTTACTTTCTGTTTTTTCTGTTCCTTGCTCAACCTTTTGTTCGGCACTATCTGATACATCAACAATAAGGTCGCTTTCCACTGATTTCACGCCATCCTGAATTTGGGCAACCTCGATAGCTCTGTCGATACTTTGCTGGGAATCAACTGTACCGCTCAGCTGTACTATGCCATCAACCGTAGTCACTTTAATATCAGTTACCTTAAGCATGGAGTCATTTAAAATGGCTGCCTTAACTTTCATGGTAATAAACGAATCATCCATGTACTGAGCACCTTCTTCAGTTTTCTCGACTATCGTCTCTTTTATCTCGTCAAGTTTACTTTCTGTTCCTTGTTCAATCTTCTGCTCAGTATCACCAGGTACATATACAATAAGGTCACTTTGCACAGATTTTACGCCGTCCTGACTTTGGGCAACCTCCATAGCTCTGTCGATACTTTGCTGGGAATCAACTGTGCCACTCAGCTGTACTACGCCATCAACTGTAGTTACTTTAATATCAGTTACCTTAAGCATGGAGTCATTTAAAATAGCTGCCTTAACTTTCATGGTAATAAACGAGTCATCGATGTACTGAGCACCTTTTTCAGTTTTCTCGACTATCGTCTCTTTTATCTCGTCAAGTTTACTTTCTGTTTTTTCTGTTCCTTGCTCAACCTTTTGTTCAGTTTGCTCAGCTGAACGATCTATCTCTTTTCCAGCTCTTTCTGTTGGGCCTTCTTTTTGGCAACTAGCCAATCCTATGATTGCAAATAAACTAATGATCATAGAAAGTTTTTTAGTTGAAATAGTTAACCTATACTCATGCGTTAGTTTCATGGCTTTTTCCTTAAGTTGATAATTTGTTAACAAAAATATATCCCTCCTGTAATAACCACTCAAATGTGTAATAAATGTCCGAGAAAAAAATCTCGCAACTTAAATTCAACACATTTAAATTTTGGTCAAACTATTACAAGAGTGACAATGCCAAGCACAGCTTCTCACTATTAACGTAGATGAAACCTTAAAAAACAAATTGAATCGCATTACACATGACGAATTCAACCTTCTTTAGGTTAATTATGTGAGAAAGCTGATGAGCACGTAAATTTTTACGTAACGAATTAGACGGGCGGTGGACGTCTTCCTAGTAGCCAGAAGATGAGGGCAAGAACAATTCCAACTACAAACAAAATCCAAGCCATCTCCATTGCCATCCCCATTACCCCTGTCGCCCCTAAAATAGCTGCAATTATTGCGATAACTAAAAAAACTACTGCGAGATTTAACATGATAGTTCTCCTTACTTTTAGTTCCAGGTTAGATGTTGCAACATATAATTAAATATATGATCATTCTGGATTATGACCCGAAAAGTAGCGGTATAACCCGTTGATAAAGATCTCACCAAATCAACCACCCGGATAAGAAAGAAATTTCCTACCTAAGGTAATTTATAGAAAATGAGCATTTATTAAATAGTGATAGTGCTCTTATTACTAATCCTCATAGATAAGCGAGAAATCAAAAACGAGTAATTTCCTTTGACTCGGGGGAATAAGCGGTACACGAGCCTTAAGCTGATACTGCCTTCAACTACTTTACATTCACCATTAGCTTTGGGTGTTTTTCCATGTAGAAATTGTGTGTAATTACTCCATTTCTCATTTCTTTTCGATTTATCGTGATATGTGATTGACGCTTTTGATGCTTCTGCTTTATTAATTAGCCTCCCATTGAAGGAATGTAGCGCCAAAGCGATTACTTAACTAACTTTAATAATATTAAGAGATAACAAATAGGGGGGCAATAATGCATTCGTATACAATTTCTATTGTTCGAGCTAGGGTCTATTGACGTTTTAAGATAAGTATTTCATAGATAGAAACAAACTTGTAATATTGGGTTTCCTATACCCTCAACAAAACGAGTTTGCGATGCTGCGATGGATGCTCAATGATGAGTTCTGGTCGAAGCTGGAGAAGATTCTGCTTCAAGAAGCGATGGATAACAAGCGCAATCTGCGCATGACGGTAGAAGGCATACTGTATCGAATGCGGGGTAGCTGTCCGTGGTGAAACCTGCCCAAGGCGTTCGGCTGCTGGAATTCCATCTATAAAAGATTCAATGCCTGGTCATTGAGCAGGAAAGGGTTCAATATTTTCAAAGCATTGGCTATTGATCCGGATTGGGAATGGGAATTTATGGATGGCAGCTATGTTAAAGCGCAAAGCCAAGTGCGGGAGCAGCGATCAAGAATCGCAGGCTGAAGGCCAAAAGCCGTGCAGGCAATACCACCAAGATCCCTTTAGCCGGTCGATGGTTATGGCTTGCCAGTTGAGTTTGAAATTACCGGTGGAGAAGTCAATGACTGTTCTGCAGCACCTGATTTGATTGCCAGGCTGACTGACGCAAAAGCGATGGTTGCGGACAAGGGCTATGACAGCGAATAGATACCGGAAAAGATAACGAAGAAGGGGGCTCGGGCTGTGATATCGAGAAAGCGCAACTCGTTGAAGGGTAATGCAGATATAGATTGGGGTTTATATCGATACCGGCATTGGGTGGAGAATGCTTTTGCCCGGCTAAAGCAGTATTGGGCAATAGCGACACGATACGACAAACTGAAGCGAAATTATGAGAGTATGGTAGCCATGGCGCGTGTGGATATCTGTGGCTACTACCTATGTGAAATGTCAACAGACTCTAGAAACATTAAAAATAGTTACTTGGATTCGCAGTTTCCAGCCGATCGGGCTAATCGACAGTTTTTTGTATCGCGACCTAACCAGCTATAGGTAGTAGATCCTAGTATACCGCCACAAGCGGCGTAAGAGATGAAGGTGTTAGTCCTTGCAATCGACTCGCAGAAGCAGGTTGCATACCACCATAAGTGGTGCTGGTGATGCAACACTTGGGTACACGGCGACAGATCGATACTGTTGAATTGGTTCATCACTATCGGTTGCTGGAGCTGATTGGTTATATCCCAAAGGCAGAGTTGAAAAAGCATATTGCTGCGCAACAAAAAGTGTTAGGCATTACCACTTGGCCCAAATTATTGGGTTTTCGGAAAACCCAACATGGTTCATATTGACTAAAACTTATTGCTAGGGGAACTGGAACCAAGCCAGAATACGTATATTTGTTGTCGTGCAATTTTGATTTATTTGAGGAGAAGTTTATGCTTGTGACATTTTCAACTGATGCTTATGCCGACATAACCATGTTTGGTGATATTGCCTTTACCATGCTCGAAATGATGGGTCATAGCAAAACAGTGCCCGGTGCTATTTTGGCAGAAGATATTCCTGAGGCGCTGAATCGATTAAAAGCTGCTATTGATGCAGAAAAGGCTTTGCCGCCAGTTGAAGACCAGGATCAGGATGAAGATGAGCCGGTTGTGAGTTTAGCTGATAGAGCATTACCGTTGATCAATCTGCTTACTGCCGCAGCAAAAGCTGAGTGTAACGTAATGTGGAAATAAATCTTTATATCTTCATCATCTGATGATGATTTTGTTATGACTAACGAATGTCGGGGCTTAGCATCTAGGATTTTCAATATAAATTGACGGGATAATTTTGGAAGGGTATTTTAAAACCCTTTTTGTAATTTTCGCCGTCAAATTTCCATAAATTAAAAAATTAAATTAATTTGGTCATTTATTAGGCCGCTTGGATGGGTATGTGTAGAGCACTCAAGGATAAAAAATCTACAAAAAATGCAACAAACAAGATTAAGGCTAATGAATGGATGGATATTTATTCTTCCTATTTCTCTTTTCATTTGCCGAAGACCGGTGGAGAAATTCGGTTTATTGCCCCCCTGTTTATAGGAGATCTTCGACATGAGCATAAAAACACCTTATCTTGCGTCCTGGAATTTATTTATCAGTGGTGCTCATCCATGCTACCAGTCTCTTTGTTCCACATATTTCCATCTATCTAAGCAATCGATTTACTGAAGCCACTTGGCTGGGGCAGATCAAACAATACGTATTATCGTCTTTCTTAACTCAAATAACGAGCTTGAAGCACGCGTTGCTTCCAGTTTCGTTAACTCCATACTAGCTAGAGTAATTAAGTGTAAGGGTTTTTGCATAATTTATTCAAAAACCTTGCGCTTAAAAATTGATTTTTACGATATCTCACGTAAAAACAATCCTTTATACTTTCGGAGCAAGCTCTAGTTAATTGTTCAGTTTGGCATAAGGTATGTATTTTTGTATGAGTGCCGCACATTCCAAGGTTAAATCCGCGAGAGAATCGCACTCTACAATCTAACTACCTGGCCCAGGAAGCTAACCACTACCGAGAATAAAAAATATGAAGACGCAAAAGCTCGAAAATCGGCACAGGGATCAGCAGATGCTCAGCTAAATTTGCGGCAATCCTGAACAACTATCTCCGGGCTAATTATTTACGCGAGCTCTGCGCTCGTGCCGCACCGATGGCGGTATGAACGCCCTTTTTCTCTTCAGGTGGAGGCAGCACAGCTTTCATGCCTAGAGAATTGATCCAGAGCTCACGACACCAGCCCATAGTGTGGTAGAGATGCTCATCTTCTTCATCTTCTACCCGGTCATATGCGTTTTTGAGTATCTTGGCCTCGGTACTTTTTGCTTTTTTTGCAACCTCACCGATAAGCTTCCAATTCTGGTGGTCTTTGGTCTCCGCAAAAACTACACATTCACAAGCAACAAGCTCAGCAGCTTTAGGATCGCCTGCTTCAAGAGCCATCTCCATTGCCTTTACCAGTGATTCACCAATATGACGAACAACTTTTCGTCCCGGCGTTTCCTCATCAGAATCCAGGCCCAGCTCCTGGAAAACCTCCAGCAGGATTTGATAGTGGTTCTTTGTTTGTTCCAGGTACTCTTCCCATTCCTCCTTTAGGTCTTCTTCCACTGCGCAACGAAGCGCCATTTGGTAGATTTCGATGCCACCTTTCTCAGTTTCCAAAGCCTGGTACAAGAGTTCATTTTTCTGGTCTTCTTTCATTGAAATTCCTCCTTGTAAAAATAGCCCCTCTGTTATCCATAATGTCTGTCGCTATACTTAATGGCTGATGAGGCTCTATCTAACTGCCAACGTAAGTACCATGGATCATTTGCTAATGATCCATGGTGAGGTTTGGCAGTGGTTACATACTCATATTGCTCCTCATAATTTCGCCCAAGACTAATGACTTGATTAGCTATTGAGTTGATGAGTAAGCTGTTTATCTATTGAGTATGCTTTACGTGAATAAAATTTAAGATCCTGATCTTGATTTCAATTTGTTTCGTTATACCAATCAAAGTTCCCTTGAGGATGACAGTATGTACATCATTCAAACTGTCAAATATTTGCCATCCTATTTCTTTGGATTTCATTTTCAATCCATTTTATTCAGGATGACCGACTCTTAACCTAGTTAACTTATTTTTTATCTTCATTTGCAACATGAATATCTACTTCATGCGCCATGGGCGTACTAATTATAATGATCTTGGTTTGTGTAACGATGATCCTAGCCGGGATGTTCATTTAACAGTAATAGGTATGGCACAGGCGAGATCGGCAGCGTTGGCGCTGCGTGATGTAGCATTTGAGCGTATTATTGTTTCGCCCCTGCCACGGACATACCAAACGGCGAAGATAATAAGCTGTTATCACTCAGTGCCAATTGAGGTGCATCCTGATCTTGCTGATATTCGTTCAGGGTTTGATAGCATGCCGGTATCTGACTATTTTGCGGCGATTAGCCATGACCCGTTACGAATGCGCGTGAATGGTGGCGAGTCATTGCTGGATCATAAGCAACGTGTGTTACGGTTTATTGATTGGTTAAAAGAGCAGAAGGATAAAATACTGCTAGTAATTGCTCATGAAGAAACCATGCGGGTATTCGTTGCTTATTTTGAGGGAGGCATTGAAGATGATCAACTGAGGGATATTCATGTGGGTAATTGTGTATATAAGCATTATGCGATGAATCTTGCTTAGATTTACCCAGAGTTTCCATCTAAATTCAACTCATCCTATTGAAAATAAAATGATATAGAACATGGAAATTGTGATGTATTAGTAATACAACTACTAAGATGGAGAATATTATGATTTTATTATCTACAATTTTCGTGAATAAACCTGTGAATAACTACTTTATGTCGAGGAAGGGTAAGGCCTATTTCGAGTGCTTTAAAAAGATGCTAAAGTATTCTCAATTTTAGCCGATAACCGATATATATATGATTCTAAATAACTATTCTCGTATCTCTTCTAACCCGGTGAGTTATATGCTTTGCTCCCTGGGTTATTTTTTAGCTTATCCTTAAAAACAATCATAACCTTGTCTGCTTGCTTCATTTGTCTGTTTGGCTGCCAGAATTCTGCACCTTTGCCTTTTCATAATACTGTCTTCCAATGTAAGTTTCTCATGTAAGCTGACGCATAAGCTCATGTGTAGAGAACATGTAGGGTATTGCAAATTGTTGATTTTGCGGTATCAACGATAGCGCTAGATTATTTTTCAAAATTTATTAGGGTGGGGATCAAAGAAGCATTGGGAAACTGGGAAAATCGCCTGGTTTACCGATGGCGATGTGTACTTTCTGATGGCTATTCATTTGATATGGTAAATTGACTATGAGCTTTTATTAAATCTACAACAACTTACGTTTTGCCTTAAAGCAGAAACCTTTGTACGTTTACTTCGATGCACGTGATCCTGCTATTCTGCTATTCCTTAGTATGCTAAATTTCTCATTGCTACTATTGTTGCTTATGCGTTCAGCCTAATTGATCTAGTTCCAGATTTTATTTCAATTTTTGCTTATCTGGATGATTTAGTCTTGATGTGATGCCTTTAGGGATTGCCTTGGTTATTAGATTGATTGCCTTAGAAAGGCTAGCAGCGTGTAGGATACAGGCTCAGGAAATCAGTCATAGTACAAGGCCAGTAAACCGAGTGGTAGACGGGATTGTCATTATGATCTAATTATTAGTAGAAGGCTTTATGTCAAACGGGTTAATGAAGATTGAGAGATCTTTTGTAAATATCGGAAAGGAAAAATCATATTTTATGTTCTAGATTTAAAATATTCTTAAAGAAGTGGCAGGCAAGCGCTGTCTGTCTAACTCTAGATAGGAAAGTGCGTTGATTAAAGGGTGAAATTTACCTTGCAACTATAAAAAAGTGTTTAAAGGTTTTTAATACTATTTTTCAAAATGAACTGGGAATGATGAAACAAAAATGAAGCAAGGTCAGAAAGTTAAAATTCTCTTTGTTTGTATGGGTAATATTTGCAGATCACCTACTGCGGATGCGGTATTTAAGCATCAAGTCAAAGCTGCTGGCCTGGAGAAACACATCTATGTCGATTCAGCCGGTACACACGCCTACCATATTGATGAGCCTCCTGATAAACGTGCCCAGAAAGCAGCACAGAAAAGAGGGTATAACATGCAGGAGTTGCGCGCGCGCGCTGTGGAACTAAATGATTTTGAAGAGTTTCACTATATTCTGGCAATGGATAAAAATAATCTCGCAATACTCCAGGATCGTTGCCCACATCAATATACTCACAAACTTGGTTTATTGATGAGCTATAGCAGTCAATGGGACAGATATCATGAAGTAGCAGATCCTTACTATGGGGGGAGTCATGGATTCGAGTTGGTGCTTGATTTAGTGGAAGATGCCAATCAAGGATTGCTAAGGCATATTATGGGAGGGTTTATTGAAAAATGTGATCAGGGACATTAATACTATTTCTTTGTGTTGCACTGATCACAATCTATTAAAAATTGTGGCAGGTAATATTTTTGGTTCTATGAGAAGTGCCGTGCAATTCTATTTGTTGCTAACAATTGGTGGATGAAGTATGCCAGCTCGAGTTAGGCTGGATATACTCAGATGGAGCCTCTTCCGCAGAATCTATGAGTAATATCTGATAAAAATTAGGGCATTGCTTCTCATGGAAAGGTAAGATTGTTTTCCCAAAACTATCGGACCTGTACCAAGGAAAAGCAATGCTGATCAAAACCTTACTAAACAAGATTGAGCGGTTCAAGTCATTTATTTATGATTCCATTGGCGTCAAGCTGGTGGAGGGAATAGAAGCTTTAGGGTACCTCTAAAAATTCATATTTCGTCACAATACTTCGTTGTTCACAAAAAATGTTTCCTTACATATCAGTTATATGCTACGTCAACATTTTTTGTTCTCGCTTTGTCTTGTCTAGAACTCTGAATTTTTAGAGGCGCCCTTTAGTCATTGACATCAAGCCACGCCTCAATAGTTAGCCTATCTGCCCTGAATGGGGTAAACGAGGTGCGACGTACGACCGACCACAATGATTATTCGAGTATGTGCCGATTGGGTCATTTAAGTGCTACTTGCGCTATGCGCCGCGTCATGTCCGATGCTTAACCCATGGTATGAAGGTAGAAGCGTTACCGTGGGGTCAAGGTAAGGAGCGGATGACTTTCTCATACCAGACCTATCTGGCTTGTTGGGCCAGACGGCTTTCCTGGAAAGAAACGGCCGACATCTTCGGGACGAGCCGGGATACAGTTTTCCGGGCAGTTAAATCTGTCGTCGATTATGGCTTGGCGCGAAGAAGCCTTGACGGTGTGACCGAGATCGGTATTGACGAAATGGCTGTCTTCAAGGGTCACCCGTATCTGACCTTGGTCTATCCACTCAATGCCGGCGCGAGAAGACTGATAGGGTACGGCTCTGAACGTCGAGTAAAAACATTGCTACGCTTCTTTCGCAAGTTTGGCAATAAACGCAGCGCGCAGCTCAATTTTGTCTGTAGCGACCTGTGGGCGCCCTTCCTCAAGGGGATTGCAAAAAAAGCACCCCAGGCGCTCAATATTCTCGATCGCTTCCGCATCATGCGTAAAATCGACGAGATCCGGCGCAACGAGGTCAAACCATTCAAAGAGACCTACCAGCAGAATATCCTTGCACGTAGTCGCTGGCCGCTACTAGAGCGTCCAGAGAATCTAGCCGAGAACCAGACGGTTCGGATGAGTGAGTTACTCAAACTTAATTTGGCATCGATCAAGGGAGATGCCTTATGCGTGAGGATTTCCAAAGGTTCTGGGACTATCCATGCCCAGATGCGGCGGAAAAGTTTCTCGATAATTGGGTGACCACGGCGCTTCAGACAGATTGGGAACCCATGAAAAAAACTGCTCGAATACTGCGCAGCCATAAGCTGTTAATTCTCAATTGGTTCAAGCCCAAAGGGCGACTTTTCCCGCAGCGCTGTGGAGGGTTTGAACCTCAAGACAAAACTTACTATGAGAAAAACCTATGGTTTCAAGACACTGAAATGTCTGGAAATCGCTCTATATCATCCACTTGGCGAATTGCCGGTGCCTGAGTACAACCACAGATTTTGCTGAAGAGTCGAATTTCAGAAGTGCCCATAAGTAAATTAAGTTTTTATATATGAGATGAGTCGATTGTATCTTTATGGGAATCAATATGACTCAATTTATTATGCTTATTCTTTGAAAATTTTATCGGTACTATGCGTCCTTATGAGAACCATATTATTAGTGTGGTTTCTTCGAATGCAATAAAATTGGAAAGGAGAAAAATTATGAAATTACCAACAGCATATTATATTATTTTAACTATTCTTTTATTATTAAATATATTTGAATGGATTGCTTAAATATAATAAACGATAAGTTATTATTAATAATATAGCCGCACATTCTATACTAATAAGGTAATGTGCGGCATTTTTTATTTTCTTAATTAATAAAATTTAACTATTTCATTATATAAAGTAAAAAATCCATCCTATGGTTCTATGATGATAATTTCCGGAAGAACCTATTTTATTTCTTAATAAGCAATGAATGTTTCAGCGCTCTAAAATTGCATACTTGAGCAATTTCCTTTCTCTGTCTTTGCGTGTCTCTGCGCTTCCGCTTCTCCTTTGCTTGCTAATTTATCCCAAGGCTCCACAGTCTGCATAAGTATTAAACTCCCCATTTTTCCTTCATTTTAACTGTGGCACCATCTCTTGTGATTAATTTCTAATGGTCATGGTTTAAATCACTTTACTTTATGTCGGATAGATTTTACATTGACCCGGCCGTATGTTATGTGTAAAGTCAAATCCTTGTGCGAAATAAGGGTATTAACTTTTCATTTTTATATTTTTAATTTATAAGTCCAAGGGAAGAGGGGAAAATGAGAATTAATTCTAAATGCAGGAAGCAGAGAATCTCTGCTGCAGTCATGGGATTATTATTATTTGGTATGAGTTCGACCGTCGTTGCTGCAAATACTGCCATGACTTTTCTTGAAAAGTCTGGGGTTAATCTTGATCAATATGGGCTTAAAGTTGGCGGCTGGGTTCAAGGCGGCGCAACCTTCAATCCGTATATAACCGATGGATTTAACGGTCCGGTCACCTTTGCAGATCAGGCTAACCGGTTTCAGCTCAACCAATTGAACTTGTTTTTTGAACGACCCGTGGTGACAGAAGGGAATTCATGGGATATAGGATTTAGGGCCGATTTTTTGTTCGGTACCGATGCTATTTTTACGCAAGCTTATGGCAACCCTGCATTTGATGTAAATGATGGAAGGGCTCTAAGTGATCGAGGCAACTGGGATCTTGACATTTGTTGTAACTCCAGTCGTACCTATGGTATCGCCTTTCCACAAGCCTTTGCTGAGGTATATGCACCCGTTACTGACAACAGAGGCGTCAATGTAAAGATTGGACATTTTTACACACCGATTGGTTACGAGACGGTTCCGGCACCAAATAACTTCTTTTACACTCATGCATATACCATGCAATATGGTGAGCCTTTTACTCATACTGGGCTATTAGGTGAGTATGCCATTACCGATAATTGGTCTGTGATAGCTGGGGCACTGACAGGGAGTGGGACAGGTGGTTGGGATGGTAATTTTGATAAACAATTGGCTAATTGGGGTGCGATAGGTGGATTAACTTGGACAAGTGATGATGGTGATACTTCTCTCAATATCAGCGGTACGGGTAGCACAACCTCCACTCGACACAGTGATTTCTGGGGAATGTTCAGTATTGTGCTAAAACATATGATTACTTCAAAAACACATTTTGTTTTGCAGCATGATCATGGTTTTGCTGATAATGTGCTGCTCAATAACCTCCATTTTACTAATGTAAATAAAAATGCCGAGTGGTATGGAATCAATATGCACCTTTATTATGATGTAACATCAGACTTGTCGATCGGTGTGCGTGGGGAGTGGTTCCGCGATAGGGACGGTTTCCGTGTATTCTCACCAGGCCGAGTTTCACTTGCGACCGATCACTTGGGCCAGAGCTATGCATTGGGTGGTTCAACCCAGCTTGCTACTAGTTCTCCTTCAGACTATTACGCTGTAACACTAGGTTTGAATTGGAAGCCAGGAAAAATGTTTAATTTTACAGATAGCCTGCGGCAGCTGAATATTCGTCCTAATTTTCGTTACGATGTGGCCGATCCCCTTCATGGTTCATCTTATAGGCCATTTGGGGGTAACAATGATCAGGTCTTGTTGTCACTTGATGCAATACTACCTTTCTAATTTAAAACTTTTCTAGGAGATAGTGAGTTGTTAAATTATTTAAGAAATGCACCTGCGGGTGCATTTCTGATATGGTCTCTTAGTTTTTATATATCCTAGCTCAGTAGGTTCTCTATCAAGAGATTAAAATGAGGACAGACTTGGCGATGTACTGTATTGCCGTAGTCCCTGCAGCAATACACTCATATCGTCTGGTAGTTCAGAATTCCATCTCATCGTTTCGTCATGCAGCGGATGAACCAAGGCTAGCTGTTGTGCATGCAAAGCTTGTCTCGGGAATTGGGTAATCAATCGCGCTATTTCCATAGGTAGTTTCCTGGTTTTGCCAGTGTAGACCGGATCGCCCACGAGCGGATGGCCCATATTGTGCATGTGTACGCGGATCTGATGAGTCCGGCCGGTTTCAAGCCTGCAACGAAGCAGGGTGCAACCGTTGAATGATTCTAATATTTGATAATAAGTACGCGCTGGTTTGCCATGGATGGTTACAGCCATTTTTGTGCGTTGTACGGGATGCCGCCCTACAGGGGCATCGATATAACCGTTCTGTTTGACCTCACCTAATACAATTGCTAAATAATTCCGCTCGACGCTATGCTCTTGCAGTTGCCGCACCAGACTGGTTTGGGCCTCTATTGTTTTTGCGACAACGAGTAAACCACTCGTATCTTTGTCTAGCCGATGGACGATACCCGCTCTGGGAATATCATTAAGCTGTTTGGAATGATGAAGGAGTGCATTTAATAGTGTGCCCTGCCAATTTCCATTGCCAGGATGTACAACCATCCCTGCTGGTTTGTTGATGACAAGTAGGTAATTATCTTCATAAAGGATCTCAAGTGAAATTGCTTCTGCAACATGCGTCTCGTTGATTGGTATAATATGGGGTTTAATACTAATTTTTTCGTTCCCCCAAATTTTTTGTTTGGGTGTAGCAATCTTGCCATCTACGTTCACACGTTTTTCAAGTATCCATGATTGCAAACGGCTGCGCGACCAGTGTGGCAGTAATTGTGCTAATACAAGGTCTAGACGAAGCCCAATACAATTTTGAGGTACAACCAATTCAATAATCGCTTCAGTTTGTTCAGCCAATGCGAATAAAGATGACTTTACGCTATAATCTTGAAGAGGTTTGTTTGCTTCTATAGGAAATTTCATGTGGCATCGTTTAATATTAATTTTAATTTTTGGGTTATCAGCATGCGGTTTATTGAAGGAAAAAACAACGGACAATAGCCAATGGTCTCCCAATAAATTTTACTCTGAAGCTAAGAATGAACTAAATAATGGTAATTATGAAGCTGCTATAAAATTATTCGAAGCACTGGAGGCACGCTATCCTTATGGGCGGTTTGCGCAACAAGCGCAACTTGAAATTGCATATGCTTATTATAAAGATCAGCAACAGGCTTCGGCGATTGCGGCAGCAGATCGTTTCATTCAGCTTTATCCACACCACCCAAATGTTGACTATGCATATTATATCAAAGGGTTAGCTAATTTTCATGATGACTTGGGTATCCTGGGCTATATTTCATCGAGGATTATTAATCAGGATATGAGTGAGCGTGATTCGAAGGCCTCGCGTGAATCATTTGAAAATTTCAAAGAGCTGGTTACCCGCTTTCCGAAAAGCAAGTACACCCCTGATGCGCTTAAGCGAATGGCACATTTGGTTAATGTAGTCGCTAAAAGTGAAATATATGTTGCGCGCTATTATATGAAACGTAAAGCATATATCGCTGCGGTCAGGCGTGCACAATATGTTCTGGAAGAATATCCGCAAACACCTGCTACAGAAGAGGCCCTGTACATCATGGCTAGAGCCTATGATAGAATGGGAATGAACGATTTACGAGAAGACGTGGAAAGGGTCATGAGAAAGAATTTTCCTCAAAGTGAATATCTGTCAGGTTCGGATTCGTTAGGGAAAGAATCCTGGTGGAAAATATGGTAAGCGCGTGATCTGTTGGAAAGAGCGCGAATATTTCTAGGAATAAGCCAATATTGTCGATTCTGCCCACTCATCCTGTAAGCGAACTGCCAGAACATCGCACTGAGCATGGTGCAGCACACCATTGGCAGTCGATCCTAGAAGTAATGCAAGGCCGTGTCGTCCATGTGAACCTACTACGATCAAATCAATATCTTCTTGATTAGCGATTCGAATAATTTCTACCTCCGGTTTGCCCCAGATTAACCATAGATTGGTCGGGTCAATAGTTAATCGATTGGCCGTGTGGATCAATTTATTTTTTTCTATTTCAAGCAGCTCATAGGATGAATCCGAATAAAGTGGAATCGCTGTGCCATAGGCGGTATCTGGCATTGGAATATTATCCAGTATGTGAATAACACTCAGTTTCGCGTTGAAGAAGGTCGCCAAACGCTCAGCTTTGCGGGCAACATACGTATCCTCATCTGAAAAATCGACTGCTAACAGAATATGCTGATAATCGGCCATAATTACTCCTTTGGTTTAGTAGGATAATGCTGACTGTTAAAAACGATTATCTTATTGCCATAGATACTTAGGCAAAAATAAGGGAATGTTCTCTTCATAGTATTATTTGCTGTTATAAGTATGGATGTTATAGAGGTGATCTCTATATGTGCTATGGCGAGATGGCTAAGATTCTCTGCCGACCAAACTGAATTCAAGAATGACAGCGATAATTTTCATTATGCAAAAATTGCAGGTTATAACCTGCTTGCAGATTGCCAGTGTAACGCTAAAATTCCAGTAATTCCATTTCCACATCAAAACTGACTTTGTCAGCTTCACCTTGCCGTATTATTGATACTGTCTGCGGCTCGCCTTCGCGTCATTTTTGATGTGGAAATGGAATAATAAGTGTCGTTACAAATAACTCATAATACCGTTCTTATCGTGATCAGTTTATTCTATTATGAGTGGTTCTGCCGAGTGTTTCCTTTTTATAAAGAAATAAAGGCTTTATAAAGATTATATAAACTAATGATAGTAATCAAAATTCCTACTAGTATGAGTAATGTGCGTGCATGAAATTTTTTGCATAAGATAGCTGCAAAAGGAGCTGCAAATAAGCCTCCGAATATCAAGCCTATAATAAGTGGCCAAGTATTTGTTTCCATCAGTAATGCAAAAACGGCTGCGCTAGTGAGCGTCAAGAAAAATTCTGCAAAATTGACTGAACCAATTGTTGTACGGGGATCATTACCCGTGCCCACCAAGGTTGTAGTTACAATCGGTCCCCAACCTCCGCCACCAGCAGAATCCATAAAACTACCAAAAAGTGCCAGTTTACCTACATGTTTTGGAGCTTCTTTTCGAATATTTAATTGACGAAAGGCTTTACTCAGGATATAAATTCCTAGCAGAAGCAGGTAAGCCGAGATAAAAGGTTTAAATAATGTACCGTCTATTTGCGTGACTAATACTGCGCCCAATATACCACCCAGTATGCCTGGTACCAGTAAGCGCGTGAATAGGTGTTTATTCACATTGCCAAATTTAGCATGAGCAATGCCTGAAACCCCGGTTGTGAAAATCTCAGCAATATGGACGCTAGCACTAGCTGCTGCGGGATTTGCACCTGTTGCTAATAAAAAAGTCGTTGCTGTAATGCCATAGGCCATGCCCAATGCACCATCAATCACTTGTGCGAGAAAACCAACGGCAACAGCGCTCCAGAAAATTCTGCTATCCAGCGTACCGTTAATGATCAACCAACTATCAACCCAATCTTGTGCAAGAAAGAAGCGACCAATCAGAAATAAAATAAGCGAAATTAAAATAATGACAGCAAACCAGACGGAAGCACGTAAAAAAGGATGTGCCTCTAAGTGAGATACCGTATCTTCAACAGGTGGTAATCCCAATTGTTGGTGCTCTTCATTTACCGGATTGAGTGTCAAGTCCAAATTGCGGATTTTCATGAGCTTAACTTAATAGTCTTAAAATTTCTGGCACTATAGTCTTGCCCAAGGAAAATGAGAAATAATATTATGTAATAAGCTTATATGAAAAATTTCTAACGCTGATGAGTGTATTCCGGTAAATACGAGGATTGAATTCCATTTCTCAATCAAAAATGACTTTGTCGACTTCACCTTGCCGTATTATTGATACTGTCTGCGGCTCGCTTTCGCGTCATGTTTGATTTGGAAATGGAAGAATATCCATAAATACATTCAATTATTAGCGCTTACTGGAGCGTTAGGGCAATTTAACAGCCTTATCAAACAAGGCCATTGGAAAGTTACTGATGTGGCTAAACAATATCGAATTACTCGACTGTACTGCTTAACTTATTGCTGCTGAGCTTTTTAAGGGTTTGAATAACGCATCCTATTATGAAATACTCTCAGCTTTTTTCTCCAGCAGACTGTCAGAACCCGCTTACATCCTATCATTAGGAATTAGCACTGACACACTGGCAGTTTAAAGCTAATTTTCTCAGATTGTTTCCAGAAGGAAATTGAAAAATGGAAGCTCCACACAGTTATACCTATAGAGCCTTTGCTCGATGCGCCCGCTTCTCTTACCACTATGCTCCCTGGATTCTGTTTGCAGCATTCCTGATAGCTATAGCTAGCACTATATATGTCGTGCGCAACCTTGGTATGAATACCGATACTACAGATATGCTCTCTGAGCATCTGCCATTTCGTGTTAATAGCATGCACTACAATAAAACATTTCCCCAGGAGATGGATATTCTGCTGCTCGTGTTGGATGCGCCTACACCGGAGCAGGCTTATTCTGCTGCTGGTCAGCTTGCAGCGCGCTTAAAAGAAGACCCTAAGAATTTTATTGATGTTTATGCTCCCAATGTTGATGTTTTTTTTGAGCGCAATGGCTTACTTTACGAGAATATTTCAGAACTCGAACGCATTACTGATCGCTTGGCAGAGGCACAACCATTAATTGCGCGCATTGCTGATAATCCATCACTCCATACTTTTGCCTCAGTGCTTACTGGAGCAATAAAAGAATTAAGTAAAGGGCGGAACTTGGAGTTGGGGCCGGTGTTAAAAAGTATGAGCGATACTCTGGATGCGCAGCTTGCAGGTAAGCCACAGCAGCTATCATGGCAGACACTTTTTCGCGGTGAACCACAGAAAAATAGTTATCAAGAGATAATTTTGGTAAAACCAAGACCAGATTACTCACAGCTTTTTGCAAGTGAACAGGCTATATCTGCAGTTTATACTGCGGCGAGAGATATTGGCTTAACAGAAGATGGTCCAATTCAGCTGCGTGTTACGGGTGATATGGCGTTAGCTGATGATGAGCTCAAGAGTTCGCTCAGTGGCATGGAATATGCTGGGATCATCACCTTGGTACTGGTGGGAATAGTCCTCTATTTTGCAATGCGCTCGATTGGTATGGCGCTTGCGGTATTGCTTTGCTTAACGTTAGGATTGTTGCTTACAGCAGCCTTTGCTACCGCTGCCATTGGTCAACTGAATGTTATCTCTATCGCTTTTGCAGTGCTATACATAGGTCTCGGTGCAGATTTCGCTATTCACTTTTTGTTACGATATCGTGAAGTGTTAGAGAATGGTCAAATCTCAACAGAAGCCATGTATAAGGCGGGTGGTGAAGCCGGGAGTGCTTTGGCTGCATGCACTATTGCCAACGCTATTGGTTTTTATGCATTTATACCCACCAGTTACAGTGGAGTAGCGGAATTAGGCATTATTTCCGGCACCGGTATGCTGATCAGCTTGCTGGTTACTTTCATCATAGGACCTGCCCTGTTACGATATTTGTCAAAACGATCTATTCCTGAAGCGGGCATAAAGGGATCTCTAGGCAAAGTGCTTGAGTTTTCCTTAAAGTGGCACAAATTGACGTATGCCGCTATTTTTGTGCTGCTACTTATTGCTATAGCGCTATTACCTCGGGTAAGGTTTGACTACAATTTGCTTAATATGCAAGACCCGAAAGGAAAAGCGGTGCAGACTTTTCGGGAGTTACTCGCATTCCCTGAACATTCACCTTGGCATGCTATCGTGTTAACCAAGAATCGTGAAGAAGCGCGACAATTAAAAGAGCGCTTAGCTGAGCTTCCTGAAGTAGGCAAAATAATTACATTTCTTGATTTTGTACCAACGGAGCAGGAAGAGAAACTTTCCGCTATTGAGGAAATGGCACTTATCATCGGTCCACTCCTACTATCATTGCCGGAGCCTCCGACAGATAAGCAAATGGTGATGCAGCAGCTCGAAGAATTAGATGCTTTAAGTACAGCATTAGACCTTTATATTAAGGAACACCCCGAATCATCCCTATCTGATTCTGCGCGTGCTCTCAAAACATCTCTTGCAAAGCTGTTTAGTCGGTTAGACAGAATGAATTTCAGCGATAAGGAAAAATTACTGCATTCAATAGAAGAGGATCTACTTTACACCTTACCTATTGCAATTCAGCGCTTACGCACTTCGGTTGAAGCGACACCCTTTAGCGAACAAGATCTACCCGGGTCACTCAGCAGACGCTGGCTCAGCCATACAGGAGAATATCGAATTGCTGTTTACCCATCCGAAGATATCGGCGACAATGAAGCATTGGCTCGCTTTGTAAGAGCAGTACAGCAAATAGCGCCGCATGCTACCGGAATGCCGGTGGTAAGTCTTGAAGCAGGTGAGGCAGTAGTAGAAGCATTCATTCAGGCTTTCTCTTTGGCCCTGATCGGGATCACAGTGGCACTTTTGATATTATTGCGCAGTATAAAATATACTTTACTCGTGCTGATTCCACTTTTGCTGTCTAGTGTATTTACTGGTGTTTTCACTGTCTTGCTGAATATACCGTTTAACTTTGCCAATATTATCGCCTTGCCGTTATTACTTGGCCTGGGTATTGACAGCAGCCTGCATATGGTGCACCGAAGCTTGGATAACAAACAAGAAAGCGAAATCCTGATCCACACTAGTACTGCGCGTGCTATTTTTTATAGTGCTTTAACTGCCTTGGTTGATTTTGCAAGCCTCATGTTCTCACCGCACAAAGGTACCGCCAGTATGGGTGCATTACTTACTGTTGGGTTAACTTTTACTTTGATTTGTACTCTCATCATCTTACCAGCACTGCTGCGGATCCCTGCTCAGTATGCAAAATCATGAATCTCGGTAACGTTAAATTTTTTGCACTGAGAAACGCATTATCAATTATCTGAAATTGTAATTTCATTTTCAGATCAAAAATGACGCGAAGGCGAACCGCAGACAGTATCAATAATACGGCAAGGTGAAGCCACCAAAGTCAATTTTGATTTAGAAATGGAATAAATCGGTTTTTGATAATGTAGAAGCCCAGATCTTAATTTATTGCATCTACTTCATTGTTTTTTATAGCGATGTTTGAGATATTCAATGATGGGCGGTGATATCGATAGAATGATAATTGCAAAAATAACAAACTTGAAGTTTTTCTGAATAAATGGGAGTTGTCCAAAATAATATCCGGCATAAATAAATAACCCTACCCACAGTACAGCACCAATTATGTTATACACAATGAAAGTGCGATAGGGCATGGTTCCAATACCCGCAATAAAGGGAGCGAATGTACGAATAATAGGAATAAAACGTGCAATGATAATGGTTTTACTTCCGTGTTTGAGATAAAAGGCTTGTGTTTTGTCTAAATACTCGCGTTTAAAGAAGCGAGACTCTTGCGAGATAAAAACTTTTGGTCCAATTTTTTTACCGATCCAGTAATTTACAGTGTCCCCTAAAATACCTGCGATGCACAATCCAACAAGTAAAAAATGCGGATTGAGTTGTGAATTTTGTAATGATGCGAGAGAACCTGCAGCGAATAATAGAGAATCACCCGGCAAGAGAGGAAACACGACAAGTCCGGTCTCACAAAATATAATCAAGAACAGAATGCCATAGAGCCATAGCCCATATTCTGATGCGAGTTCATGAAGATGCTTGTCAATATGGAGAATAAAATCAATAAGAAACATAAGTGTAGGAAAAAAGTAATTTCCTTATTTAAAAAGGATGAACCAGAGAATCTAGCATGCTATTGAACACATTGAGAAGCAGTCAAAAGCAATATTTAGCTTGAGAAATGAAGCGCCACTAAAAATTCAGGTATTTATAATGTTTTGAAACATAAAATTAGGCTGTCTTGGATATATGTTTATATCGAAATGGATAGAATTGATCGAAAATGATAATTTGGCAATAACATAATTTATATTATTCCATTTCTAAATCAAAAATAATGCGAAGGCGAGCCGCAGACAGTATAAATAAAAATAATACGGCAAGGTGAAGCTGACAAAGTTAGTTTTGATTTAGAAATAGAATTAAATAGATTTTATTATGCATGTTGCGAATAGCTTTGTAATGCATCGATATGAAATAGTAGCGAATGCATGTTGTTCTAATACGTGCTCATCTTATCTGACTAGAAGTCAATTATTTTTACTAACTAGGCTGACTTGTAATGGACAGCAATGTCCTAAAGCTGAATTTTGATGATCGGCATCATATTTTCATGCAGATTTCCACCAATAAAAAGTACATAAATTTAATAAGTTAAATACTTTTTGTATGTGATAACATCAAATAAATAGAATTATAAAGCTACTTTTTTCACTGAATATCTACCGTTTTCTATTTGTGATATCGATTATACTGCCTGTTTATAACTGATCAGTCTGAATAAATAAAGGCTTATATCTTTAGATAAAAAAATTGAATTAGCAATATTTCCACTACTTAAAATAACCTTACCTCAAGCCTTAATCCATAATGTCTGAATTAATGCAAGAACAGATAGCTTCCTCCATAAAAATAAAAAAAGAGACTGAGACAGAACCCATCAAGACTTTTGAAGTAGATGGTCATAAAATTACCATCCTCGGTACCGCACATATTTCTCAAACCAGTGCGGATAAAGTGAAAGAATTGATTGCCACTGGTGAATTTGACGCGGTTGCTGTCGAATTATGCCCAAGCCGTCATAAGGCCATTGTCAATCCAGATCTATTAAGCAAAATGGATCTCTTCCAGGTTATTAAAAAAGGTCAAGCAAGTATGGTTGCTGCCAGTCTAGCGCTAGGAGCTTTTCAGCAGCGGATGGCTGAACGATTAGGTGTCGAACCAGGCGCAGAAATGCGAACCGCTATTAAAGACGCAACAGAAGCCAAATTACCGGTTTTACTGATTGATAGAGAGATTGGAACCACGCTTAAGCGCATCTATCACAACGTACCATGGTGGAGACGTATGGAGTTATATAGTGGTTTGCTAGCCAGCATCATTACACGGGAAACAGTCAGTGCTGAAGAAATCGAGCGGTTGAAAGAAGGTGATGTGTTGGAAAGTGCTTTTTCACAGTTTGCAGAAAATGAAAAGCATTTATATCAACCACTGATTAGTGAACGTGATGAATATATGTCGGCACGTCTCTTAAAAGAATGTATGGAAAACAACTATCAACATACCCTTGCAGTGGTAGGTGCGGGGCACTTGAAAGGAATTGAGCAAATCATGATGAATGGCAGGATTAACGATCCGGATGTAGCTATTCAGCAGCTTGACACCATTCCAGAATCCACCAATTGGTTCAAATTTCTACCATGGGTGATCGTAGCCATGGTGCTGACCGGCTTTACAATAGGGTTTATGCGTAGTCCTGAGATTGGTATAACCATGATAATCGATTGGATACTCATCAATGGCGGTTTAGCCGCTTTGGGTGCTACCATCGTACTTGCTCATCCACTCACAATTTTAACTGCTTTTCTAGCTGCTCCAATTACCTCGCTTGATCCAACAACAGGGGTTGGAATGTTTACAGCTTTAGTAGAGGCCTATTTACGCAAACCTACAGTGGGTGATTTTAGTCGTCTTAGAAGTGATACGGCTAGCCTAAAAGGCTGGTGGCATAATCGAGTAACCCGTATTTTACTGATATTTCTGTTTTCTTCATTCGGATCAGCCATTGGCACATATATAGCAGGTTTTAAAATATTTGATCTAATCATTGGTAGCTGATACCGAGGAGCCTGACTCAGCTTTTCATTGAAATACTTGATGAAACGGCCCTGTGCCGATTCCGTAATCAGCTGGTGGCTAACAATAAGCAGGATGGTCTCCTGGCCGCTATCCATGAACATAGCCAATCACATGGTTTAGTCACCCAAAGAGCGATAAATGCGGTGATTGATGCCATACTAATTGAGTCAACGGCACGCCTACAAATGACTACCCTGCTTGAGGTGGGCTGAAAGCAAGACCGTTCAGTTTGAGGATGGTAGCCAACCTGGTATTTCTTATACCGAAGAGCAGAGTGCGGGTACGGATACGGCCTGGCTCAAACAAGGTAAAAAGCCGCATTTTGCCTACCGAAGTTACCTGGTAACTCACACCCAATATGATTATGTGCGTGAGGCACACACTGCCCCAGCCAGCCAAAGCGAGCGGATGCGTTTCGAAGCAATTATTGGTGGCGCACATCAAGTCGAATCGGGTGTGGGCACATAAGATTCAGTAAGCCAACGCCAATCGGCAATTTTTGAAAAGCGCAAAATCAAGAGCATCATCATATATGGGGGAAGCAAGAATAACCCACCTTTGGCACGACAGAAGCTGGCAAATATATAGATCAGTAAAAAGCCCTATATTTCCGAACAGTGCTTTGGCCTGGCCAAACACCTATTTATTCCGTTTCTAAATCAAAACTGACTTTGTCGGCTTCACCTTGCCGTATTATTTATACTGTCTGCGGCTTGCCTTCGCGTCATTTTTGATTTAGAAATGGAATGAGAAGGGCGCGCGCCAGCAGCTACGGAACGGTAAAAGTCAATGCCCAAGTCGTGATAAAAAACCTATACTGACACCAGCCCGATCCTACCTTTGGGTAGCTTAATTATTTTCCTGGCTATTGTTATTCCAACACAGTTGAGGCTTACCTGATCACAGCATAACCATCCTGTGGAGCATTGCTATACTTAGGTTAATCATTAGGGCTTGAAGCTCTCCTTTCTTACCAAAGAATTGTATAAATGCATGATTAATAAGATAATTAGTTTTTCTATAAAAAATAAATTTATCGTGGGCTTGCTCACCCTTGCCCTCATAGGT
This sequence comes from Nitrosomonas communis, assembly GCF_900114745.1. Taxonomy (GTDB): domain Bacteria; phylum Pseudomonadota; class Gammaproteobacteria; order Burkholderiales; family Nitrosomonadaceae; genus Nitrosomonas; species Nitrosomonas communis_A. The sequence goes on along the minus strand of NZ_FOUB01000016.1, from coordinate 34,592 downwards.
ACGGGAATATATTCCTTATTCACAGTAAACCTGGACACGGTACCCGATATTACCAATAACCAGATACAGGTAATCACAGTCTCACAAAATCTGGCTACTGAAGATATGGAAAGGTTTGTCACTTTTCCTGTGGAACTGGCTATGGCTAACCTGCCAGGTGTTATAGAGATCCGTTCCATTTCTCGCTTTGGTCTTTCTGTGGTAACTATTGTCTTTGAAGACGATATGGGCACTTATCTGCCACGGCAATTAGTGCAGGAAAAACTTAATTTAGTAAGGGAACACATCCCTGAAAATTTCGGTAGGCCATCTATGGGCCCCATCACAACAGGGCTTGGGGAGATATATCAATATACCCTCCAGCCCAAACCTGGCTACGAAACAACGTATTCTCTGACTGAGCTGCGGACTATCCAAGACTGGATCGTAAGACGGCAATTAGCTTTGGTAGAAGGAGTAGTCGCAGTCAATGCTTTTGGAGGAAAAATTAAACAGTATGAAATAGCTATCAATCCTGAGAAGCTCAATGCTAACAATGTTTCCATTTCTGAAGTATTTGAGGCGTTGCAGCGCAATAATAATAATACGGCTGGCGCCTACATTGAAAAAAAGAAAATGGCCAATTTTATCCGAGGGGAAGGACTGGTACATTCACTTGACGATATTCGAAACATTTTTATAAAAAATGAAAATGGTATACCAATCTTAATTAGAGACGTAGCAGAAAAAGTACATTTCGGTCATCAGATACGCTATGGTGCTTTCACACAGGATAGTCAAGAAGCGGTAGGCGGCATGATTTTGATGCTAAGGGGATCAAATTCTAATGCTGTGATCCAGAATGTACAAAAGCGCATAGTTGAAGTTCAGAAATCATTACCAGAAGGCCTGGAGATCAGACCTTTTCTAGATAGAAGCGCGCTTATAGAACGGACTACCAGTACAGTAAGCGAGAACCTCACAGAAGGTGCGCTAGTTGTGATTTTTGCCTTGGTCATAATTCTAGGTAGCATAAGAGGCGGTATTGTTGCTGCCAGTACTATCCTCTTGTCCTTCCTCTTTGCCGCTATCTTGATGAAGCTATTTGATGTGTGGGCCAATTTGATAAGTCTGGGGGCTATTGATTTTGGGATTATTGCTGACGGCGCAGTGATCATAGTGGAGCGCACTATATATGAAATTCAAAAACAAATTAAATCCGGAAAATTCGAGATTGATCAAGCTATCATGGATGAACTAGCTTATCAGGCGGGAAGCTCTATGATGAATACCGCTTTTTTCGGCCAGATGATCATCCTGATCGTATTTCTTCCCATTCTATTTCTTACCGGAATAGAAGGCAAAATGTTCCACCCCATGGCTTATACTTTTGGTTTTACCATGCTGGGAGCTATTATCCTTTGCTTGACTTATGTTCCCATGATGTCAGCATTTTTTTTAAAACCAGTACAGAACAAAAGGAACTGGCCTGGAAAGTTAGAAAGCTCACTTGAGAAGGTTGGTGAAAAGATTATAAGTAGCTTCCAGCGAGCTTATTTTCCATTACTCAAAAGTGCACTACGGCATCAAGTAATTGTTATGATTGCGGCGATTGTGCTATTGGGTGCTGCCGTCTTTACTTTTACCAGAATGGGGGGCGAATTTATACCGCAGTTAGAAGAGGGCGACATTGCCATGCAGGCACTTATTCGGCCGGGTAGTGGCCTTACTGAGGCTATTGAAGTTTCCGCTAAAATAGAAAATATTTTGCTGGAAAATTTCCCGGAAGTAAAAACTACTTTAGCCAGGATTGGCGTGGCAGAAATTCCCACAGATCCCATGCCGATGGATATAGCTGATATGTTCATCATTCTGGAAAAAGACAAGAATAAGTGGGCTTCTGCCAAATCAAAAGATGAGCTTGTTGAAAAAATCAAAGGAAAGCTTGACAGCGAACTAACAGGTATCAATCTGGTTTTCAGCCAGCCGATTGAGCTTCGCTTCAATGAATTATTAACGGGTATCCGGGAAGATATAGCCGTAAAGTTATATGGTGATGATCTCGATGTGCTAGCGCAGAAAGCTGGTGAGATGGTCAAAATCATCCAGACTGTTCCTGGCGTGGGTGATGTAAACCCCGAAAGAACTACCGGTCTGTCTCAAATGACCGTGCGTTATAACCGCGAAAAAATTGCTCAATATGGACTGAATATTGATAAATTGAATGAATATGTCAGTTCGGCGTTTGCCGGAGGCGTGGCTGGAGTGGTTTTTGAAGGGGAAAAACGCTTTGACATGGTTATACGTTTTGATGAAACCCACCGGAAAAGTATTGAGGATTTGCGCAATCTTTATATTGACTTACCTAACGGCAATCAGATTCCGATCAAGGAGTTAGCCGATATCAACTATGTGGTGGGTCCCATGCAAATATCCCGCGATAATGTATTCCGAAGAACCTATGTCGGAGTGAACGCCCGAGGGCGTGATATGGAATCCGTGGTTAAGGATATCCAAAAAAAATTGGATGCTGAATTAGATTTGCCGCCTGGCTATTACCTTACATATGGCGGAGAGTTTGAGAACCTGCAAAAAGCCAAGGGTCGGTTCGCCATTGTGGTACCTATTACCGTCTTATTGATTTTCGTTTTGCTGTATTTTGCCTTGAAATCACTTACCCAATCGCTCATCCTTTTTACTGCTATTCCGCTGGCAGCCATAGGTGGCGTGTTCGCTCTATGGTTACGGGATATCCCCTTTAGTGTTTCAGCAGGAATCGGTTTTATTGTGCTATTTGGTATTGCTGTGCTGGATGACTTGGTATTAATCAATCGATTTAATACTTTAAAAGAAGAAGGAATAACCGATATTCAAGAGCGCATTCTTGCTGGAACTAAAGAAAGAATCAGGCCTATTTTACTGACTGACGCCACAGATATACTCGGCTTTGTGCCAATGGCGTTATCCGTGTCAGCAGGAGCCGAAGTGCAGCACCCCTTGGCAACTGTTGTAATTGGTGGCTTAATCTCAGGCACACTGCTTACCCTTATAGTGCTTCCGGTAGTTTATGCTTTCGTGGAGAGTCGTAGTAATGTCAAAAGAAGCCTTCCTTATAAGCCTTGAACGCTCCAATACAAATGCATTCCTGACATTGATCGTATTCGGGGGATTGCTCGGTATCCTGCTTGTCACGACTCCTAAAGTAAAAGCACAGTCACAGTCGATAGACAGTTTTCAGGCGATTACTCTGGAACAGGCAAGGGAGTTAGCTGTAAGAAATTATCCAAAGATACAGGCAGCGAAACTAGAAATAGAAAGCCAGGAAGCGCTGAAGAAAACAGCTTGGGACCTCGGTATGACCTCAATCTTCACCGGTGGAGAAGAAATGGGCAATGGTTCAAATGATGTCTATACGCAAATAGGTATTGAACAACGCCAAATCGATGTATTTGGTATCGTTCCTAAGTTGGGGCTGCAAAAAGAGCGGGTAGCACTGGCTGAGAACGTACTTAATCTATCTGTAATAGAAGTAGAGCGGGAAGTGAGCCGAGCCTGGGCGATGGTATACACCGCCAAAAATAATTATCAGGTCTACAAGCGGTTGGATTCGGTTTTTACAGATATCCAGCGAGCAGCGCGAATAAGGCTTGAAGTTGAGGCGACTTCTAAGCTGGAATATCTAGCAACCTCGAATCAAGGGAATCAAGTGCAGATACAGAAAGAGCAGGCTTATCGCGACTATTTGAGCGCACTGCAGCGGCTGAATCTATGGCTTGTCAGTGACACAATGTTTACCGTGCCAGATGTTCCTCCGGATCAACTGAATGATCCGCTGAGCTTTATAGCAGACTCTCTAGACAATCATCCTATGCTCAATGTTTCCAAACAACAGGTTAATGTTGCGGACGCGGCTATCAAAGAGAGGCGTTCACAGTTTTTACCGAAGCTGAATTTACATTATGGCAAGCAAGAAATTGCAGGTCAGTCGGGGTTTCATCAGTTTCAGGCTGGCATTCAGATACCGTTAATTTTTGCTCCTGAACTAGGAAGATCACAGGCAGCAGAAATCCAGCGCTCGATTGCAACTCAAAATCTTCAACAAACCAAATTGGAGCTAAACACAGCTTATCAAAATATCCGTGAGCAGTATATTAAGTGGCTGAACTCATGGCAATACTATCGGGATACAGCTCTTCCCATGGCCAAGGAGCAGCAAACCGGAGCGATTATAGCCTACCACGAAGGGGCTATAGATTATGTGACATTTTTACAAAACGTGAGAGAAGCAATACGTATTGAAGTCGACTCATGGAATGCCTTTGGTAATTATTTGGACAGTCGCTACCAGTTGGAATACTTCTTGAAAACATCAAACTAGTACGAAAAATAAAGAGTAAATAACGGTGAAAAAAACTATTCTATTATTATTTACTCTGATATTAACAGTATTTTTCTTTGCCAACTGTACCAGTAAATCAGTTGATAACAGCAATTCAGAAGAAGGTAAAAATCAAGCGGCCTTAAAAGGAAGCGATTATAAAGAACATACACATGCAAAGCCCGCCGATGAAGAGCATGCTCGTGAACAAAGCATTTACAAAGATCTTGTTCACAAAGGGAATAGTGAAGAAGGAATCGGCGAGGTATATCTCTCTATGTCAAAGTTTAATAGTCTCGGCATCAAAGTAGATACTATACCCACACGTACTCTTTCCATCGTGGTGGATGTCAATGGTAGGTTGGCATTGTTTCCCCAGCATCAAGCCATGGTTACGGCTATTTTAGGGGCCAATGTAACTGATATCAAAGTAATTGAAGGAGAAAAAGTAAAAAAAGGCCAGGTATTAGTCTATCTTTCACATCCTAACCTAACTAACCTCCAAACTGCATATATCAAAGCTTATAACCAGATGCAGTTTCTAGAGAAGGAATACAATCGTCAAAAAAAGCTTTATGATGAAGGAGTGGGCTCAGGTAAAACCTATCAGCAGATACAAGCTGATTACCTAACCATGAAAGGGGAAACAAAGGGTTTTGAAGCACAATTGAAGCAATTAAATATCAATTTTGCAAAGGTCAGGGAAGGGGATATTTTTCACTACGTACCGGTAGTAAGTCCTATTGAGGGCTACATTGAGAAAGTATTGGTACAGACAGGGCAGTTTGTAGATCCTCAAGCCCAAATGCTCAGTATCATCAATAATGATTATATTCATGCTGATCTAATGGTTTTCGAGAAAGATATTTATAAAGTAAAAGAGGGCCAGAAAGTGTCATTCACGGTGGAGTCAGTTCCAGGAAAAATGCTATCTGCTACCATTTTTTCTGTTGGAAAAAATTTTGAACAACACCCTAGAGCGGTACGTGTACATGCCGAAATTGATCAAAAAGAATCCTTTCTTATTCCAGGAATGTACATCCATGGAAAAATCCACATAGAAAGTATGTTGGTAACAGCCTTGCCAGAAGAAGCTATTATCATGCATGAAGGCACACCTTACATTTTTATTGCGGAAGCTCGCCAGAAAGGCGGAAAAATGGAATGGGTGTTTAACCCTATTGAAATCAGAACAGGCGCTTCTGACAAAGGTTGGGTGGAAATTAGTCTCCTTGAGCCATTAGCTGGAAATGCCCAAGTGGCATGGAACAATGCCTATTACCTGATTGCAGAAATGATGAAAAGCGAGACATTACAACAGCGTTAAGGAATATAGGTATAGAAAAAATTTGGATTTTCTCTGTCCTTGATCAAGCTAAACAGTCTGAATACTGAATGATACTTGCTTTTTATCGTTGAAGTTTAATTCAAGATTAGACTGATTGAGATAGTGATTTTTAGCATGACAGTATTTGTCTATTTTCATTTATTCCCTCTCATAATAAGTATTATTATGATCAACAAGGAAAAAAACGAAAAATATTCTACTGCAATAAATACTTGGATAGAAACGAGGAAACGCGTTCCTCATAGCTTCTGCTGTTGTAGGTGTGCATATTATAGTGTCCTGCGCCTGGGATGATCCACAGTTCTTTGGGCTGAAGAGCGGCATCAAATAAACGCTGAGCCTCTGATTGGGTTGTATGTCTGTCGTGCGTACCTGAAATCAAGAGAATAGGGGTATTTAAATTACTTATTCGATCAATGGGATTGAGTTGATCCGTTGAAAGATCCAAAAGCAAGGATAAGTAGGATAATAAGAAAGGCTTAAGCCATATGCCGAATTGACCGAGATGAAGTTTTAGTCGATTCTCAACCGCTTCTTCAAAAGTCGGATGAAGAGATTCCAGCACAATGGTATTGAGCTTCAAAGGAGGATCTGCCAGTGTGATCGCGGCTGCACCTAGGGTGACGCCGATGGCGGCAATACGTTCACCGGGAAAATTGTCCCGCAGATAGTCAACCGCCGCTTTAACATCCTTCGACTCACGCACACCAAAAGTAATTCGTTTGCCCGGTGTTTCTCCATGAGCCTGCAAATCAATCAATAATACACTGTATCCTTGTTCATTTAGAAATCTGGCCCTGCCAAGCATTTCCAGGCGATTGCTACGAATGGAATGGACAAGCACTACAGCGCCATGGCCCCTGATGCCTCGTGCCAACCAGCCATGAACTTTATGGTTCTGGTTGGTTGGAATTTGCACCGAATCCACCGGAAAATCGGGTACCAAGACGCCAACAGCAGTCGATGCGGGTCCGGTCAGAACCTCTCCCATGATAATAATACCGATAATGATAGCTACTAGAATTGAAGCGATTTGAATCAGAATCCAGCGATACATTGTTTAGGAGTTTGATGAATGATGGGTTGTTATAAGGTGAATATCTGGTCAAACTTAAGTTCTAGTTCTTATTCCATTTCCAAATCAAACATGACACCATCAATGTGAGCTGCAGGTAATATAAATAATGCGACAAAGAGAAGCCGGAAAAGCTGCGATTGATTTGGAAATAGAATTACTTCTATATTACACTTATGAAATAAAAATGGAATTACTCCGCACGGCTTTTTTGATAGCCTGCAGTTCTTGACTGACTGCACCCGCACTGTGCTGATATGCTTTTATGCAGTTGCCCTTGATGAATTTTCACTGCCAATCCGGATCAATGATCAGAGCTTGGAAAACCCTGGTCCACTTGCTACTGGATGACCACGCATTCAATCTCTTATAGATTGAATTCCAGCAGCCCAACGCCTTGGGTAGGTCGCGCCAGGACAACCAACCTGCATTCGATACGGTATCCCTTCTACCGTCATGCGCAGATTGCGCTTGTTATAAATGGCTGCTTGAAGCAGAATCTTCTCCAGCTTCGACCAGAACTCATCACTGAGCATTCATCGAAGCATTGCAAATTCTTTTTATGGATGATGTGAGAACCCTAATATTACGAATTTGGTTGTATTTATGAAGTACTTATAACGTCAACAAATCATAATGTCGCTCTAAATAAATTATAGACATGGACGCAGATCGCGATCGCAACAAAAGTGTCTTGATCAATCCGCTACCGATCATTATGGTGATCTTGCTTGCAGCAGGTGTGCTGGTTAAGAATATTCCACTGGAAAGTGCTCGCCCCAGTGATGTCGAGCGGGTGAAATTTGTTCCGATTGGCCAGCAAAATGTTGAAGCGCGGCTCTGGCAAGATCCGTTTGCGGCGGTGGAGAAACATGAGGAACGTTTTGCACAGACTGCTAGCAAGAAGCAAGCGGAGTCCATTAGTCAACCTGAAGCACTCAAACCCGAAGTGCTCCGTAATAAGATCGAGCAGCTTCGTAAAGAGCATTATGAGGTAACCGTGCTAGCAGTCAGTATTTTTGGTGGTTCCTTTGCTGAAGCTGCTGAGAGTCGACGACGTTCCCGCTTTGCGGTGATATCAGCCCTTAGCTTCCATGGCTATAACCCAGAAAATCCCGATGCGATAGGCTATTTCTGGATCGATCAGAGCAAGCTGGAATCAGAACCCGAGGAGGGGAATAGTGATGGTGATGGCCAGATAAAACACATCATGATTCCGTTTGAGTGGTTCGAGGGAAATGAGCAGTCTGCCTCAAAAGTACTACTGCTGTGGTTGAATGAAAGTTTATATGATCCTGCTCTAGTTCAGGAGAAGCTGCCTGGCTTGTTTGGTGAACTCGCCCTGGTAGGGCCGACAGGATCGGCCATGCTAATGAAACTCGTGCGCAGTGCCGACATGATGGCGCTAGATCAACAAGCCGCTGTTAAGATATTTTCACCCACTGCGACGATTACTGACTGTAATCTCCCTGCTTTGCCAACAAAGCAGGGAAATCAGTTGCAGCCATGGCAGTGTTTCTTTGAGCGCAACGTTTATCGGGATGAGTTGCAGGAGCAAAGAATTGTTCGCTCTATTGGTACCGATGATGTGCTTGCAGTCACCTTGCTATGGGAGCTATGGCAGCGCGGTGTCAATCGTGAGCGGAGATGGTTGTCGCAAGTTGAGCAAGGAATAGCCGGATTTCAGCGCGATAATCCCTGCAAGGATGGGCTCGTATTGATCAGTGAACTGGATTCCGCGTATGCCCGCACATTGTTACAAAATTTGATCGATAGTTTTTCCGAGCTTTGTCAAACCAATAACGGCTCATCACCGCCTGTGCATAGTTTTAACTACCTGCGGGGGCTGGATGGGGTGTTACCTGGCGTTGAAAAATTAGGCGCAAAAACAGTGCGAAAAAATAATGAGAACCAACCCATGGATTTACGAACGCAGCTTGAAGCAATGCCACTCGAACATGCTGATGGACTCAGTCAATACGACTATCTGCGGCGGTTAGCAGACGAGATTGCCAGACTTGACCGTGATCCACGATTTGCCGATCATGGCGTCAAGGCGATCGGTATTGTAGGTTCTGATGTTTACGACAAACTATTGATTCTCCAGGCGCTACGCAGTCATTTCAAAGAAAAAGTTTTTTTCACTACTGATCTGGATGCGCGTTATATGCATGCCGATCAGAAGGACTGGGCGCGCAATCTGGTCGTGGCTTCCAATTTTGGCTTAGCATTACATCCTGCATTGCAGCAATCGACGCTACCCTTTCGTGATGGTTATCAAACCTCGACCTACCTCGCTACCTTGATGGCGCTTTCCTCCGAGCCACTTAATTATTGGGCTGAGCAAATGAAAAAGTGGCTACGACCGCAAGTTTTTGAGATAGGCCGGACTGAAGCAGTGCTGGTAGCTTCCCCCGCTGTAGATGATCTTATTGCTTGGATCAAGGGCAGCAATCCGGAAGGGATCAGTCATTTGACTCAGCCAGCGTCATGTGAGGATTGGATGAAATGCGAGCGGATAGATTCGCCTCTCCTTTCTTCGAAGTCTTTCGCAGCACCGCAATGGACGATAATAGGGCTTGTTTGTATCTTGTTCGGTTTGTGGATAGTGATCACCAGTCGTCATGCTCAGAAAGGGGTGTTAACCTTGCTGCATTCGTTCAGATCAACCGGACACTCGCCCAGACAGATTAATTTTGTAGCCTTCTGCATAATTGCGTTGGCGGTATTCACGATGGCTGCATTCGTAATCGTTAATCAGGCTATGCAAGAAACGATCGAACAAGGAACGGGTGAACCATTTAGGTGGTTGGAGGGAGTCAGTGTATGGCCTAATCTCGTCATTCGTTTCATCGGGCTTACTACTGCGCTCATTATGATAGGGGTATTCATCATTCGAATCCGGAGACAGGCACAGGCAATAGCCGTGCGGTTTAATTTGACCATGCCCCCATTTAAGCCATCAAGCTGGTCGCTGACACGTAGTCGTTTTTCTGCTATGAGCATCGGTCCTTATCTTGATCTGACAATGTTCGATGCGGCAGGTAGACCCAGGCCCGACGTTTTATCAGAGGAAGTCGAAGTATCCACCTTGTGGCAGAATTATTTGCGCGCTACCAGCTGGCGTGAAATGGCTGGCTGGATTGCTTTGTCGACTGTGATTGTATTTGTATTAAGCATATTGATATTCAGTATCTTTGACATTCCTTCGTTCCCACATCGAGGTGAATTGGTGAAGTATCTGCACTACCTGCTCATCGGGATGACTGCCCTTGTGCTCTGGCTGATCATTTTTTGGATAGGCTATGAAAGTCGCGCCTGTACTCAATTTATCGAAGCACTCGGTCATGTTCGCAGGCAATGGCCGGAGCAGTTGATTGATCGGGAGACGAATGAAATGGGAGTGCCTCGTCCCTATCTCGATTATTTTCTTGATTTTCAGCTTATCGTAGCGGCAACACGCCGCATACAATGGCTTATTTATCTGCCGTTCGTTTTAATTCTTTTCATGGTGATTGCGCGGAGCGACTTGTTCGATGCCATGGGTTTTCCCTTGGCGCTTATTCTGATAGTCATTGTTGCGCTGCTTTATACATTGAATACGGCTAGGTTACTGAATAAAAGTGCAGACGCCATGCGTACTAAGGTACTGGCTCATTATGAGCAAGTACTGCTGCGGCTCGCTCAGCCCAAGGCGCAGATTCAACTCCATATCAGTGCGGAGCAGATTAATCGGCTGATCGAGCGGATTCGTAATACACGCGAGGGTGCCTTTGTCCCTTTTACTCAGCAGCCGGCACTGCAGGCGCTGCTACTGCCATTTGGTGGCTTTGGTGGAGCGGAGTTAATTAATTATCTATTCACATTCTAATTCCATTTCCAAATCAAAAATGAAGCCGACAAAGTCAGTTTTAATTTAGAAATGGAATAATCTATGTAGTTGACTTTATTTGCTAGATCGGTTGATCATTATTGAACAAAATTTTTATCAATATTCTATGGGAGATCGTATGACAAGACGGTTGATCAGCTCAGGTTCCACCTTTGAAGAAGAAATTGGCTATTCGCGTGCAGTCGTGGAAGGAGACTGGATTTTTGTTTCAGGGACGACAGGTTTTGATTATTCCACTATGACTATTTCGGAAGATCTGCTTGAACAGGCCGAGCAGTGCTTCAAGAATATCGAATCAGCCCTGCGGCAGGCTGGCTCCAGTTTACATGATATTGTGCGGGTGACTTATGTGCTACCCAATGCAGCTGATTTTGAACTGTGCTGGCCAATTTTTCGCAAGTATCTCGGCAAGGTTCGCCCGGCGGCCATGATGATTGCAGCTGGCTTATCTGATCCACGCATGCGAATCGAGATTCAGGTAACCGCACACAAGAGCACCTGAGTAACCATGACCGAACACCTGCATTTGCTACATATTCTGCATGAATTGCAGCAAAAGCACCGGTATATTTCGGAGGAATCGATCTGCGAGGTGGCTGCACAATTGAGTTTACCTGTCAGCCAGGTAAGAGCAGTGGTCGCATTTTATGCCTTTTTCTATTCTACACCTTGCGGCCACTATCATATTCTGTTCAGTAATTGCACCAGCTGCGGTTATCGGGCTGGAGGAACCGATTTAATTCGTATGCTTTCCCAAAAGCTGAGTGTCAACATAGGTCAGACGCGTAAAGACGGGCAGCTCAGCATACATGAAACTTCCTGCATTGGTATGTGTGACCATGGCGCTTCATTGCTCATTAATGGCGTACCGCTGATCCATCTGGATTCGGAGAAGATTGAACAGATAACTGATCTGATCGAGGCCGATAAACCATTGAATGAATGGCCGCTTGACTGGTTTCACATCAAGGATCACATTTATAAACGAGGTTTGCTACTCGAAGGCGATCTGCCGGCTGGCGATGGTTTACGCGCGATGCTGGCGCGGGGCAGAGAGGAAACGCTGACAGAAATCACTCAATCAAAACTGCGTGGCCGGGGTGGCGCCGGATTCAGCACGGGCCTGAAATGGCATCTCTGCCAACAAGCAACGGGAGAGGCGCATTATGTGGTATGTAATGCAGACGAAGGAGAACCTGGTACTTTCAAGGATCGAATGTTATTACAGCAGCATGCTGATGCATTGCTTGAGGGCATGACTATCTGTGCTTATGTCATCGGTGCCTATCAAGGGTTTATCTATTTGCGTGGAGAATACCGGTATTTATTGCCGCATCTACAGGCTACACTGCTGCATCGCCGCAAACTCGGCTTATTAGGAACAGCTATTCTGGGGCAGACAGGATTTGATTTTGATATTGATATCGTGGTGGGAGCAGGCGCTTATATTTGCGGGGAAGAATCAGCCCTGATTGAATCGCTCGAAGGTAAACCCGGTATTCCGCGTAGCCGCCCGCCCTTTCCGGTGGCGCACGGCTATCTAGGGCAGCCTACTGTGGTAAATAATGTTGAAACGTTTATCGCAGCTACCCATATCGTTTGCAACGGAAGCGAATGGTTTACCGCAGCAGGCACAACCGAATCCACCGGAAGTAAACTGCTGAGTATTAGCGGTGACTGTGCCGCCCCGGGCATTTATGAATATTCGTTTGGGGTCACGATCCAGCAGGTTCTTGAAGAGTGTGGCGCTGACAATGTGCAAGCGGTGCAGGTAGGAGGGCCTGCCGGTACATTGCTTGATCAAACTGCTTTTCACCGCCAGATAGCGTTTGAGGACGTCGGTACTGGCGGTTCTTTTATGATCTTTAATCGGGAGCGTGACATACTGGCTATCATTCATCAGTTTGCAGCCTTCTTTGCCCATGAGAGCTGCGGCTTTTGTACGCCATGCCGGGTCGGAACAACCTTGCTCAAGCAAGGTCTCAATAAAATCATTATCGGGCAGGGGGCACGCAACGATATGGCTGAGCTCCAGCGTGTCAGCGAGCTGGTCAGGCGCTATTCCCATTGTGGGCTAGGTCATACAGCAGCCAATCCCATTCTGGACGGGTTGCAGCATTTTCCGCAGGCTTTTGAGCAGCAGTTGACTCAATATGACTTTACTGCGCGATTCGAGTTGGATGCGGCTTTGCAAGAAGCCCGCCAGTTGACACAGCATGACGATAAGGGAGCACATCTTAAGCAAGAGGGAGATTAACATGATGACAGCGCCGGAACCTAACCTTATTCGTATCGATGACCGGGAAATACCATTTGTCCATGGGGAAACTATCATGGATGCTGCACTGGCAGCAGATGTTTATATTCCCCATCTTTGCCACTTTCCGGGTATCACGCCGCAAGGTAACTGCAAGCTGTGTACCGTCGAAGTCGATGGCAAACCGTTAACGGCATGTACCAGTCCGGCTGCAGCCGGGCAGCAGATTCGCAACAATATCCCTGAACTCAATGAAGCACGTAAAGTTCTAACACAAATGCTGTTTATTGAGGGTAATCACATTTGTCCTTCCTGCGAAAAAACCGGCAATTGTGCTTTGCAGGCAATGGCCTATCATCTTGGCATGCTGCATCAACATTTTCCCCAACAGTTTCCAGAGCGTGAGGTTGATGCCTCTCATCCGACCATCATGCTGGATCGAATCCGTTGCATCCTGTGTAGCTTATGTGTGCGTGCCAGCCAGGAAGTAGATGGTAAAAATGTCTTTGCCATTGCCGGGCGCGGCATTCATGCCAGCCTGATTGTCAATACAGCCAGTGGCAAACTGGTTGATAGCGATCTTGAGCCTAGCGATCTGGCTGCCAGGATCTGTCCGGTAGGAGCCATTCTTATTAAGGAGCATGGCTACGACGCCCCCATCGGTAAGCGTATCTTCGATCAACACAAAATTAGCGAAATCGGTTTGGAGAAAATATACATTGCAGGAGCCAAATCTGATGACTCATAAACCCAAGCTTAAATTAGCGACTACTTCGCTAGCTGGCTGTTTTGGCTGCCATATGTCCTTCCTGGATATGGATGAGCGAATCGTGGAGTTGCTTGAGCATATCGAATTCGATCGCTCTCCATTCACCGATATCAAACAGCTCGGCCACTGTGACATTGGCCTGATTGAAGGCGGCGTTTGCAATGCGGAAAATGTGCATGTGCTGCGTACCTATCGGGCTAGTTGCCGGATTCTGGTTGCGGTCGGCGCTTGCGCCATCAACGGTGGTGTGCCTGCCATGCGTAATCACTTCAGCCTGCAGGAATGTCTGGAGGAAGTCTATTTGAAGAGCCCTGACATGATCAATCCTCACATTCCGAACGATCCAGAATTACCCTTGTTGCTGGATAAAGTGTACCCCGTCCATGAAGTAGTCAAAGTAGATTACTTCTTACCTGGCTGCCCACCCTCGGCAGATACTTTTTATCGTTTTTTGAGCGAATTGATAGAGGGGAAAGAGCCTCAGATTGGTAAGGTGGAATTGAGATATGATTAGGATAGTGTGTTGGAAAACCAATATGCTGCTTGATCAATTAATTTTAAATAAGGGTGTGCCGTATTAGTTAAATTACCTCCGGCAAAGCCGGAGGCTTATTACTGTTAGCCCCTCAAAGGGGAAAGAATTGGAGCCACCTAAAGGTGGCATCACATACCAAGCTTGAGCTGATCATAGTGCTCATCCTCTTTCTCTTGGTGCTGGATATATTCTCTGACCATCTCTTCATCTAATCCTACCGTGGATACAAAATAACCACGTGCCCAAAAATTTTCACCTGTGAAATTCCTTGATTTCCCCGTAAATCTCCGCGCAATCGATATTGCACTTTTCCCCTTGATATATCCTACTACGTAGAATACCGAATACTTCGGGGGAATACTGATGCACATGTTTACATGGTCAGGAATCAGGTGTCTTTCTACTATCTGACTGTTTTTCTGCGCAGCTAATTCGTGAAATACTTTTCCCAAGTGTTTTCGTATCATTCCGAATATCACTTTCTTCCTTCTTTTCGGAATAAATACGATATGGTACTTACAGTCCCATGTCGTATGGGCCAAACTCTGATAATCTCTCATTTGATTCTCCTAGCTCTTGATCAAGCTAAAAGAATCACGGTGACCATATCACACGGTCAAACCTTTAATAGTCCCCCGGCATAGCCGGGGGATTACCTTATTTATTTAGGTAATCAATCTGTTATTTTTAATTTTGGCCAGATAAGTAATTCCATTTCCAAATCAAAAATGACGCGAAGGCGAGCCGCAGACAGTATAAATCATACGGCAAGGTGAAGCCGACAAAGTCAGTTTTGATTTAGAAATGGAATAATAAGTGAAGGAAGTATTAAGTCCTATCTTTTGTCAATGTTTGTTGCCTCACAGATTTGCGAAACGGTGTATTAGCCAGGCAATCCAGCAAAACAAATAAAACAAGCAGAAAGCTAGTGCTCCAGGCTACTGCTGCAGTAGCCAATAATATTTCTCGATAGGCGCTAAAATCAGCGCCCATACGCGTGAGAGCAGCAATACTCATGATGCCAGTCATTACCACGAGCTGCGGTATTCGCGAAGGATATTGCTTTACATGCAGCAATGTCACGCGCACCATGACATTAGCGGCGAGTGTACCTAATGCGCCTACCGTGATTGCGTGAACTGCGGTACTAAAATAGTCGCTTCCAGTCAGCTTTACCCAGCCCAATAGCACGAGCCCCACTGCCAGCCAACTATAGCCTAACCCTAGACAAATCAGATCAGGCCGTGCCAGGCAATGCCATAACTGCCAGCGAAACATCCGGATAGCTGCCAAAATTCCACTCATAATCAGCAAAATACCTGATACGGGAGTTGCGACTGGAGCCAGCACGAAAGCAGTTGAAACTGTCACAATTAACCCGGCTTCGATGTGCGGCTGAACCCTTGCTTCAAGCTCCATTCCTTGCCGATAAAATTCGCCGGCTACTGCTGGCGCCAGCATGCGTCCTCCTATGAAAAGCATCAGCAAGGCGAATAATTGCACGCTCTCGTCCAGCAAATAACGATGCAGCCAGCGATAGTCAAGCTGGTTCATCAAAATGATTGCAATCGTAATGGCACAAATCAGACCGAGCAATGGCACCAACGTCCGATTACGCCATTTCTTCGCAACCCACAGACGAGGCAGTAAATGCCAGGCGAGCAATGTGACAAAGACAGCATTACTGACCAAAGTCAGCCAACTGGCAGAGTCGACTAATCCCATTACCCGTGCCAATAGCCACGAAATCATGAATAAGGCTAATCGTTGCGCAGGCATAGGTCCCAGCAGATAACCAGCGATCAAAGCCAAAGCGAAACCGAACAGCATTTCAAAAGCGTGGCTGGTTGATGTGGCTAGTACTTCCGGTCCGTAACCATGCCTTGCCAGCATGGCCAATGGCACCATCAGCACGGCATAGGCACATGCTGCCAGAAAGAACCATTGATGCGCGTGGACTTTGGTTTTTTCCGGAAACCAGCGTAACAATATATTTTTCAATTGGGTAATAGGCTTTTTATGCAAATTTTTATTTTATTCTATTTCGCAATCAAACTTGATTGTGTCGGCTTCTCTTTGTCATATTATTTATACTGTCTGCGGCTCGTCTTCGCGTCATATTTGATTTTGAAGTGGAATTAGCTGCAAACTTAGCTTCGCTAGTTATGATCGATCGCAGCAGTAAACAAACTTGCTATCCTCTCAAACCAGCTTTACCAGCACAGCATGAGGAAACACAGATGATGTCGTTGCCTGATTCATTACTTTGAACAATTTTAATGCTAATTAAAATATTGACAATCATTCAGTTAAAGAGTAGATAGAAATCAACGAAAACTTTTTTCGTTGCGATCTTTTTGATTGTGCCTACAAAGGTAGGTGTATCGATAGATTTTAATGAATGCATATTCGGCTACGGCCAAAGGAGATTTTTATGAAAAAACAACTTTGGATTGTGGTGGCACTAGCCACTTTTTTAGCAGCATTCGGCCAGGCAAATGCCGGTGGAAAAGAAATAAACAAGGATCAAGTGCCCAAAGCGGTCCTCGAAGCCTTTGAAAAGGCTTACCCCAATGCCAAAAAAGTAGAGTTCGAGAAGGAGATGTTCGAAGGTAAAGAAGCTTATGAAGTGGAATACAAAGAAAATGGCAAGGAGTACGAAATTCTGTATAGCTCCGAGGGCGAGGTCCTGCAGAAGGAAGAAACCATCGATGTTAAGGATCTACCTGAAGCGGTAGTTCAAGCCATTTCCAAGACACACCCAAAAGCGACCATTAAAGAGACAGAGAAGGTAATGAAACCTGATGGGACAGTTTCTGGTTACGAGGTAGAAATCAAGGCAGAAGGGAAGAAACTCGAACTCGAACTGGATCCCAATGGGAATATTTTGAAAACAGAGCAGGATTGAGTTTTATCTTGATACAAATCCAAGACAACACTCCTCATCTACTAGCCTTTCTTTTAACTAGATGGGGAGCTGTTACTAACCGCCGATGTATTTACTAGCTGTCGCAGCGTGAGCGAGATTTAATTCGCTCACTAATCTGATTCTTAGCTGATTCTCAGCTCAATACAGCTACATCATCCCAACTAATCTGACCATCATGAACACCGATCAATTTAATTGAAACATCAGGCCCAAAATTGATGAGGAAATCGTCACCTAGAAAATGGGCATCAGTGATAAAACTAGCTAAATGTTCTTTTGATTGCAGCCCTAGCCCAGTATCAAAAACAATTTTATCGTGTTCGGCGTGGTGAAAATCTTCAATTTCCAAATGTGAAGCTTCGCGGAAATAGAAACTATCTGATCCACTTCCGCCATGAGAACTCTCATCTCCACGCACCACTAGATTGTCATCGGAAGAATCAAAACCTCTATAGACTAGACTACCATTGTATTTGAAATTGCCACCGGATACGCTTTCCGAGAAACGAGTATAAATTCCATCCCCCTCAGGATCGGACAGAATTGTGGTTTCAGTACCAAATGGCTTTTGCTCAGTGTGAATGATATTGTTACCGCTGACGGTATAAGTTTCGTCTCCATCTAAATTTTTCTGTTCAAACACGCCATCTTTAAATTCAAAAACAGCGGTTACTTGACCATTCTCAATAGTGAATTTAAAAGATTTATGATTTCCACTTCCAGTAGGATTATCATCACCAGAACTATTGTTAAGACCCCCTTTATCATCTAAAAGATCATGGTTTAAGTCGTCATCTGCACCTTTACTCATAATAATCCCCTTTTTAGTCTTCAATTAATTTAAAACCAACAGCGATAAACCACTCTGTCTTCATATTCACCTTTGCATAAGCTCGGCTCACTGCATCGATCTAATTTTTAAATTTGCCATCTGGAAATAATGAAGCCTCATTTAAAAAATCACTATTCCAAGGCTATCGCAATAAATACACAACCTGCCTATCAATTTATACCGAAATCATCGCGCACTTTACTCTTTATTGCCTGCTTCAGGAAACGCTCTTAGAACGAATATCTATGTAATTAAGGGCACCTCTAGAAATTCAGAGTTCTAAACAAGACAAGGGGAGAACAAAAAATGTTGACGCAGCCTATAACTGATAGGTAAGGAAACATTTTTGGTGAACAACGAAGTATTGTGACGAAGGGGGGGAAGCAGGTAATCCGCAAAGCGGATGCTCGCAAATATGAATTTTAGAGGTGCCTTTAATTGAATAAATGCTACCTCTTGGCCTGCTGCATTGTCCTGGCTGATGGGGAAGATTAATGATCACGAATGTTTTACCCTATTCGCAGTAACTCTTGAATAAACTTTATGACCAAAAGAGATCGTTTTAAGCCGAATAATATCCAAAATAATTACTCATTCATTATTAATTCCCGTTGTGCTGACACTTGCAGATCAGATCTAAGAATGTTTTTTCGATTGACTCAGCGCGATTCCTCCGATCACTTTGCTTTTCGGGTTTCGATCCGCAACAATAGATGGCTGACGAAGTTTAGTCGGATATGTCGATCGCATTTTCGAATCATCTTGTAGCCCTATTATATCAATCTATTAACGACTCGAAAAAAACCAACGGCAGTTTACCAGGAAGGATAAATGTTATACCTCACGCGGTTACACTACAGCATACCCAAGAAAGCGCCCATCAAAAAGTGTATGGCATCAACAAAGAAGACCCGCGCTTGCCTTGCTTTTCCTCTTCCAGTAAGGGCTCAAGCTTGTTGTGTAAAAATTCGTGCTGCTTATCCGGATCGGCTTTAGAGGGGATCACTGCCATTTTTCGAGATTTCATGCAGAGACGTTTATGCATGAAGTCGCGGCAGGCACTTAAAGCCGATTGAATCCCGGTGAGCTTTTCAATCTCACAGGCCGCCTCAGCAACAGCGTGCGACCGATGGGCTTGGAAACGTGTTTGAAGTACTTCCGAATAGAGCAACAATGCACTTGCTGGGACAATGACGCTGGGATGAGCAAAGAGCCGTCCCACCAACTTCGATATACGCCCGCAAATAGCGTATCACGCTATCTCCGCTGGCTCGTGCAATGCGGCCAATTTCTTGATGAGGCAATTCCAGCGCATTCATGTAGCTATGAATATCGAGCCATTTCACGTCATGGTCATGAAAACGGAGATCCAGTATAGAAATCACCGGATCCCAGCTATCCCAATCTGAATCACAACAAGCTTTATAAAATGACAATTGAATGGTACATTCACTTAGCAGTATGATGATGGCCTATCATGTGACTCCCTGCTTTTGTCGTGTAACAGAAGCAAACCCTTGGCAAAGCGCGACAGCAGGTTGATTCGTGCATGGATTAGACTATGCTGTAATAATAATAAAAACAGAAAAACCAGGATGGATCGCCTACAGCGCATTTACAAATTACACCAAATACTTGCCTCCAGGCGATCTCCCGTTTCACGCCAGATGCTTGAAGAAAGACTGGAATGCTCACCTGCTACGGTCAAACGTTTGATAGAAGAATTGCGGTTGTACTTTAACGCACCGCTGAAATATGACCGAGAACACAATGGCTATCTTTACGACAGCCAAGAGGGAGAAGTCTTTGAGTTGCCAGGACTCTGGTTCAACGCCAATGAACTGTATGCCTTGTTAACCGTGCAGCAGTTACTGGAGCAAACCCAGCCCGGATTGCTGGATGATCATTTCAAGCCGATAAAAAATCGGCTTGAAAAAATTCTGGCCACTGCCCAGCTCAACAAGAATGAGATTGCCAAACGCATCCGTATCCTGCGGATGACCGCGAGAAATACTGCCAGCGAGCATTTCCAATCTGTAGCGAGCGCCTTGCTACAAAGAAAGCGGCTGCACATCCACTATCACAGCCGCAGTGATGACCAGACTACCCAGCGGCAGATTTCACCTCAACGCCTCACCCATTATCGTGATAACTGGTATCTGGATGCTTACTGCCACAAACGCAATGCGCTACGCAGCTTTGCCGTTGACCGCATCTGCGCATGCCGTTCACTCGATCAGTCCGCGCTCGAATTCGATGAGGCCGAACTCGATGCCTATTTCGCCTCCAGCTACGGCATTTTTGCCGGCCAACCCAAAGAGACCGCCGTGCTGCTTTTCTCTCCCGAACGCGCCCGCTGGGTAGCTGATGAGCAATGGCACCCGCAGCAGCAAGTTAAGCTGTTACCAGATGGCAGCTATGAACTGCGCATTCCCTATGCTGATAGCAAAGAACTTGTGATGGATATTTTGAAATATGGTAACGGAGTTGAAGTATTAGAGCCTGCCGAACTGCGCCAGGAAGTCATCAATCAGTTGCAAGCAGCGATCGAGAAATATAGTGAGGGCAATGTCAGATTTTGAGCCTGTATATAACGTATTCTGCAAAATACTAAACTCTGGTTATTTTCTAGAACATAAGGATATAAATATTGCCAATGGAATTACTTACAGATTTGAAAGCAATACTCCATTCTAAGCGAGCGAACATTTATTACCTTGAAAAATGTCGTGTCATGCAGAAAGACGGTAGAGTGCTTTATTTGACTGAAACAAAAGATGAAAACCTTTATTGGAACATCCCAATTGCTAATACTACCGTGATCTTATTGGGAACTGGAACATCGATAACCCAAGCCGCCATGCGTATGCTAGCAAGCGCTGGGGTTTTAGTCGGTTTCTCTGGTGGTGGAGCCACGCCATTGTTATCAGCTAATGAAATTGAATGGCTCACACCGCAAAGCGAATATAGGCCTACAGAATATGTGCAAGGTTGGCTAAGTTTCTGGTTCGACGAGTCTAAACGATTAAGAGTCGCGAAAGCCTTTCAACAAGCCCGTCTTGATTATATCAAACGTATTTGGGATAAAGACCGCGAACTCAAAAACGAAAACTTTTTCATAGACAACCTCGAAATCAGCTCGGCTATGGATAACTACGCAATCCAAATTGAAACCGCCGAGAAAGTCGGTGATTTATTGCAACGCGAAGCGCTGCTGACTAAACAACTGTACCGCTACGCCGCCAAAGCCACCCAATTTGGAGATTTTACTCGCGACCACCAAGCTGCTGATTTCGCCAACGGCTTTTTGAACCATGGTAATTACCTGGCCTATGGCTTAGCTGCCAGTACTTTGTGGGTATTAGGCATCCCGCACGGATTCGCTGTCATGCACGGTAAAACCCGACGCGGCGCACTCGTTTTCGATGTTGCCGATCTCGTCAAAGACGCAATCATACTGCCCTGGGCATTTATTAGTGCCAAAGAAAAGATGAGTGAGCAGGAATTTCGCCAGCAATGCTTGCAGAAATTTACCGAACACAAAGCCTTGGATTTTATGTTTGAGCAAGTCAAGCAACAAGCCATTCAAAACATTGAATCCCCTCTCTCTGCGGAAGAGGGAAAGGGTGAGGGGAAACACCCATGATGGTGACTTTTGTCAGCCAATGTGAGAAAAAAGCACTCAACCGCACGCGTCGTGTGCTCGATGCCTTCGCCAACCGTATCGGCGACAACACCTGGCAAACTGTTATCACTGAAGAAGGCCTGGTCGCCGTCAAGACCCTATTGCGCAAAACCGCCACCAAAAATACCGCCGTGGCTTGCCATTGGATACGGTCGAGAAGCCGCAGCGAGTTGATTTGGATTGTTGGGAATCGCAGGAGATTCAATGCAGAAGGGGTGGTGCCGGTCAATTGGACAAAAAATAACCTGATACACCATGACTGGGAAAAAGGTTGGCGCTTAACTGAAATTATAGCTATTGCTTCGGCAATTGCAGGATTGTTCCATGATTTGGGCAAAGCAAACGATTTGTTTCAGGACAAGCTTAACATAGAGATAAAAAGCAAAAAATTCGAGCCATATCGGCATGAATGGATATCTTTACGGCTTTTTCAGGCTTTTGTTGACGGACGTGACGATCAAGTATGGCTGGAGCAATTGTCAAATGTTGACGAGCGGTTAGAAAAATATATTTTGCAAAAAATAGTGATGGATAACCCTCAGTCGAATGAATTCAATAACCCATTCAACATGTTGCCAGAATTTGCAAAATTAGTGGCTTGGCTAATTGTCTCACATCACCGTTTACCCGTTTATCCAAAACAAGGTCAAGTGGAACCAAGTCTTGATTATATTAATGACTGGTTAAGTCAGTTTTTTGATGATGCATGGAACTCGGTCAATAGCCGAAATCATGAATGGGAAGAACGAAGTTTAAAAGCTAATTGGTCATTTTCAAATGGCACTCCAATGATTAGCAAAACTTGGCAGAAAAAAGCTAATGAGTTATCGAAGCGCGCTTTATCTTGTCAGGGATTAATTGATGTTGATTGGTTTCGCCAGCCATTCGTGATGCACTTGTCGCGTCTGGTTTTGATGCTTGCCGATCATCATTATTCCGCCAAAGACGTGCAAGCCCATTGGCAGGATTCCAATTATCAAGCTTACGCAAATACCGACAAACAAAACCAGCTCAAGCAAAAGTTGGATGAGCATAATGTCGGGGTGAGCCAGCACGCCTTTGAGTTCTCATTAAAATTAAGACGCTTACGCGAAGAATTACCCCCGCTCACCGACAATAAAACCTTAGCCAAAGGCCCGAAAGAAGACCAAGAGCCATGGCAAACTAAGGCATATCAAGCTGCTCAACAATTTCAAAGCCAGGTCAAAGAGCAAGGCTTTTTCGGCATCAATATGGCCTCGACAGGAAAAGGCAAAACCTTGGCCAATGCCAGAATTATGTATGGATTAGCCGATGAGTTGGAAGGTTGCCGTTTTAGTGTCGCATTAGGTTTGCGGACATTGACCTTGCAAACCGGAGAAGCATTGCAAGAACGCTTGTCTCTCGATAAAACTGAAATTGCTACGCTCATTGGTTCTCAGGCAATTATGCGCTTAAACCAAATTATGCAAGCTAAAGAAAACGATGACAATCCATTTGCCATGCGAGGTAGCGAGAGCTTGGATATGGGGTTGGATGATGACGGTTTTGATGTCTTTTATGAAACAGAACTCTACGAAGGCCAATTAGAAAAGTGGTTTCAAAATAATCAAAAAGCGAAGAAATTGTTACATGCTCCCATATTGGTCAGCACTATCGATCATTTAACACCGGCAACCGAAGGAGTGCGTGGCGGCAGACAAATTGTGCCGATGCTTCGCCTACTCACGTCCGATTTGGTTTTAGATGAACCGGATGAATTTGATTTAAACGACCTACCCGCACTTACGCGTTTGGTGAATTGGGCTGGCATGTTAGGTGCAAAAGTATTGCTTTCCACGGCAACTATGCCGCCAGCACTGGCTTATGCTTTGTTTGAAGCCTATCAAGAAGGCCGGAAAGCATTTAACTCCGCAGCTAGTCATCTTGAAGTACAAAAACCTATTATTTGTGCTTGGTTTGATGAATTCAGCACACAATTTTCAGAACAGCAAAACCTGCAAAGTTTCATCAAAGCACATGATGAATTTATCCAAAAACGCATTACCAAGCTGAATCAAGATAATTTGGTGTTCCGCAAAGCGAAATTACTGAAAATAGTCACAACAAACGAGGTATCGCCACTCAATACAATAAGCGAAGCAATCCGGTATGGCATGGTGGCATTGCATCAGAATCATCACCAACAACACGAATCCTGTAAAAAAATTTCTATTGGCTTGGTGCGTATGGCTAATATCAATCCACTCGTAGCAGTTGCCAGATTGCTTTATGAAAATCCTGCACCCGAAAATTACAGGATCCATTACTGCGTTTATCATAGCCAATATCCATTAGCGCAACGGGCATTCATTGAGAGTAGGTTAGACCAAGCCCTCAACCGCAAAGATAATCGAGCCATTTGGAGCATTCCAGAAATCCAACACGCTTTGAGCAATTGTCCCGAACAAAACCAACTTTTTGTGGTATTGGCGACTTCGGTATCGGAAGTGGGGCGCGACCATGATTACGATTGGGCCATTGCCGAGCCCAGTTCCATTCGCTCAATTATTCAAATCGCAGGACGTATACAACGGCATCGTAAGCAAAAGCCTGGAACAGAGAATTTTTACATTCTGGCTAAAAACTATAACGCATTGAAATGTAAGGAGATTTCTTATGAAAAACCTGGATTTGAAGCTAAAAACCGAAAGCTAACCAGCCACGATTTGCATGACATCCTGCAAGAAAGTCAATTTTCAGCACCAAATGCCATCCCAAGTATCCAGCGGCCTAAGAGATGGGCTGAAACGTCGCCATTTTCAAACCTAGTAACACTGGAACAAATAGCCTACCGCCAAAAAATGTTTGAACATGTCGTTGAAAAAGGCCCTGCATGCCTATGGTGGAAAAATCAGGTGACATGGTGCGCCGAAGTCCAGCGAAAGCAACCTTTCAGGGCCTCAGTACTCGACCAAGGGTACTGCCTCTATCTTAATGAAGAAGATGCTGAACCTGTTTGGCAAATCAAGAACGAGAACATCTATCCCATTGAATACAAGGAAGTAACGGACATTATAGACATTGACCTAAAACCAGTTCTGGGCAATCAATCATGGTTCGCTTTTGATGTTAAAGAACAATATGGACATTTAGCAGAACAGTTAGACAAACCGTTGAAATACATTAGCCATTGCTTCGGTGAAATACGATTGACTGATTATGGCAATGAAACAATTAAGTGGTGTTATTCCCCTTTACTTGGGGTTTTTAGAGAAATTAAATAGGGATGACTAATGAAAAATGCCCAACAAGCAATAGAAAACTTTTTTAATGAAAAAATTCAAGAGGAAATTTCAAAAGGCTATGAAGAAATACTTAAACCCATAAAGGATAAAAAGCAAAATCATGACCATAGAGAAGTTTTAGAAAAATGGACGGCAGAAGAGGACGCTATTGAATCAAATCAATGGACTCGAAAAAAATTAGAACAATGGATGGTGGTTTGTGGTTCCGATAGAGAATTATCACAACTAATTGAAGAGTCGTTAAATTTATATCAAGAAGCTTCTGACTCAAATCAATTGAAAGAGAAGCTTTCTGAAAAGATTAAATCCTTGAAAAAGAAAATTAATCAATCTCAATTATCTGAACAAAATAAAAACTTTTCTGAAAAAATAGATAAAGAGAAACTTCAACCAGATAAGCATAATAAAAATAGACGATTACTTAAAAAATTATCTGAAATTGACACTGAAATAGCTAATGCCATGAAATCAGCAGAAAAGGCTGCTCAGGAAAAATTTCAGCGAAATAAATGGATTAATGATGCTGCCCAAAAAGCCACTGAAATCAGTATTGGCATGACCCATATTGCTAAACTGACCCATTCCAGCACGAGAGCATCCAATATAGATTCAACAGTATTAGGCGAAAACTCTTCAAAAACGCTATTAGTTACCGTTAATTGTGCAAAAGAAATAAAAAAAGATTTTTCTTATTCCACAGCGGCGTATTCTCCGATTGCAGAATTTTTGCACTCAACTGGAAAAGAAATATGTACAAATTCTACCTTATTAAAACCTTATGCCGAAGACGATAAGCAGTTAAAGAAATGGCAAGAACAATTTAACTACGCTTTTAACGAAAAAAATAAATCTAGCCATGTTTTGGCAAAGCAGGTTTATTTTCCGGTAGAAACCACCAACTATCACTTATTAACCCCGCTGGTTTCTTCAAGTTTGGCGCAACTCATTTATGAGCGTATCTGGAAAACTCGCCAAAAAGACATGCCAGGTAGAGAGGCTAGAAATAATAGTGTCTTCAGTCAAGAAACAGATACTTTGTTTAATAAAACAGCAATTTTAAAAGTAACTCAAAGCCAACATCAAAATGTCTCAAATTTAAACGGCAGTGGCAATGGTAAACGTACTGGACAATTAATTTTATTGCCGGCCATATCGCCACAATGGCAGACTCAAACTAAACTGCCCATCCATCTAAAAACAGTATTCAATAAGCAACTTGCCGCCCAAGCCAGAGAACCGTTAACAGAGCTCAAGAACTTACTGTTAGCTATTAATGCACACCGCCTCAGTGTCAATTTTCAACGCAAGCAGATTATCCGGGAGCTAATCGCTGCTATTGCTGATATTGTTTTTGACCATGCCGTTCAGATTCAAGGGCTTAAACAATTTGCGGGATGGTCACAGGAGTCAAAATTACCAACTCATCAACAATATTGGCTTGATCCGTTAAGGACGGATGAAGAATTTCAGAATGCCAAGTTAACGCTAGATTGGTCGCCCGATGTAGTGATTGATTTTTCTAAATGGATAAACCGAAATATTAAACATAAGCAACTTACGCTAGGGGCAGCACATGAAAAACAGTGGCAAAAACTATTCGCTCCCTTGCTACGCGAATTTAACGCGCTTAGCGAAGCGGATTTGGCAATCAATACTGAAAAGGTAGAAGCATGAATAATGCTTACATCATTTTTGAAAGGATTAGCGTCCAAGATGCCAATTGCATCGCTGGGTTTACTTATGGATTTCCTGCTGTTACCCATTTTTTAGGCTTTGGCCATGCTTTATCACGAAAGCTAGCGAAAAATTCCAGATTATCGCTTCAAGGTTGCGCGGTTATTTGTCATCAGCACCAAATACATGTCTATCAACATAAAAGGTATAGCGACTATTTCTTTGCTCAAACAAAAAATCCACCTAGAGAGAAAGGGAAGGACAATAAAGGACGAGAAAAGGCCACAACATCTCCACCCATTATCGAAGAGGGCAAAATGAGCATGACGGTTTCTTTGATCATGGCTTGCCCTGATTTGAATATAGGCCGGACGGCTGAAATTAACACGTTAAAGGAAACACTCCTGAATTTGGCATATCAGCACCGCTTAGCAGGTGGCTCGATTCAAAAAATTGCTGCTATCCATGTGCTTAATCAGGATGAAGAAAAGCTACTAAAGAAAATTAAATGCTTGCTATTACCCGGATTTGTACTGATGGATCGTACCGATTTATTAACTGAACATTATGAAAACATAAAACAACAGCAACCAGATGCCGAATTAATCGATGCTTGGCTGGACTTTTCTGCACTTAAGTACCAAGCCAAACCCAAATTGCAAGACAACGAGTTTGAGGCAACCGATAAAACCCAAGCCGAGTGGGTACGGCTCGAAAAGCCCGCCAAAGGTTGGCTTGTTCCGATCACCAACGGATACAAAGCTATTAGCCCTGTTTACCAACCGGGCGAAGTCGCAAACACTCGCGATGCCATCACCCCAGTTTGCTTTGTAGAAGCAGCGCACAGCATCGGCGAATGGCGCAGCCTGCACCGTATCCAAGGTCTGGCAGACATGCTTTGGCATTACCATTATGAACAATATTGGTATTTATGCCGACAAGGTGAATTGGCACAGGTAAGCCCAAAATCTAGCTTAACTGAGCTTGAGTCTAGGGCTGAAGTTGACGATGATTTTGAAGATGATTTTTTCGATTTCAACAATTAAAGGAGAAAAAATAATGGCTGCAAAACAAACTAAAACTACTGCGTTGGATCTGCCATCGGTACTAGCGTTTAGCCGTAAACTGGAAGTTTCTGATGCGTTAATGACATCAGGCTTATGGATTGATATTGACAAACACGATCAATGGCAGCCGATCAAATTGCATGAAAAAAGAAACCGTGCTACCAAAAGCCAGTATGGCGTGAAGAATGATAAAGAAAAAGCAGAACCGAATCTTTCGTGGGGAGATGATGCAGCCCTACCACATGAAGCCGATACCTTATGCGTCAGCTTTACGTTAAAAATTTTGGGTCAACTTGAAGAGCCAACGGCTTGTAACGCTCCAGAGTTCGAAGAAAGACTCAACCAAGTCATCAAAACGTACCGAAATGAACATAAATTTGAAGAGTTGGCGGTTCGCTACGCCAATAACATTGTCAATGGACGGTTTTTATGGCGCAATCGTTGTGGAGCCGAAAACATTTGCATCATTGTGAAATATCGCGACCAACAATGGTATTTTAATGCTTACGATTATTCATTTAACCAATTCAGCTTATTACCAGATGACAGTAATCATCCTTTCGCGCAATTGGTTACTACGGTGCAAAATGGTCTAAAAGGTGACAGTTTTGAGTATCTTGAAATAACAGCATTTGCCAAGATAGGTTTTGGTCAACATGTATGGCCCTCTCAAGAAATGGTGCTCAATCCTCCCAAAGGTGAAAAATCAAAGTTTTTATTCCAATTAAATGGATGCGCGGCCATGCACTCAGAAAAAATAGGCAATGCCTTGAGGACTATCGACACCTGGCATAATGTCGATTCCAGTGCAAGAGTCATCGCCATAGAGCCTTATGGTTCGGTCACATCGCGAGGGATAGCACATCGAATTGAAAAAAACGATTTTTACACTTTGTTTCTTCAATGGCTGAATGACATCGAAATACCCAATGAACAACAACATTATGTAATTGCAACATTAATTCGCGGTGGAGTATTTGGCAAAGAAGATGAAAAGAAAAAACAAAAATCTGATGATTAAGGTAACTAAGCATGAAATATTATCTAGAACTCAAGCTGTTACCCGAAGAAGACATTTGCATCAACTTTCTCTGGTCTAAAGTCTTCCAGCAAATTCACCTAGGTTTGGTTGAAATGCAGGATGATCGTAAACAAGTGCCAATTGGAGTATCGTTTCCGGAGTATGTTGTAGGCGAGAGATACAGCGTCCTGGGCGGTGAGTGTCGACTGTTTGCTCACGACGAAGCCATGCTCGCCCGTTTTAATGCCGCGAAATGGCTGGACCGCCTGAGCGACTATTTACATTGCACGAGCATCCGCCCCGTGCCTGAAAAGCTTAAGGGATATGCGATTTACCAACGCCAGCAACCCAAAACCAGCAAAGAGCGCTTAGCCCGGCGTTATACCGTTCGGCATAATGTGAGTTATGACGAGGCGTTGCTTCGTTATAACGGGATGACGCATAAATCCATAACAACACCGTTTATTCGCCTCAAGAGTTTGAGCAGCGTTAAAAAATTTTGTTTGTGGATTAGAAAAACAATAATTTCAAAACCTTCAGGAGGTACTTACAGCAGCTATGGTTTAAGCAACAAAGCCACCGTTCCTGAGTTTTGACCCATTTTTTTTGCTCTTTAAAAATATATAAACTAATCAGTTAATTATATTTATCAGTTTTTAGATGGGTAAATTAAGGAAAATCCCTCTGTAAACTGTTATGTGACTGGCTTTAAGTTTTTTTATGATCTGTTCGCTGCCGCATAGGCAGCTTAGAAAAATCTCACCTATGGGTAACACTGCTGCTGTTAGTTCGCTGCCGCATAGGCAGCTTAGAAAGCTCGAGGTGGACACGTCGGCCGGCGTGTTGAGTTCACTGCCGCATAGGCAGCTTAGAAACGATCAGTTCCTCGGGCATCGGTTCGCCGAGCGTTCGCTGCCGCATAGGCAGCTTAGAAATATATCTCGATCAAGGAGATCATCGAGCACCAGTTCGCTGCCGCATAGGCAGCTTAGAAAAAATTCAGAATATGTTTCTATTTTAGCTATGAGTTCGCTGCCGCATAGGCAGCTTAGAAATCGCCGTTAGACTGGCATCTTAATGTGCTACCGTTCGCTGCCGCATAGGCAGCTTAGAAAGTGCTGGGCCACTGGCTCAGACGCGCGCCGACGTTCGCTGCCGCATAGGCAGCTTAGAAAACCGTGTCACGCAGCTCGCGCAGGATTTCCGGGTTCGCTGCCGCATAGGCAGCTTAGAAAGTGCTGGGCCACTGGCTCAGACGCGCGCCGACGTTCGCTGCCGCATAGGCAGCTTAGAAAACCGTGTCACGCAGCTCGCGCAGGATTTCCGGGTTCGCTGCCGCATAGGCAGCTTAGAAAGTGCTGGGCCACTGGCTCAGACGCGCGCCGACGTTCGCTGCCGCATAGGCAGCTTAGAAAACCGTGTCACGCAGCTCGCGCAGGATTTCCGGGTTCGCTGCCGCATAGGCAGCTTAGAAAAATTAGGGGAAGCAGAATTACCAAAGGTTGTTGTTCGCTGCCGCATAGGCAGCTTAGAAAGGTATAGGCAAAGCTGCTGAAAGTATCTTCAGGTTCGCTGCCGCATAGGCAGCTTAGAAAATACCCGCTGCAACCACGTTTTGGCGTCCAGTGTTCGCTGCCGCATAGGCAGCTTAGAAAATTTTCGGAATCGAATTGAATTGGATTCACAAGTTCGCTGCCGCATAGGCAGCTTAGAAATTAAAAGCGGCTTGAAGTCTTTATCTCAGACCGTTCGCTGCCGCATAGGCAGCTTAGAAAAAGTCCATTTGCTCCACCTTCACAAATACAACGTTCGCTGCCGCATAGGCAGCTTAGAAACAAGTGCGCCGAGATCGTTAATGCAAGTAGTGGTTCGCTGCCGCATAGGCAGCTTAGAAATCGAGGAGCCGATTGTCTCGAACCGCTATGTCGTTCGCTGCCGCATAGGCAGCTTAGAAATTGGTGCGGCAGGTGCGAGACTTTCTAATCCCGTTCGCTGCCGCATAGGCAGCTTAGAAAATCTATCGTCATCCGATCGCCAGTGTTTGATAGTTCGCTGCCGCATAGGCAGCTTAGAAATGCAAAAGCCCGACTAGCGTATTAACGCTGCGGTTCGCTGCCGCATAGGCAGCTTAGAAATGATCGTGAAGCTGTACAAAAAGGCGCTGAAAGTTCGCTGCCGCATAGGCAGCTTAGAAAACAAATCCGCCGACGCTTTGGCCGCGGTCAATGTTCGCTGCCGCATAGGCAGCTTAGAAAGCTCAATCGCTGCCACGCCTCGATCTCGCTGTGTTCGCTGCCGCATAGGCAGCTTAGAAAGAGAACGTCGCGCTCAACAAGCCCTGGGACGAGTTCGCTGCCGCATAGGCAGCTTAGAAGCAGCAGATACAAAAGAATTCTGTGACTTTTGGAAAGGATTACTTGCCCATCTTTCTAAACTCCTGCATGAGGTCGAGAGTTTGCGTTCCACTTTCTTAACCTCTTTCCTGAATTGATCTGTTTCGAAAGTAACCTTACATCCAGTGCAACGGTTACCATCCTGCTTAAACTATCTCAAAGGCTTCTTGATCTTAGTCTTGCAATTAGGGCAGGTAATTTCGATGTTCTGGTCGTTAAATAATCCCATAGCTTCCCCTTTAATAGTTTGGTGGAACTTTCTATTCTATCAGCATAGGAGAGGCCGCCTATTCAGCCAATGTGTAATAAAACTATTTAAGGATATCAATTGTGATGACTGATTCTTTTTCACAATCCATGCAAGTGAAGAAAGTGTCGACTATGCCCATATCTCCAAATATTTTATGTGGTTCACCCCCTATTCTTTTCAGCTTTGTCGAACCGCAATGTCTACATCGATGACCATGAGGGTTTGCGTTATGAAAGCTTTCTATCTTCTCATTCAATGCGCAATTTTCGAGCTTAAGGCTCTGAATTTGAGATTCAAGGTGGCATATCATATCTGCCAAAGCAGAAGTCTTTCTTCTGCATGCAGAAAGCTCATTCTCGTAAGTTATGAGCTGATCCTTCAACAACAGAAGCTGCTCTTTAAGAGTTTCCATAGATCCATGCTCCCTAATAAGCTTTTCAATAACCTCGATGGCCATGATAGGGCGAGGGTAAGCAAACTAAGTCGTATAGTACTCACGAATGTCGCTGCCAAAGAAGTAGCACAGCTTGAAAAGTCCGGTGTCCATCGTTCTGTCATTAACAAAATTGTCATTTCAACTCGATTGAGGTGAGACA
Organism: Nitrosomonas communis; assembly: GCF_900114745.1. Taxonomy (GTDB): domain Bacteria; phylum Pseudomonadota; class Gammaproteobacteria; order Burkholderiales; family Nitrosomonadaceae; genus Nitrosomonas; species Nitrosomonas communis_A. The sequence continues at coordinate 2,646 of NZ_FOUB01000016.1, read as the reverse complement.
ACAATTTATTGCAGATTGCCAGAATCAGTTTACCGGATTATCCGTTAAATTTTTGTGTGTGGCAGTCAATTTGTGGATGCAAATGGCATCAGTTGCACCCTTTATGGATTGCATCCAGAACTAGGAACCATAAAAGCTAGCTAAATATTTAGTTAAATTACCTCCGGCAAAGCCGGAGGCTTATTTTTGTTGGCCCCTCAAAGGGGCAAAAAGCTGGTGCCACCTAAAGGTGGCCTCATATACCCAGCTTGAGTTGGTCATAGTGTTCATACTCTTTCTCTTGATGTCGAATATATTCTCTGACCATCTCTTCATCTAATTCCACCGTGGATACAAAATAACCACGTGCCCAAAAACTCTCACCTGTAAAATTCCTTGTTTTTCCCATAAATCTCCGCGCAATCGATATCGCACTTTTCCCTTTGGTATATCCTACTATGTGGGATACCGAGTACTTCGGCGGAATACTAATACACAATCAGGGTGACCGCATCACATGGTCAAACCTTTAATAGTACCCCGGCAAAGCCGGGGGATTACCTCGTTTATTTAGGTGTGAGATGGCAAAAATTAAATTGATTGGATTAACCGGGGCGATGGGTGCGGGTAAAAGCATGATTACTCAGCTTTTGCGTTCGCTGCCGCATAGGCAGCTTAGAAAAATAGGCATGTCACGGTAATAGACCAACCATGTCAAAGATCTCGTTGAATCGAATATTCTTCCCATCGCAGGTCATATGACTTCTTTGTTAATTTGTTAGCAGGGTTGGTGGTTTTTATCTTCTGAGAGAAGAAACCATTTTTTAACATTAGGTTTTCACAGGCTTTTCCAGTCGAGGTGTCGTGATCCTTATGCCGAACTCACGTTAAATAGGAAAGATACTTATGACAAACTGTTCATCCAAGAAATACTTGAGGGAACACACCAGCGGTGCTGGCTGGGTCGTTCCTTCAAAATCCTTTTTTCAGGGACAATTTAATAGTAGACTGCATATTGTAAGTTGTCTCAAGAAGTGGTCTTATTCCATTTCTAAATCAAAACTGACTTTGTCGGCTTCACCTTGCCGTATTATTGATACTGTCTGCGGCTCGCCTTCGCGTCATTTTTGATTTGGAAATGGAATTAATTGCTAGCCCTATACTTCAACTCATTCGGGAAAGATATCATGAAAATATATAAGATTTCTGTAATTTTGATTATTCTTGCTTCGTTGACTTCCTGTGCACAAATGCATCCTCATCCAATGGATATGACGCAAGCTATCCAGAATGCTAAAACTCCTGCTGACCATGAGGCGCTAGCCAAACATTATGAAGCGACAGCGAGGGAGATACAGTCAAAAGCACAAGAGTATAAGAAGCTGCTTGAGAAATACGAAACAAATGCTCCTCACTATGGTAGACAGGCACAGGATTTGCAGGGCCATACTGCGGCTTTGGTCCATCTATATGAACAGGCTGCAAAAGCGAATAGGGATATGGCTGATTCTCACCGTAAAATGGCTGCAGAGATCAAGTAATGTTTGATCAGCAAAGTAGCAAGATTCGGCTCCCAGTTTTAAGAATGTCCTTTTCGGCATGAAGCACTGGACCCTTTCTATTTGCTCCCGTCAGTTTTCCTTGCGCTATTCGAAACGCTTGTTAAGCGGAGTATTGCTCATATCGTTGTTAGTAGTGCAAGCAAAGATCATGCTGGAGGGTTGTCTGGTAATGCCCTATCTGCCAGCACCACAGAGCATGGAGCATAGGGAGGGGCCTTGTGCCGAGCCTGCCTCACCTAGTGAGCGAGTTTGTCTGGCTAATTGTGAATATTCGATAAGCAAACCCAAGCTTACCGGTGAGGTCGCGTTGCTTGATGTTATTGTCGGGTTACCGGTGTTAATGATTGTGATGGGTGTTCTCATTAGTTTTTCACCTCATACTTTCTATATTGCATTCGTACCCGCCATCGGGCCGCCTTTATATCTGCTGTTCCTGCGTCTTTTCATTCCCATTCCTTCCTCTCGTCATTGATTGAGTGGATTTCTGCACGCCTGTCGACGTCAGCAAATTCCATTCGATTCAATAAATATCTTAATCGTTTTCCAAACTTGTGTTGCTTGCCTCGCTGAGAGGAAAGCGCAGGGTGTTTTGCCAGTGTGCCAAGATATATTTATTTGTTTGGATCGTCAGACCGATTGGTATACAAAAAGTGGTTATTTATTCAGGAGTGAGGATCATGAAACGAAATGTAATGAGTGTTTTTGTCAGTGTTTGTGTTGTATTTGTATTGGCTGGATTGATCACCATGCAGTTTGCTGATGCTGGCGCTGTATCTCATGAGGGAACGGCAACAGTAAAAGCGATTGAATTGGACAAGAACATCGTAAAACTTGCCCATGGGCCGATTGCATCGCTCAAATGGCCAGCTATGGTGATGAATTTCAAGGTCAAGGATCATGCACTCATGCAAGGAATCAAGGTGGGTGATAGTGTGACTTTTACATTCATTCAATCGAATGGGGACTATATGGTCACGCATATCCAGCCAGATAAATAGGGAGAGATATCTAGAGCAATGGAATGGACTCCTCCACCCTGCTAGGGGTACGGTAGCAATTTCAACTTAAACAGGAGACCAACATGAAACAAATCGCTGTTGTCGGC
>NZ_FOUB01000124.1 GCF_900114745.1 Nitrosomonas communis | reverse complement strand
CCCTTGAGGTTTACGATGGATGTTCTTAACCCAACGCGTCACGCTCGCCACGCCAACATCAAACCGGGCCGCAACCTCGGCTATCGTAAGTCCTTTTTTCTCTCTGACAGACAGGACTTTACGGCGGATATCCAGTGAATAGGCCATCTTTAAATTATAATCAAAATTATCTGGTTGTGCTATATCAATACAGCAATAATTAGAATTACCCTGATACAAATCCTTTATCAACCAACCAGGAAAAAGCCTTAGCATATTTTTGTAGCAGTCGAAATAAGCATTACCCATACTCAAGATAAGGTTGTTATCCACAGCCTTATCCACGAGAAATGTGGATAACGAGCAAATTTAGCAAGACCCTTACCTTTAAAATTATGGGCATCATACACAGCAATTCCTATTGCTCCCATACTGCTCGATGTTTCAATGGATCGCATCATAGCAAGATTAGAACCACAAGAAGAACAAATCGCACAAAAAGAAATCAAACAGATTAAAACAACGAAACTAATATCACTAAACAATCAAACCAACTCTAAATAATCAATAAAATAAATACGTGTAATCAATATTGTTGTATCAGAACAAGCAGATTGCACCAAAATTTCATCCTGTATATCAAACAAGGCAAGCTATATATGTGCACGACGCTAAATACCTTGTTATTCCAGCAATAAAGTGTCGTTTTGTTGTTAAAACATAAGTTACCTGATAGAAGTTCGGCAACTGTAGCGACAACTTTATAAGGAGGTAATAATGAAAAAGCTACATCGCAACATCAAAGCTAAGTTAAATCGTGATTATTCCAAAATCCTTCATCAGTTTTGTAATGAAAAAAATTACTCTGGCGTATTGCTTGTCGATTATGGGACATACGATGATCTCTTATACAAGAATGAAACCAATATTATTGCTCCAATACCTCAGCAATTAAATTATCAAGATAAGATAATTGTTGCCCCCTCTGTGAATGAACATAACACGACTGTTGCTCTTGAGTATGGTTCACTTTTTGCAGTTATCCATATGCTTGAAAATCAGCATGGCGAGATAGAAGAGCTTGAACCAGGTTATTCAATTATTACAATAAATTATCTTTGTCAACTTACAGATGATATTGTAAACGGCAAGCAAGAGCAGCTCCGATTCATATTACCGCCACCTAAAAATCTTCAATAGAATTTCTTTACCTCTGAAAGTTTTCAGCGGGAATCAAAGATTTCCGAAAGAAAATGAAGTTAGATTCTAACCGAATCCTGACTAATAAGGCATCTCACAGAGCGCCCGCTTGCAGGCTGTGTAGGGATAGTGAGCGCCTGTCGGAAGTTGACTCTTGATTCACTCCATCTCTTACCTTTCCCAAATGCCATATAAAAGTTAACGTGAGTTCGGGATAAGAAAAGTAGCAAAAGGAATCTGAATCCCTTATGATAAAAGGGTTTTGGTAAAGAGTTTCATCATTATAAATGTCAGCGGCTGTAGCCAACCATATCCTCAACATTGTCACTGTCATATTACCTTTGGCAGGTAGTCTTGACCAGATCACCCTTTTTATTTAATTTATGAGCATTTTTTTAAAGGTGAAATTATGACTAAGGTAAGTATTACTTTAACTGTAATACTCATCACAACAGCTTTTTCCATTCCATTGGTTCGGGCAGATCATTTCTATAAGGGAGCAAGAGAAGCCAGAAAAGAATGGATGGAAAATGAGCGTGAATTCCATAAGCACGCCCATGAGCTAGAACGGGAAGAGCGTAAGCGCTGGGAAGAAATGAACAGGGAGGAGCGTAAGCATCAAAAAGAAATATATCGTGAAGAGCTTAAGCATCAAAAAGAAATGGATCATGAATTGAGAAAAAGAAATTAGAAAATACCAACTTCCGGTGGAAGCCCACTATGTGTAGGCATATCAATATTATGAATTGTATTGGCTCAAATCATATCTTAGCTGGCACTTACATCAAGCACGCCAGCATTCATGTATCCGGTAGTACCGGGATAGAGTCTCTGCAATGGCCTCACTTTCTTTAAAATACTTGATCGATTGCTTACAAAACTCCTGGCTATAGCGTGTCCTAAATAATTGTTCCATCTTTGGATTCCGTTCCATGTCTATATTTTATGAAACTTTGGACTTCAAAAAACTCAGCATACTTCAGGTCTGATAGTGTATTTTTATCGGTGGCAAAGCTGACATAGTGGCTCTTGAAGCTTTGATGAATGGAATAATTAACAATAAAGTATTTATGGGCAGCGAATGTATTGGCATTGCGCATGGGCATGTCAGCAAGGGTTCAATTCTTTCGACATCAATAGGCATCAGTAAAGACATTTATTCCTAATCGTTTACCGTACAAGCATAACTTGTTTTAACTCAAAAGTTAGTACTGGCAGATCAGGGACTAATTGCAGCTGGGCAGCAAAGGTGGATATATTATTACTAGTGTCACGGATATTGACAAACGGAATTGATAGCTCACCGGTGGCCTGATTAAAGCTAGCGTTGTCCCCCCGAAAACGATCAGCCAATTGCTCAGCTTGAGTTAGTTCAAAGCGTGGTGGTTGGGTATCGTGGACAAGCTGCAAACGAGCACGGAAAGTACCGCTATTATTGTTATCAAAACTGACATCAACTGCGGGTATCTCAAGAACGGCAGAATCAAAACTGGCATTGGGCACCAGTTTATAGACTACACCAGTGGTTTCGAATGGAATACCGGTCATATTACTGAGTACATAAAGCTCTTTATCGATATCCTGCCCGAAACCAAGTACCCAAAAGCCAGGTTGTGCATGCTCGGTCAGATCCATTTCCAAGATACTGCTGCCATCAGAATAAAATATCCTGCCATCGCTATTACCAGTCTTGGCTACATCCCCAAACAGATATACACCTACTAAAGCAGGGATAGCCTTGCCACGATAAATAAAACCACCAATAACAGCGGTACCTTCGTTGTGGTCATACTGAATGACAGGATCGATAAAATTGCCTGCAATCTGGGCATCGGTAACGAACCCTGGTCCATTACCGTTGGGCTCAAAACGGAAGCTTCCTTCTTTTAACCCCCAGCCATAATTTCCGCCAGCTTGAATCAAATTAATCTCTTCAATATCGTTTTGCCCTACATCGGCAAGCACGAGCAAGTTCGTTTCGGGGTCAAACGAAAAGCGGAATGGATTACGAAAACCGTAAGCATAAATTTCTTTGAGCACCATGTCTGATCTGACAAAAGGATTATCGTGCGGGATACCGTAGTGCCCATTACTCGAATTATTTCCAGCTGGATCAACTCGCAGTAATTTACCAAGAGGATTGCCGGTATTCTGACCATTGCCATTAGGGCCATGCCCCATCATTTGACTGCCACCAAAATCCTGACCATCACGATCATCAGCGCCGCCACCATCCCCGAAAGCAATATATAACATGCCATCTGAGCCAAAATTAAGTGCGCCTGCATTGTGATTAAATTGGGGTTGATCTACAGTCATCAACACTCGCATCTCCTTCACATTAGCCTGGGCCTGATTCAAATTATTAGGATTTAGCCGCCATTCCCTGATTACCGAGCGGTGATTGGGGCTAGCGCCAGGAGGAATTGTAGAAAAATCGCTTTTTTCGCCTGCGGGCTCTGAAGTATAGGTGTACAGCAAGCCATTTTCAACGAATTGGGGATGAAAGGCAAAACCGAGAAAGCCGCGCTCATCAAATGAATTGCTTCCAGATACCCCTAGAGGTACCAACAGATCGGAAAAATCCAGAAAAATTTCTTTATTGTTGGTAGTAAGGTTGATGCGCCATAATTTCCCGTCCTGATCACTAACATATAAATGATCAGGATCATTTGGAGCAGGGATTGCCCAATTTGGCGCAGTTAAGCCGCTCGCTATCTGTTTCAATCTCAATCGGATTGATCCTCTTTGAATTGGCGCTAGAATTGGATCATCAAGGCGTTGTTCTGATGCTGAAATCACAGGTTCACGCGATGTCGCTGGGTTAGCGTTAGTCTCTGTCCATTTGATAGAAAGGAATATAAATAGCAGTAAAGACAGAATCGAATAATTAATTTTCATGTTGAACCCCCCTATATCACAAATTATTTTCTACAGATTGAATCCTCGCCTCTTGAAACATAAGGATGGTTGGAGACTTCAGATTATTAATCAGTTATGGGGTGGCGCTATTATTTTGATCGAGCAGCGCTTGAACGAGAAAACAGAGTAATGGATCAAACCAATCCAATTTTTTGCTTAATGATGCTAAGGAATAACCAGTAGGCAGACAATAATGCATCTGCATACAATTCTCTTACTAGTATTAGGAGAGGTATCAATAGAGAGGAATATCACGAAAGTAATCCTATGATCTAGTTTTTACGGCTGAACATAGCGCTATTTGCTTATATGACTTATTCCATTACTTATACACCGCTGCTGCACAGCTGTTGCAAGACTTAAAGAACGCAGGTTGCTGCACTTTGTGATGATTAGCGATTTAGCGTGCTTGTACTTGGGCGAAATTGTTACAAATCTACAAAATGAATTTCACTCAACGATTTTTTACAAACAAATCAAGCGAATTCTGAGGAGTAGCGATACTCATTCTTATTATTTCAGCTTTGTAAGGAGTTTCAGCTTAATCCAGCTAATTTTACTTAAATAATCAAAATAAATACTCATTCTGGGTGTTTTATGTTGGAAGCTTAGTTGTAATTCTAATTAGATTCTTCCGGAAATTGCGTACATAGGCTCAGTGACAGATTAAAGAGATGATGGAAAAGTAGAGCAAGACAGATTGAGATAGCACTATTTTTACTCATGAGGCTTTTTTCAAAATGTCGACGAGTTTGGCTTGATCACGTTTTTGGCATAATTGGTTATTTTCATCAAAGTACGCGTTATATTGCGCATGCCATAGTCGTTGCAA
>NZ_FOUB01000077.1 GCF_900114745.1 Nitrosomonas communis | reverse complement strand
GCCGACAACAGCGATTTGTTTCATGTTGGTCTCCTGTTTAAGTTGAAATTGCTACCGTACCCCTAGCAGGGTGGAGGAGTCCATTCCATTGCTCTGACCAAAGCGGCTTGCGTTCGTCGATGTATTCGATCCATACTTCACCAAAGCTGACTTTTCCCAGCTGCTCCTTTTTTCTTTTTGCCTCATCAGCTGCCTTTTTATCTGCTGCGAGCTGGCGTGGGTCAATCCCTTGATCAGTTAATACCCTGAGATGCATTGCTTCTTTTTGCGCATTACCAAGTGGCCATGACTTTATGTTACCAATCGTCATGCGCAATGTTTTTCCGTGCAATTTGGTTTCAAAGATATACGACTTATTGCCGTTAATGGTCACCCGCAGGCCTAACCCTGGAGATTTTGCGTCCCAAAAAAGGGTTTGTGTCTTTCCTTGCTCACATTTGAAATCTTTAATTGCGGTTGCAGAAAAATTTTTTCGTTTCATTTTGTTCGGAGCAGTGTAGGAACTATGTAGGAAAATCTAATCTATTTAAATATATTTTAATCAATAAAAATCATAGCATGATTTGTATTAATATATTGATAACTAATAATATCGTATGCTTGGATAGACAAAGATCAACGATGATAAACAGGTAGTTGTTCGGACTGTGAATCCGACGGTCACTGGTTTGAGTCTGGAGTGGGAAGTTATCTATGGATAACTCGTTGCTCTATGATGAGATTGCCTGGCTGCGCTGAAGAGTGCGCCGGAGTCACCGCCGGACTTCGACTCCTGCTTCCACATAACGTACATTTTTCTTGCATCTCGCATGTCTGTGGGTTGTTGATTTGCCCAGATGATCATTCTGCTCCTCCTTAAAAAATCAAAAATATGTTCATCATTCACCGGTAGCCAATTCATTAAACATGACGTATTTTGCCTCTCCACCCATACTTCTGTAAAGGTGACACATGACTTCAGAAGAGATAGTGAGTAGAAAAATATGCAAGTAACACGGCACATAAAGTGCGCCTCCGTGATTAGGATCTGTTCATAAAATACCATCAGAGATAAAGGCGATAGTCTTACTAAGAAAATAAATGTATGGCTGCAATCTTTACCTTCGACGCATCATTGATTGAAAGCTTGGCAAACGTAGAACTCTCTATGTACAACAATTGGTATTGTGACGCTGAAAATACTTAACCTGGATGGCACTACGCATATCTTTATGTCACCGCTGGAATTCATGCAACGGTTGGCTGTGCTGGTTCTCCAGCCAAGGCTCAATCTCATTCGCTATCACCATGTACTCGCGCCGAATGCCAAACTGCACCCTGAAATTATTCCTGACAGCAAGAAAAACAAAAATAACCAATTTGATACGGATGACGATGCGCCACATTCTCCGGCTTCTGTGTGCATCAGTTGGGCACACCTGTTAAAATGGGTATTCGATATTGACATCGAGCATTGCGATGGAACCCTGAATATATCGCCGCCATCCTGGAATCCGGTGCAATCACTAAAATTCTTGACCATCTCGGCTCGTCCTCCCGAGCGCCGCCACGTTCACCTGTGCAGGTCCAGGGTCTTTTCGATCCCGTCTGATTCGTGGCTCATCTTTTTCAGCACATTTCATGATTAAGCTGACCATTCCGTCTAGGCGTCTTTCGCGTAATTAACAAAAAACGATCAAAAGTCAAACTATTTGCTGATGGTCTGACACAAATTTTGTGAATTTCTGATTAATTGCGGGTATGGTTTACAACCAAACCGTTCCCGAGTAGATTCAGATTCAGTGAAAAATGGCGTTTATTTATCCTATACACCGCTTACGGTCGGCTTATGCGGAACGATCTGAATTGGACCCACCTTCCGGATTTCTCCACCGTGTCCTTCCACGTAGGCTTTCAGGGCATTGTGAAGATCGGCCAGCAGCTTCTCCCGGTTCGCCGCCTTTACAGTGCTTTGGACGACATACCACACCCTGCGGGGATTGCTCGTGATGTATAATACAACGCACAGTCCCTGGCGCGAGATGCCAAGCTGAGGCAAAGTCGCAGCTCAGACGTAAGACAACACAAAGGAACTGCGCTTGAACCGCAAACTTCATCTGGAAAACCTCACTAAGGGACCATTACCGAGCCTGCGCTCGCCGCTTGGGGATCGATTTGGCTGACCTAACGACCTAATGTTAAAGCAAGAGATCAATCTGTTGCGATGACCCAGCTGTTCTTGAGGTGAAGAGTGAACGATTTTTTCAGACGATATCTGCTGCCCGGGTTCGTGTTCGAATCCGCAGTGATCGCCGGGGGCTACGCCACCGGACGCGAGCTGGTGGAGTTTTTTCTGCCAGCCGGACCCTGGGGCGGTCTGCTGGGCATGGTGGTGGGCATGCTCGTCTGGAGCGCGGTGCTGATGGTCAGTTTCGAACTGGCTCGCGTCGCGCGCGCCTATGATTACCGTTCTTTCTTCAAGCTGCTGCTCGGGCGTGGCTGGTTTCTGTTCGAGATCGCGTACCTCCTGCTGATCATCATCATTATGGCGGTCATGGGGGCGGCGGCTGGAGAAATCACCCATAGCCTGTTCGGCTCACCGAAACTGATCGGCTCGCTGAGCATGATCGCTGCCACTGGTTTGCTGCTGTTCTACAGCAGTGCGACCATCGAGAAATTTCTGACCCTGTCCGTCGGCTATCTCTATCTCGTTTACGTCGTTTTTGTCATCTGGAGCTGCATCGCGTTCGGCGATCGTATTGAAGCCAGCTTCGCGGCGGCGCCGCTTGGAGACAACTGGTTCAAGGCCGGCCTCACCTACGCCGGCTATAACGTCGCCACGATTCCCGCGGTTCTGTTTTGTATCCGTCATCTGAGCCGTCGTCGCGAAGCCATCGTCGCCGGAGCTCTCGCCGGTCCGCTCGGCATGCTGCCAGGCGTACTGTTCTACATCGCGATGATGGGCTTTTACGACGAGATCGGCGCGGTGGTGCTGCCCTCGGCCTTTCTGCTGGCCAAGTTGCAGGCGCCGTGGTTCGAGTGGGCGTTCCAGATCGCGGTGCTGCTGACGTTAGTGGATACCGGCGTGGCGATGCTCCATGCGATCAACGAGCGCGTAGCGAAGGTCTACGAGGAGCGATACCGGCTCATGCCTCAGATGCTTCGTCCGGCGCTCTCCGTAGCGCTGATGGTCGTCTCGGTGTACGCGGCAGCAGGTGTCGGTCTGGTCGACCTGATTGCGCAGGGCTATGGACTGCTTACCTACGCCTTCATCGTGATCTTGATAGTGCCGGTGCTCACTATCGGCATCTGGAAGCTTCGCCAGCCGACACGGATTCAAAGTTCGATCACGTTGCAGTCGGAGATTTAGTCTTCTTATCGCGATTGTGGAGCCCGACCTCGCGCGCAGGAGACGCGATCGGCACGAGACCCTGCTCTGGGTGGCTTAGCGCATCGAGGCAAGCCAATCGAGCATACGATTGAACGTGTCGGGATGCTCGGCCATGGGGATGTGCCGCGCGTTTGCGATCATCGTGGCGAATTTCCCCGTACTTGATGACTTCACGTGATGACATTCGTCCACGGCCTATCTTTCCTTCGCGTGGCCATTGACCAAGCAGGATCGCCTTGAACATCATCAGCACGTCAAACGGTTCCTGGCCTCCTCCATTCGTTAGTTCGCGCTTGTATAAACCCCTAAGACCCGGACGTAACTTCGCCCAATCAATCAATGTATCAATCTTCATCAGTACGCTGTCTTGCCTCAGACGTTGCGCCAATTCTATTGATCCAAAACTCATCTGCATCTTCTGCTCCAATCGTCTTTTACCTGGCGCCATTTTAGCTGTCTATTTGGTTAACGGGTAAGTTGTGCAGGAGTGTACGTCTTCAAAGCAATTTGGACTAATGTCTGCCTGAATTAAGAGAGGTGTTAGCTCATCAGGTTTGAGTTTCTGGATTGGTTATCGTAATACATTTGCCGACGCATAGCTAAAGTTCGACGTTTAATTTTCTCTCGTTCATTCAGAATAAATTGCCATCTACCAGAATATAAACATCAGCTGGTGTTAGATTATTGAGTGATTCATGATAGCGCTCATGATTGTAGTAATCGACAAACTGTCGAATACGGTCTTCCAGTTCATTGGGGAAGTAATAATTTTCCAGCAGAATCTGATTCTTCAGAGATCGATGCCAGCGCTCGATTTTACCTTGAGTTTGCGGATTAAAGGGTTTGCCACGTGTGTAACTCATATTCTTATCTTCAAGATAATGCACCAGCTCACTGGAAATATAACCCGGGCCATTGTCACTTAATAGTCGCGGCTTATGTTTAACCTTGATCTGGTCGAGTCCTGTAAAGCGTAGTGCATCATCCAGCGTGTCTGATACATCACGGGCGTTCATAGTGGCACAAAGCCGCCAGGCGATGATGAATCGAGAGAATCATCCAGCACAGTTGATAAGTAATACCAGCCCCAACCGGTTATTTTGAAATATAGTGAAACCAGACAATTTTGATTATAATTTAGAGATGGCCTATTCACTGGATTTCCGCCGTAAAGTCCTGTATGTCAGAGAGAAAGAAGGACTTACGATAGCCGGGGTGGCGGCCCGGTTTGATGTTGGCGTGGCAAGCGTGACGCGCTGGGTTAAGAACATCCATCGTAAACCTCAAGGGTTTCGCCAACGCAAGATTGATCTTGAGGTATTGCGGCAGGATAATTTCGATTATCCTGATGCTTATCAGTACGAGCGGGCAAAACGTTTGGGTGTGGCGCAGAATGCTATTTTTCTGGCGCTCAAGAAGCTTGGCGTCACCTATAAAAAACTCTGAAGTATCCCAAAGCGAGTGATCCCGCACGGGGCATCTTCCAGGAGAAGATGGCTACCTATGAAGCTGCAGGCCGGGCCATTGTTTACATTGATGAAAGTGGGTTTGCACAGGATGCGCCGCGCACGCACGGTTATGCACCTGCTGGTCAGAGATGTCATGACACGCATGACTGGCATGGGCCAGGTCGTATCAACGTGATTGGCGCCCTGATCGGAAAGCTATTGGTCACCGCCAGCCTGTTTGCACTCAATATCAATGCCGATGTGTTTCACGGATGGTCGGTGCAGGACCTGCTGCCTAAATTGCCGTCACATGCCGTCGTTGTGATGAACAATGCTACCTTCCATAAGAGGCAGGATACGCAAGAGGCCATACAAAACGCTGGGCACACCCTTGAATACTTATCCGCTTATTCTCCTGATCTAAATCCCATCGAACATAAATGGGCACAGGCCAAAGCACTGCGTAAACAACAAAACCAGACCGTTGAGATGCTTTTCAAATCCTATACATTCTGAATCATTCTTAACTGGTTAAGCTATAGCAAAGCTGCGAGAGAGTATTGCAGAACATATGCCCGAGATTATTAGTCAGATGGTAAGCAAAGCTAAAGAAGGTGATGCCCAGGCAGCCAGATTATTAGTGGAGCGGGTTATCCTGCAAATCTTTTCATCTGCGTGTCAACCAAAAATTTTTTGTTACGTTACTAAACAGATAAGGTTATAAATCATAAGTAGGAAAAAAGGAAGTATATTGCACTAACATTTGCTTTATAGAGAGGAAGAGTCAGATTAAAAAAGAAAGACAATTCTGAAAGAAAAGTTACCTATATTTCCTAATGCCTGTAATGTAATTATGAATAAGAGTACTTATTTTCTTATACACATACAAAGGAGTCGTTCCAATGAAAATTGCGCAAGTGTCACCCCTATGGGAAAGTGTGCCACCGAAGATGTATGGAGGGACAGAACGGGTAGTCTCTTACATAACCGAAGAACTCGTTCGCCAGGGACATGACGTAACATTATTCGCGAGTGGCGATTCCTTAACGAAAGCGAAACTGGAAGCTCCTTGCAATCAAGCACTTCGTCTCAACACTGGAATCTTTAGCCGGGAGGCCCCGCTAATTTCGATGATGGAACAGGTCTTCAGCGTGGCTGACCAGTTTGATGTGATCCATTCGCATCTCGATTTTTTGGCCTTTTCTCTTTCGCGGCGTTCCCCCGTGCCGGTGGTTACCACATTGCATGGGCGGTTGGACTTGCCGGAACTGGCGCCAGTATTCCGTGAGTTCTCCGAATTGCCCTTGGTTTCCATTTCAAATTCGCAGCGAAGTCCATTACCTTGGTGTAATTGGTTGGCTACTGTGTATCACGGATTGCCCAGCGACTTATACAGTGCTCATCCTGAACCGGGTCAATATTTGGCATTCCTTGGGCGTATTGCCCCGGAGAAGTGTCCAGACCACGCCATCGAATTGGCCAAGCGGGTCGGCATACCATTGCGAATTGCGGCAAAAGTCGATCAGGCCGATCGAGCTTATTTCGAACGTGTGGTCGAACCGTTACTGGATCATCCGTTGATTGAGTTTGTCGGTGAGGTGACCGATGTGCAAAAGAATGATTTCATCGGCAATGCTCTTGCTATGGTTTGTCCTTATGATTGGCCCGAACCGTTCGGATTGGTTTTGATCGAAGCGTTGGCTTGTGGTACGCCCGTGCTCGGATACCGCCGCGGCTCTATCCCCGAAATCATCGAACATAGGGTGACCGGTCTGATTAGTGAAAACCTTGATGAGATGACCAAACATGTCGAAGGCATCTCCTTGATCGATCGGCGGCGATGCCGCCAGGTATTTGAAGAACGGTTTACCGTCGAGCAGATGGTGCGGAATTATGTCCAGGCGTACCAACAAATACTGAGCGGGCCCCTTGAGATGGCGAGCAAAAAGCGAAACACGATTGCAGAAGGGATATCCGCGAAATGGCTATGAAAGAGAAGGATGTTACGGTGCAGTCTGCCACGAGTGGTTGGAGATTACTCTGGACCAAAGATTTTGGGATGCTCTGGGCCGGACAGGCCATTTCCCAGATCGGGGATGGCCTGAGCAAAGTGGCGCTCCTCTGGTTCGTCTATGAACTTACCGGGTCCGCACTCAAGATGACTGTGATCGGTCTTCTGCAGACCATTCCACCGTTGGTCTTTGGTCCTTTGATCGGCGTCTATCTGGATCGTCTGCCGAAAAAAATGGTAATGATTGTCGTTGACTTGGTGCGTACGCTGACCGTACTGCTCATTCCTTTATGTTATGCCTTTGACGTATTGACGCTCGAACGTCTCTATGTGCTCGTGTTCTTGAATTCGATTGTCTCCACGATTTTCGGGCCGGCGCTATCATCGGCCGTTCCCTTGATTGTCGATCGATCACAATTGACCTCGGCCAATGCGCTTATTCAAAGCACGACGAACGTCGGAGTTCTGTTGGGTCCGGCCTTGGGCGGCCTGGGCATTGCAGTGGTCGGAGTGCAGAACGTTCTGTATTTCAACGCCGTGGCATACTTTATTTCCGCGTTGTGCATCATTCCGATCGCCGTACGCGATAGTCACGTGGTCAAACGGCTGGAAGTCTTGTCTACCTCCATCATCAAGGATCTGGCCGTGGGGTTCCGGTTCGTCTTTATCCAACACCGAATTGTATTCGCTTTGATGATTACAGCCGTGCTCTATAATTTGGCTATCAGTGCTTTTGTGTTCATGCTGCCTGTCGTCGCGAAAGAAGTGTTGCAGGTCGGACCGCTCGAGTTGGGATGGATCTGGTCGGTATTGGGGATCGGAATGCTGGCGGCTTCCCTCTGGTTGGCGTGGGTACCACAAGGTGATTTTCGCAATCGCATCGGTCGAATCGCCAAGTTCCTGGCAGTGGGAGGTCTGGCGGTCTGCAGTCTTGGATTGATAGAGACGCCGGTGTTAGCGAACACAATGTTGCTGATCGGCGTCATCGGCGGCACCACATCGGTGTATTACCCAGTCGTGTCAGCCACGCTCCAGGAAGTCACGCCCGAACACCTCTTAGGACGTGTTTTCACCACGTTTAGTACCGGAGGAATGGCTTCTTCTATGGTTGGCATGGCGGGGTTTGGATGGGCTGCGGATGAAATCGGTCCGGCTGCAAGTCTGGTCGGTATCGGATTGGCCCTGTTGCTTACTGCAATGGTGACGATTCATGTGAGTCGTCGAGATTATGCTCCAGCCACGACCTAGTTATCCGGAATTTCTCTGGACCACGGGTTTGCAGAGCCCGTGGCCGCCGTATGATTGCCTTGTTTCATCTTCTCGCGCATGTGGTTCTCGTGCTTACCCAGTTTATCGTGTATTTCCGGTTTCTTTCGCAGCGGTGAATCGAATGCCATACAGTGCGGCGCGTGCAGCAGGGCAAATCCGTGGAGAGGGTTCGGACGTGATCCAGCATGAAGACGTGATGCCATGATTTCTTTCTTCCGTTCATTCAGATTTGCTGCATTGATCGCTCTGATATGCAGCATGGCGTTGGTAGATGGACGAATCCTGCTCGGCGCCGAATCTCTCGAAATCAAACCTGAGGTGGTGCCGAAGCTTAAGGAGACCGAATCGACGATCCATGAGTTTGAACATAAACTCAAGGAACTGGAACACGAGGCGGAGGATTCGGAAGCGAAACCAAAGGATATGGAATCGCACCAAAAAGAAGTGGAAAGGGTTGCCGACGAACGGCCATGCCCGCAAGTCAATCCGTCAGCAGACAACAAACCGGCGGAAAACGGCCAGTCGTCCACAGATCAGACGTCAACGGACAAAACCAAATTCGAGGAAGCCGAAGGGAAGAAATCGATACACTCCCTGATAATTACGGCCAAGCTAGCGCTCATGGCCGATTCCCGACTTTTTCCCTATGACATTGAAATTGACGCAAAAGGCAAGGATCTGGTCCTTCTCGGCAAGGTCACCAGCGACAGCGAAAAGCAGACGGCGGCAGATATTATCCGTTGTCTCGACGGAGTGCATGCGGTCGAGAATCGTCTGAAAGTGAATCCAAATGCCTCTCATGAGCTCGTCGTCGAGCGAGACAAAATCATCACTCAACTGATAAAAGAACGATTCGAAAAGAGTGGAACATTGCAAGCGGTGAAGTTCGATGTAAAAACGGAGGGAGGAGTCGTTACGTTGACTGGATCCACGCGATATCAGGTCATTATTCTGGAGGCGGCTCAGGCGGCTCGCCAAGTGCCCGGTGTCAAGGCGGTGAACACCGGTACCGTCCGGCTCATTACAGCTGAGTAAACGGCTCCATATCCATAGTGCCCAAGCTGGTTTCATTCCATGAATTCTAACTCACTATGAAACGATGCAACATGAATGAATCCAGGATGAGCCCGACAGTTAGATGGTCGCCGCAATTCCTCACACGAGACTTTACCCTCGTATGGTGGGGTCAGATGGTCTCGCAGGTCGGTGATGGGGTGTCCAAGCTGGCGCTACTGTGGTTCGTCTATGCCATTACCGGTTCTCCGCTTAAGACCACGATCATCGGCTTGCTGCAGACGCTCCCGCCGATTCTGTTCGGGCCTTTCATCGGGGTCATTGTCGACCGGCTGCCCAAGAAATTACTGCTGATCGGTAGCGATCTCATCCGTGCCGTGGTACTTGGTTTCATACCCTGTTTGATCTCGGTCGAATCCTTCAGCATTGAGCTTCTTTATATCCTGGTTTTCGTTCATGCGGTTGCCACGGCCGTGTTCGGACCGGCGCTGACTGCCTCGATTCCGCTCTTGGTCGCCCGGCATGAATTCACGGCGGCCAATGCGCTTTTACAGACAACGACGAGCATTGGCATCATCATCGGTCCCGCACTGAGCGGCATAGGAATCGCAACGATGAGTTCACAGGAGGTGCTCTGTATCAATTCCGTCAGTTATCTCGTCTCGGCCGCTTGTTTCCTGATTATTCGCTTTCCGGCAGCCGAATCGGCCTCCGCGGCGGTAACTTCGTTGACCAATATGTTTCAGGATGTGCGGGACGGATTTCGGTACGTGTTGTTCGATCAGCGGATGATCCTACTGTTAATTGGTGTTGCTATAGCCTACACATTTTCAGCAAGCGCCTTCAGCACTTTGTTCCCAGTGTTCGGGAAGGAGATGCTGGATTTAGGTCCGATCGAGGTTGGCTATTTTTGGTCTGTCTACGGTGTAGGGCTTTTGGTGATGTCGCTGGGGTTGGTCTCTCTGTCCGGTTGGCCGCTTTACCGGCGCATTCAAATGATGATGGTGTCCAGTCTGGTCAGTGGGTTCGCCATATGGGGGTTGATCTTGACTTCCAATCGTCTTCCCGCTGCGCTGCTCTTGTTCGTGATCGGCATAGGAGCTGGCGCGTTGACTCCGATTGCCTGGGGCATCCTGCAGGAGATCGCGCCGCGGGCAATGCTGGGACGTGTCCTGGCCATTTACAATCTTGGCGCGATGGTAGCAGCCATCGCAGGGATGACGTTGTTCGGCTGGACAACGCAAGAGATCGGGGAACTCCCGAGTGTCGTAGGAATCGGAACTGGATTCTTTTTGACCGCCTTCGTCTCGGCTTATGTCATCCGCTGGATGAGAACAAATTGGACGGAACAATTATTGCTGCCGAAGAGCCTGAGGCGATCAAGCTTGCGACGCAGCTCTCCACGCATTGACCAATAGTGCTGGGACGTGAGATTGAATGGTGTATTGAGCATGGTCGGTAAGAAGAGTATAAGGTGATAAGAGGAATTGGACTGCCGCGTGATCATTCGTCCGGGTCTGTCCATTGGATATTTGCGGATGAGATCGTGTAATCATTTCGGCAAGCGTATTGGAGGTTTTTGTGGAAGAGATTATCAACATCAATGAACAGTTTTATATTCTTGCCAGCTCGTCCATGGCGGACAATCGGACCCGGGTGCTCAAGCATGGAGAAACCTTCGGTGTCTTCGATCGCTATGGCGATATTCAACTGGTCGGTCATGGAACACAGGGCTTGTATCACGAAGGGACGCGGTTCCTGAGCCGGGAGGAATTGTTTCTGAACAATGGCCGGCCGATGCTGCTCAGTTCCACCATCAAGGAAGACAATGCGTTGTTGGCGGTCGATTTGACCAATCCGGACCTATATCACGAAGGCCGGCTCGACATTCCGCGGGGTAGCGTGCATGTCTTTCGCTCCCGGTTTTTGTGGAACGGAGTGGGGTATGAACGATTTCGTTTCTCGAATTTCAGTCTGGTCGCCATATCGATACAGATCGGACTCCGGTTCGAATCGGATTTTGCGGATATCTTTGAAGTCCGTGGCACAAAACGGCAACATAAAGGGAAGAAATTGCACGGGACGGTGGAAAAGGATGTTCTCGTCTTGCCCTACGAGGGACTCGACGGAGTGTTGCGTCAAACCAGGATCAAGTTTTCGCCGATTCCGACGGAACTCAGTGTGACGCAAGCGCTGTTTAATATGACCTTGGACCCAAAGGCCGAGATGTTGGTTACCGTCACGATCTGCTGCGATATCGGCGCGAACCTGCTGACCTGTTTTGCGTACGATGATGCAGTGGCCGAGACCGAGATGGAGCTCAAAGCCGAACAAAGCCAGGATTGCCTGATTCATACGTCTAACGAGCAATTCAATGAATGGTGGAACCGTTCGTTGGTGGACCTTCGCATGATGGTCACCGAGACGGCCGAGGGGCCCTATCCGTACGCTGGGGTTCCCTGGTTCAGCACGCCATTTGGCCGGGACGGCATTATTACGGCGCTCGAAGCGTTATGGATCAAACCGCAGATCGCTCGCGGGGTGCTCGGTTACTTGGCGTCGGCCCAGGCGAAGGAACTGAAGATGGCGCAGGATGCAGAGCCGGGGAAGATTCTGCACGAGACGCGAAAGGGGGAAATGGCCGCGCTGGGAGAGATTCCCTTTGGACTGTATTACGGCAGTGTGGATTCGACACCGCTCTTTGTCATGTTGGCGGGAGCCTATTATGAACGGACGGGCGACCTTGCGTTAATGCGCACCCTTTGGTCGAATATCGAACTGGCCCTTGATTGGATCGATACTTATGGTGATCAGGACGGGGATGGATTCGTGGAGTACAATCGAAAGTCCCAGACAGGACTGGATAATCAGGGCTGGAAGGATTCGAGTGATTCGGTTTTTCACGAGAACGGAGAACTAGCGGAGGGCCCGATCGCCTTGTGCGAAGTACAAGGCTATGTCTATGACGCCAAGCAGCAGGGCGCTAAATTGGCAGAGGCGCTCGGATTACCGGAACGAGCGAACGAACTCCGTCGGCAGGCGGAAAAACTGAAACAACAATTTGAAGAGGTGTTCTGGTGTGAAGACTTGTCCACTTACGCACTGGCGTTGGATGGACATAAAAAAATCTGTCGCGTGAGAACGTCCAATGCGGGTCACTGTCTGTACACTGGGATTGCTAGTCCCGACCGCGCCGTTCGGTTGGCCGCCACTCTGATGAACAATGATCACTTCAGCGGATGGGGGGTGCGCACGTTGGCGGATGGGGAGAGACGTTACAACCCAATGTCGTATCATAACGGCTCCGTGTGGCCTCACGACAACGCAATCATCGCAGCCGGTCTTGCCCGATATGGTTTGAAGGCTGACGTGGAAAAGATCATGACTAGCTTGTTTGATGCTAGCCTAGTCGTGGATTTCCACCGGTTGCCCGAATTGTTTTGCGGGTTTGTCCGCCGACCCGGCCAAGGCCTGACCCGCTACCCTGTCGCCTGTAATCCCCAGGCCTGGGCTGCGGCCTCCGCCTTCATGGGTCTTCAAGCTTGTCTGGGTATGTCGATTCATGCGTCTGAGGCCAAAGTGCACTTTACGTACCCGATACTCCCGGTATTCCTGCATGAGTTGCAGATCAAGAATCTGCAAGTAGGAAAGGCCTCGGTGGATCTGCTTGTCCGGCGGCATGAACTGGATGTCGGGATTATTGTCATGCATCGGCAAGGCGACATAGAGGTCGTGGTCGTCAAATAACAAGCCCTAAGCCCTCATTATAACCCCGGCATATTTCAAAATAAGATTAGATGGATTAACATCATAATTTTATTTCAAAATCAAACATGACAAAAGGCAAGCCCAAACAGCATAAATAATATGACAAGGTGAAATCGACAAAGTTAGGTTTGATTTAGAAATGGAATAAGATTAATCAAGGGGCTGTAGTAGATTAGCCTAATTGTTAAGCTAATCAAGTGAAGATAAGTGATTGTAGATTATTAAGGAAAGTACAGTTAAGGTTACTGGAATTTTTTGTGCTGGAAGTTACAGCAAGATCAGCAGCCAATATATTCGTAATACAACCTATTAGCGCCGCATTGTTTTAACGCAAAATACATGAAGTTATTGCTTATCATCTGGAGCAGGAAACCCACAAAATCTTTGATGATATAGTGGAGTTGGATGAGAGCTATATAGGTGGTGTTCGTAAAGGCAAACGTGGCCGTGGGGCTGCTGTTAAGGTGTATCTGGTAACGCTGGCGCATGGCGCGGCAATTAGAAATTGCCCTCCAGGTAAAACTATTCCTTCTTTTGAGATGGTTGACAGTATGGTAGGACTCTCAGAAGAAAGAGTTAACGAATGCCTCGATGAGTTGGAGGGATATGGCTTTCTTCCAAAAACCGAGGGAGATTAGCGCGACACTAGCTGCAGAAGCCTCTGGCCATAGATTATTACTTTTTCCTCTTTTTATTATTTACTCGGGTTCTTCTGGCAATTCCATCCAGTAAGTTGGACTGATTATACTCCGCGCGGTCATGGTTGCGGAAAATATAAACGAAAAAACTCCTTATAATTTAATGGTTTCAGCATTTTTAAAATCCGCAATTGTGACCGCGCCGAGTATAACTGTTTTCTGAATTCAATAAATTTCCTGATATTGTTGGTTACCTGTCCAAATGCAGAATAGTACAACAAGACTGTACGGTTAGCCGGCATCGTTTCGATGGGTTCCCAAGAATTCATGTCTCGTTTCATCTGGTAATATTCTACTAATTAGAAATGAATTTTTATCGCGTTTCCTCTTAAACTCATAAAACGTACTTGGTAGGTTCGATTGATATTAGGATCACAGCTAGACATAATTCTGCTTCTGAAAGTTACTCTAATAATCAAAAATTGCAAATACAAGTAAATGATTGCTGTTATAAAGTCACTACTCTCGGATGCAACAAAATATGAAGATAAAACATTGCTTAACACTTCATGGCAACTGGTGAGTTAGAACTCTTGCCAGATTTGTTTTGAAAAGATTTGGTAAATGATCATCAAGCTCAATGCCATTCTGCCTAAAATGAGCCCGTTAAACCCACAGTACCTGACAAAGAAGCAGAGTGTCTTCCAGAAAATAGTCGCTTTTATTGAGAAGTTTAAAGGCGTGGGTGGGCAGGTCTAACGGGTTCGCTTCATCCGTTTGGACGAC
Organism: Nitrosomonas communis; assembly: GCF_900114745.1. Lineage (GTDB taxonomy): Bacteria > Pseudomonadota > Gammaproteobacteria > Burkholderiales > Nitrosomonadaceae > Nitrosomonas > Nitrosomonas communis_A. The sequence continues at coordinate 582 of NZ_FOUB01000077.1, read as the reverse complement.
CTTCAAGACTGTCGTGCAGTCAGCAGAGCTTCCTCCCTAATTCAGGGCGAATACAATGTAAACATTTATAGAATTTCTCGATACTTATTTACGGTTGAAATGTTGTTAAAATATTTAATAATTTAACGTGAGTTCGACATAAGAAAAGCTGTAAAAGGAACCTAAATTCCTTATGATGAAGTGGTTCTGGAAAAGAATTTGATCATGAGAGGAGTCAGGTTCCCATGGATACTATAACGATTTTTTGTGCGAGTGACGAATTTTGTAAAGAGTTTGAGCCGCGTTGGGAGCAATGCTTATTAGAGTCGTCGCTGAAACGGCGTCGGCGGCAAGAAGCGCTGTGTTTAAGCGAAGTCATGACCATCATGGTGAGGTTTTAATCTGTCGAATTACCGGACATTTAAGTCCTATTATCTGGACCACGTGTTGAAGTATCAATGGCTCTATTTCCCAGGGTTAGTGGGCTACAACCGCTTTGTTGAGTTCCTATAGCATATCCTCTATAAATTGATTATAATTTAGGGATGACCTATCCGATATTATTCCGCCGTAAAGTATTATCCGTTCGAGAGAAGGAGAACC
>NZ_FOUB01000074.1 GCF_900114745.1 Nitrosomonas communis | reverse complement strand
CCTGGGTTACAAAAGTCCGAATCAATATGAAGCAGATGCAGCAAAATCGATAAAAGCAGCTTAACTGAGGTGTCCGATTTTACTTGACCACGTCAATCCGCCCTCTTTTTATTAAAAAGAATTTCTATAAACAACCCTATCGGATAATGCTTCCATCCATAAAATTCGTTTAGCTTCATAATTCATTCGCGCATGAGCAGGACTTGGAGAGGGAACACGACGGTAGATTAACTCTTGAGACAAGGTTGGTTGAACCAAACGCTTATAAAAATTTTCTGCTGAACTGCTATCAAAAACGACCAGTTTGATCGAAGGATTATCCTGATAAAAACACTCAAAGTCATTAACAACCGGGTTTTTAATATCAGCGTCCATACTACCATAGCGGTTGCATGCTTTTAAGACGTCCCAAACGGCAATACCCTTCTGTTTTAGGACTTTAATGCGCTCTTCATAAGGTATAGATGGTGATGCGCCGAAAATATCACCCATAAAACGCCAAAACTGATTTTGCGGATGAGCATAATATTGATTAAGTTCTAGTGACTTAGCACCAGGTATACTACCTAAAATTAAAGTATGCGCTCTTTTTGGTAAGATAGGTGGTAAAGCTATAATAAATTCATTTTTCATAATACAAGCCCTCTAAAGCCTCCTATACCTCTCGCTAGCGTTCTTAACCTTATATACTGAATATCATCCTCTGCAAGTTAGGCTGAAAGTAATTATTAGAGATCAGACATTCTTGAAAAAAGTACCTCGTTGACATCTATCTGAGTTTTATTGGTCAGGGGAGGTTTTGTTAAAGACTCGACCGTTGCGCTCTCATTTATTCGTTATTTAAATTTCCTTTCGGAATTAGAGTTTAAGCTTCTGAGAGGCTTTCAAGAATTCTGCCGATACTTTTTCAGCATTTTTCAAGAGTTTGGTGTCGATATTTTCAAGAGTAATGGCATTGGCCTTCTTATATTTCTTCAACTCTGTCCACGTAACAGGCCATGCAATCGATGCACCTGCTCGCGCACGCAGTGAAAACGGTACAATTGCCGTGGAAGAGAAGTCGTTGCGGAAGAAATCTATGAAGATTTTCCCTGCACGTTTCTTCTTACTCATATTAGCGACATATGCCTCCGGCACTTCCCGCGCCATGTTCTCCGAGAACTCACGGGTGAATTCTTTAATCTCATCCCACTCATGCTCCGGTTTAATTGGAACAACAATGTGAACACCTTTACCGCCTGAGAGCCGTGGAAATGAGACAAGCCCGACTTTCTCAAGACGGTTGCGTATATCTTCTGCAGCCAATTTCACCGCCTCAAACGGAATGCCTTCATCTGGATCAAGATCAAAGATAATTTGATCGGGTTTCCCCTCATGTTCCAAAGTGCTCTGCCATGCGTGGAATTCTATCGTTCCCATTTGTGCGAGCTGCAAAATTCCCACTTCATCTTCAACGTAGATATACTCGTGCTTATTGACCTTATGCGTGACAGTTTTTGATTTGACCGAGCTGCCCAGGCCCTCCATAGCGGTTCGTTGAAAGAAGCATTCACCACCGATGCCATCCGTGCAACGTAAAAAACTAATTAAACGTTTGTCAACGAACGGAAACATCAAGGGCGTAACCTTGGCATAATATTCTGCGACTTTCCCTTTAGTGATTACAGTGTCCGGATAAACAATCCGTTCGGGATGGGTAATTGTTACACCGTTGAATGCCACTGACCCCGCACTCGCCTTCATGCGCGGCTTTGCATCATTGGTCATTTCCTTCAAAGACTGCGGTATTTCTTCCACCACCGCCTTAGGGCTTCTATCTTCACGAAGTCCTTTAAAGGATGCGTGGCGGATACGACCATCTCGCGTCCACTCCGTAAAGGATACTTCGCAGAGCTTTTCGGGCCTCACATAAATATATTCGCGTAGCCCTCTGGGCGTCTTGTCTAAGAAGGGCGATTTATCCGTTTTGAGCGCAATGAGCTTTTGATAGATCTCATGGGCAAGCTCTCGAGCAAAACCCGTTCCAACCTTGCCTGCATAGGTGAATTTGTTATTCTTATAATATCCCAGCAATAGCGCACCGATGGCCTTATCGTGAGCTTTGCCAGGCATCAAGCCGCCTATTACGAATTCCTGCTCAAGGCCGCATTTACTTTTCACCCAATCTTTAGTCCGACATCCGCAGTAAAGGCTATCCTTCTTCTTGGAAACCAAACCTTCTGCGCCAATTTTGCAAGCCTTATCCAGAAGGTCTGGGGCACTTTCGAAATGTTCTGAGTAATGGATGGGACCTTTTGCCTCCTTTAAAATCAGCTCCAACAGCGCTTTGCGATCAATCAAAGTTTCCTGGATCAAGGCTTCGCCGTTTAAATGGAGGAGATCAAAAATCCAGCCTTCAATCTTTTCAGGTTCATCGTTTGAGAGCGCAACCTGTAACGCCCCGAAAGCGATCCTGCCATTTCCGTCAAGGGCGCAAGCCTCTAAATCGAAAACCGCATTCTCAACATTTAATGCCGCTATAGCCTTGGCCAACGATTCAAACTTGTGGGTCCAGTCTTTTTTGCCTCGGGTGCGTAGAACAACTTTTCCATCTGAGACAAAGGCCATGAGACGATAACCGTCAAATTTGATCTCGTGAATCCATGCATCGTCCTCAGGCGTCTGGTCAACGAGAGTGGCGAGTTCTGGCTCATCGTACTGCTTTAAAAGAGCATCCAGAGATGTCGTCGGTTTGGAGGCCTCCTTGTTGGGTTTCGATACGGGTTTAATGGGCTCTAATTTGAGCGCTTTTGTACGCTCGGTGGTTTTGCCAAGCCCTGCCTTGCGGATATCGTCCATGGTACGACCTGTTACGATACTAGTATTCTCGCGTTTGAGGAAATCAGCGTTCTCGATTTTGTTTAACGCAAAGTCGTCTTTGCCCTTAATGAGAATCCAGTTCTCGCGTTTATCCGGCGTGTGCATGCGGACCAAATGCCACTGCCCCTTCATGCGGCCACCTTCAATTGTAAAAGTGATATGGCCGTCTTTCTCCATCTTGTCTGGATCATCTTCGGGCTTCCACGTTCCCTTATCCCAGATCATGACCGGGCCGGCGCCATATTGTTTCTCTGCAATGACGCCTTCAAAATCGTTGTAATCCATAGGATGATCTTCGGTACGAACTGCCAGACGTTTATCTGCGGGATCGTAGCTCGGGCCTTTTGCCACCGCCCAGCTTTTCATTACCCCATGCCATTCAAGCCGGAAGTCATAGTGGGTACGGGTCGCCTCGTGGAGCTGAATGACAAAACGCAGATTTGTTTTAGCGCGCTTTCCGACTTTACCTTTCGGTTCAGCCGTAATGTCAAAGTCTCGCTTTTCGTTATATTTTTTTAAAAGATCACGCGACACTTAGGCTGCCTGCTTTTTCTTGGTTATCTTCTTCTTTGCAGCAGGTTTCTTCGGCGCAGCTTTTTTAGGGGTACTTTCCGCCTTTGACTCGGATATCTTGCCTTCTTTGGATTGTGCTAGACTCTTACGCAAGGCGTCCATGATACTGATGACTTTTTCGGTTGGCTTTTTTTCGCTCTTAACCCGTGGGGCGCGCTTTTCCATCTTGGCCTCGATAATTTCTTTCAGACCTTCTTGATAAAGGTCCTTGAACTTCGTAGGATCAAAGTCGCCAGATTTGCGTTTAATAAGTTCCAATGCCAAATCGATTTGATCTTTTTCTGACTCGGCATTGGATGGGATGTCTTCAAAATATTGCTCGGCTTTGCGAACTTCGTAATTGTATCGTAAGGTTTCGAGTATCAGGCCTCTTCTACAGGCTTTAAGCGCTACAATGCGTTCACGGTTTGCAATGACGACCTGACCTATGGCTACTTTCTTGCTTTTCTTCAACGCATCTCGAATGGTCACATAAGCTTCCTGCGCAAGCTTATTGTCCGGGGAAACGTAATAAGGATTATCAAAATAGATTGGGTCAATTGAAGACAGGTCGGCAAACTGAACGAGATCAATTGTGTGTGTACTCTCTAAACGCAGCTTTTCGATTTCTTCATCTTCAATAGGAATAAAAGCTCCCTTTTCGTATTCATAGCCTTTGACAATATCGTCTGCTTCAACTACCTCTCCTTCTTCATTGATGTTTTGATAATGGATGCGTTGGCCAGTCTCCTTATCGTATTTATGAAGACGGATTTTTTCGCTTTCGGTCACGGCTGGATAAAGGCGGACCGGAAAGGTGACGAGGGACAATCTGATATGTCCTTTCCAGTATTCGTGCTGTGGCATGTCTTTCTCCTTGAAAAATTTAATCCTTATGGTTCCAGTTAACTAATGCCAGTTGGAGAGAATTTTCTCAGTTTCTTCGACCTCAATCTGTATTGAGAACCGTCGTTTAAGTAAATTCATAATAAAGTCATAGCACTTATCATCAGAGCTACATAAGGCATCTGAAGCCACGATCACCCGATAACCAAAATCGACTGCGCCTAGGACGGTTGCTAAAACGCACATGTCAATTTCCCCACCGGATACAACGAGAGTATTAATGCCTCGCTTTTGAAGTCGTTGATGGAGATCTGTTGCGACCCATGGTCCATAGACGGGTTTATCGATCACTTCGGCTGGCGGTACGAACTTCATTAATTCCGGAATAAGCTCGACCAAACCTTTATCGAGTTTTTCAAGCGTCATGCAATTCCAGTACTCATAGTATTCTTTCCACATACCATGACCCTGACCAGGATTTTCAGCCGGGATGAATCGTGTAAAGATTGTTTGTTCCGAAGCACGTTCAGTGAGGGCTAAAACTTGCGGCAGTATCTTATATGCCCATGGTGTTTGCCACTCAGTATTTTCGGCAAACAACCGTTGCATATCAACGCATAAATGGACGGTGTGATCTTTAGGAATAAAGTTCATTTATCATTGCCCTGCCGAATGGTGGAGATTTCTTTGTTACATAATATGAATAAGGCAACTAGAAGATCAATACGTTCGGTAAATTTCTCTAACATATACAGGGCAGATAACACTGGCAGAACAGTATCTCAGAACCCTGTGTCCTAGTAAATTAATCCTAAGTCACAAGTTTCAGCCACAGTACCTCGGCTGCCGGACGAATTGATCAAAACATCGGAGGACATTTACATTCGCTTTCATGTTAAAAAGGCATGGTATCGCCATGACTACACCCAGGACGAATTGAAAGAATGGACCAAGCGAATTCAGCAGGCTAAAGCTAAGACAGTGTGGATTTATTTCAACAACAATTTTGGCGGCAATGCAATTAAAAATGCAAGAGCTTTGGTGCGCCTATTGAAGAACAAACAATGAGGTCTGCACTTGGAGATGCCGAGCGGGAAGGGAATAACATCGGCGGTGTCAACCCCTAGAGATTGTCGAACAAGTCCGCGCAGGGTTGGTCGATGAGTCAAGAAAATCGGAAATTTTGGAGGTCTTCCCCGTCTGGTGAGCGCCGGATAAAGCAGACTTTTCCCTGACGAGACATGAGAGACGATATGTTTTAATAGCGTGGGTGAAAAAGTAATTCGTATATTGCCTGGGCACGAAAAAAATTACAGGCAAAGAATAGTAAACTAAGATTAAGGTCGAACAGAAACTCACAAAAGCTTTTATATCTCTGAGTATGAGTATTCTCATCCCAGATTTCTGATGCAACTTTTTCTATCTCAAGATAAGATTTTGGTAGTAAAACGTTTTGATTGATGTGGCTACTTTGTCCTACTACAGTAATGAGCCGTCTTTGTCTTTACGCCGTAATAGAGAATGCCTGCAAAGGAAAAGCGTATATTTTGCTTTCTCTTAATGCCCCAACAGTGCCCCACAAATAAAAAATGGTTTAGGCGATTGCTTCTAAACCATTGATTTTAATGGTGCCGACACCAAGAATCGAACTCGGGACCTTCTGATTACAAATCAGCTGCTCTACCATCTGAGCTATGCCGGCACGGAAATAGATATATTAGTAATAAATAATTTTAAATTATAAACTTTAAGTTATAGCAAGGTAACTTATTTTTACCTAACAATCTTTAAGTGAGTCCGGTCGCGCTCATTGTTATGGGATGGATAATTATCGGACAAGGATTCCAAGTGGTTCAAATCTTCCCTCTCACAAATATGAAGCATTTTTTGTGCAGTATCAAGCGTAAAGAATAAGCCATGATTAATTTCTTTCGCAAATATAGCTTTGACTGCACTAATTGGTACAAATATCTTTCTTGATACACCACTAAAACGTGCAGTAAACTGAACAGAATCATTGTCAATTAACAAATCACGTGCAGCTATAGGGCCAATATTCAGAGTAATTTCACCATCTTTTACATACTCCTCAGGGACAGATGTGCTTTGATCAATTTCAACAGAAATATAAGCGGTCAAGTTATTATCGACACACCACTCATAAATAGCTCGTATTAAATATGGCTTAGTCGTAGGATATTTCATTTACGCATTAATTTCTCTGAAGGAGTCAAAGCATCAATAAATAATGGTCTACTAAATAATCGCTCAGAATATTTTAATAATGGCGTAGCTTGTTTTGGCAGACTGATTCCATAATGGTCCAATCTCCATAATAAGGGCGCTATAGCTACATCCAACATGGAATATTCATCACCCAACATGTATTTTTGTTTATCAAAGATTGGCGCAATCATTGTCAGACTCTCAGCAATTGCTACTCGCATTTTGTCAGCTGACTTTTGGTCATTTTGTTCGACAGCATCAATATGACAAAACAACTCTTGTTCAAATCGATGTAATAACAATCTTGCGCGAGCACGCATTACTGGTTCTGCTGGCATTAATTGTGGATGAGGAAACCGATCATCGACGTACTCATTGATGATATTAGATTCATAAAGCACAAGATCACGTTCGATTAAGATTGGTACGCGACCATATGGACTTATCACAGCCAGATCTTCTGGTTTATTGTGAGGGTCAACATCAATGACCTGAAAATCCATGTCCTTTTCATGCAATACAATGCGACATCGGTGGCTAAAAGGACATGTTGCAGTAGAATACAACGTCATCATAATGACTTATACATCTTCGTTATGTTTTTATTAAATAATTTATTAATGCACATCTCTCCAATATTCACGTTTTAGTAAGTAAGTCAACCCAAGCATACCCAATAAAAAGATAAGGACGATAACTCCCAGTTTCTTACGATAATTCGCATGAGGCTCACCCAAATACACCATGTAGTTTACCAGATCTGCGACAAAGTTATCATATTCCTCTTTGGAAAGTAATCCAGGAACACTCAGCTTCAACTCTTTAACTTCTGAACCATCTTGTGATTTGATACTGAGTGTTTGTAGACCCTGCAATTGATATAGAACATGTGGCATTGCAACTCTATCAAAAATCAAATTATTCCAACCGCTAGAAGACGATTCATCTCTATAAAAAGCTCTAAGATAAGTATATAACCAGTCCGCGCCGCGGGAGCGTGCAATTACAGATAAATCAGGCGGAGCGACCCCAAACCATTCTTCAGCTTCACCCTTCTTCATTGCAGTAAACATTATATCACCAACTTTTTGCCCTGTAAGAATAAGACGCTCGCTAATTTCCTGGTTATTTAATCCGATATCTTGATGTCGATTATAACGCATATAGCTTGCCCCATGACATGTCAAGCAATAATTGACAAAGCTTTGCGCACCACGCTGTAATGAAGCGTTATCAGAAGTATCAATCGGGGCCTTATCAAGTTGTATGTCAGTAGATGCGAAAACAAAAGTCGGAGCCAAACTGATAAAAAAAAGCAGGAATTTAATTAATCTCATTTTGTCACTCTTTTTGGTTCTGGTTTTGTTTTATCTATCTTGCTATACAATGGCATCAGAATAAAAAATGCAAAATAAATAACCGTAAAAATTTGCGCTAATAATGTGTATAAAGGTGTTGGTGCTTTTGTGCCAAGCCAACCTAATACAAGAAAACTTATTACAAAAAGTGCCAGCGCGAACTTAAAGATTGGTCCTTTGTAACGTATTGATTTAACAGGGCTACGATCCAACCAAGGTAAGAAACAAAAAATAATTACTGAACCTGCCATTAAGATAACACCCCACAGTTTCGCATCTACTCCGAGAAAATTAACTGTGACTGCCCTAAGCATTGAATAATAAGGGGTGAAATACCATACAGGAGCAATATGATCGGGCGTTTGTAGCGTATTTGCAGGGATAAAATTATTATGCTCAAGAAAATACCCACCCATCTCAGGAATAAAAAATATAATGCCGGAAAATACAATTAGAAATGCAACAATCCCGACTATATCCTTTACAGAGTAGTAAGGATGAAATGGTATTCCATCTACCGGAATTCCTGTTTTTGGATCTTTGTTAGCTTTAATTTCAATCCCATCTGGATTATTGGATCCAACTTCATGCAATGCGATGATATGAACAAATACCAGCACAATTATCAATAATGGCAAAGTCACCACATGATATGCAAAGAAACGATTAAGCGCTGCATCCGAGAGCATGAAGTCTCCCAGAATCCAGTTTGATAACGTTTCACCAATATATGGAATCGCCCCAAACATACTTACAATTACCTGAGCACCCCAATAAGACATTTGTCCCCAAGGTAAAATATATCCAGTAAACGCTAGACTCATCAATACAAAAAATATCGCCATCCCTATCAACCATAAAAGCTCTCGAGGCTTGCGATAAGAGCCATACATCATCCCTCGGAACATATGCAGATATACCACCACAAAAAACATGGAAGCTCCCGTAGAATGCATATACCGAATTAACCAACCAAAATTTACGTCCCGCATGATGTATTCAACTGATGCAAATGCAAGACTGGCATCTGGCTTATAGCTCATAGTAAGAAAAATACCGGTAATTATTTGGTTGACCAGCACAAGCATTGCTAGCGAACCAAAGTAATACCAAAAATTAAAATTTTTAGGAGCATAATATTCAGAAAGATGCGCTCTCCAAGTAGCAGTCATTGGGAAGCGCTCATCAATCCATCCCATAAATGAATTTTCTTGTTTACTCATTTTATACAGATTCCTTGCTTTCAGAGCCAATTAAAAGCCGATTTTCACTCAAATAAATATGAGGAAGCACAATCAAATTAGTAGGTGCCGGAACATTCTTATAAACACGCCCCGCCAAATCAAACTTTGAACCATGACATGGGCAGAAGAAGCCACCTAACCAATCAGGTCCCAAATCCGCAGGAGCAATATCCTTCCTAAATACCGGAGAGCAGCCAAGGTGCGTACACACGCCTACTACCACCAGAATTTCAGGTTTAATAGAACGTGTCTCATTCTTTGCATAAGGTGGTTGCTGATTTTTTTCCGAAGTTGGGTCTGCCAGCACATCATTTAATTTTTTCAAATTCTCTAACATCTCTTGCGTGCGCTTCAGTACCCAAACCACTTTTCCCCGCCACTCAACCATCAGTAGCATACCAGGCTCCAACTTACTAATATCGACTTCTACCGGTGCCCCAGCCGCTTTAGCACGCTCACTAGGCATCATATATAACATAAATGGTGTTGCTACCGCTACGGCAGCAATTCCACCTGCTACAGATGTGGTTAGCACTAGAAAACGACGCCGACTATTCATCTCACCATTACTATCTGCCATTTTTTTAATAATTCCATCCAATGAATTTTCTACCCAGAATCGACTCAAACTGGAAGCCGATCAGCCTGTTTATCTTATGCTTTACTTTCCAAAATATTCATAGTACGTCACATGCTTAAAAAGCATAATCTTAAGAGTATAACATAACCCTTTACATATTAGGGTAATATATAGAGCTAATAACCTAAAAGCTCGCTCTTTAAAAAATTTCATCTTTTAAATTTTATAATTATCCGAAGAAAATGATTTTTGGATGATGTATACACCCATCAAGACAGTAATCTGTGCAAATAAGAACGTTAGCTCTTACTAAAATAGCGCCGGCCCCGAAGTCCTCTGTTCTGATAAGAAACAGCGAGTTGCGTTTAATCTCTTTTGGGTTTAATTCCCCGCAGCTTGCTGCGTAAAATACGTGCGTGCGCACTATAACCATAAGCATTATCATATTACGGTATTGATTTACCATCTTGTGTTTCCTGCAAAGTATCGGTGAGCAGTATGTAACGAGGGAGTGGATAAAGTTCTAACGGATGTATGTCTTAGGATAGAGAATTACTATGAGATCAAATTTTTGAAGATAGGAAAAGATAAGGATGATGTCCATTTTCTGATTCAGTCTGTACCAATGTATTCCCAAGAATCGCGATTGAAGCAGACCAATATAAGGAAATGTTCCGGCGCACAAGCGATCCGATAAATTACAGCTATCTGAACATTCACTCATCTGGTGAAAAGAGGAGGATTAGCGATGGGAGCTTTGGCACAAATGGTGCTTCCATTCCAGGTGGAGGCGACGGACGAGACATTGACAGCAAATGCCGGATGGGTGCTATTGGGTGAATTTATTCAAGGTTTGGGATTTAACCGGTGGCTACAGCAAGAGATGCCTAAACTTGGTAGCGGGAATGGCTATGAAGCGACGGCTTACATGACGTCACTGGTACTGATGCTCAATGGAGGCGGCCGATCATTGGAGGACATGCGCACACTCAAGAGTGACTCTGCGTTATCCACTTTGCTGAAACTGGGTGTGCTGCCGAGCACAGATGCTGTGAGCGACTGGTTGCGCCGTATTGGTGCTGGAGAGGGGCTGTTGGGTCTTTCTCGCATCAACCGGCGGATTGTTGCCACGCGGATTCGGCAAACCGGCATCACTGCCCATACGGCTCAATGGGGATGCTTCGCAAATCATCGCTGAGAAGAAAGCGGCACACTTTACCTACAAGGGAGAACAGGGCTATATGCCGATGATTGGTCATCTGGCTGAGGTGGGCGTGGTGATTCATGATGAATTCCGTGAAGGCGATATTAGTTGCGGCCAGCAGAAATCTTGAATTCATCAAGGACCGTGAAACTCGCCTGCCCAAGGGGCATCGGATTGCCCATATTCGCCTGGATTCGGCGGGTTATCAGGCAAACATCTTCAACTACTGTGAAGAAACCAGCAAAACTTTGCCATTGGTGGCCGGCTCGATGAACCGACCCTCAAGGCCATCGAGGCTATCCTTGAATCAGATTGGAAGCATTATGCTGATTGTGCCATAGCCGAAACTACGCACAGCATGAATGATACGCACAAGACGTTCCGCCTGATCGTGGTCAAATACAAACGTCTGGCTGAACTGTTCGAGGATCAGCCCAAGTATCACGTGATCGCCAGCAAATACGCAAAATTCTAATTATCTCGCATTTGATGCAAGCTAAAAGAATGAGGTTAACTGTCTTACATAGTAAGATCTTTAATAATTCATCAACAAAGCCGCGGAATTGCTTCATCTATTCATATGGTTTGTCAACCAGAGCCATTATATTCATTCGCAAATCAATTGTTATATTAATTGCGGACTCCTGATTGTCGGTCACTCTTAACTCGCATAAAAAATAACCGTAAACTCATCCGATTCTTATTAAATAGCGCTGGATTAGAAATTTACTAGCAATAAAGGAATTAACAAAGGAAATAACCAGCAACTTTATTCGCTCCAAAGTTAATCAATCATTTACTATTTAAGCTTACCGTGGCAATGCTTATATTTCTTGCCAGAACCACATGGACAAGGATCATTCCGACCAACTTTAGTACTTTTGCGAACAAAAGGTTGTGGTTTTTCTTCAGAACTCTGTTGTTGCTTATCTATTACCTCTTCATAAGCCGCATGGTGATATTGCATATTGATAGAGGGAGGGGCTGCTTCAGCTACTGTTTCTACTTGCTGCTCATTCTTTATTTGAACAGTCATAAGTATTTTAGTTACTTCAATCTTAATCTCTTCAAGCATATTAGCAAATAACTCGAAGGCCTCACGTTTATATTCCTGCTTTGGATTTTTAGCAGCATAACCACGCAAGTGAATCCCTTGCCGTAAATGATCCAATGCTGCCAGATGTTCTCGCCAATGAGTATCAAGACTATGTAACATGACTGCCCGCTCGTATTGGTGCATAAGATGACTGCCAACCATTTCTGATTTACTACGGTAATGCACACGCGCTGCTTCCAATACCCTTTCCAGTAAATTCTCAGCGTGCAAATCAGGTTCTTTATCTAACCACTCCTGAATTGGCAGATGAATATGATAATCGCTCGCGAATGCTTTCTCTAAGCCAGCGATATCCCACTGTTCTTCTATACTCTGAGGTGGAACATGAAGATTGAAAAGATTACTGATTACACTTTCTTGAATAGCTGTTATTGTTTCTGTAATATCTTGTTGCGCTTCTAATAATTCATTTCGCTGCTGATAAATTACTTTCCGCTGATCATTAGCAACATCGTCAAATTCAAGTAATTGTTTACGGATATCAAAGTTTCTGGCTTCAACTTTCCTCTGTGCATTCTCTATTGCTCGTGTTACCCATGGGTGCTCTATTGCTTCTCCTTCAGGCATTTTAAGGCGTGTCATAATGCTTGCCACACGATCAGATGCGAAAATGCGCAGAAGTGGATCTTCAAGTGAAAGATAGAAACGACTAGAGCCGGAATCACCTTGCCGTCCAGCACGTCCACGCAACTGATTGTCAATTCTACGTGATTCATGTCGTTCAGTACCTATGATATGTAATCCCCCCAATTTAATTACTTCATCATGTCGTTCTTGCCATACTTTCTGTATTTCAGCGATACGCTTCGCTTTGGTTTCTTCATTGAATGTTTCATCTGAAAGAACACGATGAATTTCTGGCTCTGGATTACCTCCTAATACGATATCGGTACCCCTTCCAGCCATGTTTGTCGCAATCGTGATCATTTTGGATCGACCCGCCTGAGCAATGATATCTGCTTCACGGGCATGCTGCTTCGCGTTGAGGACTTGATGCGGTAATTTTTCTTTGCTTAACAAAGAAGAAAGCAATTCATTATTTTCAATGGAAGTTGTTCCAACAAGCGTGGGCTGTCCACGCTGATAACAATCCTTGATATCTTCCAGAATGGCTTGATGTTTTTCCTTCATAGTACGAAATATCTTGTCCATCCTGTCTTCACGAATCATAGGGCGATGTGTTGGAATAACGACAGTTTCAAGTCCATAGATTTGTTGAAATTCAAAAGCTTCAGTATCTGCTGTCCCTGTCATGCCAGCAAGTTTATGGTACATACGAAAATAATTTTGAAACGTGATCGAAGCAAGCGTCTGATTTTCTTTCTGAATCGGAACATTTTCTTTTGCTTCAACAGCTTGATGCAGCCCTTCTGACCACCGCCTTCCCGGCATCAAACGACCAGTAAATTCGTCAACGATAATTACCTCATTATTTTGTACTACATAATGCTGATCACGGTGATATAGCGCGTGCGCGCGCAATGCAGCATTAAGATGATGAATCAAATTGATATTGACCGGATCATATAGGCTTGTCCCTGTCGCTAGTAAGCCAGCCTTAGCAAGCAATTTTTCGGCATGCTCAAAACCTTCTTCACTCAATAATACCTGTTGAGATTTTTCATCCACACTATAGTCGCCAGGACCTTTCTCTACTTGTTGCCGGGTAAGTTCAGGTATCAATGCATTGATACGCACATAAATCTCAGTATCGCCTTCTGCCTGGCCTGATATGATTAATGGGGTACGCGCCTCATCGATCAAAATCGAATCAACTTCATCGACAATTGCAAAATTAAGTATACGCTGTACACGCTCAGCAGGGTGACTAACCATATTGTCGCGCAAGTAATCAAAACCATACTCATTATTAGTGCCATAGGTAATATCAGCAGCATAAGCAACTTGTTTGGTATCTTGCGCCATTTGGGAAATAATTACACCAACCGACAAACCCAGAAATTGGTATATTCTCCCCATCCAGTCAGCATCACGTCTGGCAAGATAATCATTTACCGTCACAATATGTACTCCCTGCCCCATCAAAGCGTTAAGATAAGCAGGCAGGGTGGCCATTAATGTTTTACCTTCACCAGTACGCATCTCAGCAATTTTCCCATCATGCAATACCATTCCGCCAATCAATTGCACATCAAAGTGACGCATTCCCAACACTCGCTTGCCTGCTTCCCGCACTACTGCGAATGCTTCGGGTAACAACGCATCGAGCGCTTCGCCATTGGAAAGCCGTTGCTTGAATTCATGAGTCTTGCCGCATAGATCAGTATCAGATAAAGGTGCAATAGTTGATTCTAGTTCATTGATAACACGCACGATTTGAGAATATTGCTTGATTAAGCGGTCATTGCGGCTACCAAAAATCCTTTTAAGCAAATTGTTTAACATAAAATATTTAATTTATTAATTTCAATCAATTAATCACGAAAAACCTTTAGATTTCTGATATTCCAGTGGAGATTAGAAAAAAAATACAAGATAATTTCTATCTTGCTTTTTATGGCACAATCACCATATGCTATTGAAATACTTATTATTTATCATTCACTAAATTTTCAAAAATGGAATAAAAAATCTATCTATTTTTAAGAATTTAAAAATGAATCATAAAAGATATTGATTGTATATTGCCCTTTGGATTCAGAATTAAATTCCTACAAAGAAGTGCGGTTTAATTTTTTACTCTAATACTCTCTGAGATTATCTATCCATCAAATACACTCACCGCTGCTATTAGTATAGTTCACGACCAAATTATCTATAGTCAAAATACTCTCATCTTACCATACTCAAAATAGCAGTCAGTGTAATCAACCGATATAGCGCCTTGAAACACATAAATTATGTCTTTGTCAAAAATGAAAATTTTATTGATTTTTCGTTTTATTCCATTACCTCTTGCTCATAAGAGGTTACTATATCTAAATGACAATGCAATACATCTCACAATATCGCACACAGTATTACTAAATATGAGTAAACGACTCACTTTAGAATTACACAAAACTATACGGGTGATGATGATATCTCGGCAGTGTTAACAAACCCATTTTATTATTAACATTTTAAATGTGAATTAAGAGCTAACTCGTAAAAAATTCCAGAAAACAGAGCCGCAGCCAGCTTCCCGAATACATGCACCATAAGCGCTTTATAAGAACGAACTTGACTCACACATTCAATGCCTGTCTTTTCTTCAATCCAGGCAAAGAATGCTTCAATCGGTTACCGAACGCGAGCAACCACTGTAGATAACCATTGGTGCTGGGGTTCCAGACAGGATTGCCCTTTTTGTTTTTTAACGGGTGTCAAGATGGTCAGATTCTGAGCTTGCCTGATGTCTTCCGCGTTGGGCCGTCGATAAGCTTTATCGCCACACAGTTCATTGCTGTGCAATTGTGGCCGAATCTGATCAAATATCTTGCCATCATGGCCGCCCGC
>NZ_FOUB01000008.1 GCF_900114745.1 Nitrosomonas communis | reverse complement strand
CGTTCCTTCCAGAAACGCCTTAACCTGTGCCACCGTTTGTAGCTTTGCTTCATCCATGTCGATCACCATGCCTCGCATAATGACCAATTCAGAATCTAATTGCTCAGACTCATTTCTCGTTGGAAATACGCACCCCCTTCAGACTCATTTCATATTGGAAGAGACTATCCCATTATTGCAATTGGGGCACTTATGGATCGTCTCTGCGCCGGACTGAGCACAAAATTTTCTACGAAACTCTGGCGAACGATGGTAGTTGTCAGTGATCTGGTGCCCGTTTAAACATACTTGCTGTGTGTTATGTTGTGCCACTTAATCACCTTCCTAGAGAGGTATAACGCTCAGCATCAGCGACGGCTCGCAGCGCCGTCCGATGCATGCTGTTGTTAGACCGCCCGCTTCTAGCCACGAACCGCCGCCTCGATCACGGCGATGTTTATCTTTTTCATCGTCATCATTGCATCAAATGCCCGCTTGGCGGCGGAGAGATCGGGGCTGGTATACGCCTTGATCAATGCAATTGGCGTAATTTGCCAGGAGACGCCCCACTTGTCCTTGCACCAACCGCACTCGCTCTCTTGGCCGCCGTTGTCGATGATCGCGTTCCAATATCGATCGGTCTCGGCCTGATCTTCCGTGGCAACTTGGAACGAGAACGCTTCATTGTGTTTGAACGCGGGCCCACCGTTCAGCCCCAGGCAGGGAATGCCTATCACGGTGAACTCGACGGTCAATACGTCCCCTTGCTTGCCCGACGGAAAGTCGCCCGGTGCACGATGCACCGCGCCGACGGACGAATCGGGAAAGGTCTTGGCGTAGAATCGAGCCGCCTCCTCGGCCTCGCGTTCGTACCAAAGGCAAATCGTGTTCTTTGCGATCTTCGTCATGATGGTCCTCCATCGTAATTAGAAATAGAGTCTGAGCAGTTCCGGGATGAAGTCATCGATTCACCATTGGAGGTCTAACTAGAATTAGATCTCTGAAATGACGCAGTATATTACGTCAAAAATGACATCTAACACGGTAATTTACATGCTATCTCCATGTTTTATAGAAATGCGTCAATTTAGCTTTCATCATAACAAACTTTATTAGCTCCACAAATATGATGAATAGATCATGGCTTTTGGATTAGGAACATGACTAACTCAGGCTTAGGCATCGCAGTTATCGAGCCAAGTAATCTTATATGCCTGAATAAAAGCGTCGTATTTTTTTCACAATAAGCATAAACAACAGCCATAACCAATCCGCAGCAATCCTCAGGATCAGACCTTACATTAGACATTCTCGCTTTCTCTTTTCCGCCTGCTCACAGCCCAACTTACGGTGGCATAACCACGCCAAAATGCTCACCTACTTGAGCGAGCGTATAGTGTCCGCTTAAATACGCCTGAGCCATACCTTCATCACGGTTTTTATAGCGATCAACAAAGTAGCTTAATGGTTTGATGGGGGCCTGTTTTTGCTTTCTGGGTATGTCTTTGAGCGATTGTTCAGGGTTGAGTTTACGCTGCATATCATTGACAAAGTCATCATCACCCAAATAAATCTGGTTCTTTAAGCCTTTCCAGGGGGAGGGTTGTTCTTTACCAGCTTTAACAAAATCTCGATAGTGTTGCTGCGCGACGCTCTTTATTTTGTCAAATCCAGCGAGGGTCCATTCAGTGGTTAAACAGGCAGCGTTTTCTTCGTATCCAGCTGTTGCGCGATAACTGCTCCAACGCCATTCTTTGGCACTTCGCACCATCTGTGCCCGCACCGGGTTCAAAGCAATATAACGCGCCAATTCCAGCAGATAGCATCTTTCTGCACCAATATGGCTTTGAAACGGCCTTGAAACACGTGGCCAATACGCTGATGCTGCCGATTGAAATATTGCGTGTAAGTACCGTTGAGATACTTTATTCCCTTGGACAGGGTGGGAGAATTGGTTTCAATTAATCAATGGTAGTGGTTGTCCATGAGACAATAGGCATGACACTACCAGTCATAACGATTGACCGTGTTCTGTAGCAATAGCAAAAACTGTTGACGATCAATGTCATCGTGATAGATATTTTCCCGTGCGTTGCCGCGCGCTGTCACATGATACAGCGTCCCAGCAAATTTAATGCGTAAAGGTCTTGCCATCTGTGCATTCTATGTAGATGTAAACCATTGAAGGTTAAAATATTAGGGTAGTGATGTCAATTGTAAGGCCTGACCCCGTAGATTTCCGATCCAGCGCCGTCGGCTGCAAGCGGATGTTGGGCCGATCCTTCTGGCAACTCCTCTGTCGTGCAATCGATTCCTGTGCGGGCGATCAGCTCCACCCACTCAGCGCTGACCTCTCGTGCTTCGACCATCGTGGTAAGGCCATTGCGAAGCTGCCGGAGAACCGGCCTCAAATCCCTGGACATCTTTTCTAATGGCCCGATCGCATCGATCATTCCCTGTACTGATGCCAGCCCGGCCTCGGTTGTCTTGCTCATAGTTCGAATGGCCACGAAAAAGCTGCATACCATGGGTTTTGCTGACGGAACTCGATCCAGTTCTTCCACTGACTGCTCAATGAGCAGTCTCACCCCTTGGTCGACGTCATGAAGATGAGACGTGAACTCATTTCCAAACGACCAAATCCGTTCAACAGGTTCGGAAAGAAGCTGGGCCACCTTTTTTGTCACGACGAGCCGCGCTGCGAATCCTGCCGCCTGCTTGTCTCGCTGTGCGATTTCTGAGGTGCCTTTCCTCATAATGCGACCTATCTGCTCAATCTCCCGGGCGATTGACTCCATTGTATGGGCAAGCTTGGGCAGCGTGTCCTCAGTACGAGCCATCTGATCAAGAAATCCCGGAGGCTCATTGAGCTCTTCGCCCGGAAAGTTGGTCGATACGATTGCGCGAGTCGACGCTGCGTTGGATTTCTCTACATAGCGATTTGCCTCAACCAGCCGCACAGCAAGCTTTGCAACTCCCCTTCGGTACGCCTCCGCTGATACATCGACAAATCTCAGGTCGCGCCAGTCTTCCCATTGGAATGAGCGAATGAGCAAAATGAGGTCGTCTGTTGGATTCTCCTCATGCAGAGCACTTACGTCCACGTACAGCACTGGTAGCAACAAATCTCTGATTCCTAAACGATTTGCTTCGCGCGCAAAAAATTGCAGCTCTCGACGACATTCCGCGCTCATGAAATAGCGGGGCGTAAGCACCGGAATGAAAAACGCGATGGTGGCGAGATTTGCATCAATCTTGTTGCGCCACTCCTCACCCCAACGGATTGCATCTTTGTCCAGGAAGATTTCAAGAGACTCACCCGTCAACATTTCGAACTGCGCAGAAACATCCCAGGCAAGGCGGGCAATCCGCTGACCATCAGCCTCATCGTCGGCGTGGACGTATGACCAGAATCCTTGGGATTTATTCATAACTTCAGAATCTCTCCTACAGTCAACTCAACTAGGATTGGATCTCCGAAATAAAACAGTCTATTATGTCAAAAATCAAATCTAACACGACAAGCTGCATGCTATTTCCTTATATTTTATAGAATTGCGTCAATTTAGCTTTCATTTTATCAAACCTTAGTAGATCCATAAATATGATGAATAGATCACGGTTATTAGATTAGGTACATAACAAACTTAGGCTCAAGCATTACCGCTATCCATGACTCGTCTATCCAGAAATCAAAAAGATCAGACTTGAATTATAAGTTCACTAGACTGTTATCTTCCCGAAAGCTTGACACCCATTCCCTAATTCTGTAGTCTGCGCGCCACTTACCTCAGGTGCCTTCTTGAATTTTTTATCTTGAACGTTAAACGGGAAGCTGGTGCGCTCTGATTCGATTCAGACAATGCCAACACTGCCCCCGCAACGGTAAATGGGTTAGCGATCTACATCATGCCACTGTGTGATGACATGGGAAGGCGTAGATCAGGAATGAATTCCGCTCATGAGTCCGGAGACCGGCCTGAAGTAAAAATTATGTTATTGCGGAGGGCGGTAACCGGCACTTTGATTGGCTTTTCTCAAAGCTGATCTGCTTGTCTTTTACTCAATTCCTCTGCAAGACTGACTTGTTAACCTAACAACGCGCGGGTGTGCGCGGAGGAATGAGATCATGCAAAAATGCCGGTTATCGGCAATGGCTGTGCTATGGCTAGGTACAGCTACGACTGCAGCTAACGCTGTCTTGGCTGAAAATATAGATCATCAAGGAAAGCCCATTATCGTCACCGCAACGCGTACTGCGCAGACGACAGAAGAATCACTTGCTTCGGTGACGGTGATCTCGCGCAAAGATATGGAGCGCCAACAGGCAAGATCACTTGAGGATTTGTTCCGTGGTGTACTGGGCATCAATGTCACCAATAATGGTGGTCCGGGTAAAGGCACTTTTCTGCAGATGCGTGGGACTGAATCTGATCATGTGCTGGTATTAATCGACGGCATCAAGGCAGGATCAGCTACATCGGGAACGACGGCCTTTGAAAATATCCCTGTGGAACAGATTGAGCGCATTGAAATTGTGCGCGGTCCGCGTTCCAGTTTGTATGGTTCCGAAGCAATCGGTGGTGTCATTCAGATTTTTACCCGCAAGGGTGTAGGGGAGGGGATTAAGCCAAGCTTTAGTTTTGGTGGGGGTAGCTACACTACGCTCAATGGTTCGGTCGGTCTTTCAGGCGGTGGCAAGCAGGGTTGGTTCAATATGACGGTGAGCGGTATCGGCACAAGCGGCTTTAATGCCTGCACCGGCTCGGCTACTGCGGGATGTTTTTCCGATGAACCAGACCCAGATAAGGATGGCTACCGCAATGTAGCGGGTTCTGCCCGCGCAGGGTATCGTTTCCAGAATGGATTGGAAATCGAAGGTAATTTTATGCATTCAGCGGGCAAGACGGAGTTTGATGGCAGTTTTGTCAACAAAGCTGTCATCGCACAACAGGTTTTTGGTGGCTCTGCGCGTTTCTCACCCTTCGATTTCTGGCGGGTAAATATCATTGCAGGTCGTAGCCGGGATGATGCGGATAATTACCTGGGTAAGGTTTTTATGACACGCTTTGATACCACGCGTGACACCATTACCTGGCAAAATAATTTTATGCTGCATCAGAATCATCAACTGACAGTGGGCACGGATTATCAGCATGATCAGGTCAACAGCACAGAGGCTTTTACCGTGAACTCACGCAGCAATTGGGGCGTTTTTGCCCAGCATCTGGCTTCTATTGCGGCACATAATGTGCAGTTATCGCTACGGCATGATGACAATCAGCAATTTGGCAGCCGTGTCACGGGGGGGGCTGGTTGGGGTTATGCCATCACTGACAAGGTACGTCTGATTGCAAGTTTTGGCAGTGCTTTTAAAGCGCCTACCTTTAACGAACTCTTTTTTCCAAATTTTGGCAATGCCAATCTGCGCCCCGAGGAGTCACGCAGTTTTGAATTTGGTGTGCGTGGCAGCCCTGACTGGGGTAATTGGTCATTAAATGTGTATGAAACCCGCATTGATGAGTTGATTGCGTTTGACGCCAATATCTTAGCGCCAGCTAATATCGATCAGGCGCGTATCAAAGGACTGGAAGCTGTCCTCGGCACACAGATTATGGGCTGGCAGCTGAATGGCAATCTGACTTTCCTGGATCCTGAAAATCGCTCATCCGGGCTCAATAAGGGTAATATATTACCCAGACGGGCAGAACAGACATTTCGCCTGGATATCGATCGCCTGTTTGGTCAATACAGGATCGGGGCCATGTTTCTGGCTGAAGGCGAACGCTTCGATGATGTGGCCAATACACGCAAGCTGGACAGTTATGTGAAATTTGATTTACGTGCTGAATATATAATGAGCAAACACTGGCGGCTACAGGGGCGTATTGAGAATCTGTTTGATGAACACTATGAAACAGCAGCATTCTTCAACCAGCCGGGGCGTAATTTCTTCGCTACTTTACGTTATCAACCTTAACAAGGAGTCAAAAAATGTTTACTTTATCCATTCGCAATCAAATGGGTATCGGTCTAGCACTGGTATCACTGATGATCATTACCCGCGGCCA
This sequence comes from Nitrosomonas communis, assembly GCF_900114745.1. Taxonomy (GTDB): domain Bacteria; phylum Pseudomonadota; class Gammaproteobacteria; order Burkholderiales; family Nitrosomonadaceae; genus Nitrosomonas; species Nitrosomonas communis_A. Next base: position 89,734 of record NZ_FOUB01000008.1, on the reverse strand, counting down.
TCATTTTGCCTCATTGCATAATCTGCCGGATGCTTCCTGGCTCATTTTCTTTCTGGCCGGTGTTTATTTACGTTCAGCCTGGCCATTACTGGGTTTTCTGGCGCTTGGCAGCTGGCTCGATTTTGCAGCTTATACCTGGGGGGGTGTCAGCGGTTTCTGTTTGACGCCAGCTTATGTGTTTTTATTGCCTGCATATATTTCACTATGGCTGGCTGGTCGTTGGTACGCTCATCGCCATCAATTTGCCTGGCGCACATTGATGCCCCTTTCCCTCAGTATGATGACAGGTTTAATGTTGTGCGAATTATTTTCCGGTGGGGGGTTTTATTTCTTCTCCGGCCGCTTTGAAGCCACCACATGGGTTGAATTTGCTGAGAGATCGTTCAAGTATTTCCCGATGTATATTGAATCATTCCTGGTTTATGCAGGGATTGCGATAGCCATGCATGCTGCATTGGTAGCGCTACGCCAGCAATTCAATTCCTCTAACACCTCAGCAGGTTAACATCATGGTAGATTCTGAAGAGGATCGTGAGAATGCTGCGTGCCATTGCGCGCCTCCTCAACCGGATAGTGGAAAGGCAGAGTCAGAACGGGAAAAGCGCTACCGCGAGCGCATGCAGCGCAAGAAAGAAGTAATCGATAGCGCTATTGCGCGCGCAGATCAGAATAAAGGTTTGTTGCTAATTCTTACCGGTAATGGTAAAGGCAAATCCAGCTCGGCATTTGGTATGATTGCACGCGCGCTGGGGCATGGCATGCGAGTAGGAGTCGCGCAATTCATTAAAAGCCGTAAAGATACCGGCGAAGAAGCTTTTTTTCAGCATCAGGAAAATGTGATCTGGCATGTTCTGGGGGAAGGCTTCACCTGGGACACGCAAGATCTGGCACGAGATAGCGAAACGGCCCAACGCGGCTGGGCGATTGTGCAAGCAATGCTGCGTGATCCGACATTGGATTTGATCGTACTCGACGAATTAACCTACCCAATCAAATTTGGCTGGTTGGATTTAACCATGGTGCTGAATGATCTAAAGAATCGCCCGCCCATGCAGCATGTGGTCATTACGGGACGTGCTGCTCCTGATGCACTTTGTGAAGCAGCTGACACGGTAACTGAAATGCGCGATATCAAACATGCTTATCGTGCTGGCATTCAGGCACAAAAAGGGATTGATTTATAATAGTAGCTAGATAGTTGGCTGAATCAGAACAAGATGATCGATCACCGTTTTAGTGAAACTGAACGTGCTGCAGTTTATCGGGCGATTGCCGAACGTCGCGATATGCGTCATTTTATTCCTGGCCCAGTTGATCCAGTTGTGTTTAAACGCTTGCTTGCTGCAGCCCATCAGGCACCCAGTGTCGGTTTAATGCAACCATGGCGGTTTATACGTATTACTGACCCTCAGTTGCGCAATGCATTAGCTTCCCTGGTAGAGGAAGAACGTGTTCGCACAGCAACTGCGCTGGCTGAGCGCAGTGATGAATTCATGCGCCTGAAAGTCGATGGTATTCGGGAATGCGGAGAACTGCTCGTGGCCACCTTGGGCGACCAGCGTGAGCAACATATCTTTGGCCGACGTACTTTGCCAGAAATGGATTTGGCTTCAGTGGCGTGTGCCATTCAAAATTTATGGCTGGCTGCTCGTGCCGAAGGATTAGGCATGGGTTGGGTTTCATTATTTGATCCGGTACAGCTTGCCCTGTTATTGAAGATGCCGGCGAACAGCAAACCGGTCGCTATTTTGTGTCTGGGTCATGTCGAAGCATTTTATCCCGCGCCGATGTTAAAACTGGTAGGGTGGACAGATGAGCGTCCTTTGGATGAATTGGTCTTCCATAACACATGGGGCAGCATTGAACCTAAAAAATGAGCACTACTCTAGTCGTTGTGACTGCTCTGCTAGTGGATGCATGGTTCGGTGAGCCGCGTCGTTTTCATCCATTGGTAGGGTTTGGCAAGTTGGCTGAGCTGACTGAACGCTATCTTTATGCAGATGCCAGGCTGCATGGTAGTTTGGCTGTATTGCTGCTGGTTGCCCCATTGGTCTTGCTCATGATGTGGGTCAATTTTATCCCCTGGCATTTTGCCGTGGATGCTTTCGTGCTATATCTTGCAATTGGCTGGAATAGCCTGGGCATGCATGCCAGCAGAGTAAAGCATGCGTTGTTGGCAGATAATCTGGCAGCTGCACGCCAACAGGTAGGCTTGCTGGTAAGTCGCGATACGGCGGAATTGAATCATGTCGGTGTCACGCAAGCAACGATTGAATCCATTTTAGAAAATGGCAATGATGCTATTTTTGGTGCCATTTTCTGGTTTATTGTTGCCGGTGCACCTGGAGCCATCACCTATCGCCTGATCAATACATTGGACGCCATGTGGGGCTATCGCAATGCGCGTTACCATCATTTTGGCTGGGCTGCTGCCCGGCTGGATGACTGTTTTAATTTCATACCGGCACGGCTAACCGCTCTCAGCTATGCGCTAACGGGTGAAATGCGTCATGCCTTAGTATGCTGGCGCATGCAAGGGGCAATCTGGAAAAGCCCCAATGCAGGGCCAGTCATGGCGGCAGGTGCAGGTAGTCTAAGTCTTCTACTCGGTGGACCTGCCCGCTATCACGGCAAACTGGAAACTCGTCCCCTTTTGGGAACAGGACGAGTGCCCGAAATTCGTGACATTGATCGTGCCTTAGCATTGATTACACGCGCATTGATACTCTGGCTGATTATGATTTGTATAGGAGAATGGTCCATTGGATACATGGCAGCAGCTTAGCCATCATGGTTCGTTGCATCATGGGGGTCGCTTACGTGCGGCAGCGACGCGCTTTGCTATTCCATTGGAAAGCTGGCTTGATCTATCCACTGGCATCAATGCCAATAGCTGGCCTGTCAGAACCCCGCCTGCGTCCAGCTGGACACGATTACCTGAAGAGGAGGATGAGCTGAACATTGCTGCCAGCCGCTATTATGAAGCAGATTTTCTCTTGCCAGTGGCAGGATCACAAGCGGCTATTCAGGCATTGCCGCAACTGCGCGCACCTTCCCGTGTCAGCGTGCTGAACCCCGGCTATGCTGAACATGCTCAGGCATGGAAACGCAACCATCATACAGTCTCGGCGGTAGCGCCTGAGCAAATAGATACAATTTTACCCAATACGGATGTCCTGATTATTATCCACCCGAACAATCCGACAGGAAACACATTTCCAATCAGCCAGCTGCTCAACTGGCATGCGCAACTAGCGCAACGTGGCGGCTGGTTAATTGTGGATGAAGCCTTTATCGATGCGACACCGGAATTGAGTATTGCCTCCCATACGATGAAGCCTGGTCTGATTATATTGCGCTCTTTAGGCAAATTCTTTGGTTTGGCGGGTGCACGTGTTGGTTTTGTCTGTGCACACCCGCAATTATTAATAGCACTGAATAACCTGCTTGGTCCCTGGACAGTGAACGGGCCAGCACGCTGGATGGCCATACAAGCGCTGCAGGATAAAAACTGGCAGGGGAAAGCTCGCCAGCGTCTGCTGCAGGATAGTCGACGCTTACATTCATTATTAAGCCAGCATCATCTCACCCCACACGGAGGTAGCGCCTTTTTTCAATGGGTATGTTCAGCAAAAGCGAGTGATATCTTTGAGACACTCGCCTGTCAGGGTATCCTGACTCGACTCTTTACTGAGCCGAGCAGTCTTCGTTTCGGTCTGCCCACTATTGAAGCTGGATGGCAGCGGCTGGACAGAGCACTGGCTCAAATTTAACGGCACATCTATGAACGCACAAACATTGATGATTCAGGGGACCACTTCTGATGCGGGCAAAAGCATGCTGGTCACCGCTTTGTGCCGTTGGCTGTCGCGACAAGGTATCCGCGTGGCACCTTTCAAGCCGCAGAATATGGCGCTGAACAGTGTGGTCAGTAGCAATGGAGGGGAAATTGGCCGTGCGCAGGCGGTACAGGCATTTGCCGCCAGTTTGGCGCCGCATACTGATATGAATCCGGTATTACTGAAACCCAACACAGATAAAAGCGCGCAGATCATTATTCACGGTCATGCGATTGCCAATATGGATGCTTGCGGTTTTCACGACTACAAATCGATTGCACTGAACGCCGTGCTCGAATCCCATGCGCGCTTGGCTGCGCAGTACGAGAGGATCATCGTTGAAGGGGCCGGTTCTCCAGCAGAAATCAATTTGCGTGCTAATGATATTGCTAACATGGGTTTCGCTGAAGCGATCGACTGCCCGGTTATTCTCATAGCAGATATTGACCGAGGTGGTGTTTTTGCTCATCTGGTTGGCACGCTGGCGTTACTGAGTGAGAGTGAGCAGGCACGCATCAAGGGTTTTGTCATTAACCGCTTTCGCGGAGATATGGCCTTATTGCAGCCCGGGCTGGATTGGCTGGAACAATACACCGGTAAACCAGTACTGGGTGTGCTGCCTTATTTTCAGGGATTACATCTTGAAGCTGAAGATGCGTTGCCGCAAACATCTGACTTGATTGCACCGACTCAGCATGAGTATCTGCGAATTATCGTGCCGGCACTGCCGCGTATCAGCAACCACACCGATTTTGATCCACTACGCTTGCATCCGCAGGTCAAGCTGCAATTTATCGGTCCAGGCGAAATGATTCCTCCAGCAGATTTGATCATTCTGCCTGGCTCCAAGAGCGTGCGTGCCGATCTCGAGTGGCTGCGTCAACAGGGCTGGGAACGCGTTATCCGGCGGCATCTGCGTTATGGCGGCAAGCTGATCGGGATCTGCGGCGGCTTCCAGATGCTGGGAGCAGTGATCCATGATCCCGACAGACTGGAAGGGGAGGCTGGCAGTACACAGGGGATGGCTTTTTTTGAGATGAGTACCACATTAAAACCTGACAAGTTATTGCGCAATGTGCAAGGCACACTAGTCTATCAAAGCGTAACTGTGACCGGTTATGAAATCCATTGCGGCGTAACTACCTTCCAGAAAAGCTATCCACCGGCAATCTATTTGGCAGAGCATACAGATGGCGCCATGAGTGAAGATGGGCTGATTATGGGCAGTTATCTGCATGGCCTGTTTGAATCTACAGAGGCGTGCGCGGCGTTATTGAACTGGGCTGGTCTGAAAGATAACCTTCAACTATCCAATTATCATGCCGTCTGTGAGGCAGCCTTTAACCGGCTGGCGGATAGCATTGAACAGTGCCTGGATACCAAGCAGCTCTATCAATTACTCAATTTGCAAGGCTCATCCGCATGACTAACAGCAAAACATTAATTCTAGGTGGTGTACGCTCTGGTAAGAGCCGGCTGGCAGAACGTCTGGCAATCCAGAGCCATTTGCCAGTAATCTATATCGCGACGGCTACTACTGAAGATGCTGAAATGCAGGCACGCATTGAACTGCATCGGGCCAATCGTCCTGCTCACTGGCAGGTGATGGAAGAATCCTTACAACTTGCGACAGAACTCGCTCGGCTGGCAGCAGAAAATCACTGCCTGTTGGTTGACTGTCTGACGCTGTGGCTGACCAATTTGTTGCTACATCAAGATAGCACTGTGTTTGAGCGTGAATATACGTCATTTCTTTCCGTTCTACCAACTTTACCCGGACGTATTATTTTGGTCAGCAACGAAACCAACATGGGGATTATTCCCATGGGTGAATTAAGCCGACGCTATTGCGACGAAGCGGGCAGACTACATCAACTGGTCGCCCGACAATGTGAACAGGTTATTTTGATGGTAGCTGGTCTGCCGCATTATCTTAAAGGAAACCCGGATGGCTAGCCATACTTCATTCGATTGGCTCAAGATATCACCAGCCATGCCAAATGAACAAATTCGTCATGCAGCGCTGCAACATCAGGCGCAGCTGACCAAGCCGCCAGGGGCGCTGGGTCGTCTGGAAGAGATTGCGGTACAGCTCGCGGCCTTGCAACATACCTTACATCCCTCAGTCGACCATGTGCAGATCTCGATCTTCGCGGCAGATCATGGCGTTGCTACAGAGAATATTTCAGCGTTTCCGCAGGCGGTTACCACTGAGATGATCAGAAACTTCACTGCCGGTGGCGCGGCGATTAATGTTCTGGCGCGCACCCTTAGCGCACAACTTGAAGTCATTAATCTTGGCACGGTGCATTCAACCGATACCCTGACTAATGTCAGGCATTATCATCTGGGAGCGGGTACTGCCAATTTCATGCACACGGCTGCAATGAACGAAAATCAATTGGCCGCAGCTCTCAATGCGGGGAGTACCAGCGTGGAACAGGCACGAGCCAACAATCAGCAGTTATTGATAGCAGGGGAGATGGGTATCGGGAATACTACTAGTGCAACTGCGCTTGCCTGCCTGTTATTGAATTTACCTCCTGCACAAGTGGCCGGAGCAGGCAGTGGGCTGGACAGCAAAGGAATTGCACATAAAATTAATGTAATAGAACGGGCGTTGACATTGCATCGCTCTCATACGCATTCATCATTGGAAGCACTACGCCGTGTGGGAGGATTCGAGATCGCTGCCCTAACGGGTGCCTATATCCGTGGCGCTCAACTCGGTCTGCCGTTGCTGATAGACGGTTTTATCAGCACCGTAGCGGCGCTCACTGCCGAGCAGATTTGCATGGACAGTAGAAATTGGTTTATTTATGCACACCAGTCCGCAGAACCCGGCCATGCTCATGTGCTCAAGGCACTTGATGCTATTCCTCTGCTTGATTTGTCTATGCGCCTGGGTGAAGGAAGTGGTGCTGCCGTGGCTGTCAATCTGCTGCGCATGGCTTGTCGCTTACATAATGAAATGGCCACTTTTTCAACAGCTCACGTTTCGACCAGAAAACAATAACCAAGCAATAACATGACTACCGTAGCTTATATTGATCTGCTCAGACATGGCGACACCGGCAATGGTGGGCGGTTTTGTGGCAGTACTGATCATGTCCTGACCGAGGTAGGTTGGCAGCAGATGTGGGGGAGCGTTGAGCAAGCACCCAGGCAATGGCAGCATATTATCACTTCGCCCTTAAAGCGCTGTGCGCATTTTGCGCAGATGCTGGCAGAACGCTACACCATTCCACTCACACAGGATGCACGCCTCCAGGAAATCCATTTCGGCGAATGGGAAGGATGCACTCCTGTTGAGCTGATGCAGACCGATGCTGAAGCACTCGTCCGCTTTTGGCAGAATCCCTTAGATAATCCACCTCCGCAAGCAGAGCATTTACTGGATTTCAAAGCGCGTGTGCTAGGAGCATGGCAGGACGTTCACACCCAGTTTGCCAATCAGAATATTCTGCTGATTACTCACAGCGGGGTCATGCGCATTTTGCTGTGCCACCTCCGCCAACAATCGCTGCAGCAACTGCTGAATTTTGATGTGCCCTATGCCGCCATGCAAACTGTTGAGGCGAAATGGCATGAAAATGGCTGCCGGCTCACGCTCAAGAGCGATCAGCCAGAGTGATCAAGCCCTTTCTGGTCGCATTACAATTTCTTACCCGCTTGCCGGTACCGCTGTTCTCACTGCCTAGTGAGAAAACTGTAGGCTATTCCTTGTTATTTTATCCGCTAGTTGGCTTGATGATCGGTACATTGCTGATCGCATTGGGCTGGCTGTTGCGTGACGCGCCACCACTCGTGGTGGCTGCTTTGCTGCTTACTGGCTGGATTGCGCTCACCGGAGGATTGCATCTGGATGGTTTGGCTGACAGCGCAGATGCCTGGGTGGGTGGCATGGGAGATACAGAAAAAACCTTAGCCATTATGAAAGACCCCAACTGTGGCCCGGCGGGTGTAATGGCTCTCCTATTAGTGCTCCTGCTCAAATTTGTTACACTGCATAGTTTGTTTATTGCGCAGAATTGGATGGTCCTATTATATGCGACCACCCTAGCCAGGACACTGATTCCACTTTTATTTTTAACCACACCGTATGTACGTCGTCATGGACTGGGTGTACCTCTGGTAACTTTTCAGCCACGCGAATTAAGTATTTATGTCGTTACCGCTACACCTCTCGTACTACTGCTAATAACAGGTCTGGATTATTTCTGGTTGATCCTCACGACAATTCTGACATTTTTAGTCTTGCGCTTTATGATGATGCAGCGCATCCGTGGTACCACAGGAGATACCGCCGGGGCATTGATTGAGATAACTGAAACCAATGTGCTCTTGACAGCGGCTTTGCTGGTGCCGGTTAATGCTTGATTCCATCAATAGCGTTTAAAGCATGCATATACAAATGGAGAAGGGAAGGGAGGAAGTAATTCTATTTCCAAATCAAAAATGACGCGAAGGCGAGCCACAGACAGTATCAATAATACGGCAAGGTGAAGCCGACAAAGTCAGTTTTGATTTAGAAATGGAATGAAAAATCGCTGGTGCCGATGAAGGCAAACCCAGCGATTGTTTTTTTATTCAATGAAACTAAAACACTTAAATTTATTAGATTACTTTTCTACTTAACGTCTAAGTAAAGAAGCTTTCTGAACAGACTAGTTAAATTTAAAAGTCCATTCCTGTGTCCAGTCATCATTTCCATCTTTGAATGCACCAACATAATCAACAGTATTAAAGAATGGATCATTTACTGCTGCGCCACCCAATGTCAGAGGGGAGCCTGGTGCGGGTAAATAGCCATTCAGGAGCGGATCTTCAGCTTTGTTTCCAGATTGCGAATTAAACCAGTCTACGACAGTGAACGTTGCATCTACACCATCTTTAAAGTTAGTGGCGCAATTCACAAAAGAATTAACCATAGTTAATTCACCACTTAGATTGCCCGGAGTTCCTGCATTTTGAAAAGTGGCTCCCCCATCAATGGTTATACACACAGGAAAGCCCGTCACAACTGTATTCCAAATATTCGCACCAGTACCACGGCGTAATAAAAAGCCTTCAGTGGCAACAGGGGCGCCCAGCATGGTCATATTCGAAAGAATCGGTTTTGCGCGGGGCAAGCTATCATTATTGACTTCATTGTTATCTGCTTCGACACCACGGTCTCCATCACTAGCAGATTGTTTTATCAGCACGAATTGCGCGCGCCCTCTCCATCCGCTCCCCCAGTCCATGCTGTCATCTTCATTTTCAGTCAGTACCAGATGCTTCATCTGTGCCGTACCGCCAAACATTTCAATCCCGTCATCCAGGCCTTTATGAACCTGAACAAAATCAATCACTGTGCCTGAACCCACACCATTGAGCGTTAATCCATTCAATTCTTCATTAGGGCGCACGGCAAATCCGGCGAAAAGAATTTGTGTATATTTGATTACGCCACTGTTATCTTCAGGATTATTGCCGCCAAAAGATTCGGAAGTGATAGCTTCAAAAGGGTTTTCGCAAACAGCCACTCCTTCATTACAACCGTTTACCGGCGCATTACCGGCAAGTACCAAACCGCCCCATTCGCCTCCACTCTGCTGTAACGGACCACTCATGACGATAGGATTATCCGGTGTTCCTTCAGCCATAATTTTTGAACCGCGTCTGATCCACAAGAAATCGGCACCCTGTTGACCAAAAATTTGCGTGCCTGGATTAATGGTTATTGTGGCGCTTTCAGTATTATTGCCACCGATAAAAACGCTGCCTGATAAAATCCACTGGGTATTTTTGGTTAAGGTGATATCTTGCTTGATTTCACCACTTAAGATGCAAGATCCCTGGTTAGGTCCAGGTGTGGAAAAAGAAGGACAACCTTGAAAATTATTACTTACCAATTGCGCGACGGTAAAACGCAAAGGATCTGATCCAGGTACTAACTGAAGCTTAGCATAAAACTCATCTGCGCCTACGACGACCGATGGCACATGCACAGCTGCTGTTGCTGAATCAAATACAACACGTTGTTGTCCTTTTGCAGGTGGTATAACGTCAGCGGCTATCAGTTGTAGATCATTACCAGTGACTTGCAGTTTCGCGCTGAAAAAAGAGGATGTTGCGCCATCTAAAACTTCCACTACAGGAAAGTCAACCACACTCGTCGCAGGATCATAGCTAGCTGTTGCTGCATAACCATTTGATGCAACCATACCTAACAGAGATGCTGCGGCTATTGCCCATCCTGCCCGTTTATTCTCAAACCTTACCATTTATTATCTCCAAAAATAAAATTGTGGCGACCTAAAAACGACCACCCCTGCCGCAAGCTGCAGAGGATCACGCCGTTTTCCCTTCGGGGCAGCCGCCTTTCCGTTTCTAACACCCCAAGGGGGGCAGGGAATTGAACCCGAAGAGATTAAACGTTTTGGTCTAACAAATTTAGCAAGTTAATATGACAAAAATGTTGCTTCTATATGACATAGATGTGGCTTCATGACGAAAAAATTAAGGGCACCTCTAAAAATTCATATTTCGTCATAATGCTTCGTTGCTCACAAAAAAATATTTCCTTACATATCAGTTATATGCTGCGTCAACATTTTTTGTTCTCGCCTTGTCTTGTTTAGAACTCTGAATTTTTAGAGGCGCCCTTAATTCATTTATTCCTTATTCCATTTCTAAATCAAAACTGACTTTGTCGGCTTCACCTTGCCGTATTATTGATACTGTCTGCGGCTCGCCTTCGCGTCATTTTGATTTGAAATTAGAATTACACCTGAATCACCACACGCTCCACCCCATCCAGTTACGGTTTTTAGGTTAAATTAACAATGACAACCAGGCGGCATAGCCTGAGCATCAGAGGAAGCAATCTATTTATATTGCAATTCCTACGCTTGTACTGAAAAAATAAATAGCTGGATTTTGTTTTGGATTAGAAATTAATGCGCACACCTACATTAAACTGACGCCCCCGACGGAACTGGCGTGAGATCTCATCGCCCTGCAGGACCCGCACATCGTCATCCAGCAGATTTTGTGCAGTCATACGCATGGAAAGCCATTTGTTGACAGCCTGATTGAAAACAAAATCCAGCTGATGAAAAGGCTGTTCATATTTATCTGGCGCACCCAGTAATCCGGCAGCGACAATTCGTTCGCTAGCAATGTTATATAGCAATGTTGCCTGTGTTTTCCAGCCGGGATTTTCATACCCGATCTGGAAATTAAAGATATGCTTTGAATGGCCTTGTAACGGCCGGTTATTGGTCGTTTGTGCTTGCAGGTTCTCTGCATTCAATTTAACCGTGGAATCGGACCAGGTATAATTTGCGCCTGCATAAAAATTATTAAGCAAGGGATGCAGAAAACCCAACTGTTTTAATAATTCCAGCTCAAACCCGAAAACCGTAGCCTTGTCAGCATTCTGGAATGTCTGCAGACCTGCTGTTCCGGCCAAAGACACCAGCTCAATGGGTTTGGTTAAATCTTTCCAGAAAAAACTAGCCATCAAATTTTCACTGGGTGACAAATAATATTCCCAACGTACATCATAATTAGTCACATCCGTCTGCTGTAAATTAGGATTGCCGATTGTTTCGGTGTTAGTGTTGAGATCGGTAAAGGGCGCGGGTGATAATTCTCTGAAATCCGGTCGTGAAATCGTTTGACTAAAACCAGCCCGTAATTGCTGCTTGTCGGTGATAAACCACGTGGTTGTTACTGAGGGTAGCGCATCGACCCGTTTTAATCTGCTAGTCACCGATTGATTGGTATTGGCAACGTTCTGGAATGTTTCAACAAACTGATTATTATCTTCCCAGCGTACGCCACCCGTTACGTTGAATCTTTCATGCATAGTCAGATCCAGCTTGCCATAATATGAAAAGAGTTTCTGGGTAGCGTTGTAGCTGTCTGTTGGACGCGTCGTGTCTCTTAGTTGGAAACCATTTGGTCCGATAAAGCGAGGCTGCAGAATGGATTCCAGTGAAGATTGCCCCAGAACTGCCGGATTTCTTCCATCCGGCCCCACAGGGAAAAAAGTAAAACGCTGAATACTTGAATCTCTGGATTTATCCTGATGAATAAAACCGCTATTCAGATTTACTTTATAGTTTGGGGAAAATTCAAGGGGTAATTTCCCATCAACACGCCAGCTTTGGTCCTTGTCTGTCAAGTCAGAGAACATGCTCTGATTACTATCCGCTCTGCGGGAAAAAGCAAAACTGCCATCTGGAAGTTGATCATAGCGGTAATCCCGCGTGTTCGGCTCATCTCTTTTGGCGGTTGCATTGGTATATAACCAGTTAAGGGAAAGATCTTTCAACCAATCCAGACGATGCTCACCCCCCACCTGTTGCATCAACAGTTGGTTAGAAAAGAATTTAAGTTTCGTTCTGCGCACATCGGTCGTTTCCGCATCAGTAAAGCCCTGGTCTATTCTTGCTTCATCAACCGATTGACGCAGAAACATCGTTCTGGAAAAAATTCGATGTTTGTCCTTGTATTCTATATCTGCTGCAAGATATCCATTTAACTGTACTTCTTCTAACGTTCGTCTTACGTCAAAATCCCGAGCTAGCCGTAAACTGCCATCACTGGCATCAGCTCTTGGCGTGAATTCCCGATTGATTTCATGCAGATTCCTGAACTGCTGACTCCAGCCTCCCGCTGCGATATAACCTACCCTGAAATTACCCAGATTAAATACATCACCCATGGCAGTTTGTAATTCTCTATCTGGCCCTTTGTTTTTTTCTGATACATCCCAAACATTAGATAGATCCTCTCCAAAGGTTTCAACTTGCTGAGATGTAAATCCATTGGGATTAAAAGTGGTTTGTGGTTGGATAGTGCTGCCATCTTTGGTAGCCTCAGCAATCGAGTTTGGTAAACCACGGGCGCCATCATCAAAACTCAAAAAATCGGTGTCACCTCCTTTATAAGAAAGGCCCTTGTCAAAAGTGGTCCTGTCATTAAAACCGGTTTGGGCACTTAAATTAAAGAAAAACTCATCCGGTATGCCACGGGTACGCATTTCCAGTGTACCGCCGGCAAACTCACCAGGCCGATCAGCGGAATAAGATTTTTGTACCTGAACACTTTCGAGAAAATTGGTAGGAAAAAGATCGAGTGGCACAACACGGCGCGTTGCATCCGGGCTCGGAATCGCCGCACCATTGACTAAGGTTGAGGAAAATCGCTCACCCAGACCACGAATAAAGATAAACTGACCCCCTACTAATGTTAAACCAGAAGCTCTTCTTAATGCGCTGGCCACATCAGAGTCCCCACTGCGGCTGAATTGCTCGGCGCCGAGGACGGTCGTTACTTGTGTTGAGGTTCTCTGTTCTTCAATGACCGAGGTCAATGTTCCCGCTAAAAATGGCTCCAATACGACATATTCAGCCAACTCAACACCGGCTGGAGTCAAGTTGAAGGATAACTCCGTTGTCTGATCCTTAGTGATTTTTATTTCATCTTGCGTTTGGCTGCTATAAGCTGGGTGCAGCAGTGAAACGCTATAAGTACCGACCGGGATGCTCGCTTCCAATCGGCCTTGCTCATCTGTTCTGAGCTGCTGTCTCAGGCCGCTCACGAAAATTTGTACATCCTTGATCGGTTTATTTGTTTCCACAGAAAGAACTTTCACGGTCATAACGCCATCACCTTCAACTGGCGGCTTCTCGCCTGGCGCTTCAGAACCTGCAATAGTGCCGGCAACGGAGCTTTCAATATTGAGTAACGGCTCCCTGCCATCGGAATAAAAAGTCACCAGAATTTGCACATTCTCAGCGGTACGTAAAGGCAAATCAAAGGTAAATGTCTGATCGCTTGTTTTGAGTTTGAAATGATACTTACCGGCTGGCAATTTCGCTGCTATGCTGCCGTTGGCATTTGTTTTAAGGAAAGGCTGGTCTTCAACACGCCAAGTAAGCAGGGATGGCGTGGCTTCAATGAGTTGCGCATCCGTTCTTTCGTATACCATGCTGCTGATCGTTAGTTCTGCATCAGCAATAGGCAAGCCATTCTGAAAGAGGTGAATCGAAAACTCTGCTTTTTCAGTCTTTCCCCATGCAAAAGAGCTAAAAAAAATTGCAGTGAACAAAATGACCAGATAAAGAAAAGATTTTTTCATCTTATTTTTGTAGTCTTTATTTTTGGAAAAATATTCGTGATGAAAATCTGTCTGCTTAACACAGCATCCAAAAAGCATGATTAATCGAGGTAAACATTAGGTGTAAAAAAACCTCTCTTCACCGGCAATGAAATTGCACCAGAAGATAATTTATTAATGGAAAAGGGATGAAGCCGTTACCTGGAAGGTATCAAGGCGGTATAAGCGGGAATGCCATCAAATACGCACTGCAATCGTAATAAACGCAAGCTCCATAGTCAGTAGAACATGTTATGAGATAGCCATGGCACAGTCTGATTTCTGTCATCTCAAGAATTAAGTGCATTGCCATGGTTCAGTTTTACAGATTTCCATTAATCGACGAAGCTCAGTGCCTTTTCTGAAAAGCTCAGCATCCTTTAAATGATCCAAATGCTTATTAGCCTCTGAAAAACGGCTACTTGAAAATAGGGCATACGCAAGTGCATAACGCACTTCTTGATCATCCAATAATCCGGACCGATACAAACTTGATTCCATATTTGCAGCACGTTCGAATTGCTTTAATGCAAGGAGAATGGATAGCCGTTGTTTAAGTTTTATTTTCTGGTCACTGATGCTTTCATTCAGCGTCAATGCCTTATGAAAACGACCTGCACGCCGATAAATCTCTCCTGCTTCAGCTTGTAGGCCTGGATTCAATAAAGCTGCTTGCTCAAGGATGAATGCAGCCGAATTGAGTTTTCCCTGATCCAAATAGGTGTGTGCCAGCAATTTTGCGACCACTTCATTCTCAGGGAATCGTAGACGAGCAATTTCCAGGATATCCAGCGCCTCCTGATATTGCTTGCTTAAACGCAATGCATTACCAATAGCGATATAGTCCTCCGCAGCCGCCTTTGATTGCTTGAGGTATTGCCTGCCCAATTGGGTAGCTTCATGATATAAACCGAGCTCAACAAAATAAAAAACCTTACGTCTAAGAAAACTGAAATCTGTTGGATGTAATCTCTGACCCTCATCCAGTGCATTGATAGCGGCGGCTGTTTCTTTCAAATGCCAATAAGCTTGTGCCTTTAGAGTGATTAAGATCGCTTTGCTGGCGTGTTCGCCCGCCTTATCAATGGACTGGATCGTATCCCGATATGCTTTGAGCGCATAATGAACTTGCGCCAGATAGACAAAAATGACTGAATCGTTCTGTCCATTTTTAACCGCTAGCTGCAAACTGTCTTTGGCTGCTGCAAAATCATTCAGATTCATATAAGCCAAGCCTTGCAGTGTATAAAATCTCACCAGATCAGTTTTTTTATCCTCCAGATCCACGCTCTGCAAGGCTAGTAAGGCGCGATCACTATGACCATCTTTTAGCATGACGGCAGCAAGCTCTAGAAAGTCTGTTGGTTGTGATTTGTTATCTGCAGCCCAACTCATACTGCAATAGTATCCCAGTATAATGACGACCATCAGATGGCCAATTGGTCTGGCCGTTAGGTATTTCATAGTAATCACAGCTTTTTAAATCAAGATAAATCGAATCGAATTTTTTGCTTCGCCCACACTTTGACAACTTCACCCTTGTACTTTGCCGGTTCAAACTGCCAGGACCGAATGCCCTGCAGTGCAGAAGCGTCAAAGATCCCTGAGGGATTAGATTCCAGCACTTGTACTTGATTGACTGAGCCATCAGTCTCAACGAGTACTGACAAGACAACATAGCCTTTAATACCATTCTTCTTTGCTGCAGGCGGGTATTTAAAAGCCCCTCTTGATATTGGTTTAGGCGGGACATCAACCAGATCAGAGGTCATTACGGTATTAGCTGTTTTACCAATTAAAGAATCGTCCAAATCACTCATCTTTCCATCATCCAGGCCTAACAATCCCAAATCAATGCCAGATAGGGCTGTATCAAGACCTTTAAAAGGGGCAGGTGCTTGAGGTCGGGTGACTTGTTTCTTTGGTTCTATTTTCTTGATTTCTTTTTTAGGTTCTTGCTTGATTTCTTTGGTCATACTAATTTCTGTTACTTCTTGTGGAGGGGTTTTCTCCATTTTTCCCATATAATGATTCATCACCAATATCAGGCCAAAAACCACAATCAAACCAAATAACATCGACACAATTCCAGCCAAGTGTCGATTAAATTTATTCTTTTCCATATTGGTATTACCCCGCTTCTTTTTTAGTTGCTACCCCTACACTTTCTGCCCCTGCCAGTCGGGCCTGGTCTACCACTTCAACTAGCTTTCCAGCAGGAACACCTTCATCAGTTACGACTAGAATCACTTTACTGGAAGAGGTACTCAATAGATCACGCAGCTTACTTTGAATCAGCCACAAACGTACTAATTCACCATCCAGATAAGTATCGCCATTACGATCAATAAATAAGCGGATAGCTTTGCTCGATGCGGTGACAGAACTACTCGCCTTAGGTCGCTCCAACTCCAGTTTCATATCTTTAACGAAGGTCGTCGTTACCATAAAAAATATCAATAAAATAAAAACAATATCTATTAATGGTGCCATATCAATCGTGGCTTCGGCTTCGTTGGATTCATTGCTTCTCATAATTTATGGCTCATTGAGTTTTTGATAGTATTTCTTTGATGACACAACAGATCTTTGACTTGAGAGAGATCCTGCTCTATTTGACGTAGCTTTCTGTTCAGGAGGCTATTCATTAATAAACCTGGAATCGCAACAGTTAATCCCATTTGAGTAGTAAATAAAGCTTGTGCAATACCACCAGCAATACCCCCGGACTGGGAGAATAATGTCATGGTTGCCAGAGAATCAAAGGTCTCGATCATGCCAATCACGGTTCCCAGTAGACCCAACAGGGGAGAGATAAGAACGATTACACGAATCAGAACAGAAAATTTACCAATTTCTCTCTCATACTCGTAGAAAGCCGCATCCAGGTGACGGCGGAGATTTCTGACACCTTTTTTCTTTAATGCGATGCCTTGCTGCATCGCCTGTGCCACAATGTTTTTAGCAGGTTTTTCAGTATGCTCCTGGTAATAAAGCAACATATCACGCACACTCATCGATTTAGGCTCTTTCATGACCCAGAATCGATAACCCACTCCGTACCAAAGTAATAAGATACAAAGCAGCAGTGGGGGCATGACGATTCCGCCGGCAACAAATAATTCCTTAATTAACAGTGAGTATTCGGAAATATTCATCAGGACCTTGCTCTCTTGATGGCAATTTTCTTTAAGCTGGTCGATTATTCAGCGCTAAAGGATCATTACAAACGTTCTGAGTTCTTGCATCACCCAAATCGACTGAATTGGGTCCGCTGAGGAAAATGTTGGTAATTCTGAGTGCCGAATGCTCCATATCACGCTTAATATTTTTCGCCCAGGCAGACAATACCGAACCTAGCAACAATGCTGGGATGGCGACAACGAGACCCAACTCTGTCGTTACCAGGGCAATCGCAATACCTTCGGATAATAATTTTGGATCACCGGTCCCAAACTCGGTAATCATGTCAAAAGTTTCAATCATGCCGGTTACTGTTCCCAGCAAACCCAGCAATGGTGCTACTGAAGCAATGACTAGAATAGCCGAGCCGAAGCGATCCAGTGGCCCGGATTCTTGCAAAATCGCTTCATATACAATGCTCTCCATGTGATCCCTATCATCTTTCAAATGATTTAATGTGTATGACAAAACCCGGCTGATAGCAGATGAATTATCTTCACAGCTTTTTCTCGCTACCTCCAAATTTCCCTCGTCAAGCTGATGAATAATCTGATCAGAAAGTTTCTGCGTGTTGGCACTGTTGGATTGAAGCAAATACGCACGAACCAGGATAAGAAATGCAGCAAAGATTCCAAGCGCTACGATAACCCAACCAATGGGACCCCCTGAATCAATGATGCTCAATACTGACTTTTCGGAGGATTCTTCAATCGCATTAGTACGTGATTCAAATAAAAATAGCTGTAATAAATCAGGTTGCTGATTTTTGCTTAAAGCGACCGCGCTTTCCGCACCGGAAGCTTTCCATACTTTGAAATCTCCGCCGCCAGCGGGCACTAAACTGCCACTACCTTCTTCGCTGGTACCATATGCTGCGATATTGCCTAAATGAATAAGAGTCCCCTGGGCTTGCTTGCCATTTTCCAGGAAAAAGTTTCCAGTCTTTGTCTGGATTGCACTCAACCCCTGAATTAATGACAATGCTTGTTTAAACAGATAATTTACTTTGGCAGGATCGTTATCTTGCGTATCTTTAATGGATGCGGGTATCTCAATACCATGATTCTTAAGAGTAGCTTCTGCCTGGGCGTAGGTTATCTCTAAAGTATCATTGCGTTCAGTAACAGCGGCTTCTTTGCGTTCTGCTTCTGACAATTGCGCGTTGAGCTGATCAATTTTGGTTGAGCGCTCAACAGAACTACGTTCAAGTGCGCTGATTTTATTAGAAAGATTCTGTTCTTCGCGGGCTGCGGCGACTTGATAGTTTTTCAGACGTTCAGTCAATTCCCGTTTCTGGGCTTCCAGGAAAGCATATTCGCGTTTATACGCAGTTTCTAAATTGATTATTTCCTGTTTTGCTGCGTTCTTTTTTTGTGGTTTACCCGTATCTGAAGGACTATCTTGCTTAACTGCAGGGTCAGAAGCAGCGGTGGCTTGCGAAGTGGCTGCGTTTTTATCTTCGGCAGCATAGACAGAACTTCCCAGTACAATCAGCAGTAACGATAAAAATAGGACTTTCTTCATTTTATTAGAGGGTTCGGTAATTCAAAATAACCTTGGCGGATTTGTTTCTTTAATGAGTCAAATAATTTTGTGATGCGCTCGATGTTGCTCGTGTCATCAACTGTTTCAAATTTCCAGCCATTATCGTTATCTCTTTTAGCCATCCCAACCCGGTTATCTCTGGTTTGGAAAAAAAGGAAAACTGTACCTAGTTTTGCAATATCAACCAGCGTTTTTTCTCCACTCAACGAAATAGTTTGCTGGTAGATCCCATTTTCCTTACTCAGGCGAATTTCATCTTCTATTAAGGACCATGCTTGATTAACTGCTTTTTTAGGGTCAACCAACTTGTTAGCGATATTCTTCTCAAGATCATCAATTGCCTTGATGCGATCTTCCGTTTTAAATGGAAAACCTGTTTGAATATGGCGTTTATAATTAGCCAGGATCTCAATTAAGACGGGACTCAGACTTTCACCCGATTGCTCTGCCTGTTTGGTGTTGGTGCTCATTTTTTCTATTGAATTTTGCAGTTTCTCTATACTGAGTTTTTGCCTTCTTTCTTCAACACTTAGATCTGCTAGTTGCGAAGTGAGGGCAGACATTCTGCTGCCGTGTTTCTCCTTTTCAGTATCGAGTTGTGTTTGCAGAGTCTCGACTTCGCCTCGGATCTTCGCCAGCGCCTTTGCCAAATTCTCCAAATTACTTCCCATCGCTGTATGCGCAGAAGTCAACATCATCAATCCGATAAATAAAATTATTTTTTTTAACAAATATTCAAGCATAAATCCCAGTAAGTTAAATAAATTAAGTAGGTGAGATGGGGAGCATGCAATCTGAAACCGCAATTCCTTATTAGCAATTGCCAGCATGCTACAAGTTGAATATTTCATTATCGTTACAATCAGATGACATTAAGCTTCAAACATTTGTTATCTATCTAATAATCTGAATATATACAATGAGTTATTCAAAATTAAAAATACGTGAGACTCATGAATGCGAAAAACTATATGCTTAACTTCTTTCTTTATAAGATAAGTGGATGATGCGAGACGGAGTGGCCGGAGTGTGGCGAAAATAAAAAGTTACTAGAGCGTCATAAAACTTTTATATTGAATCACTAAGATAAGAGCCTAGACAATTCATTAATTGGAGTGAATCAATGATTCATCAAGAAATACTCAAAAGAAAGAATATATTTCAGTTAATTGATAGTGATTGGCATCTGCGAATTATTCAATTTATTGTTGGCATCTTGATGTTAGCGCTCTATTTGTGGATAGGCGCAGGCATTCTCAATTTAATGCTAAACTTGCCTCATATTTTCAATGATGGATGGGCAAACGTTGCCGAGCATATCATTATTGATGTAGTGCTGGTCCTAGCAGTGCTTGAACTGATTCGAATATTACAATCCTATCTGGCAGTAGGACGTGTAAAGGTAACTTTCATTCTCGATGTTGCATTAGTGGTATTGATCGGAGAGCTAATCGGCCTTTGGTATAAAGCTTCCACATTGACAGAGGTGGGATTACATATTGCTGTGATTGCGGTACTGACATTACTGCGTATTGTTTCCATTCGTTTCTCGCCGGATGCTGTTGATTAATTCAATCGGCATCTAGGCACAATAGGAACTAAGTTACTTAGAGAGAACTAGCAGGGTCATAATCTAAATTAAGTAGATTGTCCTCTATTTATTTGGTTAATTTATTTTAGATGATAAATCAAATAATTAATCAGCTATTACAAATCAAATGAAAAATTGTTTTCATGCTATTGTCACGAATTTGTAAAATTTTATTTATATTATCTCAGCATCTTTTAGCTATATATATTAAGAATGAGATAATGTATGACAATAACAATTCTAATAGTTGAAGATGAACCTATTCTCCAGGAAATGATTTCGCTCAATTTAAAAAGAGCAGGTCTTATTGCTTTATGTGCTGATAATGTGGAGCAAGCTAAAAGAATAATCATCAATGTTTTACCTGATCTCGTGATAATTGGTGGGATATTATCAAGTATGGAGGGGATAGAATTTGCACGCAGGTTGAAAATTGAAGAGCGTACCAAATCCATTCCAATTCTTATGTTAACTGCTCAAGATCAGGGGAGTGAAATAATCGCTGACTTGGTAGTTGATGTGGAGGATTATATTATTAAACCTTTTTCACCTCATGAGTTGATTGCACGAATCAAAGCTGTGTTACGTCGGCGTTTACCAGAGATGGCGGATGAAATCATTCAATGGGGGGGATTAAAACTTGATCCAACTACACACAGAGTACATGTGTACACCAAAGATGAGCAACTAGAACCGGCTGAAATTACATTAGGGCCCACTGAATTTCGCCTCTTGCATTTTTTGATGATAAATAGAGAACGGGTACACACTCGTGCACAACTGCAAGATCGATTATGGGGTGATCATGTTTTTATTGAAGAACGTACAATCGATGTATATATTCGCAGGCTAAGAACTACTCTTAAGGCAGTAGGTAAAGAAAACCTGGTGCAAACAGTCAGGGGAATTGGTTATCGATTTTCTGTAGAGTAAACTAACTATATATTAGCTCAGAATAGAATTGTACAAACGAATTGTACAAACCGAAACCTATCATTAAACCGGTACTCGATAAAAGGGCGCCTCTAAAAATTCAGAGTTCCAAACAAGACAAGGCGAGAAAAAAAAATGTTGACGCAGCCTATAACTGATAGGTAAGGAAACATTTTTTGTAAGCAACGAAGTATTGTGATGAAGGGGGGTAAGCAGGCAATCCGCGAAGCGGATGCTCGCAAATATGAATTTTTAGAGGTGCCAAAATTAAATTATTGATTGACACCCTCCACGAGGGAATGAAAAGTGTTTAGTTGCGCTGTTCTTGGTCTGAATTTTTATGAACCTTAACTCATGTTTGTATCCAATATTATTGAGAAAGGGAATCTTTGGCATTCACTGAGACTCTTTTGTTCATTATCCCTTTCAAGTAAGTAAAGCTTGAATTTAAAATCAGTATAACTTCTTGATGGGTGAGCTAAGCTCATGGCATAGGGAAACATTGTAGAATATTCTCATTCACTAATTGAGGTGG
Source organism: Nitrosomonas communis (assembly GCF_900114745.1). Classification (GTDB taxonomy): domain Bacteria; phylum Pseudomonadota; class Gammaproteobacteria; order Burkholderiales; family Nitrosomonadaceae; genus Nitrosomonas; species Nitrosomonas communis_A. The sequence goes on along the minus strand of NZ_FOUB01000008.1, from coordinate 67,952 downwards.
CTAACAAGAATTAATTCATTTGAGTACAAATTAATAGCGATGGGAAAATATTTATTTTCTATTGGTTATTTACTAGTAAATGATAGATTCTTTCATTGTTATTCCATTTCTAAATCAAAACTGACTTTTTCGGCTTCACCTTGCCGTATTAGCTATACTGTCTGCGGCTCGCCTTCGCGTCATTTCTGATTTAGAAATGGAATGACATTCTACTGAAAAATTTTCCATCTACCAGAATAATTGCATAAAATAGCAGAATCGGCAATGTCCGTAATAATTGTCTCGGTAATTTATAGGCCAGAGATGAATAGCTGTGGCTTTTATCAATGGCAGTTCTGAACTATCTAAACTGGTTATATGCTCAGTTTTACCTTCAATTACGCCTACAGTAATAATTTCTCTATTTTTAGCATAGTTCTTTGGATCAAGAAATTCTGGGCTTTTAATGACGAAACGTCCTTCGCTGGGTTTATTTATTTTGGGGCGACCATAATAATCCAATGGATAAAATATGACTTCCATCCAGCTGAAGTTTTCATCATTCTTGACATCCCCAATGACACCACCCCACCGTACTAAAGTATTTTTATAGCTTTCGATATCTGCGCTTACCTCTGCATATGAAATATTTGTTATATGTGGATCTTCAAATGCGAGGGGCAGGGTAGAGCACGCACTTAGTAATAAGCTAATTAAAATCAAGTAGAATCTCATAGAAATATCAAATCTTTCTTATTAATTGTAAAAATTCTTTTTTGTAGAGGATATATGAGAGCGCGTGAGAACTGGAGAAATATCTGGTCAAAGCCTTCATTTATGCGAACTTTATGGTTCTTGCAAAGATAAAATATGTAAAAAGGTGCCAGCTAGAACGAAAGGGAGAAAACGATAAGAACTGGCACCGTGGCTAAGAACAGGAATAAACTTAGTATTGATCATTATACAGTTCAACATTACACTCTCATTACTATCTCATGACATCCGTAATTTTTGATACATTGAAATGAGTTAATTATTTACTTTATAACTTCTTGAGCTATACTCTACTTTAGACATTCACCCTCCACCCTTGCGTCGCCTGAACGGTGACACAAACTGGTAATGATACGAGTGAGATTGATATTACCTGCTGGTGACACGATGTTACACTCCCAGTCTGGGGTCGCCACGCTGTTTTGGGCAAGTGAATATCGAGGACTTCCGGTTGAAACCGTCCCTGAAAACAAGTAAAGTAAAATTCTATGCGCAGTCACTGCGCTACCAGGCCGTCGGTCGGGGTTGTTTGTTGCGCCATGACGCTACGATCTCGACAGGAAAAGCTTCTTCCGCAACCAGGCTCAATAGCTGAACCAGCGTCCACGCTGTTGAGCGAATCTGCATCCATAACTCCAGCACAGTGCATTTCTGCTGCCATAGATTGTTCACACCCCACCAGCGCTTCAAGTTGTGAAATAAGGGTTCGATGCCCCAGCGGCGTGCGTACAAATGCAGTATTTCTTCGGCACTCAACTCCGTTTCGGTTGCCAGCAGCAAGCGTGTTTTTGACCAATACTGTTTGTCCGTGTCGTAGAAGTCGTACCATACCGCGCGAACCAGCGCTCCTGTCAGAAAACGCGTTATTGCAACCACAGTGCGCAGGTGAACCAACTGCTCCTTGCCATAGAGTGTCAGCTTGACTTCGGTTAGCGGTAAATTTCGGATCGCATCGGGTGTCATTTTGATCCCGTAGGTTTTGGATCGTCCACCTCGAGGCTTGGACAATACGTCTGGCGGCATGAAGAATGCAGCATCGCATCGCACCTGACCGATGATCCGCATCTTTCGCGACAGCAGCGGCAATACCAGCCTTGCCCGCATGAACCAGGCATCATACAGCAACCGGACGGGCTTGTTTATTATCACTGGAGCCAGGCTGCACACTAATGCCAGCGCAATAGTCAACTTGTTCCAATGTCGCCGCCCTGCATACGCGGGTTTTTGGCGTATGCAGGGCGGCGACCGTGCAAACCTTCTTTTCTGTCAAGTGATTCTTGCACATTTTGTGAATAATTTTATGCCTCGTATCGCTACTTTGTTTCTGCCTTAATGGTAGCAGTTCTTTGATGCAGAATGTCTAAACTTGAGTTGAGCTATAGTCAAATGTGGTGTATGGAGATTCAAGCGGCCACCTGTTTTTGATCTCCTGCTTGCTTAATGCCGTTAACAAATTTAAAGCCAGAGATGACATCTGCTAACAGCTTGTTAGCCTCTTAAACGAAACCATTTTTTCTGTGCTGTTTCCATGAGTTTAAACGCCAGTCAATGTGGTTGTCCTGCTACCACAATTCTTGGTTTTCTCTGTTCTCAATCTAACGGTAGCAAAGACAGATGCAACGGGATTGGTTGTTCTAATATGTTGCCAATTTTCGGCAGGATAATCATAGAAGGCCAGCATGGAAGCTTTGTCTTTAGCTAAATACTCCATTGCTTTCGGATATTTGGGATTGAATCGCTCAATATACAATGGTGAAATGCTTGAAGCCTCTCCCTGTGTTACTCGCTTGCCAAATATCATGCAAGGCTTTTTTGGCCTTGGGTTGCATCGCTTTGGGTAGGTTTTCCAATACATCAGCAGTTTTATGTACCCAGCAGCGTTGCTGGTCCGTTGCTGGCCAAAGTTTGGCTACCGCTTTTCAGAATCCCAGCGCACCATCACCCACAGTCAAGTTAGGTGCATTCTTAAGACCTCGTTGCTCCAAATGGATTACCATTTCCCCTAGCTAGCTTGCTGCCGATTCACGATAACCGTCGGATAATGCCAATAACTCTTTACGTCCCGCTTCATCTGAGCCGACCATCACCAGTAAACATACGCGATCGTCGATGCGTACATTGCTATAGACACTGATAATCCGGGTGCCCCCAGGCTCCAGCAGATGCTGCAGCGTTTCTGAGCAATCCCCCGTTGAAATTCCTCTCAAATAAAGCCGCGGCAAGAATTCTTCAATATTCCTGGTGCGCTTCAAGTAGGGTGGCACCAGCCTATTGTTCAACTTAATGCCTGATTCAGAGCGATCCCGCACCTTCGGTACTTTAACTTCAATGTTGCCAAGCCCCGTTTGAATCGGACGTTCTGGTAAATAATCATTTCTGGCGACTGCCAGTTTTCCCTCATCAGTTTTTAAAGTGCTATGTTGTTCAATAAAGGCAGCTACCTCAGCTTCAATGGCTGCAGCCCACATCTTACGCGCGCCTTCCCGAGGAATTTCCTGGAGCGGAGCATTTTGATCTGGTTTGTTCAAGTTAAAAATATTACTATCTGTCATAGCGGTGTTTTCCTGTTATTGGTAGTTGATCTGCCGAGATCTTTACCATGTCAAGTCCTGTTTGATAATATCAGGTTCGCTCAGCTCTGCCAGTATCTGACGGCGCGCTGCTTTTTGTATTTGTAATGCGGCTTGCCAGTCATTTCCCGATGGATGCAAGGGTGGGCTAATCAGCACTTTCAGCTTACTTCGACGTGGCAACCATCGTTCAGCGCATAACATGGTGCGGGTGCCAATCAGGGTGACTGGTAGTACGGGGATACCGGTGCGTGCAGCAGTCAGAAATGCTCCCATTCTGAACGGCATCAGTCCGGCTTCACGCCGAAACGTCCCTTCTGGGAAAAAAATTATAGACTCACCCGCGCGTGCCCGCTCTTCCACCTTACGGACATCTTCCACACCACGTGCGTCATCGAAACGCTCAACAAATGCGCTGCCCAGCCGGCGCAAGGGGATAGCAGCTGTTGGATTGCGCAGCAATTCCTGTTTGGCCACGTAGGCGAACTTAGCGGGCAGTACAGCGGTAAGTAGTAATGCGTCCAGATAGCTGGCGTGATTGGCAACCACAATCATGGGCGCCTTCCTATCGAGATGCTGCAAGCCTTCCACTCGCAGTCTCAGACCAGTTAACGCAACTGCTAGGCGCGCACTTGCCCGGGCGATGTGCCGTCGCAGAGTAAGTCCAGGCGCCAGCACGATCAGCAGCCAGGCGAAGGGCACAATAGCAACAAAAACTGCCCAGGCCCACAGCCCCCATGCCCATTCAGCACCGCGCCGCAGCAAACGCATAATCCGCGCTATGGCTGCAGCACCCCCAAGGCGTATCATTTGCCACCATAGTGGGCGTAGGGTGCTGCTGATCGCACCCTGTTCATAAAGCTCGCGGCAAGCAGTACGGCGAACCTTGCCACTGGAGGTCTTCAGCACCGTGCGCGGCGGTACTAGCACGATATCATCTGCTGGCAGTCCCACCGAGTCTACGGCAAGGTTGTTGATTTCGGTCACTATCCGCTCACGCTCCCTGGCGCTGCTTTCGCGTGTTTCAGCAAGTATTATCAAGCGTTCTGTGCCAGCGTGCGTATTGCTGGCAGGAAAAACGGCTACCCCACCTTTGTGTATGCCATGTACTTTACTTACCGCCTCCTCCAGTTCCTGCGGGTAAATATTATGCCCACCGCGAATAATAATGTCCTTCTCGCGCCCAGTGAGATACAGCTCTCCAACCGCAATGTAGCCCATATCACCGCTATTAAGCCATTGTCCGTCAAACAGGCGGGCTGTCGCTTCGGGATTGCAGAAATAACCGCTGTTGGTTGCCGACGGTCCGCGGAATTGCACGCGCCCCTGCGTACGATCAGGTAGTACTTGCCCGTCAGCGTCGACAATGCGGATCTGATGACCGGATAAAGGAAGGCCGCAGGAAACGATGTGCAGCGCAGAGCGATCGTCAGCCTGTACAGGACGTGCGATCCCTGTGTGTGAGAGCGTATCACGATCCACGTGGTCAATCAGCGGTCCGCGTTCTGCTGGCGGGAAAGCCAGTCCTACAGACGATTCTGCCAGACCATAAACAGGCATCATGGCGGTACGGCTGAAACCATAGCGAGAGAAGCGTGCAACAAAATGATCTATTGTATTTATACTGATTGGCTCAGCTCCGTTGTAGGCCAGACGCCAGCAACTGAGATCCAGACCATTCAGATCACGATCATCGAGCTTATTGGCACATAACTCATAGGCAAAATTAGGAGCTGCTGAGACTGTGGCGCAATGCCGGCTGATCGTCCATAACCAGCAAGCTGGCCGGGCAAGGAAGCTGAGCGGCGAGCGCAGCACTAGCCGGAATCCAACATAGAGGCTACCCATGCAGGCGGCAATCAGTCCCATATCATGATAGAGCGGCAGCCATGAGACGAAAGTATCCGCAGCAGTAATGCCTGAAGCAAGCGCCATCGCTTGCAAGTTGGCGAGTAGGTTAGCATGGGTTAGTACCACTCCTTTGGGGCTGCCGGTACTGCCAGAAGTGTATTGCAGTAAAGCGATATCTTGTGGTTCTAACTTCGGAGAAGGGGGGGACGTTCCACGGATAGACAAATCTGCGACGGTTGTGACCATACGGAGTGATTCGCATTGCGCACGCAGCAAGTGTCCCAGTGGTTTGGCTTGCTCAACTGTGATGAGAATGCTGGCTTGGGCATTGGCAATGATGTCGGCGATACGCCGCATGTGATCCTCAATTTGCGAAGGCCGCCCCGGCGGGTACAGCGGTACCGGTACGCAGCCAGCATAGAGTGCGCCATAAAAAGCTGCGAAGAATCCTCGCCCAGTGGGCAACATGATTGCTATTTTTTTGCCAGAACCCAGCCCAAGCTGTTGCAGGCCGGCAGCCAACGCTTTGGCCTCCTCCTGCAACCTGCGATAGGTAATGTCTTCGGTATGCTCCTCTTCGTCATAAAGCGTGATATGAATCTGCTCAGGTTGCCTCGCGACACGCCAGTCTAGGATCTCGATCAGCGTAGACGCAGTTTCCGGCGGAGGAGGATATACCTGGGTTTCTGCAAACTTCGCTGTTCCAACTGGAGTAGGTGTTTCGGTAGTAATCGTACCTGCAATCTGCTTGAGCAAATCACGAGGTGTCTCGGCCTCGGCCAGCGCTTTTTCGCCAAGCTTTACACCCAGTTCTCGTTCGATGCGACTTAGCAGCTCTACGCGCGCCAGGCTGTCTAGACCGAAGTCGCGCTCCAATGAATGATCTAACCCGAGATGTTTGGGAGCAGGTTCATTCGGCCGCAGCTCATGAACAAGGTTGCGCACAATGCCAAGCAGCTTTTCTACATCGCTTTGAGAATCTGTGTTGAAAGGCATTTGCTTCTCACTCTATTCCTTTCCCAGAAGTAGAGAAAGTTGGAGGCTCATTCTGGGGTGAATATCCAGCGCCCAGTAAGCGGTATTACAGGCGCAGATTACTCCAACATTCTACCTATCATTATGCACGGACAATTAGCTAGATATGTCACAGCATACCAACTAGCATTGGATACGAGTTTATCACTGAGACAGACTGTTGAAATCCTTCTTCTCAGGGGGTGAGATCAGCGCGCTACGAATGTGAGGCAGCTAATTTCATCCATACTGCGACCAACCCAAATGTTCTCGGTTATGCATTCAAAGTCATCAGAACTTGCATGCTGCAACTTTGCAGGCTCCAATCCCTGCCGCGCGCATAGTGGCTTGGGTGTGGTTCTTGTTGTGGAAAAATGTGTCGCAGCCGGGATGCACACTGTCGCTGATGGTAATGGCACGTGCGTGGCAATTGTGGTTAAGATTATATATGCATTCTATATGCATTCGATTGCACTACATTCGGAAACAAAATGGGTCGATGGTAATCGTTTTCATCTGAAATTCTCCTATTATGTGAAAGAAGAAAGTAATGGGAGTAAGTGAGAATCAATAAACAATAGAAGCTATCATGTCTTAATCACTCATTGCACTGAACATGGTGCGCTTAGCATAAATCGTTGTCAAGCAAAATTATCATGGAGATAGAAAATGAATTTACTTCGCTATGAGCTAAACACGATATATATAGAATCAGTAAGTTAACTATTTTTAAGTGACTGCTGTTTATAAATTTCAGCACTTCATTCTTTCTAGAATTTATCCACTTAACGCAAAAAAGAATCGATATCATCGCACTTTGCACGGTAAGGGTATGATGTCCGATGTCCTTGTGATGGTGTTGGTATGTCCCGATGGTCTGCTTTTTATTGAAAAACATTCAGAGCGTATCTTGGTCTGATTAATATTGTTATTGAAATTTGGTGATAACAATCAGCCATTGCTAACACAACCAAAAGCAAATCAGACGCCGTGTTATAGAAACAATATCGATAAAATTCAATTAACCTAGATTCTTAGGTGAGTGGAATGAAGAGTGTGGTTTTGCGAGTACAGGGCAAGGAGTTGCACCGCAGCCATGTACTTGCAAGATCTCGCAATTAATTCCGGAGCGAGAATACTTGGAAGGTGAGAATGAAATTTATAGAGAAGGTTATTATATTCATAATATTAACCCAGAACGAGTGAGTAACTGAGGAGGAATTTGGGTTAAATTAATCTTGGTCGTCGCGAAGCTTGCGTCGATGTGATACTTTATTGTTATAGTCATCATGTATCGTTCTGAATAACCATAGGAGGGGAAAATGAAATTGCTAATCATCGTTTCGCTGACAGTGCTCGTGCTTATATTAATCGCATTAAATTCTGGTGCCTACAACATTGCTGCTACCGATAAACATTGGGCGATCACAGAAAAACTGATCAGCTGGGTTCGTGATAGCTCGATAAATGCACGCGCAAAAGAAATCGAAATTCCAGTGCTTGATGATGACGTTATGCTTGAAAAAGGTTTCAAGCAGTACCATGCCATGTGTACCGAATGCCATTTAGCGCCCGGCAAGCAACCCACCGAACAGGCAATCGGTCTTTACCCACAAGCACCTGTATTTCATGAAAGAGAGCCCGTAACTGATGAAGGTGAAAAATTATTTCTCTCCAAAAGATATTTTTGGGTGATCAAAAATGGTATCAAAATGACGGCTATGCCCGCTTGGGGGCCTACGCATAATGATGAAACAATCTGGGCAATCACTGCTTTTCTTTTGAAACTCCATGGAATGACTGCTGCACAATATTCTGCACTGGTAGATGCGCATGGTGATGATCTAATGCACGATCATCATGATCACGACCACCATTAATGTAGGATATGTGGGAGTATCATTTAACCTATTTTCCTCAGTTGAATCACATTAAATTACTTATGAATCATATAGATTAAGGTGTTTTGATAAATTCTTGGCATTGCCAATCAGGTGAGATTTTAATAAAATGATCAAAATCAACTGAAACTGTTGCCGCGCTTCGCTTCCTGCTTATTTACGGTAACTGAAGAGCAGTTACCGTTTTAAGTTTGAAACTAAGGGTAACATTGAATTGCGGCGGCGTATCAAATAAATTTCAATTGAGGAATCTAGGTTTAAGGATAAAAGCCGTGCGAGGACTGTAATCACATTGGCGATGGATTCAAGAGGCATGACGCAGCACTACCACCGAGCGTCCTTCCACATTGATCTGGCTTTCTGCTTTAAACGATTCTTTGTTTTCCAGCCAGCCAACGTTGGTGTCTAGCTCCTTTATCCAAAGTATCCCCCACTCAGTTCCGGGGAGAGTAAAAGTTAGCGCTTCATGGTGAGCATTGAAAATTATGTAAAAATTGTCGTCTTTTACCGGTTCGCCGCGTGGGTAGGGGTTCGGGATGGTTGCGCCGTTCAAGAAAATACCAAGCGACTTGGCATATCCCAGGCCCCAATCGTTTTCAGACATCTGTGCACCTTCTAAGGTAAACCAGGCAATGTCCTTTACTTCGCTGCCGTGAATGGGCTGGCCTTGGAACCAGTGTCTCCGACGAAAAACTGGATGGTTTTTGCGATATTCGATGAGTTTCTGGCAAAAAGCGACTAATTCTTTATCGGCATTTTCCCAATCGTACCAGGCAACCTCACTATCCTGGCAATAGGCATTATTGTTACCTTGTTGCGTGCGGCTGATTTCATCACCTCCGAGCAGCATCGGTACGCCTTGCGATAGGAATAGCGTGACAAGGAAGTTTCGCTGCTGGCGTTTGCGTAGTTGGAGTACATTTGGGTCATCTGTTCTACCTTCCGCACCGCAATTCCACGAACGATTGTGGCTTTCACCATCATTGTTTTTCTCACCGTTGGCTTCATTATGCTTTTCATTGTAGGAAACGAGATCATTTAAAGTGAAACCATCATGAGCAGTGATGAAGTTGATGCTGGCGTAGGGCAGGCGAGAGGTTTTCTCATAAAGATCAGAGCTGCCTGTAAAGCGAGAGGCAAACTCTCCGAGCGTTTGATTCTCACCGCGCCAAAAATCGCGTGCACAGTCTCGGTATTTCCCATTCCACTCGCTCCATACCGGGGGAAAATTACCCACCTGATATCCCCCTTCTCCGACATCCCAAGGTTCAGCAATAAGCTTCACCTGACTGATGACCGGATCTTGCTGAATGATATTAAAGAATACGGAAAGGCGGTCCACATCATGCAGTTCACGTGCTAAAGTGGCAGCCAGGTCAAAGCGGAATCCATCCACATGCATTTCCAACACCCAGTAGCGTAGAGAATCCATGATGAGTTGTAGTACGAAAGGGTTGCGCATGTTCAGGCTGTTACCAGTGCCAGTGTAATCTTGATAATAGCGTTGATCCTCAGTAAGTCGGTAATAATACGCATTATCGATACCCTTGAAAGAAAGCATCGGACCGAAATGATTTCCCTCCGCCGTATGGTTATAAACCACATCCAGAATTACCTCGATTCCAGCCTGATGCAGTGCCTTGACCATTTGTTTGAATTCAGCCACAGCTGCACCAGGGCGTTTTCGGGATGCATACTCACTATGGGGTGCGAAGTAACCAATAGAATTGTATCCCCAATAATTTCGTAAACCTTGGTCCATCAGATGCTTGTCGTGGATGAAGTGATGGATGGGCATGAGCTCGACTGCTGTTATTCCAAGCTGTTTGAAATAATCAATGATTACTGGGTGGGCTAGAGCAGTGTAAGTGCCTCGTATCTCAGGCGGAATGTCCGGATGCCGATTAGTAAGACCTTTGACATGGGTCTCATAGATGATGGTCTCATGCCAGGGAATTTGCAGCCTGCGATCCCCATTCCAATCAAAATGAGGCTGATGTACCACGCCGCGTGGCATGTAAGGCGCGCTATTGCTGGTACTTCTAACTTCGTTGCCCTTGCCAAAACGGTATGGAAAAACAGCTTCATTCCATTGAATTTGACTATCGATTGCCTTTGCGTATGGGTCGAGCAGCAACTTGGCAGGATTACAACGCTGACCTTTGGCAGGATCCCAAGGTCCATGGATGCGAAAACCGTAACGTTGGCCCGGCTCAATGAATGGCACATAGCCGTGCCAGCAATAGCCTGTTACTTCGGGTAAATCAATACGCTGTTCTTTTCCTTTTTCATCAAAAAGGCACAGCTCGACTCGTTCCGCGATTTCTGAAAATACTGCGAAGTTCGTTCCAGAGCCATCATAAACGGCTCCCAAAGGATAAGGCTGTCCTGGCCAGATTTTCATATTTTTTCTAAAAAGATTGAAATTTGCTCGTATATATAACTTATTATATTAACCCTAATAGTTCCCTTTGTGCTAGGGCTATAATTTCGCTTGTTGACCATCAAACAGGCAACCCGAGGTATAAGAGTGATGTCCTAATTGCTCGGGAGAAGTTACGGCTGAATCTTAGCGGTTTATCCCAACGTGAACGATTTACCAACGTGAACGATCGAAGGTAGAGGATAGGAACCGTTTGACGCGCTGATGATGTTCAAGGCAATTTTGCTGGGTCAATGGCATACATAGTTTGTCGGATGCAGCGCTCGAACGGGCGCCATGCGTATAGATAGATTTTCTACATTTTTGTAGGCTGCGCTTGTCGGATGCAATACCTTATAAAAACGACACTGTGCCAGTTTCATAGCCGGTTGATGGTACACACTAAACCTAGAAGGTTTTTTGCATTTATCAATGGACAGATTCAACCACGCGGTTTTGACGATGAAAGGTGCGGCGGGTACGGTAATTGATGGCATATTGAATGCATGAATCTGAGAGAAACTGTCAATAAAAATTTTGTAGACGAATCATCAGGGGAGTAGTCTGTCTAAATAGGGCATAATAAGGAAAAAATGGCCTAAAAAAACAGTAAGGCTTTGCTTTTTGCCAAAAATTTCGGGTAAAACTGTCATTTAGAGATATTCCTTTTCCATAGCAAAATTTTCAGGGTTGCGCAGAAGGTTTTTTATGAATATATATTCGATATAGAATAACCACAGTGCATTGTTTGAGAAAAACCAGATAAGGAAGTTCACAACAATGAACCAGTTACCCGAATATATCAACGGCTTACCCAATATTTGTGGATCAGAAGATCTTGTTGCAAAGGTCATTCGGGAATGTGAAGATGATTTTGTATTCTTGCCGCATAGCGGGATAGATTTCAATCGCATAAAAAGCGCATTTGCTTGCGCGCTGCACATGCATCAGCCGCTTATTCCTGCGGGTGGTGATCATCTACAGACCGCTGCCATCATCAGTAATTTGCAGTACATGATGGAACATCAGAACAGCGGCGATAATCACAACGCCCCTGTGTTTGCTTATTGCTATAAGCGGATGGGTGAATATATTCCACAATTGATTCATGAGGGTAAAAACCCAAAAATCATGTTGGAGTATTCAGGCACCCTGTTGCATGGCATACTCAGTATGGGGCGTCATGATGTGATAGACAGCCTTAAAGGAATTACCTGCAACCCTGAATATAGTCGCGCCGTAGAATGGCTGGGTTGCCCTTGGGGTCATTCCGTGGCACCTTCTACTCCCGTGCAGGACTATCGCCTGCACGTGAAGGCCTGGCAGCATCATTTTGCTGCAATCTTTGGATTAGAGGCACTTAAGCGGGTGCGCGGTTTTTCTCCTTCGGAAATGGCTTTACCTAACCATCCCGATGTGGCTTATGAATTCGTCAAAACATTAAAAGAGTGCGGCTATCAATGGGTGTTGGTTCAAGAGCATTCAGTCGAGGAGCTGGAAAGTGGCTGCTCGTCGCGACAACCTCATTTACCGCATCGCTTGGTCTGCACTCACTCCAACGGCGCAACCGCAAGCATCGTTGCTATTATCAAAACCCAAGGCTCAGATACTAAACTTGTTGGCCAAATGCAGCCTTATTACGAAGCGAAAGGCTTGTCGCGGACAGAATTTGCTAGCAAGAATATTCCGCTAGTGGTCAGTCAAATCGCCGATGGTGAAAATGGGGGGGTTATGATGAATGAATTCCCGTCCAAATACAAAGAGGTTATGCGCGAGTGTTCTTATAGCGATACACCTGGCGTCAACGTCAGTGAATATCTGGAATACCTCTATTCCATTCAGCTTAAGGAAGAAGATTTTCCCGTCATCCGCCCCTTGTTTCATAAAAAGATTTGGGCGTATATCAAACCAGGGGATGGTCCAGACAAACTCCATGCCGCCATTGAAGCGCTATCGCGGGAAGATCACAGTTTTCATATGGAAGGGGGTAGTTGGACCAATGATTTTTCTTGGGTAAAAGGCTATGAGAGTGTTATCGGACCCTTGCAAGAAGTGAGCAAGCTGTTTTACACCACAGCGCTTAAACCAGGCTGTGCCACGAATGAACATCACTATCGTAATGCCCTTTTTCATCTGCTTTGCTCGCAAACAAGCTGTTATCGCTACTGGGGACAAGGCTTGTGGACTGATTATGGGCGTGAAATATGCCGCCGCGCTTATGAAATCCTTAAGAAGGATTTTTAGTAAACATACCAAACATTGAATGGTGGATAACCCGCATTATTAAGTGCGATCCAGCTATAAGGAATAAATTATGCCTTTAAACAATGACATTGCCAATGACATTGCAAAGATAATTGCAGCACGTCATCACGATCCTTTTACTCTATTAGGCCGTCATGATAAGGAGGGCATGACAATTGTCCGTGCCTTCAAACCCCATGCTAAATCTGTCACGATTGCAGAAAACGGACTGACTATGCAACGAGTGGGTGACACTGACCTTTTTGAATGGCAAGGTGACGGCCGCAACCTGCCGCAACACTACCGTTTTATCTGGCACGACTACGATAATTACGAACATATTGCTCATGATCCCTATACCTACCTGCCTCAGCTTAGTGATTTTGATCTTCACTTATTTGCTGAAGGAAAACATTGGCATGCTTACCGTTTTTTGGGCGCTCATCCACACGAAGTTGACAATGTCAGGGGAACGCTGTTCTCTGTATGGGCGCCTAGCGCAGAACGTGTGAGCGTTATCGGTGATTTTAATCGCTGGGATGGCCGTTGCCATCCGATGCGTGTCCGTCAGGGTTATGGCGTATGGGAGCTTTTTATCCCTGATGTTCATCCCGGCATGCTCTATAAATATGAGATTCGTAATCGGGAGCACGGTACTATCCATTCGAAAATTGACCCGTATGGACAAGAATTTGAACTACGTCCACGCAACGCATCGATCATTGCTAAAGAAACCAGCTATCAATGGGGTGACCAAAATTGGCTGGAGCAACGTAGCCAGTTTGACTGGCAACATCAACCCGTGTCAATCTACGAAATTCACCTGGGTTCGTGGCAACGTGGCATGGAAGGTGAATTTCTTAACTATCGGGAAATAGCCAATCGGCTGGTGCCTTATGTGATTGAAATGGGTTTCACTCACATCGAACTGTTGCCAGTAACCGAGCATCCTTTCGATCTTTCTTGGGGTTATCAAGTTACTGGATATTATGCGCCTACCAGCCGATTTGGTTCTCCAGATGATTTTTGTTATTTTGTCGATTATCTGCACCAGCATAATATCGGGGTTATTCTCGATTGGGTGCCTGCGCATTTTCCCAAGGATGCGCATGGCTTAGCACGTTTTGATGGCACGCCGCTATACGAGCATGGCGATCCACGTAAAGGTGAACACTTGGACTGGTCCACCTTGATTTTTAACTATAGCCGCCATGAAGTAAAAAATTTCCTGCTCTCAAGTGCGCTTTATTGGTTGGAACAATTCCATATTGACGGATTACGGGTGGATGCAGTGGCCTCCATGCTCTACCTTGACTACTCGCGCACAGAATGGATACCTAATCAATTCGGTGGCAGAGAAAACCTGGAAGCGATTGATTTTTTGCGTCAAGTCAACACCGTTGTTCATGGTCAGTGTCCTGGCGTGCTGATCTTTGCAGAAGAATCCACCTCTTGGCCACAAGTGACCAAACCTGCCGATAGCGGCGGACTGGGTTTTGATATCAAATGGAATATGGGGTGGATGAATGATTCTCTGGCCTATTGGTCCAAAGATCCCATTTATCGACAGTACCATTACAATACCCTTACGTTCAGTATGCTGTATGCTTTTTCAGAGAACTTCATTTTGCCGTTTTCTCACGATGAAGTCGTGCACGGCAAGGGTTCCATGCTGAACAAGATGCCCGGTGATGAGCGGCAACGTTTTGCCAACTTGCGACTGATCTATACTTATCTGTTTACTCATCCCGGTAAAAAATTACTCTTTATGGGGACAGAATTTGGTCAGGGGCTTGAATGGGACAGTGCTGGAGTTCTAGATTGGTATGTACTTGAGTATGCTTACCATAAAGGTGTGCAACTGCTAGTAAAGGATTTGAATCACCTGTATCACCACACTACAGCGCTTCATCAATATGATTTTGAGTGGCAGGGATTTGAATGGATTGATTGTAATGACAACAGAAATTCGATTTTAACCTATCTACGAAAGTCAGATGAGAATTTTCTGGTGGTTGCACTTAATCTTACCCCTGTCCTCCATGAAAATTACAGAATGGGTGTGCCAGAATCTGGTGCTTATAAAGAAATTTTTAATTCGGATTCGAATTTTTATGCGGGGAGTAATGTAGGCAATGGTGATGTAAATCTAGTGGCAGAAGCCATAGAATGGAACGGAAGACCGTATTCCATAAGCTTAACGCTGCCGCCATTAGGCGCAATCATTCTGGAAAAATTGATTTCATGACGTAAATTTATGAGATATTGAGGCTAGTCTGGATTGCCTGGTTGATCGCAGACATTCGAAATACCTTATAGTTTGTTATTGAGTTTTATGTTTTCGCTATTGTTTATCATCCAGGCTAGATCACTGTTCCTGCGATACGTGATAGCATAATCTCATCTTGAAAATAAAAAGGAAAGGACAATGAGTGAGCCGGCTGTACCAGGATTTTTTGTTCGATTTTTTCTCGCATTCGGTGTTTATTTTCGCTTCCTCTTTAATAAGGAATTTGCTGGTGCCGTCTTGCGCATAGGTAAAGGTGAAATCACCGCTTCCGCCAGTGAGACACCTCCCATCGAAGCCAGGCCTCAGGCAGTGGCGCCGATGCTGAAGGAAGCACCACCCGATTCGGCGCTGCAGTTGTTAGGACTATTACAGCAAGAGGGGCGTTTTATTGATTTTATAGAGGAAGATGTCGCGCGGTTTTCCGATGCGGATATTGGTGCAGCCGTCAGAGTAGTGCATGAGGGGTGTCGGAAAGTCTTGCATGACCATATGATGACGGGACCTGTGCGCGAGGAACAAGAAGGTGCGCGAGTAACGTTGCACGCGGGCTTTGATGCCTCAGCTATTCGTTTGACGGGTAAAGTGGTTGGTCAGCCCCCATTTAGTGGTACTTTGGTTCACCGCGGCTGGCGGGTTAACAATATCACCTTGCCAAAACTCGCAGAAGGTCATGATGTGAAAGTATTAGCTCCGGCAGAGATAGAACTGTGAAAGAAGCAAAATATAGCATAGGTATTGATTTAGGTACGACACATTGCGCCGTATCCTGTGTGGATCTGGCGCAAAGTCAGGGAGAAACGGTGGCGCAAGCAACCATAGGAATACCCCAACTGACTTCACCAGGTAACGTAGAAGAGAAAGTGTTACTTCCTTCTTTTTTATACTTACCTCATCCCGATGAGTTTGCGCAAAATGATTTAATGCTGCCATGGGATAGCGAACGACAATATGTCGTGGGTGAATTGGCACGTAGTCAGGGGATGCGCACCCCGATACGGGTCGTATCTAGTGCAAAAAGCTGGTTGTGCCATCCGGGAGTGGACCGGCGCTCAGCACTCTTGCCACTGGACGCACCCGATGAAATTGAAAAAATTTCACCTTTGCAGGCTTCCATTCATTACTTGCAAGATTTGCACGATGCATGGAATAACCAACACCCCGATGCACCTTTAGCCCAACAGTCGGTGACGATCACTGTCCCTGCCTCCTTTGATCCTGCAGCGCGGGATCTGACTGCTGAAGCTGCGCGGGCGATCGGACTAGATCAATTTCTTCTTCTCGAAGAACCACAGGCGGCATTATACAGTTGGTTACAAGCAACCGGAGGGAACTGGCGTAAGCAGGTGAAACCCGGTGATATCATCCTGGTGATAGACGTAGGTGGGGGGACAACTGATTTGTCCTTGATTGCGGTGACTGAACAGGAAGGTAATCTTGTCTTGCAGCGTATCGCGGTGGGCGATCATATCTTGCTGGGCGGTGACAATATGGATTTGGCGTTAGCCCATGTGGTCAGTTCCAAACTTGCCAATCAAGGCACTCGTCTTGAGCCGTGGCAATTGCATGGCTTGACTCATGCATGTCGTACTGCGAAAGAAATCCTACTCAATGATCCCAATGCGGAAACAGTTCCCGTTGTCGTTCCCAGCCGGAGCTCGCGTTTAATTGGCGGCACTTTGCGCACTGAATTAACTCGTGCTGAGGTGATGCAAACCATTGTGGAGGGTTTTTTTCCAAAAGTGGAAGTGATGGCACAATTGGTCTCCCGGCCACGTGGTGCATTAACCAAACTCGGGTTACCCTATGCGCAGGATGCTGCTATTACCAGGCATTTAGCAGCATTTCTGACGCGACAAGTGGGTGCTGCTGCAGAATTAACGGGTTTTGAAAATGCATTAGCAGAGGGTGCAAGTTTTTTGCATCCGACAGCCGTGCTGTTTAATGGCGGAGTGTTTAAGGCACCGTTGCTGACTGAACGCGTGAGTGAAGTAATCAATAGCTGGTTACAAAAGGAGAATTCTCCCACTATACGCTTGTTAGAAGGTGCGGATTTAGATCTCGCCGTGGCGAAAGGTGCAGCCTATTATGGTTATGTCAGACTTGGCCAGGGCGTACGGATTCGCGGGGGTACCGCCAAGTCATATTATATCGGGGTAGAAAGTGCTATGCCAGCGGTTCCCGGTGTTGAGCCTCCTATCCAGATACTGTGCGTTGCGCCTTTTGGCATGGAGGAAGGGACGCGTACTGAAGTACCTAGCCAGGAGTTTGGTCTGGTTGTCGGTGAGCCGGTAAGGTTTCGCTTTTTCGGTTCATCGGTGCGGCGTGAAGATGAAGCGGGCATGATGCTGGATGAGTGGTTACCAGAAGAAATAGAGGAGCTGGAGGAAATCGAAATTAATCTACCTGCTGAGAATCACTCGCCAGGGGAAGTGGTTCCGGTACATTTGCAAGCAGCTATCACAGAAATGGGTACTCTTCACCTTGAAGCAGTTTCCCCGAATGGTGAACATTGGAAAGTAGAGTTTGATGTACGTGGAGGCGTGGAAAACAAGCCTTGAATAAAGAAAAAAATCCAGCCCGCTATATCGTCGGTATCGATTTGGGGACGACTCATACCGTCGCGGCGTACGTCGACCTGAACAAGCCCGAGCCTACGCCTAGATTATTTAACATAGAACAGTTGGTCGCGCCCGGTGAAGTAGCCGCGCAGCCGTTGTTACCTTCTTTACGTTATCATCCTGCGGCAGGTGAACTTGCCGAGCGCGATCTTCATTTGCCATGGCAGTTAAACCGCATCGATCCGCAGGAACCCAGGGCGGTATTTGGCGAACTGGCCCGTGAACTGGGTTCGCGTGTGCCGGGACGTTTGGTGGTTAGTGCAAAGAGCTGGTTGTCGTATGCGGCGGTAGATCGCATGGCACCGATTTTGCCATGGGGAGGGGCTGAAGGCATCGACAAAATTTCGCCGGTCCATGCCAGCGCCTCTTATCTGGCTTATGTACGCAGTGCCTGGAACCATCAATTTTCTGAGTATCCATTAGAAAAGCAGGAAGTCGTCATTACCATCCCAGCCTCTTTTGATGAAGGAGCCAGGACACTGACGGTGGAGGCTGCGCATTTGGCAGGTCTTACGAGTGCACGTTTGGTAGAAGAGCCGCAGGCTGCCTGTTATGACTGGCTTGCGCGCCATAAACAAGAATTACATACCTTATTAGCCGATACTCGCCTGATTTTGGTATGTGACGTGGGCGGCGGTACTACAGACTTAACCCTGATCAAGGTCACGCTCAAAAATGATCAGGCGCATCTGACCCGTATTGGGGTGGGTAATCATCTTATGTTAGGCGGTGATAACATGGATCTGGCACTGGCGCATGTCGCGGAAGGGCAGTTGGCCACTCCAGGTGCGCCGCTGAGTGCAGCTAGTCTGTCGCAACTGATGCAGCAATGCCGTAATGCCAAGGAGCGCTTGTTGAATGCCGATGCGCCGGAAAAAATAATGGTGACCATTCTGGGTACAGGCGCCAAGCTGATTGGTGGAGCGCGTTCAACTGAATTAAACCGCGATACGGTGCATCGCATGCTATTGGATGGGTTCTTACCGATCACACCGCTGGATGAGCTTCCGCATCGTATGCGCGGTGGCATTGTTGAGTTTGGATTGCCTTATGTGTCCGACCCAGCCATCAGCCGGCATATTGCTGCGTTTCTCACACTGCATGCTCAGGCTTCGCGCGAGGCATTGGGTGAGCTGGCACCTCTCGATAATCGCATTCCGATTCCGGATGCTATTTTGCTCAATGGCGGCATTTTTAACAGCACCTTGTTATCCCAGCGCTTGCTGGATATATTGGCGCAATGGCGCGGCGCACCATTGCAACATCTATTAAACACACAACCCGATCTTGCCGTGGCCTCTGGCGCAGTGGCTTACGCTATGGCACGTCATGGCCAGGGTATCCGAATCGGTGGGGGTTCAGCACGGAGTTACTTTATCCAGGTTGCTGCAGAACAAGAAGCGCAGCAGGCGGTGTGTATCTTGCCGCGTGGCACAGAAGAAGGCCAACCGCTCCAATTGACTGAACGTAATTTTGCCTTACGGATTGGTGAGCCCGTCCGTTTTCATCTCGTTTCATCCATCAGCGATGCAACGTTCCAGCCGGGAGATATCGTTACTCTGGATGACATCATGTTTACGCCACTGCCTCCCATCGCCACGGTACTCACGCAGAATAAGGATGCGGCACAGCCGCAAACGGCTGAAGTGCCGGTGCAGCTACAAACTACTTTGACTGAAGTCGGTACGCTTGAAATGGCTTGTGTTGCCCAGGATAAGCCTTCACAGCGTTGGAAGCTGGAGTTTCAATTGCGTGGCGGCAAGGGTGGACTCATATCCAGCATGTCCAGTACTTTACATCCTCGTTTTGCGGAAGCAAGTGAGCTGCTCAGTTTGGTTTATGGTCCGCCATCAAAGAAGATCAGCCCCAAGGCCATAAAAACCTTACGATTTGATATGGAAAAGATGTTAGGTAAGCGCGAGGATTGGGATACCCCTTTATTGCGGGAATTATTCGGCACACTATGGGAATGTGGCCAGCGCCGTCATTATTCCGCGGCGCATGAAAGATTATGGTTTAATTTGATTGGTTTTTGTTTACGCCCTGGTTTTGGTTATCCTCTTGATGATTGGCGAGTGCAACAGCTATGGTCCATTTATGAGCAAGGATTGCAATATACCACTGAAGCAGCAGTATGGGCGGAATGGTGGATTTTGTGGCGGCGCGTGAGCGGTGGTTTAAGTGAACCGGCTCAGTGCCAGATTCTTGATGATATCGCTTATGACTTGCAGCCCTTAAGCAAGCGTGCTCGGAAACGACCACCGGGAGCAAAGCCTCAAGGCTATGATGATATGGTACGCCTGGTCGCAACATTGGAACGTTTGCCTGCAGCACGTAAAATCGAAGTAGGAGAATGGTTGTTGGATCGCCTGCAAAAAGCGTCCGAATCACTGCAAACCTGGTGGGCGGTAGGACGTATTGGGGCAAGAGTACCGTTTTATGGCAGTGTACATAATGTTGTGCCGGCAGAGATTGCCGCCAATTGGCTGCAAATGGTGATCAAATTGGACTGGAAAAAGATCCGGCCTGCTGCCTTTGCCGCTACCATGCTGGCGCGCATGAGTGGAGATCGGGAACGGGATATTTCGCCAGAACTGCGTGCACAAATTATCCAATATTTACAAAAAGCGAAATGTCCAGAATCATGGATTGAGATGGTTGAGCATCCCACTGAGCTCCAGGAAGCAGACGAACGGAGTATGTATGGGGAGTCTCTGCCGCCCGGGCTGCGCTTGGTGCATTAAGATTGTAAGAACACACATGCAGAATTCAAGAGTTTGCTCCAATATCAAGGCGCTGCTAAAAATCAATTTTAGCGGTTTAATCCTATAACATCTGATCAGATGAAATTCACGGGGGAAGTGACCCATTTGTCACAAAAAGGGCTAGGGGTAGTTAAAAGCGAAGAGGAAAATATTTCCTATTTTGTGTTTGGCACATGGCCGGGAGATTTGGGTGAATTTGAAGTTATCGACCGACCGTTGAATAATAAGAAGTATGGCTATGCCAGGCTTGTTCAGCTCATTAAGCCATCTGACCAAAGGCAGCAGCCTGCCTGTGCTTTCCTTGGTGTCAATGAGGATTCTTGTTCGGGCTGTCCCTGGATGATTGCGGATTATGAAAGTCAGCTTGAGCAAAAACGAAACCGTTTGATTTATGCCATGAAGAGAATCGGGTTCGATGTGGAGCAATGGAACATCCCTCCAGTGCATCCTTCCCCTTTTTTATATGGCTATCGCAATCGCTTTCAGGTGAAAACTGATGGTGAGAAATTGGGTTTTGTGGCTGAGGGCTCCCATAAAATCGCACCGGTTGGTGATTGTATCACGCTGAACGATGCGTGTAGAAATCTTCTGCAAGGAATGCTCAAGAGTTTGCCGCGCGAAGATTGGGCACCTGGCGCTGGCTATGATTGGAATTTCATTGATGTCGATGATGATTTGCCAGCTGAAAATGTTCAACTCAATCAGAAACGACCGTTTAAGCAGGGGAATAGTACACAAAATGAATGGATCAAATCCTGGCTGCGTAGCAAACTCAATGAAAATCCCTGTGTTGGTAAAGTCATCGAGTTATTTTGTGGATCAGGTAATTTCACCGAAGTAATTGCTGAATCGGGATGCAGCGAAATGATTGCGTATGAATCAGGGCTCGATGCCATCAAGCAGCTCCGCGCAAAGAATCTGCCCAAAGTGGATGCGCGCCCCATTGATCTGTTTAAACCCTTTATCTGGAAGATTTTGAGAAAGAGTATTGCTGATGCCGATACCCTCGTACTCGATCCACCGCGTGCAGGGCTCAAAAACATGAAGGGTTTTTTTGAGCATTTTGTTTCGTTGAAGACGATTTATTACATTTCCTGCGATCCTGAAACATTTGCCCGCGATGCTTGGTCTTTTTCAAAAAAAGGCTGGTCGATTGCCGAGATTCAGCTGGTCGATTTATTTCCTCATACGCCCCATGTGGAAACACTCGCGGTATTAAGAAAATAACTCTTAACAATAATTTGCATTCTTAAACCAATCAATGGCATCTTGAATCGCTCCCACAGCGGGGCGGGATTGATACCCCAGTTCACGTGCAGCCTTGGCGCTAGAAAAAAACATTTTCTTTTTGGCCATTTGAATACTATCAACAGTAGCGCGAGGTTCGGTTTTGGTGATTTTGGCAACCATCTCCATAGTATGCGCGAGCGGAAGCATCAGCTTCACCGGGATGCTTCTGCGCTTGGTGGGCTTACCCGTGATGTCATCGATGGTCTGGAGAATTTGCAGCAACGTCATGTTATCACCGCCCAGAATATAACGTTCTCCGCACTTCCCCTTTTTGTAAGCCAGCAGATGGCCATGCGCAATGTCATCAACATGGGCGACATTAAGTCCGGTATCGACATAGGCCGGCATTTTCCCGCGCAGCGTGTCGAGCACAATGCGTCCTGTAGGAGTGGGTTTGACATCGCGTGGACCGATTGGGGTGGATGGATTGACAATGACTAACGGAAGCTGATGCTCGCGCACGAGTTGTTGCACCATTTGCTCAGCCAGAAATTTGGAACGCTTGTAGTGTCCAGCAATCGATGCCAAATTGGAGGGGGTTTCTTCATCAGCGGGCTCGCTGTTTGAATTCAATCCCAAAGTAGCTACGCTACTGGTATATACCATGCGATCCATGCCAGCTTCAGCGCCTGCAAGGATCAGCGCTTTGGTACCATTGACATTGATATCGTACATAATAGCCGGATTAGGGACCCACAAGCGGTAATCTGCTGCGACATGGAACAGATAGTGGCAACCTGTTACCGCACGCTTTAATGAGGTGGCATCGCGTAGATCGCCTTCTGCGATCTCGATGGGGAGTTTCATCACATTGCGCCGATCACTTCCTGGCCTGACGAATGCACGGACCTCATGACCGGCTGCTAATAAGCATCTAACCACGGCTGAACCAACGAAACCATTTGCACCCGTTACCAGAGATTTCATAGTGGACCTTAAATCATTAGAGAAAATATCAAGTTAAGCTTATTTTCGTTCTCCCCATCCTGTTATTCCATTTGTAAATCAAAACTGACTTTGCCGACATTTCCCTGCCGTATTATTGATACTGTCAGCGGTTCACCTTCGCGTCATTTTTGATTTGGAAATGGAATTATAAGAGAGTGATATTAAATTCTTCTACACTTTTTTACCCAGAATATCAACTTCTGGCAGATGTCGCGAAGTCAATTCAAACATCCGTTGCAATGCCCAATCCTGGTTGGCTAATGCACTGGTAATCAGCACAGTAGCTTTGACACTCTTGCGCGAAATCTTGACTTGGTCGCCCTCAATGAAAAAACGATTTTGATTGATTTTATTCAGCGTCAGAACGGCCATACCCAGTGCCCACAGGCAGAAGCGGCGTATCCCCGTTTCCCTGGGCGGAATCATGCAGGTATAAGCCAGCGCATTGCGTAAATGAGCTTTGGCAATGCCAATTAATACGCCAAGACCCTCATCAAATCGCGGATCTGTACATCCTGGTTGCAGCTCATTAAGATCAAATCCTTTTTCTCTGAAGATATCTTGCGGCAACCAGCATGCGCCGCGCTTTCTATCTTCCCAGATATCTTTCAGGATATTGGTCATTTGCAGCCCCTGGCCGAATGAAATGGCCAATTTCATGAGAGCGGATTTGTTAAGGTTGATTTCTTCCGAATAATCACAAAACAATTCGGTCAACATTTCTCCTACAACTCCTGCAACGTGGTAACAATACCGATTCAGGGCTGCTAAATCCTTTAATCCTGCTAGTGACTCGGTATCCTGATAATCAGCCATACCTTGCCCCATAATACGAACACAACGCTCCAATGCCTTGCGTTGAGTAGGATTAAAGCTATGTGTGATGCGGATGACAGCAGGCGTGTTTTTGATCAGGTCATGTTCGGCAGGAATGGTATGATCAGAAAGCAGGGGAAATAATGCTTCTGCGAATGCTTCAGCTGCGACATTTCCGCTGACGACCTGGATAAACATTTCGGCAAACGTGCGAGTTTGCTCAGAGGATAAGCCATTATCGTCTTCCACGGTATCCACAATACGGCACAATAAATAAGCATTGCCGATGACTGGATAGAGTGAGGGGGGAAGTTGTGGGATCGTTAGCGCAAAGGTACGGGAAACCCCCTGCAAAATGCGTTCCTGGTAGCGATTATCTTCAATGCTGGCAGGGTGGGCCATGGTATAAGTCGTCATAAATCGATCTAGGCAGCTAACTGTGAAAAAACAATATGTTTATTTATACTGATTCATAGCTGATTTCAGTCCAGTATCTTTTCAGAAGCAATAAGTTGTTCTACTGTTTCCCGTGCACGAATCAAATGGATAGCATGACCATCCACCATGATTTCTGCTGCCCGTGGCCGAGTATTGTAATTTGAACTCATACTCATTCCATAGGCCCCGGCTGACATGACAGCCAGTAAATCATCTTTGGTTAAGCTTAGCTGGCGATCGTGTCCGAGAAAATCTCCCGTCTCACAGACAGGCCCGACCACCTGGTAAGTATTATTAACTTCACTAGACTTTTTAACGACCGGCAATATCTCGTGGTATGCATCGTACAGCGCTGGGCGCATCAGATCATTCATTGCAGCGTCTACAATAGCAAAATTTCGATGGGGAGCATGTTTAAGATATTCCACACGCGTCAATAATAAGCCAGTATTGCCAACTAATGAGCGGCCAGGCTCAATAAGTATGCGTTGCTTACGTTGACCAACACTGTTACATAACGCGGTGACATAATCTTTGATTGATGGAGGCGATTCCTGGCTATAACTTATACCCAGTCCACCGCCCAGATCCAGATGTTCAATACATATTCCTTGTTTCTCCAGACGATCCAGTAGAGCCAGCATTTTATTACTGGCTTCAATGAATGGGTCGATTTCGGTGAGCTGCGAGCCAATATGGCAATCCAGGCCGGTGATGCGAACGTGAGGAAGTTCATGTGCAGCAGTATGATAAATTCGCTCTGCTTCCGCCATGGGAATACCGAATTTATTTTCTTTGAGGCCCGTCGAGATATAAGGATGAGTTTTAGCATCAACGTCGGGGTTAACTCGAAGGCTTACTGGCGCAATTTTATCCATTTCCTTTGCAAGTTGGTTAAGACTCAGTAGCTCCATTTCTGATTCGACATTGAAACAAAGGATGCCTGCAGTAAGTGCCATACGCATTTCATCCTGATTCTTCCCCACACCTGAAAACACAATTTTTTGGGGATCTCCACCAGCTTTTAATACTCGTTGTAATTCGCCGCCGGAAACAATATCAAAACCACTCCCTAGACAGGCAAGAATATTGAGGATGGCTAGATTGGAGTTGGCTTTGACTGCGTAGCAAATGAGATGATCCCGTCCAGCGAAGGCGCGATTGAATTCTTGATAAGCCGCAACCAATGCGGCGCGCGAATAAACATAGCAGGGCGTGCCGAATTCTTTGGCAATCTCGATCAAGGAAGCCGATTCGGCGAAAAGTTGATCATGATTATAAGTAAATGATATGAATTTGCTCATTGATTTTTTTGTGTCTCTGTCTCCTCAGACGGTTGTGATGCTGGAGGAGATTCTTTGGGGGGAAGATAGAGCGGCCCTTTTGTTCCACAAGCAGTCAGCCAGAAAGATATGAAAGCAGCGATATACAGTAGGCGCACGAGATGTATAAAAGTTAAAAGTGACGGATATTATCATAAGCGCGTCATAGAGAGATGTGAAATGAAATTTTGTTAATCCTATTTCTTTTGGCTGAATCTATAAAATCTATCGTAAGCATGGAATTATATAGGTTTTACGGTTGAACGAAGCAATCATCCAGTGGGTGAAATGGATTTTTGAAGAAAGAACAGCCCTTTCTCTCCTGGCTAGAATCTATCTCCTCTCTGTATACATTGGTTAAAAATGCTTTTTTAGAATTGGCAAAAATTTCTACGGTAGAAATAAAAAAACTGATAAAGGCTGAAATAAACTGCTTAATTGTTTATTTTATTTATCCCTAATATTCCATTTACAAATCAAAAATGGCGCCAAGGTGAGCCGCAGACAGTATCAATAATACGGCAAGGTGAAGCTGACAAAGTCAGTTTTGATTTAGAAATGGAATGAGAGGTGACCCTGATACATTTCTTTTATTCTTTGTCAGATAATCGCTAAGCCATTGGCTTAACTTATCCGATACAGAATCACTTGCTGAGATCAAAGCAGCGACCGCGCCAGCCGCATCAGCTGAAGGAGCCGCTTGTTCGCTACAAAAGTTTTCTTGAGCGAGTAATAGGCGCGAATTTCGTTCGATCAGGCTTGCGCGCAATCGAATAATAGCCAGGCTATTGTCTGGCTTATCAAATACCTGAGTAAATTCCACTAGTTCGATGTACAAAGTATAGTCTGCCTTTAAGCCGTCATGACTACTGATCATACCATTCTGGGTAATAAGGTGATCTTTAATTCGCAGAGTAAGCAGCTTTGCTGGTGAGGCAGCCCAACGGCTGTTAGCATAGGCATAGGATCGTGCCTGATCATGGTAGGCAAGTCGATACTGAATTGCTGAGTTATCCAACCATATAGGAGCTTTAATCTCTGCTATAAAAATGCTTGTGTTAAAGGGAATTGGATTGTTATGTCCTGCAGGGCGTTGAAGGCCAAAATCATAGACGGTTACTGGAGAATTTTTTTGCGGTGTTAGCGAACAGCCAGCAAGCAATAAAAATACAATAGCGAATTTAATCATGGCATGATCTTCCGGGGCGGTACAAAACCGTTTTCTCCGGGGCCGGGTACAGTAGGAGGAGCACCAAATAGCAAGCTTTGCGGCTGTTCTTCTAATTTAAGTATCATACGGTTGATATTGTAGGAGCTTTCTGTAATGGCTGTGCTGACTTCTCGTAATTTTAGCAAAGTATCAGTGAGTTCCTGGCTATTCTGTGTCAAGCCATCTACCAAGCCGTTTTGTTGATTGATTTTTACCAAGCTTTTATTGACATCTGAAAAGAGCTGATTGGTCTGCTTAAACATAAGCCCAACATCGGAAGTTAACTCTGGTAGAGATTGAATGCTTGATTGTAGCTGATCTGCCAAACTATCGTAACGGCGCATTGCTTGTACAAGACTAGTCAGGATAGTAGAGATTTGCGTCTGATTCTGTTCGTTTAACAAAGAATTGATGCGTTTGATGGCATGGTTGGAATTATTGAGTAAATCTTCCAGTGAGGTTGAAAGTTCTTTGACAAAAGAGGGGCGCAGAGGAATACGTTCATCTGGGGAGAGGTGCTCATCCGAAGGTTCTTTACCTTCAATATTCATTTCGATAAATGCAAGTCCAGTAATTCCCAGAGTAGATAATTGTGCATAGATATTTTTTGGAAAAACGACATGGCTACGCACGGCGATGCGTATTAAGATCAGGTTCGGATTCTGCGGGTCGAACCTAATGTTTTCGACCTTGCCAACAGGGACACCACGAAAACGAACTGATGATTCAGGATTCAATCCTGCCACGGAACCTTCTTTCGATACCAGAATATAGTGGTCATGCAGTATCTTCTGGTCACTAAACCACATGATAGCAGCTGCCGCTGCCATGCTAAGGATAATGACGAATAAACCCGCTGCAAGTGCATGGGCCCGGTTTTCCATTTACAGTCCTAATGAAATAATTGCTGATAGAGGTAGGTATTATGACACCAAGTGAAGCGGTCAGTGAGATATTGACACTTATTATTTTGTTTATGATCTGATTCCATTCTCAATCAAAACTGACTTTGTCGGCTTCACCTTGCCGTATTATTTATACTGTCTGCAGCTCGCCTCCGCATCATTTTTTGATTTAGAAATGGAATGAGTCGATTTTACAACACCTCAAAGGGATTTTGATAGACCATTGAGAACTTCAGCGCAGTAAGGCTTGACACAAGTATTTTCTGCGGTAGTGTAATCAGACTCTCAA
The DNA here is from genome assembly GCF_900114745.1 of Nitrosomonas communis. Taxonomy (GTDB): domain Bacteria; phylum Pseudomonadota; class Gammaproteobacteria; order Burkholderiales; family Nitrosomonadaceae; genus Nitrosomonas; species Nitrosomonas communis_A. The sequence goes on along the minus strand of NZ_FOUB01000008.1, from coordinate 40,306 downwards.
TTCTTACAGGAAAAGCGATGCTTCAGTCTTTTTTACTGCTAATTTTTTCGTTGATAGGGATCATAGTCATTATTCTCGTGATTCCATTTTTGCGTCGTAACCTTGTTTCCAATTTCCTATTGAAAATTTTCCGCAAAATTCTTCCTCAGATTTCACAGACTGAGCGGGAGGCGCTCGATGCGGGTACAGTGTGGTGGGAAGGAGAACTGTTTAGCGGTAGACCCGATTGGCACAAATTACTAGCTTATCCCAAACCTACGCTCAGCCCGGAGGAAAAGGCATTTCTGGATGGTCCCGTTGAGCAACTTTGTGCAATGCTGGATGAATGGCATATCACCCACGAGTGCTATGATTTGCCACCGCATGTCTGGCACTTCATTAAAGATAACGGATTCTTCGGTTTGATTATCCCGAAGGAATATGGGGGATATGGCTTTTCGGCATTGGCGCATTCTGAGGTGGTGATGAAAATCGGCTCGCGCAGTAACACGGCAGCCGTAACAGTCATGGTGCCAAATTCGCTGGGTCCGGCTGAATTGCTATTGCATTACGGGACTGAGGAGCAGAAAAACTATTATCTACCTCGTTTAGCGAAAGGTCTTGAAGTGCCTTGTTTCGCCTTGACCGGACCAGAAGCAGGCTCTGATGCTGGATCTATCCCTGATCTGGGTATTGTATGTCGAGGTGAGTATAACGGTCAGCAAGATGTACTCGGCATGCGAGTTACATGGGAGAAACGCTACATTACGCTGGGACCGGTTGCCACTATCCTGGGATTGGCCTTCAGGTTACGTGATCCAAACAAATTACTTGGCGATCAAGAAGATCTTGGTATTACCCTAGCTTTAATTCCTACTCAAACGCCAGGTGTGAATATCGGCCGTCGTCATTTTCCGTTGAATGGGGCGTTCGAGAATGGTCCAAATTCTGGCAAAAATGTATTCATCCCCATGGAGTGGGTAATTGGTGGACGTGGGGGAGTGGGTAATGGCTGGCGGATGTTAATGAACTGTCTAGCTGCTGGGCGGTCGATTTCCCTGCCCGCTACCAGTACTGGGGCAGCTAAACTGGCTGCACGCACATGCGGTGCATACGGACGGGTGCGCGTGCAGTTTAAGACCCCCATTGGTTTTTTTGAGGGAGTGGAAGAAGTGCTGGCACGCATTGCTGGCAACACTTACATGATGGATGCGGCCAGAGTCATGACTGCTGGTGCAGTGGATCTGGGTGAAAAACCATCGGTGATTTCAGCTATTGTTAAATATCATTTGACCGAGCGTAGCCGTCAGGCGATCAATGACGCCATGGATGTCCACGGTGGCAAAGGCATTTGTATGGGGCCAAGCAACTATTTAGCCCGCACTTATCAGCAGATTCCAGTCGGCATTACAGTCGAAGGCGCCAATCTCTTGACGCGGAATATGATCATTTTCGGTCAGGGTGCGATTCGTGGCCATCCCTACGCATTGCAAGAAATCAATGCAGCTAATGATCCAGACAAAAAGCATGCTTTGATTGCATTTGATCGGGCACTGATGGGACATATTGCTTTTAGTCTGCGTAATATCTTCCGAAGCTTTTTCTTCGGTTTGGGCAGCCAATATATCAAAGGAGTACCAGAAGGTGTTTTAAGTGATACCGCTGATTATTACCGGCAATTGACTCGCTTTTCCGCTGCGTTTGCTTTATTTACCGATATTGCGATGCTAAAGCTGGGCGGAGCACTCAAACGGAAGGAAAGGATATCTGCACGACTCGGCGATATTCTCAGTATGCTGTATTTGTGTTCTGCAACACTGAAGCGCTTTGAAGATGATGGTCGACCTGCTGCAGATTTACCGCTGTTGCATTGGTCGATTCAAGATGCACGCTATCGTATTCAGCAGACCTTCGATGAATTACTGAAGAACTTTTCGGGAAGCTGGTTGATGCATTGGGTGATGCGAATACTGGTGTTCCCATTAGGGAGGAAATTTGCACCACCCTCAGATGCGCTTTCGCACACAGTTGCTCGACTGATTCTGGAGCCTGGAGAAGTGCGTGATCGTTTGACAGCAGGGATGTATGTTCCCACAGATGACAAAGAGCCCTTGGCGCATCTTGAACAGGCTATGGAATGTGCTGTGGCATGCGACGCCATCGAGATAAAATTGCGCAACGCTATTAAGGCAGGTCAATTGACTAGATCCAATGATGGAAAAGTAACCGAGGCACTGGAGCGAGGTATCATTAATCAAGAAGAAGCGGCGCTACTTGAAAAAATGAAAGTCTTGCGGCGTCGCGTGATTATGGTCGATGATTTTCCACCTGATTTTGGGAAAGCAACAGGCACCACATCATAAAATAGAGCGGGATTTCTACAAACAGTATGGTCAATATAAATAGGGAGAAAAAGTGGCAGATCATCCGTGCAGCAAAACAGATGTCATTCCGGTAGAAATGGCTAAAACATTGGATGGCTTATTCAAAGAACGAGTAAGTCGTTCTCCCGAGTCCGTGGCTTATCGCGATTTTGATGTGGTGGCTGAAAAATGGCGTGATTACGCTTGGGCTGAGATGGCACAAGGAGTCATGCGCTGGCAAACTGCCTTGTCGCGTGAAAATTTGTCTCCTGGCGATCGGGTTGCGGTGATGTCGCGAAATTGCCACGAGTGGGTGATGTTCGAACAGGCAGCGATTGGATTGGGCTTGGTGGTAGTACCGCTTTATACAGAGGATCGTGCTGAAAATGCAGCCTACTGCCTGCGGAATGCTGGTGTCAAGCTGCTGTTAGTGGAGAAATTGGCGCAATGGGAAGCATTTTCTCTAGTAAAAGAGGAGCAACTCAACGAGTTGTCGCGCATCGTGATCATTACTTTGTCCGAGCAGGAGACAGTTCAGGTAGAGGACACTCGGGTGATTGCGATGAGCAAGTGGTTGCCGGAGCAAGCGGGCGATATCCAACATCTGACTAACGACCCGCATGCACTTGTAACGATCATCTATACTTCGGGCACAACAGGGCATCCCAAAGGCGTGATGCTCAGTCACCATAATATTCTGACCAATGCTTACGCTTCTGCTCAGGTCGTGAACGTGACACCCGATGATCTGCTGCTTTCGTTTTTGCCTCTGTCTCATACATTTGAGCGCACAGCTGGATATTATGTGCCCATGATGTGTGGTGCCACTATCGCTTATGCTCGCTCGATTCAACAGTTGCAGGAAGATTTGCTCACAATTCGTCCATCCGTCCTGGTTTCGGTGCCACGCATCTATGAGCGAGTGTATGCAGGCATACGCGCTAAATTGGATGAGGGACCAGCGCTAGCTAAAAAGCTATTCAACCTGGCTGTAGAAGTCGGCTACAGCCGATTTGAGCATCAGCAAGGACGTGATTCCTGGCACTGGTTTCATTTGCTATGGCCATTGCTGGATAAGCTGGTAGCACGGAAATTGATGGATAAGCTGGGCGGGCGGTTACAGTTGGCGCTAAGTGGGGGAGCAGCGCTTTCGCCTGAGATTTCACGTGTCTTCATTGGCTTAGGATTACCGATATTGCAAGGGTATGGCATGACAGAAACGAGTCCAGTGGTTTGTGCTAATCGCCTGACTAATAACTTGCCCTCCAGTGTTGGTTTGCCTATCCCGGGAGTGGAAGTCAAGCTCGGAGAGCACGGCGCTCTGCTAATTCGCGGCCCTAATGTCATGCTTGGCTACTGGAATAATCCAGAAGCGACCCGAGCCATCATTTCTGATGATGGTTGGCTGAATTCGGGGGATATTGCAAGTATCGATGAACAAGGGCGCATCACGATTACTGGACGTATAAAGGATATTATCGTGACCTCCACGGGTGAAAAGGTGCCACCAGCCGATATGGAAGCCGCTATTTTGCGAAATCCTCTGTTCGAGCAAGTCATGATCATTGGTGAAGGGCGCTCTTATTTGAGCGCATTGGTGGTATTGAGCAGGCGTGGCTGGGAAAATGTTGCTGCACAATGTCAAGTGTCAGCCGACCCGCAGCAACTGACGAAAAATGAGCAAGCAGAAGAAATCGTATTGGAAATGATTAGCCAGCAGGTGCATGAATTTCCAGGGTATGCCCAAGTATATCGGGTAGCTTTAATCCCTGAGCCGTGGACAGTGGCAAATGAAATGCTGACACCTACTCTGAAATTGAAGCGGTCAAAAATTCTAGAGCGCTATAGGACTGAGATCGAGCGTTTATACGCGGGACACTGACCAAAATGAATCCTCTTCAACCCACCTCTAACTCGTTATAAGCCAGCAATGTCCAACATTCCATATGATCCCGCACGACACGTTCCCTTGCCAGAAGGTCAGCCCATCTTGCGCACGGTACCGATGCCATCGGATACCAATTACGCAGGTGATATTTTCGGTGGCTGGATCATGTCGCAAGTCGATATTGCGGGCAGCATCCCCGCCATCCGACGAGCACGAGGACGCGTCGCCACAGTGGCTGTTAATTCCTTTGTATTTAAGCAACCTGTGTTTGTGGGCGATATCGTCAGTTTCTACGCCAACATTATCAAGATAGGGCGTACCTCGATTACCGTCGATGTATCGGTTTATGTGCAACGTGGCGCGCGGGAAGGTGGACAAGAGATCTGTATCAAAGTGACCGAAGCGGTATTGACTTACGTAGCTATTGATGAAAACCGGCGGCCAAGGGTAGTACCGCTGGAATAGTGTAGCGTACTCATCACTTATCTATTATGTAATGGATTGCGTCATTGCGCATGGTTGATTTCTAGTAAGTTTCCATGTACAGGCATGAATGGGCTGGAAATAGTAAATGAAAATATATTGGAATGTTGGGAGAAAATCTTCCAATAATGGGAAAAAGAATTAATTGATATAGTTAATCACATCTGGATTTGATGCTCCCTATGTTCATGCAGAGCACGGCAATACTCATCTTTTTGGTGTTTCACCAGCAAAAGCAGGTTATGCCACTATGCGTGAAGTCATTGATAATAGAAATGAATCTTCAGCGTGTTTGGATATGGTTCTTGTCTTAGAAAATTATCTTGATATTGTCGAGGCAAAATGGCTGGAATTTAATCCAATTCAGAAATTACCAATAATGAGAATCAGTGATAAAGTTAAAAGCGCATGTGAGGATGCGCTTAGTTATAAAAATAATGAAATTCTTTTTTCATTACATAAAAAAACAATAAGAAAGGTTGGTTTAACTTTCGCTATCCCACATTTCTCATCAAATGATATTTTTGGTAATGAATTGATATTGTCATTGATCGAAAAAATAAAAAATACTGTATTTCCTGATATTCTAGCTTGATCATTTCCAGAACAATCTAGAAAATTAAAATATTGGTAAAGAGAGTATCCTGGTGCAATAGTTATCGCAAAAAGAGCGGAATGAAATTAACAAATCACTCAAGAGGTTAATAGCTAAATAAACCAAGATAAGATTGCTGCGAATCTTATTAGCCATTGGCACATACCTGCCAGATTGAGAATGTCTCTTTATAAGTTATTCCATTTCTAAATCAAAAATGACGCGAAGGCGAGCCGCAGACAGTATAAATAATACGGCAAGGCGAAGCCGACAAAGTCAGTTTTGATTTAAAAATGGAATTACCAATAAATCATTTCAAAATGGGTTACTAGAATGCCAACTTTACCAAAGCGCTCCCGTATCTACCAGAATCATCATTTCGACAGCACCCGTTGGGATTATTTCGAGTCGCGCGCGAATGATATCGTCGTAGCCACATCATATAAAGCAGGTACGACTTGGACTCAGGCTATTGTGGCGCATCTTCTTTTTCCAGATGGAAATTTCCCAGCTGCACCGGCGGAAATGTCACCGTGGCTGGATATGCGCATTATGCCGCTTGAAGTAGTGTTGAACAGATTGAAAGCGCAGACGCACTGTCGCTTCATCAAGACGCATTTGCCGCTCGATGGTATGTTGTATAGTGAGAAGATTAAGTACCTTTACATTGCCCGCGATCCGCGGGATGTTTTCATGTCGTTATGGAATCATTATAAGGGTATGAAGGATGAGTTCTTTACACTGATGAATTTGCTGCCGGGCCGAGTGGGTGATGAATTGCCGCGACCACCAGATGATATCCATATCTTTTGGCGAAATTGGATAACGCGCGGTTCGTTCGCGTGGGAAACTGATGGTTGGCCATATTGGTCGCATCTTTCCAATGTACAGTCTTGGTGGAATTTTCGTCACCTGCCTAACATTCAGCTATTTCACTACAACGATATGCTCGAAAATACTGAGCGGGAAGTGCGCCGCATGGCTGCATTTCTGGAAATTAATGTGCCCGAGAATGCTTGGGCTGACATCATCAAGGCAGTTTCCTTTGCGGAAATGAAACGTCAGGGAGATCTATACGCCCCAGGGGGCGGCCATTTCTGGAAGGGGGGAGCACAAACTTTTCTTCATAAGGGAACAAATGGGCGTTGGCGTGAGGTGCTTTCTGACAAAGAGATGGCGCTCTATGAAGCTGCTTGTGATCGAGCACTCACTCTCGACTGTCGTGTATGGCTCGAGAGTGGTGGCACGATCTAATTGATGGAATCCAGTCCTAAGTGATGAGTAATTCTTGAGGCAATGGCAAAAGTAGCGGCCTTAGGTTCATGGCAATGATGATATGAGCTGCGCTTGGGTTTCGATAAGTTTTGATTGTAGAAAAAAATTAACAGAAATACAGCATTGTTTCCCAGCAATGTTAGCATCACGCAAGATTGATAAATTGCATTGTAAAAAAATATCTATTTTTCTTCAAACATTTATATCTGTAAATTACATATTTAGTGAAGAAATTATTCAATTTTAACTGGTCAAATTGCTTAACGCATAGTTTATCAAGAGATTGACGCAGTGCTTTTTCACGGGTAGGATTCCCGATTCTGATATGTAAGGATAATAGGATGCGCGCAAAGCTGGTTGTCGGTAACTGGAAGATGAATGGTAATCTGGTTCAGAACCAAGAGTTACTCACTGCAATCATTCCCGGTACGAAGGAATTACGGGATGTCATATGTGCAGTTTGTGCACCATATCCTTATTTGCCAGCGGTGCAGCTTGCTCTGAAAGATACTCATATATTTTGGGGCGCACAGAATGTCAGTCAGTTTGATCTGGGCGCCTATACTGGCGAAGTGGCGGCAGAGATGTTGCTGGATTTTGCCTGCCGTTATGTGATTGTTGGGCATTCCGAGAGACGATCTTTGTTTGGTGAGGATAACCATACCGTAGCCGAGAAGTTTAAAAAAGCACAGAGCGCTGGTTTGATACCTATTCTATGTGTCGGTGAGACATTGGCACAACGTGAAATTGGTGAAACGGAGCGAGTAATAGAAGAGCAGCTCGATGCCGTGATCAAGTTAGCCGGTGCTAATTCGTTAGCGCAATCGGTTATTGCTTATGAGCCTGTATGGGCAATTGGTACGGGCAGAACGGCGACTCCTGCACAAGCTCAGAGTGTACATGCCTTTATACGCAGCAAGCTTGCTAAGCAAAGCACAGAAATGGCCGCTAACGTGCAGATTCTCTATGGAGGAAGTGTAAAAGCTGGTAATGCCAGCGATTTATTTGCAATGCCTGATATCGATGGAGGATTGATAGGGGGTGCTTCATTGAATGCTAATGAGTTTATTTCAATCTGTTCAGCCGCACAGCAATGATTTCTTAAGAGTAAAAAATGGAAACAATAGTTTGGTCGATACATCTGATAGCAGCGTTGGTAGTTGTAGTTTTGATTTTGTTGCAACATGGAAAAGGCGCGGATATGGGGGCTGCATTTGGCAGTGGCTCAGCCGGAAGTCTTTTTGGTGCAAGTGGGTCAGCTAATTTTTTGAGTCGAACAACTGCTTTGGCCGCTACGGTATTTTTTATCACTAGCTTGTCACTCGCCTATTTCTCTGGCGGCGGGACTGAGAGCGCCAGTATCATGAAACGTTTTGAAGTGGAGTCTGCTGGGGTAAAAGAGGCAGAAACAACAACAGATACGAGACCTTCTTCTGAAGTGCCGGTGAATGATGCTGCTTCTAAGGCTGGGGAAATACCTGAATAATTAAAATGTTTAGGGTTGGATTTAATTTCTATATTAAGTAAAGTTTATTATTGATTCAGAAAAAATCAGCCGATGTGGTGGAATTGGTAGACACGCCGTCTTGAGGGGGCGGTGGCGAAAGCTGTGCGAGTTCGAGTCTCGCCATCGGCACCATTACATATTAGAAGAATAGTAACTACGCAAGTAAATCAATAACGAGAATAACAACAATTATGCTAGAAACAATGCTTGGTAATTATTTCCCAATTCTCCTTTTTATTTTGGTTGGGTTGGCAGTGGGTGTGTTATCCATGTTAGCAGGTTGGTTATTTGCGCCAAATCGACCCGATAGTGAGAAATTGTCGCCATACGAGTGTGGTTTTGAAGCATTTGAAGATGCACGTATGAAATTTGATGTGCGTTATTATTTGGTAGCGATATTGTTTATTCTGTTTGATCTGGAAATTGCCTTCCTTTTTCCTTGGGCGGTTGTATTAAATGAAATTGGTATGTTTGGCTTTATTGCAATGCTAGTATTTCTTGGCATACTTGTGGTAGGTTTTGCTTACGAGTGGATGAAAGGTGCCCTGGAGTGGGATTGATATAATGGACAGCACAGTAGATAAAGGTTTTATAACCACTAGTTTGGATTCTGTAATTAATTGGGGTCGCACCGGGTCAATGTGGCCAATGACATTTGGTCTTGCCTGTTGTGCAGTAGAAATGATGCAGACTGGAGCATCACGATATGATCTCGATCGATTTGGAATAGTTTTTCGACCTAGTCCGCGACAATCAGACGTAATGATTGTGGCAGGAACATTATGTAACAAGATGGCTCCCGCATTACGTAAAGTTTATGATCAAATGGCTGAGCCACGTTGGGTCATTTCCATGGGCTCCTGTGCGAATGGTGGGGGTTATTACCACTATTCATATTCTGTCGTTCGTGGCTGTGATCGAATTGTGCCCGTTGATATTTATGTCCCGGGATGTCCGCCTACTGCTGAAGCTCTCCTTTATGGAATCATTCAGCTCCAAAATAAAATAAAAAGAACAAATACCATTGCCCGTTAGGTTCTAACATGTCGATTAGTCGTTTGGAAAAGCTCGTATCATCTTTGCGGAGTGTACTTGATAGTAAGCTGGCAAGTTTGAGTCAACACTTACATGAAATAACCATCCTGGTGCGATCACAGGATTTATTGGATGTGGCGGAAGCGTTGCGCGATCATCCTGATCTGAATTTTGACATGCTTATTGATTTGTGTGGTGTGGATTATTCAGCGCATACTCATGATTCTTTTGCGGGAGAAGGGCGCAAAAACAGGCGATTTGCCGTTGTTTATCACTTGCTTTCAATAAATCTCAATCATCGGTTACGAGTAAGGGTATTTGCTGATGATGATGAATTGCCGATGGTAGATTCGGTAATGGGCATTTGGCCATCAGCTAACTGGTTTGAGCGTGAAGCATTCGATCTTTACGGTATCATTTTTTTCAATCATCCTGATTTACGAAGGATTCTTACTGATTATGGTTTTATTGGTAATCCATTCCGTAAGGATTTTCCGTTATCTGGATATGTAGAGATGCGCTATGATGCTGATCAGAAACGAGTTATTTATCAACCCATCACAATAGAACCTCGAGAGATAACACCTTATGTCATCCGTGAGGAATATTACGGTGAAGGAAATAAGGTCGACTAAATATGAAATCAAAACATATCTTTTTTGATGCTGGGATAGCTTAGGATATGGCTGAAATACGTAATTACACCATGAATTTTGGACCACAACACCCTGCTGCACACGGTGTTTTACGGTTGGTAATGGAATTAGATGGTGAAGTAATCAGGCGATTAGATCCGCATATTGGATTGTTACATCGTGCCACAGAAAAATTGGCCGAAAACAAGACTTATATTCAGTCAGTGCCTTATATGGACCGGCTGGATTATGTTTCAATGATGGTAAATGAGCATGCGTATGTAATGGCAGTTGAGCGGTTATTGCAAATTGAGGTGCCATTGCGAGCCCAGTATATACGGGTTATGTTTGATGAAATAACGAGAATATTGAATCATTTACTTTGGCTAGGAGCCCATGCGCTAGATGTGGGAGCCATGACAGTATTTCTCTATGCATTCCGTGACAGAGAAGATTTGATGGACTGCTATGAAGCTGTGTCAGGAGCGAGAATGCATGCAGCCTATTATCGACCTGGTGGCGTATATCGAGATCTGCCTGACACAATGCCTCAGTATCAAGTCTCACAAATTCATGACGAAAAGGAAACACAAAAAAGAAATGAAAATCGTCAGGGATCTCTACTTGATTTTATAGAAGATTTTACTAATCGTTTTCCGAAATACGTCGATGAATATGAAACGCTTCTGACTGATAATCGTATCTGGAAACAAAGATTAGTAAATATTGGTGTGGTTTCACCCGAGCGCGCCAAAGCTTTGGGTTTTACCGGGCCAATGCTGCGAGGTTCCGGAGTGGAATGGGATTTACGCAAAAAACAGCCCTATGAGGTCTATGATAAGCTTGATTTTGATATACCGGTAGGAGTTAATGGTGACTGCTATGATCGCTATTTAGTGCGTATAGAAGAAATGCGGCAGTCTACACGGATCATTAAGCAGTGTATTGAATGGCTACGCCGCAATCCTGGTCCAGTTATAATTGATAATCATAAAGTTGCGCCTCCTTCTCGTGTGACCATGAAACAGAACATGGAAGAGTTGATTCATCACTTCAAGCTTTTCACTGAAGGTATTCATGTTCCACCTGGCGAAGTATATGCGGCAGTTGAACATCCCAAAGGGGAATTTGGTATCTATATTATCTCTGACAGTGGCAACAAACCCTACCGTTTAAAAATTCGCGCACCAGGATTTGCTCATTTAGCCTCAATAGATGAAATGTCACGTGGTCACATGATTGCTGATTTAGTTGCCATTATAGGTACACAAGATATTGTTTTTGGTGAAATAGACAGATAAATAAAAAAAGAAATGTTAAGCGCTGAATCCTTGGAAAAAATAAATCGAGAGATTGCAAAATACCCAGCCGACCAAAAACAATCGGCAGTGATGTCCGCACTTGCTATTGCGCAGGATGAAAAAGGCTGGCTCGCTACCGAAACCATGGATTACATTGCCAAATATTTAGGTATGCCGGCTATTGCAGTATATGAAGTAGCGACATTTTATGGCATGTACAATTTGAAGCCCCTAGGGAAGTATAAGCTTACAGTATGTACTAATTTGCCATGTGCCTTATCGGGCGGAAATGATGCGGCGAATTATTTAAAGCAAAAGCTTGGAATAGGGTTTAATGAAACTACAGCTGACGGACTCTTCACGCTCAAGGAAGGCGAATGTATGGGAGCGTGTGGAGATGCTCCAGTTTTGTTGGTTAATAACAAGCGTATGTGTAGTTTTATGTCCAATGAGCAAATAGATCAATTGCTGGAGGAATTGCGCAAATGACTCAGTCTGTCCAGGTGATTTTAGCTGGTGTAGATCCAACTGATCGTGATAACTGGAGGTTAAAAAGCTATCTTAAGCGTGATGGCTATACTGCTCTCAGAAAAATTATTGCCAATAAGATCCCTCCTGAAAATGTTATTGAAGAGGTCAAAAAATCCGCATTACGTGGTCGTGGGGGTGCAGGATTCCCCACAGGCTTGAAATGGAGTTTCATGCCCCGTCAATACGAGGGAGATAAGTATCTGGTATGCAATTCTGATGAAGGTGAGCCAGGTACATTTAAAGATCGCGACATCATGCGATACAATCCGCATATCTTGATTGAAGGTATGGCGATTGCTGCTTATGCCATCGGGGTTAAAGCAGGTTATAACTATGTTCATGGCGAGATCTGGGAAACCTACGAGCGTATGGAAGAAGCTGTCGAGGAAGCACGTCAAGCTGGTTTTCTAGGGAACAATATTTTAGGTTCAGAATTTAGCTTCCAGCTAAACAATCATCATGGCTATGGAGCGTATATTTGTGGAGAGGAAACAGCACTACTTGAATCGATAGAAGGTAAGAAAGGTCAGCCCCGTTTCAAGCCGCCTTTTCCTGCAAGCTATGGTCTTTACGGTAAACCAACAACTATCAACAATACGGAAACATTTGCATCAGTACCTTGGATCATGCGCCATGGTGGAGAGAAATACTTGCAGCTAGGGAAACCCAACAATGGTGGCACCAAGATTTTTTCAGTATCAGGCCATGTTAATAAGCCAGGCAATTATGAAGTACCGCTAGGAACTCCTTTTGCGAAGCTTCTAGAAATGGCAGGGGGAATGCGCGGTGGCAGAAAACTAAAAGGATGTATTCCTGGAGGGTCTTCCATGCCTGTTCTACCGGGTGATGTGATGATGCAAACAGATATGGACTATGACTCAATCGCTAAAGCCGGATCAATGCTCGGTTCGGGGGCAGTCATTATCATGGATGACACAACCTGTATGGTGAGAGCGCTGGAACGCTTATCTTATTTTTATTATGAAGAATCCTGTGGTCAGTGTACACCATGTAGGGAAGGAACGGGCTGGCTTTATCGTATTATCAATCGCATAGAGCACGGGAAAGGTAGGTCAGAAGATCTGGATTTGCTCGATAATCTGGCTGACAATATTCAAGGACGCACCATTTGTGCGTTAGGCGATGCAGCGGCAATGCCCGTGCGCGCAATGTTGCAGCATTTTCGAGATGAGTTTGTGTATCACATTGAGCATAAGAAGTGCATGGTGTGATGAGCACTTTGTCGATGTGGTTCTTTTTTATGTGTGATTAATCCGAGAGTTTGTAATCGATGATCAATATCGAAATCAATGGTAAGCAAGTAACTGTATCCAAAGGTAGCACCGTGATGGATGGTGCAAGACAACTCGGGATTTATATTCCTCATTTTTGCTATCACAAAAAGTTGTCGATCGCGGCCAATTGCCGCATGTGTTTGGTGCAAGTGGAGAAAGCGCCTAAACCCTTACCTGCTTGTGCGACACCTGCAACAGAAGGGATGAAAGTTTATACACACTCGCAGCAGGCAGTGACGGCGCAAAAAGGTGTAATGGAGTTTTTGCTTATCAACCACCCGTTGGATTGTCCCATTTGCGATCAAGGTGGTGAATGTCAGCTACAAGATCTGGCGGTGGGTTATGGCGCCAGTGAATCACGTTATCAGGAAGAAAAACGGGTAGTCACAAATAAAAACCTGGGTCCTCTTATTTCAACTGATATGACACGCTGCATACATTGCACCCGTTGTGTACGTTTTGGTCAGGAAATTGCAGGGATCATGGAATTAGGTATGGCGGGTCGTGGTGAGCATTCAGAAATTTTATCGTTTGTTGGTAAAACGGTTGATTCAGAATTATCAGGAAACGTGATAGATCTCTGTCCAGTGGGCGCTCTGGTGAGTAAACCATTTCGCTATACCGCGCGTCCATGGGAGCTTTCACGTAGAAAATCGATCAGTCCTCATTGTGGTCTAGGCAGTAATTTAGTAGTGCAAGTAAAGCTAGACCGCGTGATGCGAGTTTTACCCCGTGACAATGAAGAAATTAACGAATGTTGGTTATCGGATAAAGATCGTTTTTCCTACGAAGGGTTAAATTCGGAAGACCGTTTGACCACCCCCATGATCAAGCGCAATGGTCAGTGGCATACGTGTGATTGGCAGGAAGCACTGATATTTACTGTCGAGAGCTTAAAATCAGTGATGGAAAGGCATGGTGTAAAGGGTATCGGGGCTTTAGGATCGGCTCATAGCACCTTGGAAGAGCTCTTTTTATTACAGAAATTAATACGAGCACTAGGGGGAGGGAATATAGATCATCGTGTACGCCAATCGGATTTCCGGGCTGATAGCCACCTTCAAGGTGTGCCATGGCTAGGAATGAGCATCGCTGATATTCCACAATTGAAATCAGTTTTAATCGTTGGCAGTACCTTACGCAAGGACCATCCTCTTCTGGCTCATCGTTTCCGGCAGGCAGTGAAAAATGGAGCGCAGCTCAGCATTATTAATCCGATGGACGATGATCTATTAATGAAGATCGCAAATCGTGCAATCGCTGCACCTTCTGAAATGGTGCATATGTTGGCGCGAGTTCTTAAAGCGATAATGGAAACTAAATCTAGCGAAGGGATATCTGAGCATATCATGCAGTCATTGGAAGCAGTAAAAATTACCGATGACGCACGCGCAATTGCGAATAGTTTGCTGGCTAATAGCCCTGCTGCCATTTTTTTAGGTAATATCGCTCAGCATCATCCATCCTATGCAGATATCCATGCGATCGCGCAAGTAATTGCCACATTAACAGGAGCAAAATTTGGATTTCTTGGGGAGGCAGCAAACAGTGTAGGTGCCTATCTCGCAGGGGCGATTCCAAATCAAGGTGTGTTGGGATCTGAAATCAAGCGTGCTGAGCATGGCTCTCAATTCAATGCGGCACAAATGCTGGGTAATAGTTCGAATAATGTTGTGACCCCTTGTCAAGCCTACATACTCATGAATCTGGAGCCAGAATTTGATGCATACAATCCGCAGCAAGCGATGAAAGTAATGAGCAATGCTGAATTCGTTGTTGCTCTGAGCTCTTTTAAGGGCAATGTTGCGAATTATGCGGATGTAATTTTGCCTATTGCCCCTTTTACAGAAACCTCTGGCACATTTGTGAATACAGAGGGGCGGGTGCAAAGCTTCAACGGCGTGGTTGCACCTTTGGGAGATACTCGTCCTGGCTGGAAAGTATTGCGGGTGTTGGGTAATTTGCTGCAATTAGAGGGTTTTGATTACGAAACATCGGAGCAAATTCGCGCACAGGTTATTCCGGCTGAAGACGCCATTACAAGATACCTTAGTAATGATATAAAAGATTATGAGGTGAGGATATCTTCCGAGGAAATGGCTGGCTTGCAGCGCATTGGAGAGGTTCCAATTTATCAGGCAGATCCTATTGTACGGCGTGCTGAATCTTTACAGTTAACTCGTGATGCGGCGCCACCGAAAACATGGTTGTCTTCTGCATTGCTTGAACAGTTTAATGTGAGCGAAGGCGAGATAGTTAGGGTAAAACAGGGAGAGGGTGAAGCGCAGTTTGAAGTAGCTTGTGATGATGGGCTTCCTGCCAATTGTGTGCGTGTAGCTTGCGCGCATTCCAATTCTATAGCCCTCGGTGAAATGTTTGGGGAAATTTCTGTAGAAAAATTATAAAAATACGAGTGAGATTCGTTGATGGACTATACACAACAACTGTTTGAACAGATGTTTGGTACTGAATGGGGCATAACAGTTTTTATCCTGGCAAAGAACCTTTTCTATATCTTTGCGATTGTTGTGCCGTTGCTTTTAGCGGTTGCCTATCTCACATTTGCTGAGCGTAAGATCATTGCTTATATGCAGATTAGGGTAGGGCCTAATCGAGTCACTTTTTTCGGTATTCCATGGTTGCGTGGTTGGGGGCAGCCTATCGCAGATGCGGTAAAGGCGATCATGAAAGAAATCATCATTCCCACTGGCGCCAACAAGTTTTTGTTTCTGCTTGCACCTATTCTTACGATCGCACCGGCCCTGGCAGCATGGGCAGTGGTACCTTTTTCACCCGAACTCGTACTTGCTGATATCAATGCTGGCTTGCTCTATATTTTAGCGATGACTTCATTGGGTGTTTATGGTGTGATCATAGCAGGATGGGCTTCTAATTCTAAATATGCGTTTCTGGGATCGATGCGATCAGCGGCGCAGGTGGTTTCATATGAATTAGCGATGGGTTTTGCGCTTGTTTGTGTATTAATGATGGCTGAAAGTTTGAATTTGGGAGATATCGTTAAGGGACAACAAGGTGATAGTTTTCTGAATTGGTATTTAATTCCTCTATTTCCCATGTTCCTGGTTTATTTTATCTCTGGTGTGGCTGAGACAAATCGTGCTCCATTCGATGTTGCCGAGGGTGAATCAGAAATTGTAGCTGGATTCCATGTTGATTATTCAGGAATGGCATTTACTGTCTTTTTCTTGGCAGAATATGCCAATATGATTTTGGTTGCGACACTTACCAGCATCATGTTTTTAGGTGGCTGGCTTCCTCCATTGAATATTGCACCGTTTAACTTAATACCTGGGATTGTATGGCTGTTAATGAAAATAGCGTTTATGTTATTTTTCTTCTTATGGTTCCGGGCTACTTTCCCGCGGTATCGTTATGACCAGATTATGCGGCTTGGTTGGAAGATATTTATACCGATTACTTTGATATGGATTCTTCTATTAGGTATATTATTACAGCTACCTGAATCAAGTAAGGAGTTGTTTCCACTGAATCTATGGTTTAAATAAAAGGAGGGAGAGAAATGGAACGTATTAAGCATTTTTTTAAATCCTTTTTCCTGTTTGAATTATTGAAAGGAATGAAAGTTACTGGACGCTATCTTTTTGCGCCCAAAATAACGGTACATTATCCAGAGGAGAAAACACCCCTATCACCACGGTTCCGTGGATTGCATGCGTTGCGCCGTTATCCTAATGGAGAAGAACGTTGTATCGCTTGTAAATTGTGTGAGGCGGTATGTCCCGCATTAGCCATCACCATTGAGTCAGAAGAGCGAGAAGATGGAACTCGGCGTACCACTCGTTATGATATTGACGGGATTAAGTGTATATATTGTGGTTTTTGTGAGGAAGCTTGTCCGGTCGATGCGATCGTTGAAACTCGTATTTTTGAATACCATGGCGAAAAACAAGGTGATCTGATGTATACAAAAGAAATGCTACTTGCATTTGGAGAGCGTTATGAAGAGCAGATCGCAAAAGACAGAGAAGCAGATGCACCTTATCGATAAACATATAAATTAACGCACATGAACTTTCAGGATTTCTTATTTTATTTTTTTTCTGGGGTATTAGTTTTCTCTGCACTAGGAGTCATTACCTTGCGTAATCCAGTCTATGCAGCTTTGCTGTTAGTGCTTGCTTTTTTTAGTTCTGCTGGAATATGGTTGCTTCTGGAAGCTGAGTTTCTTGCTATTACCTTGGTGTTGGTTTATGTGGGCGCTGTCATGGTTTTATTCCTATTCGTCGTCATGATGCTGGATATTAATCTTGAGCAATTGCGTGAAGGTTTTTGGAAATGGTTTCCATTTGGCGCATTATTATCGCTCGTTTTAGCTATTGAAATGAGTATGGTCTTGATGGGAAAGCAGTTCAATCTAGAGAATATGCCAGTTCCACAACCCCATGGGACTGATTATAGCAATACCAAAGAACTAGGGCGTTTGATATATACCGAGTATGTCTATGCATTTGAATTAGCAGCAGTTATTTTATTGGTAGCAATGGTGGCAGCGATTGCGCTTACTTTACGTTATCGTACCGATAAAAAATCACCGAACCCTTCAAAGCAAGTTGCAGTTAAACGAGAAGACCGGTTAAGAATAGTTTGTATCCCTTCTGAGAGCAAAGAATAAAAATCGTACACTGATATAAAAATAAAACTATTCATTATATACATTCAGATTAAAAGGTGGTTAGTTGATATCGTTATCTCATTATCTCGTTCTTGGTGCAATATTGTTTGCGATAGGCGTAGTTGGTATTTTCCTCAATAGAAAAAATGTAATTATTCTATTAATGTCAATCGAATTAATGCTATTGGCAGTCAATATAAATTTTATTGCTTTTTCTCATTTTCTCCAGGATGTAGCAGGGCAGATTTTTGTTTTCTTTATTCTGACTGTAGCAGCTGCAGAAGCGGCTATTGGGCTTGCCATACTGGTAGTACTCTTTCGTAATTTGCATACCATTAATGTGGATGACCTTGATGAGTTGAAAGGCTGAGAAGGTAAGTTTTTGCTTCTTTACAAATACAAAACTATTTGATAACTGACAATTAATATTTCATAACATAGATGGAAAAACTTTATTTACTGGTCCCGCTGGCACCACTGATGGGTGCAATCATAGCTGGGCTATTTGGTCGTTTCATAGGCACAATTTGGAGTCATCGAACGACAATCTCCTTAGTTTTCATATCTCTAATCGCTTCTTTAATCATTTTTTTCGATACTTACCAAGGAAATACATATAACGGTAGTGTGTATACCTGGATGGTATTGGGAGATATTCATTTAGAGATCGGGTTCTTAATTGATTTGCTTACTGCCACGATGATGGTGGTGGTAACTCTAGTGTCGTTAATGGTACATATCTACACTATTGGTTATATGCATGGCGATCCTGGGTATCAGCGATTTTTTAGCTATATTTCGCTATTTACTTTTTCCATGCTGATGCTAGTGATGTCTAATAACTTCTTACAGCTTTTCTTTGGCTGGGAAGCGGTAGGGCTTGTTTCTTATTTACTTATCGGTTTCTGGTATACACGCCCCACTGCAATATACGCTAACTTGAAAGCCTTTCTGGTTAATCGGGTAGGAGATTTTGGTTTTTTGCTGGGCATTGCATTAGTCCTGATGTATTTTGGGACACTTGATTACGAAATCGTATTCGCTCATGCAAATCATATGGCTTCGCATTTCATAGAAATCATACCGGGACAATCCTGGATGTTGATGACAGTCATATGCCTCTTGTTATTTGTTGGTGCTATGGGAAAATCTGCGCAGTTCCCATTACATGTGTGGCTACCCGATTCAATGGAAGGTCCTACTCCGATATCCGCTTTGATACATGCGGCTACTATGGTAACCGCCGGTATCTTTATGGTTGCCCGGATGTCACCTCTTTTTGAATTGTCTGAAACAGCGTTATCCACCATCTTGGTAATAGGTGCCATTACGACCTTATTTATGGCGCTGGTTGCCGTAGTTCAAAATGACATTAAACGTGTAGTTGCATTTTCTACATTATCACAGCTTGGTTATATGACGGTTGCATTAGGTGCTTCGGCTTATTCAATTGCTATTTTTCATCTTATGACTCATGCCTTTTTCAAGGCAGTGCTATTTCTTGGTGCAGGCTCAGTGATTATAGCCATGCATCATGAGCAAGATATGCGTCAGATGGGGGGATTAAAGAAATACATGCCCATCACTTACTGGACAATGTTCATTGCTGCGCTAGCCAGTGCAGGTGTACCCGGTTTTTCTGGATTTTTCTCCAAAGATGCCATTATCGAAGCAGCAAAATTTGCCAATATTCCAGGTGCAGGATTTGCTTATTTTTGTGTACTCGCTACTGTATTTGTTACGGCACTATATACTTTCCGCTTAATGTTTCTGACATTTCATGGCGATACAAGAATGGATGACCATACGCGTGACCATTTGCATGAATCGCCATGGGTTGTAACCGTTCCGCTTATCGTATTGGCTGTACCAACTGTTGCTGCTGGTTGGCTGATAGGAACAATGGTATTTGGTGATTATTTTGCCGGGGCTATCCAGATACTTCCGGTACATGAGGCGGTTGCAAAATTAGAAGCAGAATTTACCGGTGTCATCGGGATGATGCTGCATGCATTCTCAACGGCACCTTTCTGGCTTTCACTTGGTGGGATCCTCACCGCTTGGTTTCTATATTTATATAAAACAGAATGGCCTGGTAAAATCAAGAGATTATCAGGTCCAATCTATACATTACTCGACCGCAAATATTTTATTGATGAGATTTATTCATGGGTATTTGCAGGTGGAACGCGTGCACTGGGATCTGCTTTGTGGAAAATCGGTGATGTCAAAATCATAGATGGATTTTTTGTCAATGGAACAGCACGTGTAGTTGCTTTGACAGCTTCTGTGGCACGACGTTTCCAATCAGGCTACATATATCATTATGCATTTACCATGATTGGAGGCATCTTTATTTTAATGAGCTTGTGGCTTTACTATTTCTGAAAAGAAATTGTGTGAGAAAAGAAGACAAAGTACCGGATGGTAGTTTTCATGGTGCTCTAAAAAAACAAAAACGCATTTACATGTAAACGAAATGGAATAATCATGCTGTTTGGATTCCCGCTATTAAGTTTAGTTATCTGGCTACCTATTATTGTTGGTCTGATTGTTTTGGCAATTGGCAGTGATCGTAATCCTTTATTAGCACGCTGGCTCTCCCTCGTCGGATCAATCTTTGGTTTTATTGTAGCGCTACCGCTCTATATGCGTTTTGATCCTTCGTTGAGCACGATGCAATTTATAGAAAATCATGTTTGGTTTGAGCGACTGAATGTGCATTATCATTTGGGTATTGATGGCATATCTATGCCACTGATCTTACTGAACTGCTTTATTACACCCTTAATCGTAATAGCCGGATGGGAAGTCATTCGTCAACGTGTCTCCCAGTATCTAGGTGCTTTTTTGATTATGTCAGGCATAGTCAATGGTGTTTTTGCTTCATTGGATGCAGTACTTTTCTATACTTTTTGGGAAGCTTCGCTGATTCCCATGTTCATTATTATCGGTGTCTGGGGCGGTCCCAACAGAGTATATGCAGCGATCAAATTCTTTTTATATACATTGCTTGGTTCTCTGTTAATGCTAATTGCTCTCATTTATTTGTATTACGTGTCCAATGGCAGTTTCTCAATACTGGATTATCACCAGCTACCACTTGCAATGACACCGCAAATATTAATATTTGTTGCGTTCTTACTCGCATTTGCAGTCAAAGTACCGATGTGGCCGGTGCATACCTGGTTACCAGATGCCCACGTTGAAGCACCTACTGGTGGGTCGGTCGTGTTGGCTGCTATATTACTGAAGCTAGGTGGTTATGGCTTTCTACGATTTTCGTTGCCGATTGCACCTGATGCGAGTTTATATCTTGCTGATTTGATGATCTTGTTATCGTTGATTGCGGTGGTCTATATTGGATTAGTCGCATTGATGCAGCAAGATATGAAAAAGCTTATTGCTTATTCATCGGTATCACATATGGGTTTTGTAACACTTGGTTTTTTTCTATTGAACGATTTGGGAATAGAAGGGGCCATGGTACAGATGATTTCGCATGGATTCATTTCCGGAGCGATGTTTTTATGCGTAGGTGTATTATATGACAGATTACACTCACGCCAGATTGCTGATTATGGTGGTGTGATTAACAAAATGCCTATATTTGCTGCTTTTTTCATGGTATTCGCTATGGCCAATGCAGGTTTACCTGGTACGAGTGGTTTCGTAGGAGAATTTATGGTCATTATGGGAACCATCCAAGTTAATTTCTGGTATGCATTTTTTGCTGCAATGACGCTTATCCTAGGCGCTTCTTATACTTTGTGGATGTATAAGCGTGTCATATTTGGCGCTGTGGCAAATGTAAATGTAGAAACATTAGAAGATATTTCCAAACGTGAATTTATGTTATTAGCCATTCTGGCCTTTGCAGTATTATGGTTGGGAATATATCCGTTTCCTTTGACAGAAATAATGCAGGCTACTGTTGGTAATTTGCTAGAACATATGACATATAGCAAGCTATAACAACTTTAATAACAATTAGATAACTTCCCAGAATTGAAGGACAATTAATGGATTTTCTGACGCCTGATTTTACTCCTGCTTATCCAGAGATATTTTTGCTGGTAATGGTATGCGTGGTGATGCTTACTGATCTAATTGTGGGAGAGAGGAGACGTTATTTAGCTTTTTTTCTGGCCCAACTCACGTTAATCGGTTGTGCAATACTCACGTTAACTACTTTCTCTTCAGAAACCAACCGTACCTTTTCGGGTATGTTTATCGATGACGCAATGTCAGACATACTTAAATTGATGGTTTATGCAACAGTAGCGGCCGTATTGATCTATTCGCGCATTTACATCGCTGCAAGGGGAATGTTTCGAGGTGAGTTTTTTAGCCTTGCCTTGTTTGCGACACTTGGAATGATGGTCATGATTTCGGCCAGCCATTTTATGACTCTCTATTTGGGATTAGAACTACTTTCACTCTCTCTTTATGCAATGGTTGCTTTGCAGCGAGATTCAACGGTTGCCACCGAAGCCGCTATGAAATTTTTTGTATTAGGTGCGCTTGCTTCAGGTTTCTTACTGTATGGCATGTCTATGGTTTACGGTGCAACCGGTAGTTTGCATACTTCAAAGGTAGCAGAGATTATCCAATCAGGCGCAATTGATCGTGCAGTATTAATAATTGGTTTAGTGTTTATTGTTGCAGGCATCGGCTTTAAGCTCTACGCAGCTCCTTTTCATATGTGGGCCCCAGATGTTTATCAGGGTGCGCCTACAGCGGTGACACTATTTGTGGGTTCCGCTCCCAATCTAGCGGGTTTTGGTTTTGTGATGAGATTGCTCATTGATGGATTAGGAGAGTTGGTAACCGACTGGCAGGGTATGTTAGTCATTCTAGCGGTGGCATCTATGGTCATTGGTAATCTCGTTGCTATAGCGCAAACCAACATTAAACGGATGCTAGCCTATTCGACCATATCACATATGGGCTTTGTGTTATTTGGCTTCATTGCTGCTGGAGAAAATGGTTATAGCTCATCATTATTTTATGTTGCTGCCTATGTGTTAATGACGTTAGGTGCTTTTGGTATTATCATGATGCTTTCACGAGAAGGCTTTGAGTCTGAGAATATCAGTGATTTTAAAGGACTGAATCAGCGTAACCCTTGGCTGGCTTTGATCATGATGTTTTTGATGCTTTCCATGGCAGGGATACCACCAATGATTGGTTTTTATGCCAAACTGGCTGTTCTGCAAGCTGTATTAGGAGTTGGCTATATATGGCTGACTGTAGTAGCCGTTATGCTTTCATTGATTGGCGCATTTTATTATTTACGTATTGTTAAGTTGATGTATTTCGATGCGCCTGAAATTGATAAGCCTATTTCTTCTGGAATGGATATCAAGGTTTTGATCAGCATTAATGGTTTGGCAGTGATCATGTTGGGTATTTTTCCACAAACGCTTATGGGATTGAGTCTTTATGCTATTCAGCAGTAGATATATAGATTTAACCTTGTACTCAATCTTAATATGTAGATAACCTAATATTTTTTAACTTGTGTGGGGATTTTGCTATGGCAAATAGTCAACTTGGAGTCGCTATAACATCCAAGCAATAATTTTTCCAGAACCAAATCACCATTTTCTAGTAGAGTGGAAGTTTGACTGAATAAACAAACAATTTAACATATTCCTTCCAGTTACACATTAAGATAGTACAAAGACGAGTTGCAGACAGTACAAATAAAATAATACGATAAGGAGAGCAGACAAAGTCAGGTTTAATTTAGAAATGGAATAAAATGCTCCGCCAGAAAATGTAGCGGAACATTTTAATAATTTTGCTGCTTCCATGTATGCTGGAGTCTTACTTTATGATTTAGTATAGCTAATTCGATAAATAGCACCTGCTTCATCGTCCGATACTAGCAAGGCACCGTCTGGCATGACAAGTATATCCACTGGTCTACCCCACGCATTTCCATTTTCTAACCAACCTTCTGCAAATATTTCTTTTCTGATTACTTTATTGTTTTCCAGATATACCCATTCTAGCCGATAGCCGCTTTGTGTGCGTTGGTTCATAGAGCCATGCTCAGCAATAATGATTTGATTTTTGTATTCGGGTGGGAACATGCCGCCTGCATAAAATCGCATACCCATTGGGGACACGTTCGCGTCTAACTCAACGGCAGGTGGAGTTGATCGTTCACAGCCGCGCTTTGCTCCAAATTTGGGATCAAGAATGTTTTTACCATGACAATAGGGGAAACCAAAGTGCATACCTTTACTAGATGCATGATTAAGTTCATTCGGTGGCAAACTACCACTCAACCAGTCCCTTCCAATATCCGTAAACCATAATTCTTTTGTTTCAGGGTGCCAGTCAAATCCAACCGAATTACGTACACCTTGAGCAAATATTTCGTAGTTACTTCCATCGGGCATGATGCGTGAAATCAGTGCATATCGAGACTGATCTGCTTCACAAGCATCGCAAGGTGCGCCCACTGAGGTGTAGAGCAAATTGTCAGGACCAAAAGCAATAAAACGCCCTCCATGAAAGGATTCCTTAGGAAAACTATCGATTACAACCGTAGGCTGAGGTGGCAGATCAAGATTTTCTTCAATTTGATCATAACGAAGAATCCGGTTTATTGCTACAACATATAATGCTCCTTGGTGAAATGCTACACCAGAAGGTAGTTTAAGATTGCTGGCAATGGTTCTAACCTGCCGTTTACCGTGATGATCCGTGATAGCATAAACATTGCCCGCGGATTTTGATCCGACAAATACAGTCCCTTTGTCGCCTATTGCAAGCGTGCGAGCGTCAGGTACTTTCGCCCATAAGCTGATGGAAAAACCGGGGGGTAATTTGATTTTTTCAAGGAGTAAATCCACGTCTTGGGCAACAGCTTGTGTGCTATTGCAAAAAACAAAAATAACAAGTGTTAAAAATAGGGACAATTTCATAGCATGTGTTTATTAGGGTAATAGTTTTTTGATCAGAGATTTCTTAGTTAAAGGATGAAAATTAAAAATCATTTGTTTCCATATTTAATTTCCAACTTGAAATTTATTAATTCACCCCCACAATGTTACCGCATTTTTTAAGGAGAAAACTATGCAGGCTGCAATAAACAAAGAACATATGAGTTTTCAGGCTGAAGCTAAACAGCTTTTAAAATTAATGATTCATTCTTTATACAGCAATAAAGAAATATTTTTACGGGAGTTGATTTCAAATGCTTCAGACGCGGCTGATAAGTTACGTTTCGAAGGATTAACAGATGCTGCTTTATATGAGTCAGACTCTGATCTAAAAATTCGTGTGAGTTATGACAAGGAGGCACGCACCATTACTATTTCTGATAATGGTATTGGCATGTCACGGCAGGAGGTCATTGACAACATTGGCACAATTGCCAAGTCAGGTACACGAGAATTTTTTAATTCATTAACAGGTGATCAAGCCAAAGATGCCCATTTGATCGGGCAGTTTGGGGTAGGTTTCTATTCTGCATTTATCGTAGCTGATAAAGTTACACTGATTACACGGCGTGCTGGCCTTACACCCGAACATGGAGTGCAGTGGGAATCTACTGGTGAGGGAGATTACACGCTAGAAACGGTTGAAAAGAAAGAGCGTGGTACCCAAATTATTTTGCATTTACGAGAAGATGAAGGCGAGCTGCTGAGTGGTTTCCAGTTAAAATCGATCATTCGCCGATATTCAGATCACATTACTTTGCCGATTGTGATGAAGAAGGAAGAATGGTCGCAAGAAAGTAATGAATATATAATTACTGAAGAAGATGAAACCATTAATCAAGCCAGTGCCTTGTGGGCGCGACCAAAAAGTGAGATCACAAAGGAGCAATATGAAGAATTTTATAAACATGTCGCTCATGATTTTGAACCGCCACTGGCTTATATTCATGCCAAGGTAGAAGGCAAGCAAGAATATACGCAGTTACTTTACATCCCATCGCGTGCACCATTTGATTTATTTGATCGTGAACGTCGTCACGGTATCAAACTGTATGTTAAGCGCGTTTTCATCATGGATGACGCAGAAAAATTATTACCCAATTACTTACGATTTGTGCGTGGGATCATTGATTCTAATGATTTACCGCTCAATGTTTCGCGCGAAATTCTGCAAGAATCAAAGGATATTGACAATATACGAGCTGGCTCAGTGAAGAAAATTCTTGGGTTGATTGAAGATCTTGCTAGTAGCGATAAAGAAGAAGATCGCGATAAATTCAAGACCTTCTGGAAGGAATTTGGGCAAGTATTGAAGGAAGGTGTCGGTGAAGATTATGCCAATCGCGAGCGTATCGCTAAATTACTCCGCTTTGTTTCAACTCACAGTGATACTGACGATCAAACGGTAGCGCTTGATGATTATGTTACACGCATGAAAGAAGGGCAAGAAAAAATCTATTACGTGACTGCCGATAGCCTAAAAGCGGCTAAAAACAGCCCGCATCTCGAGATCTTCCGCAAAAAGGGGATTGAGGTTTTACTATTATCTGAGCGTGTAGATGAATGGTTAGTAGCCAATTTATCCGAATACGGCGGTAAGTCTCTCCAATCAGTGGCCAAAGGCAGCCTTGATCTCGGTAAATTAGAAGACGAAGCAGAAAAAAAAGAACAGGAAAAAGAAGCAGATGAATATAAGGAACTCACTACAAAAATGAAAGAAGTATTGGGTGAGCGAATCAAGGATGTACGGGTGACATTCCGTTTGACCGAATCTCCTGCGTGTTTAGTAGTGGATGCCTATGATATGAGCGGTAATCTGGAACGCATGCTTAAATCCGCTGGGCAGAAAGTGCCCGACACCAAACCTATTTTAGAAATCAATCCACATCATCCAATGGTACAACGCCTGAAATACGAAGAAGGAAAATTTTCTGATTGGAGCAATATACTGTTTGATCAGGCCTTGCTTGCTGAAGGCGGCCAACTTGAGGATCCGGCAACTTTTGTTAGAAGATTGAATGATTTACTTTTGCAAAATGTTCTGAGTGGTAAATAATAAAACGACTGATGGGGGCACGATCTTGTGGTTTGCCCCCCTATTTGGTCTGTAACTTGAAGTGGAGGAGAGACAATGAGTGATACAAAGGAATCCGGACCATTGAAGGATTACCACGCAAGATTGGTCACACCATTTGCTGTATTAGGTATCCGTACAGAAGAAGATTGGTTGACCGATATCGACTATCTCCCCTTGGATATTCCTCCACTTGCTCCAATCAATCCGCTGGCAGAAGAAGTTTGTCGGCAGTTGCTAGCCTATCAGGATAATCCGTCTTTTGTTTTTGATCTTTCGCTTCATATCGGGGGTACTCCTCATCAAAAGCGGGTATGGGATATTATCCAGCAAATTCCATGTGGATCAACACGTAGCTATGCCGATATCGCTTGTCAATTACATTCTGCACCCCGTGCAGTTGGACAAGCATGTGGTGCCAATCGTCTTCCTATTATTGTGCCCTGTCACCGTGTCATCGCGAAGAACGGTGGTCTGGGAGGCTTCATGCACGCAAGCGATGGTATGCCACTTAATATCAAACGCTGGCTCCTTAATCATGAATGCGCATGAATTCATCTGAGGTAAATGCAAAGTTATTAGATGAATTCACTGATGCACTATGGCTTGAAGATGGTTTATCAGCTAACACCCTGGCAAGTTATCGCAGTGATTTGGAGCAATTAGGCGAATGGCTAGCTAAACAAAACCAACAATCACAATCGCTAATCGATGCAGCACATGCTGATTTATTGGCATTTCTAGCCAGCAGAGTTTCCTCTATGGCCAAAGCCAGTACCACGAGTCGTGAATTGTCAAGTATGAAGCGATTTTATCGTTTCTTGCTACGCCAGGGGAAAATCAGAACTGACCCCTCACTCAACATCGAAAGCCCCAAATTACCACGCTCTCTACCTGAGAGCCTGACTGAGGCAGAAGTTGAAGCATTGCTCAGTGCACCAGATATCACGCAGCCATTGGGCCTGCGTGACCGTGCGATGCTGGAGGTACTTTATGCCACAGGACTACGTGTATCTGAGCTTGTAAGTCTTAGAGTTGCTCAAATCAGCTCAGATATGGGCATAGTACGTGTCATGGGTAAAGGTAGCAAGGAACGCTTGGTACCTCTTGGTGAAGAAGCGCTTTACTGGGTCAATGATTATGTCAAAAAGGCTCGTCCATGTCTGTTGGATAATAAAGTGACAGACAAATTATTTGTGACAGCCCGCAGTGATACCATGACACGCCAAACTTTCTGGCATCTCATTAAGCGTCATGCACAACAGGCAGGTATCGTTAAATCCCTGTCACCCCATACCTTGCGCCATGCGTTTGCCACACATCTTCTCAATCACGGCGCCGATCTGCGCGTTGTCCAGCTATTACTGGGGCATGCAGATATTTCTACTACACAGATTTATACACATGTAGCCAGAGAAAGATTAAAGCAACTACATGCTAAACATCATCCCCGAGGTTAGTCTGTGCTTAATTCCATTTCCAAATCAAAAATACGTGAAGGCGAGCCGCAGACAGTATAAATAATACGGCAAGGTGAAGCTGACAAAATCAGTTTTGATTTAGAAATGGAATAAATACCCAATATCAACTTCTTTTAGTCAACAACAGAAAGATAGTCGCACTTATCAGTAGCAAAAAAGCTGCAAGTGACCAATCTGGAATAGTAAGAGACAACAGCTGCCAACTGACATCTGAGCAATCACCATTGGCTTCAAACATACCAGGCCACCACTCTGCGATAGGTAATGCATTCAGAAAAGCCTCCTCTGGGCTGATGCCGCACTCAAAAGATTCAGGATAGCGTATCAGCCAGGCATGACGACCCGCAATGATGGCACCCAGCAGAGCAAAGATAAGCATCAGACTACCATATACTCTGCGCGTGATTTTTGGGGGATTATGCAGGAAAGCAAACAGTGCAGTCAGCCCGACGCACCAATAAGCGATTCGTTGTGCTACGCAAAGCGGGCATGGCAGTAAGCCTTCTACTCTTTGCAGATAAAGCGCATAGCCAATCAAGCCGGCGCAACTTAAAAAAATCAATAAGAAGATAATTCGCATTGGCTTGTTTCTCTACGACATTTTCAGTTGAAAATAATTAAGGCTATTTAAGTAATAGATGATTTTATGAAAATAATACTTCAAGGTATAGTGATGTCAGATGGTTGACAATCGATGACTTTAGTTTTCTTTCGCATACTGCCACTGATTATTTTATATTCGAGTAGACGGCATTCCAATGCACCATTAAACAATGGAATACGACGTGAGGCAGTCAACCGTATTAATTTGGGTAAGAGCGGATCGGCGGTAAAAATATAAGCATTCCAGCCCGGGAATTTCTTTTTCAGCACATCTCCTAGCTTGGGATAAAGTTGTGCAAGTGCTTGCTGCTCGCCGATACGTACTCCATAAGGAGGATTGGTTACGATGATTCCACTTGCGGATGGCGCAGCGATTTCCAGCACATTAGCTTGTTTTAAGCTGACGACATCGATCAATCCAGCCGCAGTCAGATTGTTGCGAGCATGAGCGAGTGCATAGCCGTATAAATCACTACCAAAAATAAGCTGAGGAGTGTAAGGGAGCTGTTGAGCCTGAGCTGCTTGTTTGAGCTGTTGCCATAATGCCGCATCCAGTAATTTGAATTTTTCAAACGCAAAATGCCGTCCTGATCCAGGTGCAATGCGACAGGCCATCTGGGCTGCTTCCATTAAAAATGTACCACTACCACACATCGGATCAAGTAACGGTATACCGGGTTGCCAACCAGCAAGATATAAAATGCCTGCTGCTAAATTTTCACGTACGGGTGCTTCTCCAGCATTTTGTCTCAAACCGCGTTTAAACAGCGCTTCGCCTGAAGTATCAAGATAAAGGATAAACGTCTGGGCATCAAGAAAAGCATGTATACGAATGGCAGGGTTGATGGTATCGACATTCGGGCGCTGACCGCAAACGTTACGGAATTTGTCACAAATGGCATCCTTGATTCTAAGTGTGACAAAATCCAGGCTGCGTAATGGACATTTTATTGCGGCTAAATTGACTCGTATAGACAGTTCCGGGCCAAACCATTTATGCCACGGTAGCGCATGAGTGATGTCATAAATATCTGCTTCATTGTGATAGGGTTGGCTGGCAATTTGCCATAGAATACGACTAGCAATACGGCTTTCTAGATTAGCGCGATAGCAAATATGCCAATCGCCTTGAAACGCCACACCACCGTGTAATATTTGAATGGCTGTTGCACCAAGTTGTGCCAACTCGCTGGCGAGCACGGATTCAAGGCCACGCGGGCAGGGTGCAAAAAAATGCTGAAATTTCATGTATTAAATCAGTCAGCTGACGCCACTTTTTTATTTTCCTGTCCATGCCGCATAGGCAAACAACAGCCATGCACTCATGTAAGAAAGCCCTCCAAATGGCGCGACTATGCCCAATCCACGTATTCCGGTGACACTCATGATGTAAAGCGTGCCTGAAAATAATAAGATGCCAGTAAACATCAACCAGCCTGATAATTTCAATAATCTCGATTGTGATAAATTAATTAATAATACCAATCCAACTAAAATAAGCCCTAGCGCATGGTAAAAATGATATTGCACGCCAGTTTGGAAGATAACGAGCATATCGGTAGTCAGTGTATGCTTTAAGCCATGCGCGCCTAAAGCACCGAAAAGCACGCATAAAAATGCATTGATCGCACCAAGTGCGAGAAAAGTTCTGGGCATTATCAGTTAAATTCCTTTTAAATTGTGAATAAATAAGAGTGAGATAAAAATTTATCAGCAAAGCAATGTTGCCAAAGTCTGCATCACTCTTACCAAATTGTCCATCAACACTTATTTTCCTGTTTCAATTACCTTAGCTTGAGCCCATCCTTTAGCAAAAGTGATTCGGATATCATCAACCGAATGGATTTGTTTCCAATTATGCACAATATGACCATCAGTTGTATAAGTAATGCTATAACCACGCGCTAGTACCGCTTGCGGATTGAGATGTACAAGGTATGCCTGTTGATGCTGAAGATTATTTTCCAAAATTTGGATTCGATGTATGCCTGCGCGACGTAACCGAAGCGCCATATCATGTTGCTGCTTGAACAGAAAAGGAATATTTGGTGAGCTAGTGTGCATTCGCCGGTTAAGCTCATTTAACTTCCAGCGAAGTGCTTCCATATATCTTAAGTAGGCATTTAAAAGTCTTTCCTGCAAGTGATGAAGATGTTTTGCTTGATTATAAATACGATCGCCAGGATGTTGCAGACGGTGCGTCAGCAAATCAATCATTTGCATGCGGCGCTCAATGCCACGTTGTATTCCATGCTGCATGCGCTGACCTAAATGACGAAGGTGATTGGAAATCTCTTGAGCGTTTGGAGAGATAATTTGTGCGGCGCCGGTAGGGGTAGGTGCGCGTACATCTGCGACAAAATCGGCAATAGTAAAGTCAGTTTCATGGCCAATACCTGTTACAATTGGAATTGAACACGCATAAATGGCTTGTGCGACAATTTCTTCATTGAATGCCCATAAATCTTCAATCGATCCGCCCCCACGGCAGAGAATCAACACATCACATTCCATCCGTTCCATGGCTAAGTGGATTGCAGCGGCTATTTTGGCAGCGGCGCTTTCGCCCTGCACCGGTGTAGGATAAATAATGACGGGCAATGCAGGCATTCGGCGCTGCAACGTGGTTAACACATCATGTAATGCAGCGGTATTAAGCGAAGTAATAATGCCGACTTGCCTCGGGAAAGTAGGCAATGCTTTTTTGTGAATCGGGTGGAATAATCCTGCTTGTTCCAGCTTAGCTTTGAGCCGTTCAAACGCTTCATATAATAATCCTAGACCTGCACGGCGAATGTTTTCAACGATTAGTTGGAATTCACCCCGTGCTTCATAAAGTGTTACCAAAGCGTGAACCTCTACTTGCATACCTTCTTTAGGTTGCCAATTAAGGTACTGATTTTTATGATGAAACATGACGCAGCGGACTTGAGCGTTGGCATCTTTGAGAGAAAAGTACCAATGACCAGAATGGTATTGCTTCAGATTGGAAATTTCACCACTTACCCATAAGAGCGGCAGGGTATGTTCTAGTAGCTCCCTTGCACTCCGATTTAATTCGGTGACACTTAATACTGATCGAAAGCCAATAGGCTGAAAGGAAAGATTCATTTAGCTATTTTACAATAATTCACATTTATTCTAATTATTCTTTAGAAAATGAAATATCTTTTAGAAAATAGTGTGTTAACGTAACATAATGTCATTAAATATTTTTTATTAAGATCAGGAATTAAAACGATTTAAAAATAATGCTTAATAAGATGCATTTTTTATATTATTCATAGGTTATACACAAACTTATCCACAGAAGTTATAGATAAGAAAGAATATTTATATTTTCTTGCTGAAATTACATTGTCACGATACATTATGATTTGATACATTTTTTTACTCTTGATTTTTTATTATCGTAGGCACATCGGATTAGACGTTCAGTACGCTCGTGTTTTTCACAATCTATCTGATTTATTGAACAAAGTATTCTGCAATTGCAAACATATGAAATACCACTATCTGGGAGATTAACGCGTGTTTTCAATTATCCAAGCTGCCGGTTGGCCGATATGGCCAATCATCTTTGCTTCCGTTGTTGCAATTGCCATTATCGTCGAGCGTTTATGGAGTCTTCGTCTGAGTAAGGTTGCTCCCAGAGATTTACTGCCAAGAGTACTACAAGAATACAATAAAACAGGAACAAACGTAGAGATGTTGTCGCGCTTAGATAACAACTCACCATTGGGTCGCATTTTTGTAGTAGGGCTCAGAAATGTTGGCAATTCACGTGAAGTTATGAAAGAGTCCATTGAAGAAGCCGGGCGTGGAGTAGCACATGAACTTGATCGCTATCTTACTACATTGGGAACCATTGCTTCCTTGAGTCCGTTAATGGGATTATTCGGCACATTGATTGGCATGATCGAAATTTTTGGTTCCAATGCGCCTACAGGGAGTAATCCGGCACAACTTGCCCATGGCATATCAGTAGCATTGTATAATGCTGCCTTTGGCATACTTGTAGCGATACCCAGCATGATTTTTTACCGGCATTTTCGTGCCAAGGTAGATACTCTTGTCATGGAAATGGAATTGCAAGCTTTAAAGCTGGTTGAAGTTATCCATGGAGAACGTCAAATCTAAACAAGATAAATATAATAAGACCTGACATAAGCTAGATTTAGTCAGCTTTTTTGGATTATCCTTTACCACAATATCTTATATTGTGCATTTTCTATTTCTGTTTATATATTAATTGCGTTTTGTCTAATTAATGTGTGATTTAAAGGAGTCGTTTTGTCAAATCATCGTTGTTCTCTTGTTACTGGGGGAGGGGGGTTTATTGGGGCACATCTAGTAAGGCAGCTCCTGGAACAAGGCGAGACAGTAAAAGTATTGGAGCTTGAAGATGTCTCTCTACCAAATGACGTAGAAGCAATACGAGGTTCTGTAACTGATGCTGATACGGTGCGACGTGCCTTAAAAGGTGTGCAACGTCTCTATCATCTGGCAGGAAATCCGGATTTATGGGCGCAAGACAAGCGCGTGTTCAAGCAAGTGAATTATGAAGGAACATATACTGTATTATCAGAGGCAGCGCGAGCGGATCTTGAAGTGGTGGTATATACTTCTACTGAGTCAATATTGACTGGCAAGAAGCAAGGAGATCGCCCTATTGATTCATCAATCCAGCGAGATCTGCATGAAATGCCTGGGCCTTATTGCCGTTCAAAATTTCTTGCGGAACAAATAGCTTTTGACGCCGCAAGAAAAGGATTGCCAGTAGTGATTGTTTCTCCGACATTACCCATTGGGCCTGGCGATCAAAGGATTACACCTCCCACGCGTATGATTCTGAATTTTTTAAATTGTAAAATACCTGCTTATCTTGATTGTAAATTAAATATGGTTGATGTGCGGGATGTAGCTAGAGGGCATATTCTGGCAGCTCAGTATGGTCGTCCAAGGGAGCGTTATATTCTTGGCAATGAGAATCTGACTTTGGGGGATTTATTGCTAATGATTGAAGACATTACTGGATTGGCTATGCCAAAATTTCGCATTCCTCACTGGGTGGCTCTAGTTGTGGGAGCGTTATCGGAATTATCAGCTGATTATATTACGCGTAAACCACCCACGGCACCATTGACGGGTGTCAGACTCGCAGCTCGTTCTATGTTTTTCGAAAGTAATAAAGCCGTGCAGGAATTGGGTTTCCAGCAAAGCTCAATACGACAGGCTCTGATTGACCAGATTGAATGGCTGGTTAAAGAAGGGTACGTGACGAGTACTTTAACACTACATAAAAACATTTGATGCATCATGTTTATAGCGTTCTGTTTAGCCCTTTCTACCTATTATTTTAGTGGCTATACAGGCTAATCACTTTAGTAGGATAAAAGGCTGGCTTTGGATATGAGACAAAATCATTTAGTTATTATCTTGTTGTCTTTACTGGTGATGCTCTGTACAGGTTGTACATCTACACCAAAAAATGAAAATGAGATGGATATGGCCGATCCCCATGAGTCCTTTAATCGTAAATCTTATTGGTTTACGGACGTGATTGATCGAAATATTTTGGAGCCAGTGGCAGATGTTTATATAGAGCACGTGCCCCTTGCTGTACAGCGTCCTGTTGGGAATTTTTATCGAAACCTTGCTTATCCGAGTGTTGCCTTGAATGCTTTCCTGCAGGGGAAGATACGTCAGGGAGTTGAGGACAGCCTGCGGTTCGTGATTAATTCAACTATTGGTATATTCGGGCTCGCTGATATGGCGGGCCATATGGGTTTTAAGGAACATGAGGAGGATTTTGGACAGACATTGGCCGTATGGGGTTTAAATAGTGGCTCTTATATATTTGTTCCTGTTTATGGACCAAGTAGTCAGCGAGATATAGCGGATTTGCCTGTCAGTTTCTTTACGGATGCTTTGTTTTATGCGAGTTATGTAATCAGTGGACCCGTAATGATTCCCCTTGTATTTTTAAGAGTGGTAGATAAGCGTGCAAGACTTTCAGGGCCAATGAAAATTCGTGATCAATCGGCTTTGGATCCCTACTTGTTTGTACGCGAAGCCTATACACAGCAACGTGAATTCCTGATCCATGATGGTAACCCTCCCACCGATCGTTATGATCATCTTCATATCGACATAGAAGAAGTGGATGATGATGATAATGATGAAAAGAGTGATGATGAGAATGATAAAAAGAGGAATGAGGTTACTAAATAAATCAGTTTCAGGAATGATATGTCTTTGTAGTGGTTCTTTTTTGTTGTGATGTAGCAACTGGGTATCATAATTTTGTATTTAAGTTGAATAACAAAAAAGAGATGTTCGTAAAATAATTAAATTTCAATATGTTGAATAGAGGTTTCTAATGTTTATGTCTAGAATGTCACAACAGGTCTTTGCCTTTATAAACATAAAAAAGACAGCCCTGATGGGTCAATGGCTGAAATCAAGCAATTTGACTATAGACGAAATGAGTTCATCAAAGCTGAATAACGCCATCTCTTCAGCACGCAACACATTATATTCTTTACAAAAAAAAGATGGTCATTGGTGTTTTCCGTTAGAAGCAGATTGCACGATTCCTGCCGAATACATCCTGATGATGCATTTTATGGATGAAGTAGATATCGTTCTCGAAAACAAGTTGGCTCGCTTTATTCGTGAGCAACAAGATATGACACATGGGGGCTGGGCGCTTTATTATGGCGGTGCATTTGATCAAAGTTGTAGTATTAAGGCTTATTATGCATTGAAGCTTGTTGGAGATTCTCCTGATACCCCGCATATGGTGCGTGCCCGCTCCTCTATTCTGGCGCATGGTGGGGCAGCGCGCGCCAATGTGTTTACTCGACTATTGCTCGCCATGTATAGTCAAATACCGTGGCGGGGTGTTCCATTCGTTCCTGCAGAGATTATTTTGTTCCCGCGCTGGTTTCTTTTCCATCTCAGCAAAGTGGCGTACTGGTCGCGTACTGTCATGATTCCACTCTCTATTCTCTGCTCCTTAAAAGCCAAGGCGGCTAATCCAAGAAATATCCATGTTAGGGAGCTATTCACGGTTCCACCCGAAGAAGAACAGGATTATTTTCCAGTCCGTACTCCGCTTAATCGATTCTTTTTATATATGGAGCGCTTTGGCTCAAAACTTGAACCTCTGATTCCAGCCTTTGTACGGAAAAAAGCATTACATCGAGCAGAACAATGGATGGTCGAGCGACTCAATGGGGAATGTGGTTTAGGGGCAATTTTTCCAGCTATGGTCAATGCCTATGAGGCTCTGGCGCTGCTCGGTTATGCGTATGATCATCCCTATCGCGAGCAATGTCGTTTAGCGCTTCAGGGATTGCTGGTTGATGAAGGTGAGCGTACATGGTGTCAGCCTTGCACCTCCCCAATTTGGGATACCGTTTTAACCTGTCTTGCCTTGCAGGAGGATCGTGATACTGATCAACGACCTGTCCAACGAGCCCTTGATTGGCTCATTCCTCATCAAATACTAGATGCCCCTGGTGATTGGCGTGAGAAACGGCCAGATTTACCGGGCGGTGGCTGGGCATTTCAGTATGCTAATCCGCATTATCCGGATCTGGATGATACAGCTGCAGCCGCCTGGTCGTTGCATCAAGCTGGCTCCGTTGACTATCAAGAAAATGTACAGCGTGCAGCAAATTGGCTTGCTGGCATGCAATCTAGTAATGGTGGTTTTGCCGCTTTCGATATTGATAATACTTATTATTATCTCAATGAGGTTCCTTTTGCAGATCACGGCGCTTTGCTTGACCCACCATCTAGCGACGTGACCGCTCGATGTACTGGTTTTCTGGCAATGTATGGTGATCCGCAACATAAGCACGCAGTGAAGCGCGGTCTGGCCTATCTATTTAGCGAACAAGAAATTAGTGGCGCTTGGTTTGGTCGATGGGGGAGCAATTACATTTACGGCACTTGGTCGGTATTAGAAGCCATGCGGCTCGCAAATGTTGACAAGGAGCATCCGGCTATTCGTCGTGCGGTTGAGTGGTTAAAATCTGTTCAGCGTGATAATGGTGGCTGGGGCGAAACCAATGATACGTATTTCGATCCACAGCGCGCCGGACAATTTGAGCAGAGTACTTCATTTCAGACTGCTTGGGCATTACTTGGTCTGATGGCTGCTGGAGAAATGCACAGCCAGACAGTTGAGAAAGGAATTAAATATTTGATTCAGACGCAGAGTACTGATGGATTGTGGTATGAGCCATGGTTTACAGCACCGGGCTTTCCACGAGTGTTTTATTTGAAATATCACGGTTATTCAAAGTATTTTCCCTTGTGGGCGTTGATACGGTATCGTGCGCTGACTGGGAGAAATCCCTCGTGAGCTTAGTAGGCATTGTCACAGCAATGCGCGCGGAAGCAAAATGCATCACACCACGTCGGCTCCCTTTCAATGAAATGGTCCGGCTCAGAGAAGGGACGGCAATCTGGGTATGTGGTATAGGAAGCGAAGCTGCCCGGCAAGCTGCAGCGGGATTACGTGACAGAGGAGTATCATCCCTCATGAGTTTTGGCGTAGCAGGCGCATTGGATGAGACTTTGCGCCCTGGTGATCTGGTTCTACCTGAACGTGTTTATACGGAGTATTCTCACCCCGTCGCCTTGGAATGGCGTAGTCGCATCATACAGCATCTACCTAAGCACGTAAAAGTTGCGGGAGGCACCTTAGCTACTAGTCAGCAGATATTGACTTCGAGAGACGAGAAACAGAGATTCTCTGCAAAAAATGGCGCGTGTGCGGTCGATATGGAAAGTGGCGCTATTGCCGAGATCGCGGTCAATGCGGGAATACCCTTTGTAGCGGTACGTGCTATTACCGATCCTCTCGAGTTCTCTCCTCCACCCATCTTAATGAGTGCGGTCTATCCTGATGGCAGTGTCAATATGCTCCACTTGCTCGAGTTGATTTTGCGCCGATCCGTCAATGTGGGGACCTTGCTGCGTCTCGCGCCGAGTATGCGTGCAGCTTGTGCTACGCTGTTGTCGGTAGTGAAACATGCGGATATCGAACTGGGGGGTACATTTTTACCTCAATATTGAACCAAAAACCCGCCGTTGCTCTCTTGATTGGAAAGCTGGCTCAGGATATAGAGTCTCTTCAAGATTTTCTCATTCACTAGAATGAGATGAGGCCGTTACGGGATATCCCGTAGCCGCATTTGGATCATCGTACGCTCCTTCACGTTCAACGGCGGGTTTTTGACTGATTTATTTCACAACAACCGCCTTTTGTCCCCTCGGGTAAATCCTATTAACGGTTGATTGATTCCTCTGCCATAAGCGATCGCCTTGAATAATTCACCCATTTCAGCTGGACTGACTAATCTTTGTAATTGATTGGCCAATGGCAAATATTGATGAGGAATGTCAGCTGGTGTTCGAGATAGGATCTCAGTAATACCGCAATTAATTAAGAAGTGTGCTTGGGTGGTATAGCCAAGTGACTGCAGACCGCTATCTAATGCAACGTCGTTGATCACGCTAAAATTAACGTGGCTGGTAATATCTTGCAATCCTGGCAAGTAAAAGGGGTCATCGTGAACATGGTGACGATAATGACACATTAGGGTGCCCTGGTTACGCTGCGGATGATAATACTCGCTTTGTCCAAAGCCATAGTCAATCAGCAGAATCACGCCTCGGTGAAGTATCTGCGCCAGGCTGCGCATGAAGTGTCGATTAGCTAGACTGATTTCACTGAGGTAGCGGAAGGAATCATGCTTCATTGCCTCTTTAATTGGGGGTAACGCTTGTGCAATTTCAAATAGTTCTCCAGCAATCAAAGGGCGTTCCTGCCATTCAAAAGTCTGCTGATTCCAGGTAACACCGCGTTCGTAGAGATGATGGTCTTGCCATACTACCAAATGAACCGGCATCGCATCGAGCACTTCATTAGCGAGTATAAGTCCGTTAAATTCATGTGGTAAGCTGGTAAACCATTGAATCAATGAAATAAGATGCGGCGCACATTTTTCGAATAATTCGCGTTGCCGCTGCTGTAAATCAGCGCTAACCTCCAAGATAAAGTATTGTCGTGGTAAATGGTTCAATTGCTCCAGTTCAAGCAGTAGGTCGAGTGC
The DNA here is from genome assembly GCF_900114745.1 of Nitrosomonas communis. Taxonomy (GTDB): domain Bacteria; phylum Pseudomonadota; class Gammaproteobacteria; order Burkholderiales; family Nitrosomonadaceae; genus Nitrosomonas; species Nitrosomonas communis_A. The sequence continues at coordinate 1,515 of NZ_FOUB01000008.1, read as the reverse complement.
CAGTTTGCCAGAACCTGCGCCAAACTCCAGAATATCGCTATAACCGATTAGTTCAAATACCTGAGCAGCTTGCCGTGCCATGGTTTTGCCAAATAATGAAGAGATTTCCGGTGCTGTGACAAAGTCGCCGGCATAACCAAATTTGGTAGCGCCAGCACTGTAATAGCCCATGCCAGGTGTGTAGAGTGTAGCTTCCATAAAATCAGCAAATGAAATCCAACCACCTGCGGCAGTAATTCTTGCCTGGATAGTATTTTGTAACGCTTTACTATGCTGAAGCCCGGCTTCGCTGGGGAAAGGTAAAGTAATAGGAGGCATATGAGTAGAACGGCGTGGTTTATGGTAGATTGTGAAAAAGGGATTATAAATGTAGCGTGTGCAAAAGGGGAATAGTGAATGACTTTGAAAAATAAAGTGATTCTGGTTACGGGTGGGGCTAAGCGAGTAGGAGCGGCCATTTGTGGCAAGCTGCATGAACAGGGTGCAAATCTGATGGTGCATTACCGTTCTTCTCAGAATGATGCGCAAATATTGCGACAAACTCTCGAACAAATGCGCCCAGATTCGGTTGAGTTAATCCAGGCTGATCTGCTCGATATTGAGCGCTTGCCAGATTTGATCAAGGAAACTGTGCGGCGATTCGGTAAGCTGGATGCACTGGTGAACAATGCTTCCAGCTTCTTTTCTACACCAGTCGGCCAATTTACTGAACAAGCCTGGATAGATTTAATCGGTAGCAACCTTAAAGCACCCTTGTTTTTATCCCAGGCAGCGGTACCTTTTTTAGAAAAGCGACATGGTTGTATTGTTAATATCGTGGATATCCATGTGGAACAGCCTTTGAAAAACTATGTGATTTATAACGCAGCGAAGGGTGGATTAGCTGCGCTTACCCGATCGCTTGCCTTGGAGCTTGCTCCGCTTATTCGCGTCAATGGTGTCGCACCGGGTCCTATTTTGTGGCCAGAGCATGAAGAATGGATTGACCAATCCTTACGCAAAGAGATCATAGGCAGGACATTACTCAAGCGCATGGGAGAACCGGAAGATATTGCCAAGACAGTCTATTTCCTAATCGCGAATGCGCCGTTTATTACCGGTCAGATCATTGCTGTGGATGGCGGGCGCAGTATCAATTTATAATGACTTATTCCGTTTCCCAATCAAACATGGTGCGAAAGCGAACCTAGACAGTATAAATACTAGGGCAAGGAGAAGTTCAAGCTAATTTTAATTTAGAATGGAGAGGGTTTTAAAAGTAGTCCTTAGGAGAGCGAGTTATTCGCCAAACGCGTCTCTAATGCATTCTATAGCACAACCAGATAATTTTGATTATAATTTAGAGATGGCCTATTCACTGGATTTCCGCCGTAAAGTCCTGTCTGTTAGAGAGAAAAAAGGACTTACGATAGCCGAGGTTGCGGCCCGGTTTGATGTTGGCGTGGCGAGCGTGACGCGTTGGGTTAAGAACATCCATCGTAAACCTCAAGGGTTTCGCCAACGCAAGATTGATCT
>NZ_FOUB01000190.1 GCF_900114745.1 Nitrosomonas communis | reverse complement strand
AACTGATGTTACGCAATCTTCATTTTTTGCAATTCAGCATAGGCTATCTGATTGGCTTTAATGAAAAGTTTTGCTCGTAATGCAAAATGATTGGCCTTGTGTTTGATCTTCAAGCATTCCAGCTTGAACACGGCATAGACGGCCATGAAAACAGGGTTGTTCTGCGTGGTTACCGTGCGGGTTGGCGATTTCGCCAATCCCGCATTGGATTTCAGAGACTTATGAAATTCTTCGACTTTCCACCGTTTCTGGTAGATCATTGCGACATATTCGCCATCGCACGTCACATCACTGCACACCAGATTCAACAAACCGGTGCCGCCGTCTTTGTTTGTAAAGACTCGCCGCACTAACAGCACTTCCTAACAGCACTTCCTAACAGCACTTCCTGTTCGAAGCCCTTCAGCCAGCCGCGCACCGCTTGCTTATCCGCTAAGTCCAGTTCACTGATCCGTACAAAGCGCCCTTGTTTCTTGTCTTCCCGGCTGAGCGCCACCAGACGATTGTCTTTTAACGCAGCAATAAAGTGCTTCTTTTTCTTCAAAATAAATTCAAAGTTTTCCTGCGACGCAAACCAGCTATCCATCAGGACATAACGGAACTTTATCGCATTCAGCACACAGGTCGTTAGCATCTCCCGCATCAGCTCATTTTTGAGTCGCCACACTGGCACGCTTGACTTGCCGTGTCGTTACATCACAAAACCGGATCGGTTTGTGAATTACTTCAAAGGCGACCGGCACTGATACTTCACCATTGTGATACAAGGCATTAAGCACGTTAATTCCCTTTACCGCCCGTCCTTTACTATGATCATAAGCCAGCACATGATCTCGTTCTCATCCGTCCATTCTTTCTCTTGAATTGTGTCATCAAAAATCAGACAGCCGGCCTCGCGTTCAACTTGTCGCACGGTCGATTTAACCAGCCGCCATAAATCTTTCGAGGTATAATCTCGCTCCGATAAAAAACGCGTCACCTGGTCATGACTGACTTCACCATTCAGCATCGCCGACAAACCTGTCACTGTTGCATAACCGTTGTTGCTGATCAGATAATCAGTATATAGCTCAAGTTTTTCTTTTTTCATGACCAAAATGATAAGCTTTTTTCGGCGGCCTGC
>NZ_FOUB01000073.1 GCF_900114745.1 Nitrosomonas communis | reverse complement strand
GACCAGGCATTGAATCTTTTATAGATGGAATTCCAGCAGCCGAACACCTTGGGCAGGTCGCGCCACGGACAGCCAACCCGCATTCGATACAGTATTCCTTCTACCGTCATGCGCAGATTGCGCTTGTTATAAATCGATTCTTGAAGCAGAATCTTCTCCAGCTTCGACCAGTACTCATCATTGAGCATTATTCGGGGCATCGCAAACTCGTTTTGTTGGTAGTATGGGAACCCCAATATTACGAGTTTGTTTCTATCTATGAAATACTTATCTTAAAACGTCAACAGACCCTAACAAATAGCCACTTCAAAACTTTTGAAGAATCGGAATATTGATCACCTACCCAGGTGCTTAGCTCCTTGGTATGCTGGAATGGATTAACATTAAAACGTTCTGGCTCTTTTGTCCATATTTTGTAGATGTATTCATAGGACCTAAGCCCCTTCAAAATCTTAAGCCACTTTGCGAAGTTATAGTTCCTCAGGAAGTGGTGATATGCGTTTTCAGCTGGCTATGGGAGATATAGCCGTAATGTTTCACTATAGTTTCCTTGATGGTTCTGCTCATGCGCTCGAATCAATCGCTTTTCGGTCCCATTGTCACCACTGACGCAATCAAAAATAGGCATAAAGCGTATTTATCACAGGCACGGTTGGCGAACTGGATAACGTTGTCAGTAAAAACAGCATGGATTCTGTAAGGGATAGCTTTAAGCAGGTTACGTAAAAAAATCTGCTGCGATCCTCTTTGGCGAAACACTCATGTAGCTCGGTGCAAGCGTACTTTGACATTCAGTTAATGACAACGAACAGATACAGCCCGCCTTCCTCCGTTTGAGCTTCCACGTATCGGTATGAAAGTAGCCGATGGGATATTTTTTAAACTTCTTTTTCCTGAGTTTATCGCCTTCACTCTCCGACAAGCGGGATGTGCCGTGGCGTAGCAGGCAGTGATGCAGGTTTGATCGAATTAGGCCGGGAATGGTCGACTGCAAAGCATAAAGACAATCATACAAAGACAGAAGCGTATATCGGTGCAAGGCGATAACGTTGCCGGCCTCCTCTTTCTTCGCCAGAACTATCGATGCCGGCTCCTTTGGTCCTATCACCGCATCATGAAGAAAATGACCGCTTCTTCTACTGATATTTTTTGATTAAAAAGTATCCTTTTAGAAATTTATTTACTATAATAAATGCAACTAAGTTGCATATTATTTTTCTATGCCCAATAACTTCTACGAAAAAGCCAAAGAGCTGATTAGACATACCGGGAATCGCCTCACTCATAATAGACTTAGAACGCTTGCCATACTATTGGCAGAGCAATATGCACTTACCCATCGTGAGATTGAAGAACGATTAAACATGAAAGAACAACTAGATCGCGTAACGCTTTACCGCGTTCTTGAATGGTTGAGCAAGAATAATTTAGTGCATAAAATCGCAGGAGATGACCGAGTATGGCGTTTTCGTGTTAACACGGAACTACATTCACATCAACACGCTCATTTCATCTGTACACGATGTACCAAAGTAACATGTCTGAGCGATTACAGAATTAAATCTAGCCCTTCCTTACCGCTTGGTTATTTATTTCATGAAATTGAATTAACCATTAAAGGATTATGTGCTGAATGCGCTTGATAGACCCGCCATTCAAAAAATCAAATAACATCATTTTACAAAATGATCATTTTTTTCTCTATAAATGCAACTTAGTTGCATTTATAAATCCGACAATCTTCTGATATTTAACCATAAAGTATTTTATCAATATGTCGCATCGCAGCGTCACAAAAAATAGTACACAGCATAGCCAAAAAGTACGGCTAAGGCTAACTGCTATGAGTCTAATTATCTTTGTTTTCAATACTATTGCTCAAGCTGAAGAAACCAACAAAGCAATTAAACTTCCCGAGGTCACCATCACTTCGACGCCATTTCAAGACCGGAGTGAGCTCAATATGACTCAACCTACTGCTGTTTTACATGGAGACAATCTCCGCAGAAAACGCGAGGTAAATCTGGGTGATACTTTATCTAGTGAGCTTGGCGTAGCGTCGAGCTCATTTGGGCAAGGCGCCGGTCGCCCTATCATCCGTGCTTTGGATGGGCCACGTATCCAGGTACTGGAGAATGGTATCAGCACACTTGATATTTCTTCTCTCAGTCCAGATCACGCTGTCACTATTGAGACGCTCAATACCTCGCAAATTGAAATTCTGCGGGGCCCAGCAACCCTGCTTTATGGTGGAGGGGCAACTGGTGGAATAGTAAATGCTGTCACTGGGCGCATCCCTAATCAAGTGTTTAAATCATTAAAAGGTAATTTTGAAGTACGTGGAAATACAGCAACTGAAGAAAGAACTGGGGCACTCAATGTAAATGGCAGTTTTGGCCAAACTTCATGGAGTGTCGGCGGCTTCAAGCGTAAAACGAGCGATTACGATATTCCCGGGCATGCCAATATTAATCAGGATGTTAACAATGAAAAGAATGTAGTCAAAAACAGTGCAGTTGATTCTCAAGGTTTGTCTGTTGGTAGCTCTTATATAGGTGAAAGAGGATTCTTTGGTGGCTCTATCTCATTACAGGAGAGCAAATATGGGATACCCACTCCTGAAAGACCTACTATTGATTTGACCCAAGCTCGTTACAACCTGACTGGGGAGCTGGACACCCCCCTTACTGGCCTTGAAAAACTCAAAGTACGCATGGGCTACAATGACTATAAACATAACGAGATTGAAAGTAATGGGGAAATCGCGACTCGTTTTAAAAATCGGGAATTGGAAACGCGGGCTGAGTTTTTGCATTCGCCTATTGCAGATTTAAAAGGTTTATTCGGCATACAATTTCAGGATCGAACATTTTCTGCTTTGGGTGAAGAGGCGATAATACCCGTGACAAAATCACGTTCTACTGGGCTTTTCCTTATCGAAGAACGCAACTGGGGTAATTTTCGATTTGAATTTGGTAGTCGCTATGAGTATGCCACACGTGATCCACAAAACAACATTGACCGGTCTCGCGCATTCGGTCTGTTCAATGGTTCCGCCGGCACTTTCTGGAATTTTATAAAAGACTATAACTTAGGATTGACAGCAACGCATGGCCAACGCGCGCCAGCGATAGAAGAGCTCTATATAAATGGTCCTCATCATGCTACAGGCACATTCCAGATTGGCGATAATGCGCTACATAAAGAAGCCACCAATAATCTTGATTTGTTCCTTAGCAAAACTGCTGGATTCATGAGATGGAAGGTAAATGCTTTCTACAATCGCTTTAACAACTATATTTTTTTAAGAAATGTGGATACGAATGGAGATGGCATTGCTGATCGCGTTGATGAAGATGAAACATTAAACCCGCAAGGTGAATTTCAATTACTGAATATGGCTCAAACAGACGCAACCTTCTACGGAGCAGAAGCGGAAGTTATTTTTACGCTCAAACCTAATAATTTAGACTTGCGTTTATTTACAGATTATGTACGAGGCAAATTAGACCACAACGATGGAAATGTTCCACGCACTACACCCCAACGTTTTGGGTTGGAATTAAATTATCAACTGGGACCCTGGGCTGCGAATTTGACCACCATACACGTGCTCCGCCAGAATAAGCGAGCTGAACTTGAAACCAGCACTTCCGGTTATACACTACTCAATCTAGAAGCTAGCTACCGCATAAAAGAAACTCAATCAAATGGTATTAGACTCTTTGTCCAAGGAAAAAATTTGCTTGATGAGGAAATACGTATTCATACTTCTTTTTTGAAGAATTTTGCACCCTTACCTGGAAGAGCTTTAGTAGCAGGAATAAGAGGTGATTTCTAAAACCCGCTCAAATAGGAGTACCTTTTACTCACAGACTCAAGGTATCACTTATAGTTAAGGGCACCTCTAAAAATTCATATTCGTCACAATACTTCGTTGTTCACAAAAAATGTTTCCTTACATATCAATTATATGCTGCGCTAACATTTTTTGTTCTCGCCTTGTCTTGTTTAGAGCTCTGGATTTTTAGAGGCACCCTTAATTTATAAAAATATTGTAGGATTTTTAGTCAGTGCAATTAATATAATATAAAAAAACACTATCTGAGCCATAATCCAGGCGCTCACTTTTATTGTGTAGGTCTTGCCGAATCTGAATGCTGTCATGCCCAACCCAATATAAAGAAGCAATCCCGCAACTTTTGCAGTCAGCCAAGAATCTACAAGCGGGTATTGTTGTATCAGGGCCGCTAGCACGATTGCACTGGTTAGCAGCACTGTATCAATTACATGTGGCATTATTTTTACCCAACGTTGCTGTAATTGAGCTGATGAACGCATCATCCAAATCCCCCGTGTCAGAAATAACAAATAACTGAGTATGACACTGGATACATGAATCATTTTTAATACCGTATAGCTCATCACCCTTCCCCAAACAAAACCCAACCATGACTACCAGCGACTGCACCCGCAACTGTAATCAAGCTGATACCTAACAAAAACCAGTGCAGACGCTGAATCAACACGAATGTTTGTTCTGGCTTATTTAGTGCTCTAGTCTTAAACCATCTATGGAGTACCCATGGCTCCAGCACAAAAAGCATTAGCGTAAAAACACCCCACACGAACACCATGGCATGCATCCACCAGAAATGGAGCTCAACAAAACGGTTCCATCCATCTAAAATATGCACCATGTAAAAACCACTCAGTCCTACTAACAATGTGGTATAACGCGCTTGAGTAGCAAAGCGGCTTTCAATATGCTCGAAGAACTCGATACGTTCTCCAGCTAATTTCATTTTCGCTACGGCAGGAAGTAGGACTGTTGTTACCATGGCAACACCACCAATCCAAAGAACTACACCCAATATATGCAATACCCGAGCTAAAACAAACTCATCCATACTGAATTATGCTTGAATTTTTTTACATGAATGTGCCAAGAGCTTAGACTCTATTCACAAGGAAACCCATTCCTTCGCTTCGTCATAATCAGAGAAAACCATTACATCGGCATCGATAAACAAATTTGATACCCATGCACTCCATGCCTGCCATTGATTATTAGTAACTACCGCAACTCGATCGAATTCACTACCATGCTCACGCATAAATTTGATCTCTTCCCAAGCGACATCAACCGTATAATCCACCATATCCCGCCAATCAAATAACAAATTTATCTTATCTTCAGGATGTGATCGATATAACACCTTGTCTTCAAATTCTTTAAAATCACTGAGAGTAAATTCCCCAATTACAGCTACAATGATCAGGTTATTGATTTTTTGAATAGTAATCATGCGCGCACTCCCAGATATAATATATTCATTATAAATAATTTAATTCACCACGTGAATATTATTGAATCTAGCGCCTGCCAACACTTACTTATTGAAGCACTTCTCAGGCTTAATGCCCCTCCTAACATAATCATCCCCATCCCCACCCAGGCAGAAATGGGCAAAGCCTCATGCCATAAAAAAACATCCCATAATCCTGCAAATAATACTGTACTGTATGCAAGTGCACTAACTACCATAGTTTTACCGACGCGATAAGCCCTGGTAAGTGCTAGCTGTGCAAGAGTAGCTGTTATGCCCACCCCAACTAATATCCATAAATTATTGGAATCAATAGCACTAAATGCAGTTAACCACAGCCATATACCGGTTATTACCGTACAGATCAAGGTAAAATAGAAAACCACTACCCATTCAGATTCACCCAATTTACCAAGCTGTTTCAGATTAAGATGGGCAAGACTTGCAAAAATCCCCGACATCAAACCAATTAATCCAGCCTGCCACTGATCTTCATGTAAAGTTGGTCGTAACAACAAAACTACGCCTATAAACCCGAGTAAGATTGTCATAACCAACACCCAATGGAAACGTTCTTTTAAAATAATTGCCGTCAACAATGCTAGAAATAGCGGCCAGGTATTATTCAGGGATATAGCGGTTGCTAATGGAAGTTGTGTAATGCAATAAAAAAATAGTAACAATCCACCGAGACCAAACAGTCCACGCCAACAATGAATCTTCCAGTATTTAGTAATCAATGGCATCCGACGAGTACGCATAGCCAGATAGGTTAAAAATAGACCAATTAAGGAACGGTAAAACACCAACTCGATACTAGAAAAATAGACTGCACCTAACTTTACCAACATTCCCATACAGGCAAACATAAAACCCGCTACGAGCATCCACAACGAATGCATCAGTCATTATTTAATAAAAAATACATTTCAGAATAATAGTTAGCTAGCATAAGTAAGAACCTATCTCTCTTTGCAGGAAATTATGAAAATGCAACATCCCAGCTTCCATCGGCATTTGATAGGGACCAAATTCATTAATATTTTGTTTATAAAGTGCACGACGCCCCTTTGTCATCAGCCTGCAGATTTCTTCGTCTTCTAAAGCAGTTTCGAAGTATGCTGCCTGTTCTGCCTCAACGAATTCACGCTCAAACAAAGCAATCTCTTCTGGATAGTAAAACTCAATTACATTCATACAGCTTTCTATTCCAGTTGGTATTATTGTACTAATGATGAGGGTATGGGGGTACCATTCAAGCATCACATTGGGATAATAAAGTAACCAAATAGCACCATAAGGTGGTCTCTGATTATTATTGTACTGTAATACCTGCTTGTGCCATTTCTCATATACTGGCGTGCCTGCTCGGTCGAATTCAGGATTAACCCCTACAACTTGAACGCTGTACCAATCACTAAACTTCCAATAAAGTTTATTAGTATCAACAAAATGTCCCAAACCGGGATGAAAAGGCTCGACATGATAATCTTCCAGATAAACTTCTATAAATGTTTTCCAGTTACACGAATAATGATCTATATGAACACGATCAAATATATAACCCGTAAAATCAAAATCCTTGAGGACATTTAGATTGATCATATCATGTGCGACATTGCGTTCACCCGTAAACAAGAGCCCATTCCAATTTTGCAAGGATGTTTTACCCAAATTCAGACAGGGATTATTGCTAAAATACGGCGCCCCGAGTAATTTTCCGTCCATTGCGTAAGTCCAGCGATGGATAGGGCAAACTATATTTCTGGCATTTCCACGCCCTTTCAGCAAAAGCGCCTGACGATGACGACACACATTCGATAACAGCTCAATCCCATTCTCGTTACGGACTAATACATTGGCATCATTCATCCATTCCATGACTTGGTAATCTCCAATATTGGGCACCATTAATTCATGTCCAACATAACCTGGACCCCGATCAAATAATCGTTGTTTTTCTAATTCCAATATATGTGGATTTAAATACCAGTCAACAGAAAGTTGTTGTGGTTTCTCAGTCAACTCAGTCAACAATTGCGACATTTGCGCTAGACTAGACATATGAAATCATTTATTAAAGAAGTGATGTTCAACAGAAGTTTAATGCCGAATGGACAAATTAAATATTCAGAAATTCAAAAAAATAAATAAAACAGAAAATTGCGTCTATACTTATTATTATAAGGAAGACTCTAATATAAATAAGCTTCACTTTGAGGGCTGTAAAAAATTTACATTACCGGGATTCATGTCTACATTATCCTCTTATTTCATAAGATTACAATCTTGGCGTTATGCGTAAATCGCATGAATTGATTAAACATAAATTGGAAGAGTTATCTCAATGAAATTGAATCATCAAACAAGCAAAAAAGTCTGGGTATTTTTATCGAGTGCACTTATCATAGGACTTTCTTCCTGTAGCGATAGTCAGGAACCTAAATTTAGCAAAGCTCCCCTCAAAGGACCTACGACTGGAATACTCACTGATGCCGCTCCAGTTGCAGGTGTTGCTTATACGACATCTTCTGGCTCATCAGGAACTACGGATACACAAGGCATGTATCGCTATAACCATGGTGACAATGTCAAATTCCAGCTTGGTGAACTGATCATCGGTGACATCAAGGCTACTGGTATCGTTACACCAATAGAGCTGGCTGCAGGCAATGAGAATAAATTACAGAATCTGCCTGTCCTGCTGCAATCACTCGATTCAGATAATGATCTCTCGAACGGAATATTAATTCCAGCAGAAGCAGCTGCCGCACTTAAACCTACCCTTAATCTCTCGAGCGATCCAGTCAGTTTTGCTAATTCTGCGATACTCAAAACTGCGCGCGATGCTGCAGGCCTATTCGGCGATATCAAATCAGCAGAAGCAGCGAGTACCGATTTTCTTGCTAGAGGGATCAATCTCCTGAGTAGTCACATTTGGGTAAAATACGATGACACGAATGCAAGCGTTATACGAGTAGCAGCAGATGGCAGCGGTCAATACTTGCAGGGCGAAGCAACAGCAGATGATTCATGCGATGAAAACCGGGTTTGCGGAGGCGGTACTATTATTAAAGCCGGGGTAGAATACGGCATTGCAAACGCATCACAATTTGATACCAGAGGATTTAATCTCAATAGCTCATCATCTGTTGATACCAATCTGCGAGCAGGTTTATCACACCCGCGCCCTACTTGGCGAATCCATACAAATGGTGACGAGCTCATTATTTCTGACATCGTAGTCGCCCAAAGAGCAAGAGAACAAAGTGGCGTCTTCGGAGAACTCTTTCACATTGCGCGCCCAATTGAACTCAGTTCAGATGATGAACCCATTCTCACCGAGATCAAAGAAAAGCGATATGCTAAAATGGATAATAATGCCTCCGGTATTGTAGGTGCCTGGGCACTGGATCAAAATAGCGTTAAAACCAAATTATTTTTGTTCTTCCCAAATAATAAATTCATGTTGATCGATCCTATTGGTACAACTTTTCAGTCCGAGCAAGTGGAATGTGGAACCCCAGGGGTTGAGTTTGCCTCATATGCATACGATACCAACTCTAAGACATTGAATATGAGAAGCTTTATTTACGATACTAACGGCGGCTGTATCGGTTTCTCAAGCAGTTCCGACAAACCCATTTCATTTGATATCAGCGCAAACGGCAATACTGCGGTCTTAAGCAAACAAGGCGAAGCATCTATTACGTTATATCGGGTTTCAAAATAATTCATGAATAAACTTACCAAGGTGTGACAAAACAAGATAATTAAGCATTTTCACAATTCGGCGAGAGCAAGTTTTGCTCTCGTCCTCTTCTTAAGTTGCCCTTATCCTCGCCATTTATTCCATTTTTAAATCAAAACTGACTTTGTCGGCTTCACCTTGCCGTATTATTTATACTGTCTGCGGCTCGCCTTCGCGTCCTCTTTTTGATTTGGAAATGGCAGTACATTGCCGCTATCTGATTTTGATCAAACTACTTTGATATTTTCGATATTCAGTACTCGCCATATTGGATGTTAATGATCCTGAGCATAGGTTCAAATTGTATCCTTTCATGAATATAAGACCAGAGATTTCGTTAAACCCAGACTTTTTATTAGAAGCTTAATTATTTGATTTTTAAGGTATACTCAAAAAGGAGTATCAGGATAATTTGTTGATTCAATTAGAACCCGGAGTTCTAATGGAAAATTTGGGTTAAATGACTATAATCCACGTCGCACTCGATATACCTATTGATAGTCTATTCGACTATATTGCACCCGATGCAACACAGCTTGACATTGGTTTATATGCACGTGTTCCCTTTGGTAAAAAATTCATGATAGGCATTATCCTAGCCATATCTGATGATGCTCATGTTTCTCATGACAAACTAAAACAAGCTGACGAGATTTTACGGAATATTCCCCCAATACCTCCAACTCTCATAGAATTATTTGAATTCTGTAGTTGCTATTACCATTACCCCATTGGAAGGGTAATCATGAATGGAGTGCCCACGCGGTTGCGCAGCATTAAACCTGTGCTACAACGATCTATTACGTCATTTCTATTCCGTTTGACCGAAACAGGTCATGCTATGGCACTCTCTTCTATTCCTGGCCGGAATAAAACTAGACATTACTTGCTCACTCACCTTAAAGAAGTAGGCGCCATCACTAGCAAAGAAGCAAAGCAGCTCTCTCAACGTGCCCCGAAATTATTACAGGAATTTTTAGCTCAAGGATGGGTGGAAAAGGTTTTAGAAGAACCGGAATTCACACTAAACATAAATGCGTCTCCCATTTTGCAGCTCACAACCGAACAAATCACCGCAATTAATACCATCCAAGCTGAAATAGGCGTATTTAATACCTGGCTGCTTCATGGAATTACGGGTAGCGGCAAGACCGAAGTTTATCTCCAGATTACTTCAATGCTACTCAAACAAAAACGTCAAGTACTTATCCTGGTACCCGAGATCAATTTGACCCCCAGACTGGAAGAAATTTTCCGGTCGCGCTTCCCCACCACGCATCTGATCAGCTTGCATAGCAAACTCAATCCTACCGAACGTATGAATGGCTGGCTACAGGCACAGCGGGGCGAAGCGAGCATAGTTCTCGGAACACGCTTAGCCATTTTTACGCCACTACCCAAGCTGGGCCTGATTATCGTTGACGAGGAACATGATCCTTCATTTAAGCAACAAGATGGGTTACGCTATTCAGCGCGAGATATTGCCATTTTTCGTGCAAAACAAATGAATGTACCCATCTTGTTAGGCTCTGCAACACCTTCATTAGAAAGCTACTACAATGCTACAACCGGCCGATACCGCAAGATACTATTACGTGCGCGTGCAGTAAAAAACGCCTCACTCCCCATCATACACTATGTTAATACCCGCTCCGTTCAGCTCAAAGAAGGATTATCTGAACAACTGCTTGTTGCGTTAGAAAGAACTCTAACTCAAAAGCAACAAAGCATAGTTTTTATTAATCGCCGCGGTTATGCTCCTGTATTATTGTGCAAGTCTTGCACCTGGCTTGCGACCTGCTCTCGCTGTTCCAGTCGTCTGGTTGTACACCTGACTCAAAAAAATCTACGCTGCCACTATTGTGGTTACACAGAACAACTTCCACCAGCCTGTCCACAATGTGGCGATCAAGATCTCATGCCATTTGGTCATGGCACACAACGAATTGAAACTGCACTGGCAAAATTTTTCCCTCATGCCCGTATTCTTCGTGTGGATCGGGACAATACTCGAGGTAAGGAAGCTTGGCAATTCATATTAAATGCGATCCATAAACAACAAGTAGATATCCTGGTAGGCACACAACTTCTAGCTAAAGGGCATGATTTTCCTAATTTGTCCTTGGTAGGTGTGCTCAATGCTGATACTTCACTCTATAGTATGGATTTCCGTGCTGAAGAACGATTATTCGCACAATTGATGCAAGTTGCCGGACGAGCAGGTCGCGCTGAAACTGCAGGAGAAGTTCTTATTCAGACTGAATTCCCCAATCATCCTTTGTATCTCGCTTTGAAACATCACGATTACGATGCTTATGCACAAATATTGTTAAAAGAAAGGGAAATCACTCATTTTCCTCCCTACTCCTATCAAGCGCTGCTCAATGCGGAAGCGCCACATATTGCTACCGCGATAGAATTCCTCACCATGGCAAGCAAACTGGTCGAACCTGGAAAACAAATAGAAATATTCGATCCAGTTCCTGCACAAATGACACGACTAAAAGGACTAGAACGTGCACATCTGCTGGTCCAATCCCACTCTCGCAAAAAATTGCAGCTATTTCTCAGCAAGTGGTATATGAAACTCTGCAAAATTCCCCATCGTAAAGTACGATGGACTTTGGATGTTGATCCATCAGAATTCTAATTAACGTGAATTCGACATAAAGATAGCTATACTCGGCGCGGTTACAATTGCGGATTTTAAAAATGCTGAAACCATTAAATTATAAGGAGTTTTTTCGTTTATATTTTCCGCAACCATGACCGCGCGGAGTATACAATATAGCAAAACCAGCTAGAAATGATTCAAAGAGTATTCTCATTGTCTCATCTAGCACAAATGGGAATACGCCAAAGCACTGCGTAAACAACAAAACCAAACCGTTGAGATGCTCTTCAAATTCTATATATTCCGAATCATTCTTAACTGGTTACGCTATAGTAACCTGAATTTCTTACGGGCGCCTTTAAAAATTCAGAGTTCTAGACAAGACAAGGCGAGACGAGAACAAAAAATGTTGACGCAGCCTATAACTGATAGGTAAGGAAACATTTTTTGTGAACAACGAAGTATTGTGACGAAATATGAATTTTTAGAGGTGCCCTTATGATGAAATGATTCTGGGAAAGAGTTTCATCGCCACTAGAGGAGCCAGAATTCGATAGATGCTATAGTGATCTTTTATGCGATTGACGACTTTTGTCAGTGGTTTGAGTTCGAGGCATTGTATTCCTCGAACTCACATTTCATGAAACATCTATAATAAAACTAGCTAGACGTTCTTTTGACATTAAGTCAAGTCTAATATCAAATACCAACATCTCTTCTTCCTGCAAACCAAAATCTTAAATCCTCGCAGGTTGTTTCCTGGAAAACAAATTATTTATCCTTTTTCCACCATGGCAATCTTCTTCCGAACCAAAAAAGCATAGACTCTTAATACCAAAAATACCGAAAGGCTCAATTTCGCTAGGAATCATCTTATTATCGTTTCCAATAAATATTCCTTTACAGTATTGATTAGCTCTGACTCAAACATACCATTTTTTAGCTCAAAAACAGTTTTTACCCAACTTCCTCAATTTTAAACTTGAAGATCCTATGAATTCTGCTGCCGAAGATAAATCATCTTTACGATTGCCTTTGCTCATACCTATCATCGTCTACTTCCATTCGTTTCAATAAGGGTATGACCAAGCTCAAAATGCCTCGAAAGCAATCATAATCCATTTCTACCGCATAATTAAACAGCCTCAAATGCATAAAGCTTTTGACTCTTTTATATTAAGGAAACGCAGGAATTTTTGGTTCGGTAGTTTCGATTTCTACTTCTCCTATATGCTGTTTTATACGCTCTTCGATCTCACCTACCCGATCCGTTGGCACATCGGCGAATACTAGAAAATGACCTGCTTCTATTGCATTTTCAAATTCTTTAATTCGTCTATTGGCCGTACTCACTCCTATCATTCCACTTATCCATGCGCCTAGACCCGCGCTTACAACTGTTGTTGCTAACAAGATACCGCCTGCAATAACGGGTGCAGTAGGCGGAAGAGCGACTGCAACCAATCCAGCGAGTAGGCCAGTCGATCCACCTACCGCTAACCCTTGCTGTACCGCAGGAACAAAATCAGTTTTCTGTAGCAAATTGGCCTCTGGCAATTCCTCGAGCGGTGTACCGCGCTTGGCAAGCACGTGGATGTGTTTCTCTTCGATTCGTGCTAAAAGCAATTCATTAACGACACGCTTCGTAATATTAATATCGGGAACAAGAAAATAAATTCGTCGCATGATAACCTCCTCAAATTTAGGTTAATCAATATTGCTCAGCAAAGTAGATCGCCAATTAATGCAAAGAAGTAGCAATGGATTAAACCAATCCATTGTTAATACCAATTAATGGTAAGCGATAACCAATAAAGGGAGCAATAATGCAATTACATACATTATTCTGTAGTTCGTGGCGCCAAGAAAAATAGCAGCCATATAATAATCATGCTCCCTTCCTTCTTAGGAATTTGAAGTGATATTGCAAATAAACCAATAAAAAATACAAGGACATCCATGAGCATGTAAAGCAAGAACATTCCATCAGCTTTACGACCGATTTGATGTTCTGCCATTTCCCGAATCGCTTAGCCCAGTGTCTCAACAGAGCCATCATGGAAGTAAGGGCCTGTTTTAGCGACATTTCTAAGGCTAGGCTCTTTAAATACTTTGGTTCTATGTGAAATACCGTGGGTAAATAAACCGAAGTTTTCCATACAATAAATAAATCATATTGATGAGGTTGTTAATATTCTGGTAGCCTCTGGCACGCCATTTAGCAAGCTGAATCTTGTTATTGATGCCCTCAAGAATGCCATTGGTCAGACGGGATTCAACAAAGTGAATAATCCCGTTCCAATGAGAGATGATCGTGTTAGCAAAAGCCTGGAAAGCTGGAATGCTGGCTTGATTGACTTCATCGCATCACTGGGTAAGAAAAGCGTGTGCCCTGGATTTATCTGGCATGTTCCACAGATCATTGAACAGTATTTTGAGGCGGTAGGCCTTCCCCAAAGTAGGATAGAGGCGAATCATGCTAGTTAATTGTTGCTGTTGTGTTTCTGAGAGCGACTGAGGGTTTTTTAGAAAAGTGTATTGGTGGCCTTTAAGCGCATCGTGTTCCTTGCGTTCAGCTTGCGCACGGCATCCATTGCTTGATTGAGCAGTTTGACGATATGGAAACGATCGAAGTTAATCTGTGCACAGGAGAAAGTATCTTTGACGCCGGCAATGAAAGCAGGCGATAAATCCATGCTGACCTGCTGAATTTGCTCTGCCTGAGCCCCTTTTGATTGCAAATGCCTGCCAATGGCTTGAACGGCTAGTTTGCCTTTTCCTTCATTCACATCAATCACACGTTCACTTTCCCTATCAACCCCCACCGTGACATAGTGATGCCCTTTGCGTGTAGAGGTTTCATCGATACCCAGCTGGCTAATAGCAGGAGGATCATCTGCATGCAGCGCTCTTTGCCTAACCAATGGTTGAATATCGTCCAGATCTGTTACGGATTAACTTGCATTAGCTCAGCAACACGATTGACCGGCATCTCCCGTTCAATCATGGCAAAGCCAGGGCTTCAAACAACAAAGTAAAACCACTATTGGCGCGTGCCCACGGTACTGCTCCATTAACTACGTTATCTGACGATGTGGTAATGCGGGGAACCGCGCAATGCAAATAACCAGTATGCTCAAAGAAGTTAAGGTGCTGCCATGTCCGCTCCACTGTGTCATAAACACCGCAAAGATTTCCTGACTCATCTGCAAATCGTGCCCTTACAGCAAAACCAATCTGCAGGTGTCATTCTTTTCGCTTTGATTCAGCATGAACAAACTTTATTGCGTTGACTTCCCACGGAGACTGAAGGCCTAAAGCCAGACTAAACAAGATTTCACTATTCATCACTTAATAATGCCATACCCACTAAAATTCATATAGAGCCATACTTTCTTGTCAATCTCGACTCCGGTTACCTCATAGCGCCCCATATCATTCGTTTCATATGGTTCGATAAGACCTCGTATATTGAAGGAATTCTCCCCAATCGCTACACCATTATGCCAGTGTACACATCCCATATCGATGAATTTTTTCGGACTGAATCGCCCCGGGTTTACAGGAGACTCTATTTCTTGAGAGGATAGAGTAATGAAAAAACAAATAAGATATTCACCGGAGGTTCGTAAACGAGCTGTCCGATTGCTGTATGAACACCAAGGGGAGTATGAGTCGCAATGGGCGGCACTGGAATCGATAGCATCCAAGATAGGTTGTACTGCTGAGACGTTGCGTAAATGGGTGCGACAATCAGAGACTGATCAGGGCATCCGGGCAGGCATGTCAACCT
>NZ_FOUB01000069.1 GCF_900114745.1 Nitrosomonas communis | reverse complement strand
GGCATCACCAGTGCGCTAGGCGACTTCTGCTATGAATCCACTACCGTGACCCTACCGGGTTTTCTGGCAGTGCTAGGTATTCCGGCTGCTGCGCTAGGCCTTATCGAAGGCATCGCCGATGCGGTGGCGAGTTTCACCAAGATGATATCGGGCTACATCGCCGACAAACTCGGCCACCGCAAGCTGCTGGTGCTGGTCGGCTATGGCCTGACGCCACTTGGGCAGATACTGATTGCGCTGGCACTGGGCTGGCCATTGATCCTGCTCGGCCGCATGGTCTCCTGGTTCGGCAAGGGCCTGCGCGGCCCCTTGCGCGATGCTATCGTGATTCAGGCGGTCAGTCCCGAGACACGGGGTCGCGCCTTCGGTTTTCATCGCGCGGCAGACACCGTCGGCGCAGTGCTCGGCCCGTTGTTGGGGGTGGCATTGCTGGGGCTCGCTCAAGGCTGGCACTGGAGCGACGATGCAGGGCCCTTTCGTTTCGTGCTGTGGCTCTCGCTCATCCCTGGTCTGCTGGCCGTCGTGTCTTTCCTCACGCTGGTGCAGGACCAGCAGCATTCACCGAATCCGGCGCTGAAGTTCTTCGGCTCACTGCGCGGACTGTCGGCTCGATTCAAGCGTTACCTGGGTGCCGTCGCTCTTTTCGGTGTCGGCGATTTCTCCCATGCGCTGCTGGTTCTAACCGCTACCACGCTACTCACCCCGTTGATGGGCGTGGTGCAGTCAGCGCAGGTGGCCGGCTTGCTGTACGTCTGGCGCAACGCCGTCCAAGTTGCGGTATCGTGGCCTGTGGGCTGGCTGGCCGACCGTGTGGGCCATTTACCCGTGCTAGTGGCGGCTTATGCCTTGGGCGCTGCCACGGCTGTGCTGGTGACTCTGGCATTGTGGTCGGGTATCGAGAGCGTCGCACTGTTGGCCGGCATTTTCTCTATCGCCGGCTTGTATGTCGCGGTGCAGGAGGCGCTCGAATCCACGGTAACCGCCGAGGTTGTGCAACCCGAGACCATGACGATGAGCATCGGCGCGCTCGGCACGGTCAATGGAACAGCCAAGTTCCTGTCCAGCGCGACGGTAGGTGTGGTGTGGACGGTGGTGTCGCCAGAGGCAGCGTTTGCACTGGCTGCGGGATTCATGCTGGCGGGCACACTCGTAATCTTGCGGGCGCGCGACTGATGAACCGCCTAACCCTCGAACGACGCCAAGTCTGGATCTATCTCGCCGCTATCGCTGCTGGGTTGGTATTGGGCAGTACCCAGCCCGGCATTGGGCCGCATCAGGAAACTTTGCTGTGGCCAATGCTGGCCGTGCTGCTCTACACCACCTTCGTGCAGGTGCCTCTGCTGCATGTCCGCGCCGCCTTTCGTGACCAACGCTTCGTGCTTGCCATCATGACCGGCAACTTCGTGCTGATTCCACTGACGGTCTTGCTGATTCTGCAATGGCTGCCCGACGATCCGGCCTTGCATCTCGGCGTGCTTCTGGTGTTGCTAGCGCCCTGTACCGATTGGTTTATTACCTTCGCGCAGCTTGGACGCGGCAACACGGCACGGGCGGTTGCTGTGACGCCGCTGAACCTGCTGGCGCAGTTGCTGTTGCTGCCGGTTTATTTGTGGTTAATGCTGCCCGCAACAGATTTCAGCGCTGCGCTGCGAGAGGAAGACATGCTGCCCGCCGCGCTCGCCCTGATCGGTTTGCCCTTGCTGGCCACCGTATTCACGGAATACTGGATTGAAAAAAATTCCGGACGTTCAGTCTGGCGTGGACGTCTCGGCTGGTGGCCTGTGCCTTTGCTAGCGGTTGTGGTATTCCTGATTGCTGGCGCGCAGGTTGGCGCAGTGCGCTACGCCGGGTTAGTGTTGCTGACGGTGCTACCTGTGTTTGTAGGCTCTTTGCTGGCCGCTGCACTGATTGCGCACCTGCTTACCCGAGTGCTGCAGCTGCCGATGGATTCCGGGCGCACACTCGCTTTCAGTCTCGGCACGTGCAATTCCTTTGTTGTGTTGCCGCTTGCGTTAGCGCTGCCAGCCGGCTGGGAGACGACCGCGGTGATCATTGTGTTCCAGTCGTTGGTTGAGCTGTTTGGAATGGTGTTTTAACTGTGGTGGCTGCCGAATCGCTTATTCAAGGATGCATCCCCGCCGCAGTTATCGAAAAGAATTCTTTATGAGTGCTGTCATTCTTGAATCCACGCTGACTTGTCCAGTTTGCGGCCATGTCAAGAAACCATGCCCACGGATGCCTGCCAATGGTTCTACGAATGCGAGCAGTGCCACACTGTGCTTAAACCTAAACCAGGTAGCTGCTGTGTCTATTGTTTCTATGGCACAATTTCATGCCCGCCCATCCAGGTGCAATGTAAAAACAGCGGCGATAGCTGTTGCGGTTAGCCGATGTATTGTGCGGCACTTTTACCGAAACTTCTACACACATGATCATTGCTGGCTACTTTCGGATAATTCCAATAATCGCTGAACGCCGATCGGCTCTTCTTTTAGCAAGGGTACCACGGCGTATCGTTGTGCGTGAATGTTCGATACTGTTTCGATATCAGCAAGTTCGTTACGGGCGCGCTGACACAAAAGCGGTGATTGGACGGTCGTGGCAGCGATGCTGTTATTAACGATCCAGGCCCACGGTTCAATTCCGGCGCGGCGCAGATCGTCTTGCAGGCTGGAGGCCTCCAGTACAGGTGTCGTTTCGGCCAATGTCACCAGCAGTATTTTGGTTTGCCTGGGGTTTTGCAATTGCATCATAGGCGTGGTGTAGTGCGCAATGGAATGGCTATCCATTTGTTTGACCACTTCACGATGATAAGCGCCGGTGGCATCCAGTAACAATAACGTATGCCCGGTTGGTGCAGTATCCATCACCACGAACTTTTTACCGGCTTCTCGGATAATGCGTGAGAATGCTTGAAATACCGCAATTTCTTCGGTACAGGGCGAGCGCAAATCCTCTTCCAGCAAAGCCCTGCCTTGCGCATCCAGATGTGCGCCCTTGGTTTGCATAATACGCTGGCGATAGCGTTCGGTTTCCACATGCGGATCGATCCGGTCGACCGCGAGATTGTCCATAGTGCCGCTGAGCGTTTCACTTAAATGCGCTGCCGGGTCCGAAGTAGTTAAATGCACCGGCAAGCCACGATGCGCGAGATTGACCGCGATTGCCGCAGCCAGCGTGGTTTTACCGACACCGCCTTTTCCCATTAGCATGATTAAACCGCAGCCATCCCTGGCGATATCCTCGATTAAACCGGATAGCCCTGGAATTGCCATGGCTTGATGCGTCGTATCGCTATCGTCAGCAGCAGACAATTCATCCCTCAGTAATTGCCGTAAAGCAGCCAATCCAACCAGATTGAACGGTTTAAGCGCGATGTGATCGCGTGGCAATGGCTTGAGAATTTCCGGCATAGCTGCCAAGGTCTTCTGCTCGCGTTGGAAAATGGTGGCTGCCAAATCATCCCGTGCCGTTTCTGATTGTGGCAATAAGCCATTGATGACGAGGAATTGGTTGGACAAACCGATAGCCGTAAGTTCTTCCTGTGTCCGCGCTACTTCGCGTAGCGTAGCTTGCTGAGCACGAGCCACTAATATGAGTCGAGTGCGCTTCGAATCAGCTAGAGTATCTACGGCTGCTTTGTATTGAACGCGTTGTTTCTCTAAACCAGCTAGAGGACCAAGACATGACGCATCGCCTTTGCCTTCCTCAAGATATTCACTCCATGCTCCGGACAACTGCAGCAATCGAATGGTGTGGCCAGTCGGTGCGGTATCAAAAATAATATGATCGTAATCCCCGGTCAGTGCTGAATCCACCAACAAAGCGGTAAATTCATCAAAGGCCGCTATTTCAGTCGTGCATGCACCTGACAGTTGTTCTTCGATACTTTTTACCACCGTTTCCGGCAATACGCCGCGCACTGGATTCACAATGCGATCACGATAGACTTGCGCCGCTGCCTGCGGGTCGATTTCCAAAGCGGTTAATCCGGGCACTGCGGTAATCGCGGTAATCTTATTACCAATTGTCATGCCGAACACCTGACCCACGTTTGAAGCCGGATCGGTGCTGACCAATAATACCTGCTGACCGGCATCGGCCAATGTGATGGCCGTAGCGCAAGCTAATGAAGTTTTGCCAACTCCACCCTTGCCGGTAAAAAACAGAAATCGTGGCGGTTTGATGAGAAATTTGAGTTTAGCCATGAGCTTGACTCAGTATGCGTTAGCAATATCCACCACAACAACTGGATTCTTCGGCTGTCTGTTCCAGAGGAATCCCTGGCCAGTGTGCGAGTTCGCTGCGATTCGGGTAGCGTCCAGCCAATGCCACTTCTCCGTCCACCAGTATGAGTGGCAGTGCTTGCGCGCCGGAGCGTTCCAGAAATGCTGTTACCGTGGAATTATCCGCGAAAGCCATGGGTTGCTGCGCCAGATTGAAACGCTCGATGGCAATATCGTGCTGCTTGAGCCAATCGAAATCGGCGGAAAAACTGACCAGTGCACGATCAACGTCGGCGCCGCAAACACCAGAGCTACAGCATAAGGCAGGATCAAATACATGGATGGTTGTCATTTTGCTTCTCCAACAGTTAAGTTAACAAAGTTGATACAATTCATTTCTCACGATGAATGGGATTCTGCGATAATGATCTCACTGGATTTTAAGCCACAAAGCAAGGGTAGCCAGCGTGACAAGCAATACCGGCACCGTCAACACGATCCCAACCTGAAAGTAATATCCCCAAGTGATCACCGTATTTTTTCGTGCCAGCACATGCAGCCACAACAAGGTTGCCAGGCTGCCAATCGGCGTGATTTTTGGTCCCAGATCACAACCAATCACATTAGCGTAAATCATGGCTTCCTTGATTGCACCGGTCGCACTGGTTGCATCAATTGATAACGCGCCGATCAGTACCGTGGGCATATTGTTCATGATCGAAGATAAGAAGGCAGTTAAAAAGCCGGTACCCAGCGTAGCACCCCATACGCCATAACTGGCGAAAATATCAAGCAGGCTGGTAATATATCCGGTCAAGCCTTCATTACGTAAACCATATACCACTAAATACATTCCCAGTGAAAAAATAACGATCTGCCACGGGGCTTCGCGAATGACCTTACGCGTGTTAATCGCATGACCACGCGCTGCCACTGCGAAAAGTATTAGTGAGCCTGTCGCCGCTATAAGGCTGATGGGCACGCCCAAAGATTCTAGTACCAAAAAGCCGATAAGCAGCAATACCAGCACTACCCAACCAGCACGGAATGTGGCTCGATCGCGTATGGCTTCATCCGGTAACTTAAGTTGACTAACATCATAGTGTGCCGGAATACTGCGGCGAAAATAGAAAAAAAGCACAGATAAACTTGCCGCGACTGAAGCTATATTGATTGGAATCATCACCCCAGCATATTCGGCAAACCCAATCCTGAAATAATCAGCCGAGACAATGTTAACCAGATTGGATACCACTAGCGGCAAGCTGGCCGTATCGGCAATAAAACCCGCCGCCATGACAAACGCAAGTGTTGCAGCTGGACTAAACCCAAGCGCTAGCAGCATCGCCATCACGATCGGCGTTAGAATCAATGCCGCGCCATCGTTAGCGAACAACGCTGCCACCGCTGCACCCAGTAACACAATATATGCAAATAATAAACACCCATTGCCGCGACCCCAACGCGCAACATGGAGTGCAGCCCATTCAAAGAATCCTGCTTCGTCGAGCAATAGACTGATGATTATGATCGCAATGAAAGCCGCGGTTGCATTCCAGACAATATTCCATACCACCGGAATGTCACTAAGCTGCACCACACCAACAAGTAATGCTATGGTAGCGCCAAGTGTAGCGCTCCAGCCGATGCCTAAATTGCGTGGCTGCCAGATAACCAACACCAGTGTCAGGGTAAAAATGAGTGTCGCAATCAGCATGTCAAAATGTACCTGTTTCTATCTTTTGTATTGGTCTGTAATTATCACTCTGTGGGCGACTGTTTGAATTTCTGAATACTGATATGATCCAGGTTCGTCTTTAAGGCAGAAGGATTTTGGCGCAACTCCTCTAAAGGCAGCGATAAAAAAGTCTCGATCCCTTCGCGCAGGGTATGATATGCCTGCGTGAATGCCGCGTTGATTTCTTCTTCGGTTCCAGTAGCTTTAGCAGGATCATCAACCCCCCAATGCGTGCGTACCACTGGACCAAGATAAGTTGGACAGGTTTCACCGGCAGCATTGCTGCAAACAGTGATCACGATGTCAGGATTCGTCGGCAAGCTTTCCCACGATTTACTGTAAAGCCCCTCAATTGAAATACCTTCGCGTTCAAGCAAAGCAAGTGAACGAGGATGAACATCGCCAGTGGGTTGACTACCAGCGCTCGTTGCATGCCATCCTTTGGGTGCAAGATGATTGAAAGTAGCTTCCGCGAGGATAGAACGACAGGAATTACCGGTACAAAGAAACATTACATTCATGATTAAGCCCCGCAACAGGAATCAGTCTTAGTAGGGATACGCGTATCTTGTCCAAATGTCGGGATTGTTGTTAGTGAATGAAACGCTTCCCATGCGATGCCTTGCTGATCAACTGACCAGTATTTATTCGAGGTGGTGTAACAGCATTGTGTATTGTTTTGTTCTACAGCAGGCAAATCAGCTTGGGACAAACGATGATTTATTTCCTTTAACTCTTCTTCCGAGTCAACTTGAATTCCTACATGATCCAAACCTGGTTTTGCACCACGAGCCGATATTGCGAAATTAATATACGGATCATCCAGCATCCATTTGGCATAATCCGATTTGCTGACAGATGGTTCGATACCGAATAGTGCCGAGTAAAAGCGAATATTATCCTGCAGATTATCGACGGCAATATGAACATGAAAGCGTTTCATCATTGTCTCCCTCATTAAATGATCAGAATAAATGGTCAGAAAAATATGTTTTAGCTGTCCTTTTCATCACAACAAACTTCAGCAATACTACATGGAGTACCAGTGCAGCAATTTTCGGTAAGATAGCTTAGTAATGAATCCATAGTTGCAAAATTGGCAGAGTAATAAATAAAACGGCTCTCCTGCCGGGCAATCACGAGTTCTGCATGGGCCAATTCTTTCAGGTGAAAGGACAGTGTTGCATTGGGGATGCTTAATTTTTTGGCAAGTTGCCCTGCCTGAAGTCCAGATGCGCCAGCCTGAACCAATGTGCGGAATATCGTTAGACGAGTTTCATGGGCTAGGGCGGCGAGTGCTTTAATTGCGACATGCATTTCCATTTTTCCAATATATTAAAAATATTGCTTGCTGTCAAAATTTTTAAATTAAATCGCTACCCTCCTCTTTAGAATTTAAACTGCTTGAATTCAGATCCAAGCATTACAGCAGATGTTTTTAATAGTTGTTTTTCAGTATTGATAGCTGGAAGGTTCAACCACAGCGCTTACTTTCTTATATGTTCGTGTATCATTGACTTATTGGTTGATTCCTTTGCTGGTGCTGCTGTGTTTTCGATTGTATTCCCCTTAAACAAGCCGACAATTTATAGCGTAAAGCGCTATTGCTTCGTATAACTCTTTAACAAGCCAACTATCACAAAAGAATTCAATCGATTGATTGTGATTCTTGCAGATCGTCCCTTCATATACATCGTATTCACCTTGTGGCTGTGTACGTCAAATGTATTGAGCAACAAACTTACCTGACTTGGTGCAGGGCAACGCTCACCGCGTGGTGTGAGCATCACAACATCCCCTACCAGGGAGTGCCGGTGGGCACCATCAAAAAACACGCCACTGGCAAAGGCAATGCGAGCAAGGACGAGATGATCGCTTCCGTCCGCGAGCTTGGTCATGCTCCTATTGATGATAACGAAGCCGATGCACTGGCACTGCTGCATTGGGCGCTGGAACATGGAGGTGCAAGATGAAAATTCCACAGCAACACTATCGCTGCCCACTCGGTCGTCTGCAGCCAGATGTGCCCGACCTGGGAGCAATCAAGCAAAGCGGCTGGCGTGATCAGCATATCCTCGTGGTGTCAGCAGATGATGATCGCCTCGACTGGATGGAGCGCGAATTGCTCAAGCGTATTGGTGAACGTTTGTATGGGGAGAAAGGAGCACATCATGGATAAATGGACAGCTGAACTCGTGGCAGAACGTTTCTCGGAAGCTGCGCAAACAGCAGATCGTCTTCCGCCGGTGCGGGTTCAAGGCTACTTCAACTGCTGGCCAGACATTCAGCGCATGGCGTGGGAGAAGCTGGGTGCTGAGCCGCGGATGCGCCGCTTCCCGCCTGAGCCAGCTGCGATCGATCGCATGCATGAAACCATACGCTGGGTGCAGTGGCTGGAAGAGGAACAACGTCACCTAATCTGGATGCGGGCCAAGCGCTACGAGTGGCAGAAGATTGCAAAACGCTTCGGCTATTGTACCCGAACGGCGCAGCGTCGGTGGCAGCGTGCTTTGTTGGCCGTGGCTGATCAACTCAACGGGGCTTCAGTTGATACAAAATATTTTTAGCAATTTTTCGTATGATTGCTAACGGATGCGGAATACTGCGGAGAATCGCCAATTCAGGGGCTTTCAGAGGTGTCGCATTTCCTAAAATTTCGTGTAAAATCTGTTTCATCGTAGAAATAACAATGGAATAGACACTGATAGATCAAGACATTCTGCTAAGCCCCAACCAATAATTGCTCGTGCAAACTCCTGCCAAAATCTGATGGGTCCTTCCTGCCCAGGATGGCATGCGGGGGGCGCGCGCCCGACATCGCGCTAGCGACAGATCAAAAAAATAGGTTACCAGTTACCACCCCATATCAACCCGTCCATGTGGCGGGTTTTTTATTGCCATGTCAAACCTGCACATCGAATACCGTCCCATCGAAACCCTCGTGCCTTATATCAATAACGCCCGCACCCATTCCGATGAACAGGTCGCGCAAATTGCCGCTTCGATGATAGAGTTTGGCTGGACGTCACCCATCCTGGTCGATGGTCACAACGGTCTCATCGCTGGTCACGGCAGACTGCTCGCTGCACGTAAACTCGGGATGGA
Organism: Nitrosomonas communis; assembly: GCF_900114745.1. Classification (GTDB taxonomy): domain Bacteria; phylum Pseudomonadota; class Gammaproteobacteria; order Burkholderiales; family Nitrosomonadaceae; genus Nitrosomonas; species Nitrosomonas communis_A. The sequence goes on along the minus strand of NZ_FOUB01000069.1, from coordinate 7,406 downwards.
TACTGTGCCAGTGATCGAACTGGCTCACCTCTCCCCTACTCGAAAGCGCGCCTACATTCTGGCAGACAACCGCTTAGCCGAGAATGCAGGTTGGGATAAAGAATTACTGACCTTGGAGCTTGCTGATCTTAATTCAAACGGGTTTGATCTGGATCTGCTGGGTTTCAGTAGTGATGAGCTGAATGAGCTACTGTCTCCAGAAGATCAGGCAGGCCTGACCGACGAGGATGCGGTACCTGAACCCGCCAAGAATCCCGTATCCCGCATGGGCGATGTGTGGCTGATGGGAAACCACCGCCTGCTCTGTAGCGATGCAACTGAAGCCGAGAGTTACACGCTGCTGCTTGGGTCTGAACTGGCAGACATGACTTTTTGCGACCCACCCTATGGGGTAAATTATGCCAACAGCGCAAAAGATAAACTACGCGGCAAACATCGCCCGATTTTGAATGACAATCTCGGTGGCGAGTTTAAACCCTTTCTCGAAGCCGCTTGCGGAAACATACTATCGGTTACCAAGGGGGCGGTTTACATCGCCATGAGTTCATCGGAACTTGACACGCTGCAAGCAGCTTTTCGTGCTGCCGGCGGCAAATGGTCGACGTTTATCATCTGGGCCAAGAATACCTTTACGCTCGGCCGCTCTGATTATCAACGCCAATATGAACCCATCCTGTACGGTTGGCGCGAAGGTGCTGACCATTTCTGGTGTGGTGCACGCGATCAGGGCGATGTGTGGCACATCAACAAGCCGATCAAGAATGATCTGCATCCCACCATGAAGCCAGTGGAACTGGTGGAACGCGCCATCGTCAATTCCAGCAAGACGCGCGACATCGTGCTGGATCCGTTCGGTGGTTCAGGAACCACGCTGATCGCCGCTGAGAAATCAGGACGACAGGCCCGGCTGATGGAGCTCGATCCGAAGTATGTGGATGTGATTATGCACCGCTGGCAGGACTGGACCGGGAAGAAAGCCACCCGTGAATCGGATGGCATGTTGTTTGACGATCAGGCAATGCACGATTCTTCTACAATCTCGCAATGAATCACAAAGCCTGTCAGATAAGGAAGCCCACGTGGCATACCGTAGTCCTTGCTGGTTTGACGTCCGATCTTCCAAGTCATCCACTGCTGTGTAGCTGCATTGATCGCATCAGGCAGTGTATGACCTGCATTCAGTTGGTTTAGCACGTCGTCTGCAAAATGGCGACCAAATCGGCTATCCAGGAAAAGCTGCAATGATTCGAACGGCTGGTTGGTGGCACCAGCGATGGCGGCCATGGCAAGAGGCCATGCTTTATTGGCCTGGTTCTCCAGCGTGTGCCAAAAACCCCAGCTTTCGTTTTGAGAGGAAGGGATTTGTCTGGTTGTGTTCATCTTTATCTCCTGTGGTTGCGACACCCCTAGTAACGCTCTGTTCGATCAAGAAGCCAAGCTTTTTTTGTTTTATTCGATTGTAATAAAATAAAGCCTATCCGGTTATACTGCGGGCTTCTCAACCAACAGGAGCATTTTAAGCATGTTCAAGTCAGAACTGATTGACCAAATCGCCGCCCAGGCAGAGATATCCAAAGCTACCGCAGCCAAGGCATTGAATGCCATGATCGACAGCGTGGTCGCAACGGTAGCCAAGGGTGACACCGTCGTGCTGCCTGGCTTTGGTACTTTCAAATCTACCAAGCGCGCAGCTCGCACCGGCCGGCATCCGCAGACAGGTGAAGCATTGAAGATTGCCGCGAGCACAGTACCCAGGTTCACGGCAGGAAGCACTTTCAAGAAAGAAGTAGCGACAACGAAGAAAAAGAAAAAGAAGTAACCTTGTTTTAAATAAGAATAAATAGAGAGCGGCAAATGCCGCTCTTTGCATTCATTACTTACCTGATATGATACACACGCTCGCCTCCCTCTGCTTTTTCGGAGGTGATGGTCAGTCCGAGCTTTTTCTTAAGTGTCCCGGCTAGAATCCCTCGCACCGTGTGCGCTTGCCATCCAGTAATTTCACAAAGCTGATCGATGGTCGCGCCTTCAGGACGCTTGAGCATGGCGATCACCTGTGCCTGCTTGCTGTTGCCGCGCGAGCGAGGTTTATGGGGTTGAGTGATTTTTGTTTCTTTAACCGAATCCGATGCTGCAGGGGTAAACGATACTCGACGCGGTAATCCCAAGGCTTGATAACCTTGTTCTGAAACAAACCAGTCAGTTTTATCAACAGTAATCAAACCATGGTTAAACATGCTCTCGATCACTTTTGATCTAGCTCCTCCCTTGAGGTTATCGGGAAACCAGATCAGTTTGCCGTCCGTATGTGCTGCAGCATGGCTAATAATTTGTTGTTGTGCGGGACTCAGCTTGATGGTCATGTAGCTTTCTCCTTAAACGTTATGAATCTTTGCAGCCTGCTCGAAACCAACCCAGGCACCGTTCTGATCCAGGCCACGTGAGGCTAATTCTTCGCGCGCCAGGCGGTTCAGATCCAATTCACCGCGTGCCGCTGCAACGAGCACCTTGGTCAATGCAGTCTGGATAAAACCAATTTCATCGATCGTAAAACCGTTGGTGGTGTAGCTCATTTTTTTCTCCTGCTATTTATTAATGACGGTGCTATGAACGCTTCACTTGAGTAAAAAGACAAGCAGAACATGCACTTTCTTCCAGATAATGATTGATATCCATCATGGGATTATCGATTCGCGCCTATGCGCGTCATCGCGGTGTCTCCCATGTTGCCGTGATCAAGGCAATCGAAGCTGGGCGGATTAAGCAAGAGGCAGACGGCACTATCGATCCTGAGCAGGCGGATCGGGAGTGGGAACGAAACACAGCCTTACCGCGCAAGAAAAGCACCATGCAAAACAACACAACCGCGGAAACGATTTCTACAGGTTCTGCCAACGGCACCTCGCTATTACAAGCGTGCACCGTTAACGAAGTCGTCAAGGCGCAGACCAACAAAGTACGACTTGCCCAACTCAAGGGTGAGCTCGTCGATAGACCGCAGGCCATCGCGCATGTGTTCCAGTTGGCTCGTACCGAGCGCGATGCATGGCTCAATTGGCCCGCGCGTATCTCGGCACAATTAGCCGCCAAGCTCGATGTCGACCCACATGCGATGCATGTCGCGTTGGAAGCCGCGGTGCGTGAGCACTTGCAGGAGCTCGGTGAACTGCGCCCCAGGATAGATTGATGCAGATTGAGAATTACGAGGGTGCTCTCGAGATCGAGCGAGCCTGGCGCGAAGGCTTGACACCCGATCCGTTACTGGCTGTGTCCGAATGGGCTGATCGCCACGGAATACTGTCGAGCAAAGCATCGGCTGAACCTGGACGCTGGCGCACCAGCCGCACGCCTTATTTGAAGGCGATCATGGATTGCCTGTCGCCGATGTCACCGATCGAGCTCCAGCGCGGCGTACGGGCTCTTCCAATAAATGCCGGTGCTTCTTAATAACCACTTCATCTGGTTCAACGCTACTGCCCTTTCGGCCAGTGCCCGACGACTCCGTTTGAACGTGCCAAATTACCGTTGAAGTGAATCGTCAGCGGTCTGTTTAGCGTGCGCTCTCAATGGAAGCCATCCGGGGTGTGAGTCAGTTCAGCTCTTCACGTTAATGTCGGGGACACATACCCCAAAACTTTTTACGACCTCTACCTGCTACCTTCCACCTCATCGTTTCTTTCATCTGCTGGGGTGGAGCCAACTGCCATGGTCGTTAATACGGATGGTGAAGTTGTCAATTGCGTCGATTCACTTCTCGCTGTGACTATGCTTGTTTGCTGGCTAGTTTGACGGACGGTTCGTTGTTCATCATCTTTTCTTGCCAAAAGTGAGCGCAATAGAAGAAGCTTGCCAAGAACACTGTACCAAAACGGGGCGCCAAGAGTGAGTAGAAAGATCGATATTACAATACCAAGGAGATTAACATTTTGCCAATTTTTTATCCAAGCATGAAATACACCTTTAAAAGACGCATTTCCATCCGATTCAAAAAATTCAACAATATTTATTTTCGGTACAGAAAGTATGCCTTCGCTCGATAATGTTCTATAAAGCATATTTGCGGTTTCTTCGGCTCTTTTAGCAATCGCTTCAGTTTCCTCAGACTGATTCTCCTTGGAGCCAGCGCTTTGAGTAGTGATAGCTGCATTGACGATGGCAGCACGAGTTGCTTCATCCATTGCAAAACGGTTAACTAAAGTGATCGTATCTAACTGCACTGTCACAGCAACGAGAGCAGCACAAAAAAAAGTCATGATACGGGCATTGAAGGTAAATCGCTCACTGACACGGTCAATAATCAAGTCGAATTTTGAATTGATCTTGGCTAGGAATTGGCTGTTAGCATGCTCCATCAAAGCGAGGTTGTGCCGTACATTACTCGCCATTTCAGGATAGGATTTTTCCAATTGAAGCGCAAACATACGCACGTTACCCAATGTCTGCTCTGGATTAGTAATCCCATTAGCGGCCATTATTTTTTTAAGCGCATTTAATGCATCTTTTTGAACTTCATTTTTTAGCTGACTCGGATCATTAACTTTTGCGGCCAATTCCAAAAGCATTTTGGTCAGCTCCTCACGATGAATCACATTCCCATATCTCACAAACAGCCCAAAGAACTTTCTTCCCCCGTTAACGGTATCGTCCTTTAAAACCATTTTAATGATCTCTTCCGCATGTTTCTTAGAAAACCCTGGGCTCAGATGCGTGATCAAACCAGCCAAACCTTGCAGCAGATTTCTTCCCTTGCTTCCAAAAGCAGCTATAATCGATTGAGTAAGCATAGTTACCGCCAAACTAGCGACAAGCATGACAACTACAACCCCAATTAGAATATCAATCGACTGCAACATACCTCACCTCCCAATTTGTCTAAATATTTAGAGTTGTAATTTAAATACATTTACAAGAAGCATCAAATCAGTTTCTAGGTTAAAAAGTAACCAAACTAGCGGTAGCTGAATAGCCCTAAAACAACGTAGCGTTGATGCGGGTCAGCAATTTTGCGTACAAAGGTGGCTCCGATCAATTCAACAATTCCATCTAACAAGACTTGCACAGACATAGAGGAGGTAATGGCGGTGAAACAACTTTAAATCGATCATTCGGTGATACCACTTTTCTGTACCATTAGCGGTTCCTGCATAATTACTGCCGTATCGGTCGCATCAGTCTAGATACTCCTGGAAGAGCTTGAGAAAAACTAATGTTAAGGAGGGTTCTCATTAATAATGATGAAACGCTCTTCCAAAATTCATTTATCACGAGAAATTCAGATTCCCTTTGCTGCTTTTCTTATCCCTAACTCACGTTATTATTAACGTAAGTTCGACATAAGAATCATTACATCATGACTGGAAGAGCTTGAGAGAGTCTGATATTAAGGGAGGGCTTCTTCTCTCGAAAGATTTAAGTCACTAATCAGCTATCAGATTAACAAAAAAGTTAACTGGGCTGCGATGGCGGGGATGCCCGATTTGTGAGATATTCTTCAATTGGTCATGGACGGTCTCAATGACCAAGCGTTCACGTAACAACAACTAATCAAACAGCGGCAACAGTTTGTTTTCCATGTTTTTACCCACCTTGATGACGAGTTGCACGGCCATGCTCCCAGAGTGCTCAAAGAGTGGTTGCATAGCCCCGGTCACCAAAGAGTTTATCAAATAAGGAGCGCGTCAACTCCGGTACCGGATATCACATTGATATTATTACCCATACAGCGGTTTTGTTTCGCTTGCTTGAGAATCTCCAACACGCCCCAGCATTGCCTCCATCCAATCGGATCTTGGCTTAGCTGGCGTAAAACGCCGCATTTTTATTGCCAACATTGATATGTTGCATCCTTATTTCGCTGGCGCGTTCCGGGCCGATGGCTTGCAATACTTCAGCGAGGATCGTATTGGTGTAATCATCCATACAACGGTTTTGTTTTGCTTGATCCAGAATCTCCAACGCACCTTGCGCATTGCCTCTATCCAATCGGGCCTTGGCTTCGCTGGCGTAAAACGCCGCATTCTTACTGCCGGCATTGATATGCTGTATCCTTATTTGCTGGCGCGTACCGGGTCGACTCATCCTGCGGAGACGACTGCCCTGTAGAATCCATATCTTTGAATGACATACAGGACTTTATACAAAAACTAAACCGCCGTACTGGGCGACACTACCGCTTGCTCACTGAACAAGAATGGGAGTCGGCTTGCCGAGCTGGTGAAAGATATGAATATTGTGGCTCTGATAGCATAGATTCAATAGCTTGGTATGAGGGAAATTCTGTAATCATACCCACCCCGTAGGGCAAAAGCGCCCTAACGCTTGGGGGCTGTATGATATGAGTGGAAATGTTTGGGAATTGACCTCAAGTTGCGATAATAGTAGTTGTGATCGAAGGATAATCCGGGGAGGTGCGTGGAGTGGCGGACCAAGAAGTGTACGTGCAGATATCCGCGTTAGATTTAACGCACGAAATAAAGATAGAGGTCAAGGATTTCGCCTAGCACATGAATAATATAGTCAAGCAATAAAATAGGATATTAAAATAACGTGAGTTCGACATAAGAAAAGCTGAAAAATGAACCTGAATTCTTTATGACGAAGTAATTTTGGAAAAGAATTTCAACACGAGAGGACTCAGATTCCAATGAATACGATAGCAGTTTTTTTGTGCGATTGATGACTTTTGTAAAGAGGTTGAGTCGCAGTGTAAGCAGTGCTTATTAGAGTCGACGCTGAAACGGCGTCGGCAGCAAGGAAAGCTTTGTCTAAGAACCCGTTCAAAGTCTCTGTAGTAATAATGCTAAAAAAGCAAGATGGACGAATTGTAGGCCGGTATTGAGCTTGCGTTGGCAATTTTTCCATAGCCGCCGACATTTTATGCAAGCACAACTCGAAGTCTGACGCTCACCTCGGCCAACGCATCAGTGCAATTCATAAATATCATTATATAACATTGTATTACATATAATTTAACTCCTTCCCTGTCTCAAACTAGTAGTCCTCGGATTAACAATCCGGAGCTCAGCTACTCATGCTTATAACTAATCTACCATCTACTTAAAATAGGTGAATTAGCGCAGCTTAGGTACCGGCGGCTAAAGTCATCTATCCGCACCAGGCTAAACGTACATAGGCCAATATATTTAAAGTCAAGTTCACCGTCTAAAGACGATGGCTTTTATCGAATTTATGTAAATAAAACGAGTAATTTCCTGATAAGATAATAGCCAGATAAGGGTTTTATGTAGCTTTCCGCAACAGTTCGCAATACCCCGAACGCGTTGATATAGCATAGTTTGACGCGGGTTTCCTTCCCACCACCAACAACCAAACCTCAACCATTCTCGGTTGGGGTTTTTTATTGCCCGTTTACCCAGTGTTGGCGCGCCTTCTAGCATTTTCCTCGC
>NZ_FOUB01000154.1 GCF_900114745.1 Nitrosomonas communis | reverse complement strand
GTAGCGCTTTGGCTAAAAATATTATCCAATTACACCGTTCGCTAGGGATACCAGCCTATCCTTTTGCGTTCATCGCGGCCTCCAGAAGTGAAATGCCATTTCTTAAGTGTGAAACTCTAAACTCTAGTTAAAAAATGAAGAAATGAAATAATATAGCCATGAATTACGAGGAAAAAATTATGGCAAGAAAATCAAGTGGGACAGATCAATTGGTATCGGCCCGAGAATTGTTGAAAACAGCTAAAACAGCGGCTGAATTGAGGGCAGCCCAAGCAGTATTGTTCCCATTGGAATTGGGTATGTCGATAGAGCAAACGGCGAAGGTCATTGTCTCTTTCCGCTGCGCTGGTGGCGGCACTTTGCATGTGCGCAAGGCCACTCGTCCGGAGCCAGAGCTGGCCACTATCTACCAGGCGCTGGACTTGGATTCGCTACCAGGAGGGATAATCAAGTCATACGTGTAAGCTTGATGTAACAGAGAAATCAAATGTAATGCCTTACGATCATTTTTTGCTTTGTAACATAATGATTGTCAAAGAATTCTAAAGTGAAATGTGAAAAATGGGTTAAGGAAGAAGAACAGCGCAAAGCCGTATGCGGGAGAACCGCTTGCCCGGTTTGATGATGGAGGCTGTGGCAGATAAGCGATAATATGTCAGTTGCAGCCTTTTACTCTAATAGATTCGCTGTACGCTGCAACAACTAACTACCTGTTTTCCCACTGTTTTGTTTGGCTGATCGTAAAAAAACTCCCATTTTTTGGAGCGCTTTAGACCGTCAGCTAAATATCACATCGGACCACTTGGCTGACGGAATAAATTGCTATCTAACTTCAATCTTCATCGGAAGATCCGTTTTCGGAGGCGTCTTCATGGGGTTGATGATCGTCGCTTTCAGTCGTTTGCGCAGGTGCAGGTACTGGCTCACCCTTCAAAGAGAAACGTGCCACATGCGTGCCTTTTTCATCCATTGCGAGGAGCACAGATATATTTGTATCCGGGGTTATCTTGAAATCTCCAGATCCTCTCATGATATTGCCAAAAACTGGCTTTAGCTGGACAGTGACGCGATTGCCATCTTTGTCAATAACATTGGCTTTTGCCGAACCTCTGCTAGTTTGCACTGCATTGTGCATGAGATCGGTGACATACAGCTGCAATTGGCCATCCTTCGCGATCAGCTCCAGATTATATGGTCCGGCAGTCTGTACTTGACTGCTACGCGCAGATTGGTGCTCTCCGGCCATAACCCAAGCTGGCAATACAAATAGCAACCCCAAAAAAACAAAAGAGAATAGTACCTGTTTCATTGTTGTTCCTCCTAAAGATAACAAATAAATGACTGATAAAAACATCAAGAAAACCGGTGCTGCTTTAAACCGTAAGTAGCAGAAATTACTATAGCATACAATGACACTTATCCTTTTCCTTCTATAAAATACTTTCAGGGTCAGTTCTAAAATAAATCTTTCATTTGCTGTTTTCGGTCATCGAGAATTGTGAATATGTCTCCATCTGATACGCCTACGACTCGCTCAATATGCTCCTGAGCCGTCGCAGATAACGGCAAGAACGCGAGGTATAGTAATACTGGGAATAAAATTCCCTTGAAATTTATGAGGTTCACTAAATCTGCCTATTCAAAAATTTTGTGCAGATAGAAACGCCTTATTATTCAATCGACTGTTTAGCTATTAGTTGAGAGACAGGCTATTAGATTTGTTACTCTGATCTGTTAGCGTGGATGTTTGATCGCCATGGCCTGTGGATATCTGCGGTTACCTATGTGAAATGTCAACAGACCCTAGTGTTGCACCTTGCCACAAGCGTTGGCCTTTTGTCCTCATCTGGTGGTAATGTTTTATTGCGGGCGGTCTTTTAGGGCATGTTGTTTTTCTGTATCCATAAATTCGTTTAATTAAAAAGCCGCCTTGCGGGCAGCTATTCTTTAGTTATAGCAAAACCAGCTAGAAATGATTCAAAGAGTATTCTCATTGTCTCATCTAGCACAAATGGGCATACGCCAAAGTACTGCGTAAACAACACAACCAAACCGTTGAGATGCTCTTCAAATTCTATATATTCTGAATCATTCTTAACTAGTTACGCTATATTTATGAATTATAAATTTTACATCTTCGAGTTTGAGCTCAGAGTTCCATACCTCTAACGCTCTTCTTTTAACATCTTCAATGTCCTCACCGTGTATGTCGTGAAAATGATGAATTGCAAGTGTGGAGAGTGGTGGTAGGAGCGGTAGCACGCTTTATAGTGTGATCATGCCTACCGACATCATCCCATCAGCAGATAAATATTCGCTTTGGTAGACATAAAAATTTGTAGCCAGATTTCTAAAGTCTAATTAAGTAATTTTTCTTTTTTGCTTCTTAGCATGGGAAATAAAGCTTAACCAGTTAAGAATGATCAAAATACATAGGATTTGAAAAGCATCTCAACGGTTTGGTTTTGTTGTTTACGCAGCGCTTTGGCCTGTGCCCATTTATGTTCGATGGGATTAAGATCAGGAGAATAAGCGGGTAAGTATTCAAGGGTGTGCCCAGCGTTTTGTATGGCCTCTTGCGTATCCTGCCTCTTATGGAAGGTGGCATTGTCCATCACAACGACCGCATGTGACAGCAATTTAGGCAACAGGCCCTGCATCGCCCATCCGTGAAATACATCAGCGCTGATATTGACTGC
>NZ_FOUB01000186.1 GCF_900114745.1 Nitrosomonas communis | reverse complement strand
AAGAAGGATTTTTAGGATTGGGTGGTGGTTCGGCCAAGGATTCCAGTTGTTTTCTAGCGAAGATATTGACACAGATCAGTCTTGCCCATTGCTGCATAGATAAAGCATTGGGGAATGATTGCTGAACAAGGCGCACCAGCAAATAATCGATGATTGCCACGGTCACCTGGATCAGCACTGCATTTTTGCTGGTACCGAGAAAGCGTTTGATTTTGAGATTTTGCTTGATCCACTTGAAAAACAGCTCGATTTGCCAACGCATTTTGTACAAATCAGCAATAGCTTGAGCAGGACGTTCGAAATCGTTGGTGATAAAAACGAGCTTTTTTCCTTCTTCGGTGGTGTAGAGAATACGGCGTAGACACTCAGGATATTGACTGCCTGCGTTAGAAGTTAAACGGATGGTTTCGTCTGCTGACACTCGGCCGTCTACCTGCTGCGAGGAAATCACTTCAAATACAGTATTGGCTTTCATACGGCTGACAAAACGAATGTTTTGTTTTGTCAGCCTGGCATACCACTCATAGTTATTGTAGGCACGATCAAAAACATAGGTTGCGCCTGTTAACAAAGGCAGAGAAGCAGCTGCCTTCGCATCATGCGCACGGGCCTCACCCATCTCAAAGAAAGTAAGAATACAAGCATGCGGGTCGTAGACAGTGTGGAGTTTTATACCTGCCTTAGTAGAACGAAACTTAGCCCAGGCATAGTGGTGGAGATTCAAATCCAGTGTAGTGGAATCAATCAACCGCACGATCTCGTTCGCAGACGGCAGATTACCTTGAAGCTTGTGGATCAACCAGAACATGATTTCGCGAAAGAGGCCAGGCGCACGCTGCGCGTTAGCGTCTGCCAGTGTGGAGCGGCGAATCAGTGTCGCTCCCAAGTGAAAATGGCAAGTAGCATGACTATTGAAAGCTGTTTGCAGATCGCGAAGTGAAACGCGTTGCGCCAGTTGCGCATAAATCAGCGCTACAAACTGCGTCCAGCAGTTAAGTGTCCGTATTCGGTGATCCCCTCTATGGCGTTCTACCGCCCGATCAAAACGGTAACGGGGAATGTACTTGAGCAGTTGGTGTAATACAGTGTTAAGATGCTTCATGCCTGAGCCCTTGGATTGGAAAATTGCTGTTTCGAACACATCAATTTTACTCCATCCCCAAGCCCACTCAGGCTTTATCTCTCAAGAGTTTAGGGTTAACCGGACAGTAGTG
>NZ_FOUB01000091.1 GCF_900114745.1 Nitrosomonas communis | reverse complement strand
TATTGATGAAAGTGGGTTTGCACAGGATGCGCCGCGCACGCACGGTTATGCACCCGCTGGCCAGAGATGTCATGGCACGCATGACTGGCATGCGCAAGGTCGTATCAACGCGATTGGCGCCCTGATCGGAAAGCTATTGATAACCGTCAGCCTGTTTGCAGTCAATATCAGCGCCGATGTATTTCATGGATGGGCGATGCAGGACCTGTTGCCTAAATTGCCGTCACATGCGGTCGTTGTGATGGACAATGCTACCTTCCATAAGAGGCAGGATACGCAAGAGGCCATACAAAACGCTGGGCACACCCTTGAATACTTACCCGCTTATTCTCCTGATCTTAATCCCATCGAACATAAATGGGCACAGGCCAAAGCACTGCGTAAACAACAAAACCAGACCGTTGAGATGCTTTTCAAATCCTATACATTCTGAATCATTCTTAACTGGTTAGGCTATAGAAATGGAATAAGGCGCAATCTTCTGGATTCATGCTATCACGGGAACAGCTACTATGTTGGGAAATGAGGTACGGCAATTGGCTTATGAGGCTTTTTTAACACTTTTCTGCGTTTCTCCACGGCTTCCGCTAATTGAGATAAAACCTGTTCGGTTGTCTCGAAGTTGATGCAACCATCAGTAATGCTTTGTCCATAAACTAATTCTTCACGTTTTTTGCCATCTGCTTTCTGGTTACCTTCGACTAAATGACTTTCCATCATCACGCCACAGATGGCATCGCTTCCACTCGCAATCTGCTCCGCCACATTGACGCCTACCTCTGGCTGGCGTCGGTAGTCTTTATGGCTGTTAGCATGACTGAAATCAATCATCAGGTAAGGTGGCAGCTTGGCTTTGGATAAGTCTTCAATGGCCGCAGCTACACTGGCGGTATCGTAGTTAGTCTTGCGTCCTCCCCGCAGGATGATGTGGCAATCTTCATTCCCTTTCGTAGCAAAAATGGCGGTATGCCCCTCTTTAGTAACCGAAAGAAAATGATGCGGACGAGATGCGGCGCCAATCGCATCAATGGCAATGTTTAGATTACCATAGGTGCCATTCTTGAAACCAATGGGACAAGATACACCGGATGCCAATTCGCGGTGCGCCTGGCTCTCGGTGGTGCGTGCGCCAATCGCGGCCCAGCTAATCAAATCTGACAGATACTGGGGGCTGACCAAATCAAGGTATTCCGTAGCCGCAGGCATTCCGAGATTATTTAAATCCAGCAGTAGCTTGCGCGCCATGCGCAAACCCTTATTGATATGAAAGCTGTTATCCAGATCAGGGTCATTGATCAATCCTTTCCAGCCGATGGTTGTCCGTGGCTTTTCGAAGTACACCCGCATAACGACATGTAGTTGATCCTTGAACACTTCGCGCAAATGTTTCAAGCGAGCACCATATTCCAACGCCGCATCTACATCATGAATGGAGCAAGGACCTGTCACTACTAGCAAGCGATCCTCTTCACCATGCAAAATCCGATGAATGGCTTGCCGCGCTAAGTAGACCGTCTCAGTCGCTGTCTCCGTAATGGGATAATCACGGTGCAATTCAACCGGCGGGGCAAGCTCATGCATGCCGATAATACGTAAATCATCGGTCTGAAATTTCATAAATATCAATATTCCTTTGTTTATTGCTGAGTAGTCTGGGACCAAAAATTTATTTTTTTGCAGGCGAAATATCAGCAGCAGGCAAAAAAGTACAGACGGTATTTTAACCTAGCCGCAATATACTTTTCGCTTGTTAGGAAGATTTATAGTAAAAAGTAAAAGCAAGTGATACTGCGCTGTACCAAATAATATCAGCCTATTACCGGTAGTACTCTCATTCGTGCATATATTCGGAATTTATGTTTAGCAGCAACTAAGAAAGTAGTTTATTACTGAAATGGTCTGTTCGACCTTGGCTAAGCGTTTAAGGCCGTATTTGGATGGTTATAAATTTTGATTAGTACTGTCGCGATGAATAACCTGCGGGAGCTTTGTTCGTTTGAGGATCAACTAATTTTTTAGGACTCTAAGTTAGTTACTATCATTAATAATTGTTAAATTAGAAATTAGTAATGATAATAATTAGAAGCCAATTTCTGTATAGCTATAGGGATGTATTAAATATCAGTCACATGATTAAAATTTTCTATCTGTATAAAGTGAGAGTTTTAATTGGATAATTTGTGGATAAAATTAAAAGATTAACTTTTTTTCTCGTTATCCAAAAGCTATACAGAGTTTATTCACAAAGTTTCAGCATTAACCACAACGAGAAGAATTAATAATTGTCGTTTTTTATTACATTTACCGATAACAAAATCAACAGTTTCGTAGATTGAGGCGAAGATTTTGTCCTACCCTTTATCTTGTTCTGTAAATTAAGGAATGATTTTGTTAGCGTTGCTGAAGTAATACGCCTGGTAACGCCAATTTCATAAAGCTAGTTTTTCATCTGCATTATTTTTCACATGATCGGTAGAGATAGGTTGGTTGTTGTTCAGCAAGGGCAATTAAACCATCAAGCCCGTTTATTTTTCTCTTCTCCTCTTGCAATAGCGAGATGAAATCTAAATTTTTTTGTAATTGCTTCTCTTTTAAAATTAGGTTGCCCTGTCATTTACTGCTGAATGAATTTAATATTTTGGATATAAATCATGTTATTCCATTTTTGAATCAAAACTGACTTTGTCTGCTTCACCTTGCTGTATTATTTATACTGTCTGCGGCTCGCCTTCGTGTCAGTTTTGATTTAAAAATGGAATTACTGATAACTACACTCAATAGCGATCGTAAGCGCAATACGAAACCCTGCGGTATTGTTGCTCGCGAAGTGGTATTGGATGCCAATGTTTTTAAGGATTTTGTTGCGAGCGCCCGAGATTTTACCGGTGGAGGCTCTGTAACCAACGAGAAAGAGCGCGTTATTGCCTTAGAAGAACTGCAGGAATACACCCGAGAGCAACGCCGTAATTGGAATAGACATCGATTACGAAGTACTCTGCAAGGAAATGGGAGACGAGCCCAATATCGGTCGCAACCGCCTTAACCCTTGCTCCCGATCTTTTCAAACGCTTTCGGAATGGAATCAATGCATCGGCACCTTTCCCGTTGTCTACAAAAATTATGGCATCACGTTGAAGGTCTAGAACAAGAGTTAAATGGCCCGGTTTCTTCCCTGGTATATTTCATCAATCAATAACGCTCTCGCAGCTTACGATTTTGGATTTCCCTTGACCAGATCCCAGCTCACTCCAAGGTAACGGGCTGGCACAAGGATAGTCATATGCCGGGAGAGTTCCAGTACCAATCTTCCAAACGCACGAGTATAACCTTTACGTTCATCGGCAAACCGTACCTTTACTTGACGTACGACGTGGCACCTGATGCATTCTACCCGCTGTACTGGAAGATCAATATAGACAGTCTCTTGACCTACCGGTATTGTTCGAAAGCGACGAGTTACCTTTTCTCGACAGGATACGTTGCGATTCCGGCAAACGGGGCATCCCGGACGCCAGCGATCATCTTTTACTGCAACTATAATGGCATCCGCAATATAACAGGTGCTTTGATAAAAATAATTAATTATGCCAAAAGCGTGATAGAGCAAGCTCGTCGACATTTTGAAAAAACCTCAGGATTAAAAAATAATGGCTATTTCCATCCATCTTTCTCCGCTTTCCTATCAATCTTCAATTTGCTACGTAAACCTACGTATGCAATTTCCGGAAAAAAACCATTTAAATTCTGTCTAGCGGTAGTACTACGTCCCAAAGAAATCAGGAAATTTGTATTGCTTCCCCGTCGGTGAGTAGCCGAACGTACGTTTTAGTTGGTTGAATCATTCAAACCGGCTCAGTAAAAGCTACGAACGTCTCACAAGCACCGACGAAACCTGACTTTACACTGCTATGGCCACTGTTATGTTGAAGAGACTAGCTTAAACCAGGAGTTTACAAACAGTCTCTAAGTTTCTTATTAGCTAAAATGCTGGTTAGCTACGGAGTTTATGATTATGTGTTTCCCTTCCGGATGTCATAGCTATTCGATAATTTTTTATTAACTTCTACCTGAACTAAAAACCAAATAGCGAACTAAGAGTGTATGCAAATGCAATATTTCTTGCATCCATCATACATAAGAATATGCTCATTTGGGCGTAGGGGTGTTGATTTATCCTATCGGTCTTTCTTTTGCCGAAGATCAGCGTAGAAACTCAGTCTATTGTGCGCTTTTTTGATAGGAGATATTCGACATGAACATAAAACACTTCATTTTGCTTCCCGCAGTTTATTTTTCAATGGCATTCGATACGCTCGCTCACGCTACTAATCTTTTTGTTCCAGCCTATTTCGATCCATTAAGTCCTCCAGCTCCGGCTTATTGGAGTGGCTTGGCTGTAGCAGCTCAAACAGTACCTACCACCGTAATTCTTAATCCAAATAGTGGGTTTGGAACAAGCGTTGACCCCAGCTATGCTACGGCTATTGACCAATTTCGTCATTCTGGAGGAAAGATAATGGCTTACATATATACCCATTATGGTGATCGCCCGCTGATTAATATTGCTAACGAAATTGATAACTACATAGCCTTCTATGCGATTGATGATGTTTTTATCGATCAGATGACCGCAGATGGAACCGATGAAAACCTCGGGTATTATGAGCAAATATGTAACTACATCAAAATAAAAACAATGAGTATTCGGTAACGGGAGACCCCGGGGTAGTACCCGACGAAATTTATTTAAGCAAACGAGTCGCTGATAATTTAGTTGTATTTCAAGGTAGCATAAAAAGTTACGTACACTTTCAGCCAGAAGAGTGGCAATATAATTACCAGAAGGACAGGTTTATCCATATTGTATATAACGCAAACTCACGCCAAATGAAACAGGCGTTCAGTGAGACTGAAAAAAACCTCGTTGGAAATTTGTACATTACCGATGACAGACTTCCCAATCCTTATGATAGTCTTCCGCAATATGGAGGATTGGAGCTTGAGATGGCAGCCAGAACTCATTAGTACTAGCTAACTTAAAACAGGTGACGTAGCAGCGAGTCAGACCTCGCCTCGAAAGCTCATTAACGATGATTGAAGAACGTATTCGAGGTAGTCGATGATATCGCTGATCCCATAAAAATGATGCAAAGTACATAAGCGGTAAAGAGCTGCTTGACGGAGCATCCTTCTTTTTTTCTGATGGTTTTGGCTTGAGCCCATTTTGGTTCAATGTCATTAAAGTCTGGAGAATAAGACGGCAGGTATTCAAGCGTGTGCCCAGCATTGGAAAAGGCGGCTGTACTATCCTGTTGTTTGTGGAACGTCGCGTTGTCCATGACGCTCACGCAAGCGGGCGGGAGTTTGGGCAAAAAATCCTGCGTAACCTATGCATGGAAGATGTCGGCTTTAATATTGGCTGTGAACAGGCCTACGGTCAGGAGTGCCTTTTCGATCAGGGCGCTAATGACATTGGTTCAGCCTCTTGCATGCCAATCCTTTAAATGAGTATTTTGAGCTTGCTTTTAATACTGCGGCGGCAACGTTAATAATTTTTCAATAATTTGGAGATATGTTCGCATTTCTAGCTGAAGCGCGGCACGAAGTCTTTATACTTTGACGCTAACTGATTTGCATGCATATTTCAAGAAGGCAAAAACAGAGTTGTTAATGCAATTTTCTGCACAGCTTTAAGCTTTGGCTAAAAACAGCTGCGCAGCAGTTGAAAACAGCTATCTTTTGGCATAATGTATATGAACACCTTAAACACACACTATTCAACGTCTACCTGAACTAAAGAACGGAATAGCGAATAAAAACTGTATTCATTTGCATTATTGCTAGGCTATTAGTTATACCTTAGCATCGGCACATAATAAGAAAACGCTCATTTGAGCGGATGGGTACTTTTTTCTTTATTTTTCCTATCCCTCTTTACAGGAGATATGTGACATGAGCATAAAACGCTTTATTTTGCTTTTAACGATGTATTTATCAATAGCATCCAGTACGCTCGTTTATGCAGCCAGTCTTTTTGTTCCAGCATATTTCCATCCATCAGATCCCCAGACTCCGAATCACTGGAGTAGCTTAGCTGCAGCAGCCCAAATAGTACATACTACTGTAATTCTTAACCCGAACAACGGGCCTGGATCAAATGTTGACCCTAGCTATGTTACGGCTATTGATCAAGTTCGTGGCTCTGGAGGAAAGGTAATTGCTTACATACATACGAATCATGGTGATCGTCCGCTGAGTGATGTTGCAAGCGATATTGATAATTACCTTGCGTTTTATACGATTGATGGCTTTTATATCGATCAGATGACTGCAGACGACACAGATGAAGACATCAGGTACTACGAGACAATATATAACTACATCAAGAATAAAAGCAGCCATTATTCGGTAACGGGAAACCCTGGCGTGGTACCAGACGAAATTTATTTAAGTAAACCAGTCGCTGATAATTTAGTAGTATTTGAAGGTCACATAAGAAGTTACATAAATTTTCAACCCGAAGCATGGCAAAATAATTATCCGAAGGATTGGTTTATCCACATTGTATTTAACGCAACGCGGCTTCAAATGAAACAGGCGTTCAGTGAGACTGACAAAAACCTCGTTGGACATCTGTACGTAACCGATGACAAGCTTCCCAATCCTTATGACAGTCTTCCGCCATATGGAGATTTAGAGATCGAGATGGTACCCGTAACAAACTAATTGGATTGGTTAAAGTGGCGGTGAATCTAACGTTGCTGCACAAGCAGGCTGCACCTCTTACCAGGCAAGTATATAAAAGTTCGGTTTCTGTCAATTACTCAAATAGCTCTCAGCTACTAATCAGCATAAAAATTAACTTGGCCGATTAGTATTGCCAACATGGCATCCATTAAGCCATTGCTTTTGCCTCGGGAAATATAGAAAAAAACGATAATAACTCATTCTTATTGATGGTTAATGCTGAAACTTTGTGAATAAAATCTGTATAGTTTTTGCAAAACGAGGAAAAGAAATTAATCTTTAATTTTATCCACAAATTATCCAATTAAAATTCTCACTTTATACAGATAGAAAATTTAAGTCATATTATTGATAGTTAATACATTCCTATAACTATACAGAAATTGACTTCTAATTATTATTATTACTAATCTATAATGTAATAAAGGTTAATAATAGTAACTAGTTTAGTGTTTTAAGAAATTGTTTGATCAAGAGAAAAATCTCGTAATTTGGCAGGAACTATTCTGAGCTACATTTCTTGCTCAACTTCTTATTCAAAAGTAAATAAAAATAGTCACAAATTGGATATCTAAACTTATTAACAAGAGCATAGAGTTATGGAAGAAGATAGCATTGCTCTTTTGCTCGAATTGGAGGCAAAATAAAAGAAGGGTAAGTTTATAATGAGAGGAATTTTAGTCTTGGCAATGAAGATTTTAGTGGTTCATCCGGTAAATGCGTACACAGAGTTTAGCCGACCAGAACATAATTGGTTTCATGCAATGCCATGATTTTCAGTTTAAAGAATTCGCATCTCTAAAGCCATTAGTCATTTAATGTAACGTGAGTTCGACATAAGAAAAGCTGTAAAAGGAACCTGAATTCCTTATGATGAAAAGATTTTAAAGAAGAGTTTTATCATTAGAGGAATCAGATTCTAATGGATACTATAGTAGTGACTTTTTGTGCAATTGACGACCTTTGTAAAGGGTTTGAGCTGCAGCGCTTATCGGAGTCATCGCTAAAACTGTATCGTCGACGAGGGGAGCTGTGTCTAAGTGAAGTCATGACCATCATGGTGGGATTTCATCTGTCCGGTTACCGGACGTTTAACCACTATTACCTGAATTACGTGTTGAAGTATCAACGGCCCTATTATCCAGGGTGAGTCGGCTACAACCGCTTTGTTGAGTTGCTACAAGGTAGCTTGGTACCTTTCTTTGTGCTGTTTTCTGACCAGCTGCTTTGGATGTTGCAGGGGATCAGAGCTTCACTGATTCGACCAAGATCAGTGTGTGTCACAACCATCGTATTGGGTCACATAAAGTAATGGCAGAGTTTGCTGCCCAGGGAAAGACCAGCATGGGTTGGTTTTATGGATTCAAGCTGCACCTGGTCATCAATAACCAGGTAGAATTGCTGGGGGTAGAAATAACAGCGGGCAATGTTGATGACCGTAATTCCCTACCAGAGTTGACGCACTACTTATTTGGCAAACTCTTTGGTGACCAGGACTACCTTTCGCAGTCACTCTTTGAGCAACTTCGAGAGCAAGGCGTGCAGCTCGTTGCCAAGGTACGCAAGAACATGAAAAACAAGCTGTTGCCGCTGTTTGACAAGCTCCTGTTCGTAAACGCCCGATCATTGACACCGTCAATGTCCCATTAAAGAATATCTCGCAAA
Organism: Nitrosomonas communis; assembly: GCF_900114745.1. Lineage (GTDB taxonomy): Bacteria > Pseudomonadota > Gammaproteobacteria > Burkholderiales > Nitrosomonadaceae > Nitrosomonas > Nitrosomonas communis_A. Next base: position 3,351 of record NZ_FOUB01000091.1, on the reverse strand, counting down.
TCGAGCACTTCCGCCATCGCAGTCCATTTAATTTTTCTGTTAATCTGATAGCCGGGCTGGTGGCTTATTCCATTTCTAAATCAAAAATGACGCGAAGGCGAGCCGCAGACAGTATAAATAATACGGCAAGGTAAAGCCGACAATGTCAGTTTTGATTTAGAAATGGAATTACACCTTGCGCGAGAAGAAACCCTCGCTTAATATCGGATTCCCTCAAGCTCTTCCAGCTGTAGTAGCGTGATCCTTATGTCGAAACTCACATTAACTAGGATATCCGTAATTAGTTAACCACGTCATGAGCGTGCTTTCCGATCATATATCGCCTCCCTAATCACCAATACGCTCGCTCTGGTCAACATTCCGGGGTCAGTCATCGACGCTGACCCGATTATGAATTGTCCCACGCCGTTCCCGCCCGCCCGCTTGCATAGCACTTGTGTCGCGGTTTCTGACAGCGCATAGATTGCCAACAATCACTCTTTACCAATTTGTCTGCATAGAGGTACTGATATCTACATTCTGCAGAAAAAATTGACCCAACCAGAATTATTTCAGGATCGTTGTTAATTGGCATGTTCATTTTCTTTGATTCTTAGGAGATTTAACCTGGTAATTGATATTAAAACCGGCACCATGGCCACGCCCCAACCAGATGCCTATTACAGCCGAGTCATTCATCATCATGGTCTGGTTTCGGGAATGATTGATGAATTGGGTCTGGTCGAACGGATTGACGCTCTGATACCGAAAAAAGAGCAGCAGATCGTATCCTATGGACAGGCGGTTAAAGCCATGATTTTAAATGGCCTGGGCTTTACCCAGCGGGTGTTGTATCTGACGCCGCATTTTTTTCGGGAAAAACCGGTTGAACACCTGATTGACGAGGGCATAACCGCGGCCCAATTGAATGATGATCTGCTAGGTCGCACGTTGGATGCCATCCATGCGTTTGGTTGCAGTTTTTTTACCGCCAACTGGCGGTTCACAGTGCCGAAAAGCTGGGCTTGCCATGCCAAACTGGCCATCTGGATTCGACCAGCTTTAATGCCGACGGTGTCTATAACAGCCAGTTGCCGATTGATGAAGACAGTCAATTGATTCACATCACCCAAGGCTATCGCCGTGATCATCGACCGGATTTGAATCAGGCGGTTTTGCAATGGATGGTAGAAAGACAAGCGGGGATTCCGCTGTTGATGGAATCGTTAAGCGGTAATCATGCTGATAAAACCAGCTTTAAATAGACGATTGAGCAGCACATAGCTCAGTTGCAACAGGACGTCGGCCTGCGCGCAATTGTCGCCGATAGCACCTTGTATACCGCCGAAAGCTTGGCTCAGATGAATGGCTATACCTGGATCACGCGGGTCCGGGAACGCTGATGCTGGCCAATGAGACAATAGCCTTGACGGCACCCTTGTTTGCAGCGCAACCGGATGAATAGCAGACATCGAACTGTGCACAACCTATGCCGATACCCGGCAACGATGGCTGCTGATCTATTCACCAGCGGCTCGGCAACGTGCCTTGAAGACGGTCAACACAGCCTTTTTGAAACAAAGTCAGCAAGAATTAAAAGCATTTGAAGCCTTGTCTCGTCAAGAATTTGCTTGCGAAGCCGATGCCGAAACGGCCGTGCGACGCTTCAGGAAACAACTGAAACTCACCACGCTGACGGCCCATCAGTTGATCAGTGAAGCCCGTTACCAGCGGCGCGGGCGCCCCAGGCCGGACCAGGCCGCTGATTAAACTATTGTTCGAATTGAAGGTGCCATCGCCTCAAACGTTTCCGTCTATCAGGAGCGACTGCAACGGAAAAGCTGCTTTATTCTGACCACCAATGAAATCGATACGTCCCGATTCACAGCCGAAGAACAGCTGAGCACCTACAAGGATCAACAAAAAGTAGAACGCGGCTTTGGCTTTCTCAAAGATCCGCAATTTTTGGCCTCGATCCTCTTTCTAAAATCGGTGTCTCGGCTTATGAGCTTAGCCGCGATCATGACGCTATGTTTACTGGGCTATGCGGCTTAGGAATATCGCATTCGCACTGCGCTAGCCGAAGCCGGCGAAACCTTCCCGAATCAATCAGGCCACCCGGTTGCCAACCCCACCGCGCGCTGGGTCTTTCAGTATTTTATGGGCATGCCTATCCTGACCATTCACGAAACACAGACAGTGCTGCTTAATATGAATGAACCACATCGCAAGTTACTAAAATTATTAGGCGATTTCTATGTTAAATATTATTCCGATAGTGACTGAATTGGCTGCGGAATGTAGGCGAATGTAGGCTGATAAGTAATTTCATGGCTTATAGACAATTCGCCTTCCAGTTCAAGTCGGGCTGATGCCTATTCAGGACGCCTATCCTGCCGAATCATTTTATCCACTTTATTCCGATCTTTCCGGTCAAATCGCCTGGTTTTGGCTTTCTGCCTTACGCGTTTATCTTGTAATCCCTGAGCCTGCTTCGGACGCCAGCCGCGCTGTGCTCCATTGCGTCTGAGTTCGCGCAAGATCACAAACTTGTTCACGCCAGCTTCATTCGCTACTCTCCTTGCTTAAAGCCTGCTTTTCGTAACCTGTATCACTTACTAATAAACCTAATAGTGTTGCTCTCGGGTGAGATGCTACCAGTGCTTCCTGAGTGCTTCTTTTATTTGATTATTCAAGGAATTAGAATGTTATCGCAGCTTGCATCTTGTTAACCTTATAAAAGTTGCACTTCAAACTTGAATCCGTCATAGCTAAACATGTATGTTTTGTGAATAGTAAGAGGCTACTTCCTACTATGATTTGTCAGTCAATGCATTTCTCACTCGATGGACACTCTCTTACACGGCGGTTTATTCTATTAGCTTCTATTAGATCAAACATGCACAACATTGTAAGGATAATCAAAATAATATAATAAGTCGTCGTTAGTTCTTTCATGAATTTCACCTTGATATATATGAGTAATATGAGTACAAAACCATATTCATTATATGGATTTGCTCCATAATATTCACAAAAACTTCACAAATCAAGTGCTTTACAGAAACATATTTGTAGAGCTATTTGCAACAATAAAACATTCTCAATTGACTAAATTATTTCAATTAGATTTTTCGGGCTGTAGTAGATCAATCTAAATTTGAGTCCAATATTTCAGTCACTTGGTTGTTGTTTAGGTATTACATAATTAAATCTGACTTCACATCCCTTGAGAAATTATGGAAATAACCCTTTAGGAATGCCATTGTATTTTCTTAGAAGCTGTCTGGCAAAACGATTTCCATTAAAATCATGGATTTTGATAACAAGCTAAGAAATGTCATACAAAACAGATATAAATGATAAGGAATG
>NZ_FOUB01000107.1 GCF_900114745.1 Nitrosomonas communis | reverse complement strand
CGGGAGTTTTGATCCAACGCATCACGCTGGCGACCCCTACATCAAGACGCTTGGCCACTTGCGCGATTGAGAGGTTCTCCTTCTCACGAACGGATAATACTTTACGACGAAATAATATGGGATAGGTCATCCGTAAATTATAATCAATTTATAGGGGATATGCTATATTTTTACTCCCAGAAATTCTCCCTGGTCATTGATGACCAGGTGCAGCTTGAATCCATAAAACCAACCCACGCTGGTCTTTCCCCTGGCAGCAAACTCTGCCATTACTTTATGCGACCAAATGCGATGGTTGTGACACATACTGATTTTGGTCGACTCAATGAAGTTTGATTCCTCTGCAGAGTCCAAAGCGGCTGGTCAGAAAACAGCACAAAGATACCAGGCCACCTTGTAGCAACTCAACAAAGCGGTTGCAGCTCACTAATCCTGGAAAATAGGGCCGATGATACTTCAACACGTAATTAAGGTAATAGTGTTTAAACGTCCGATAACCGGACAAATGAAATCCCACCATGATGGTCATGACTTCACTTAGACACAGCGCTCCTCGCCGCCGACGCCGTTTTAGCGATGACTCCGACAAGCGTTACTCCCATCGCGGCCTAAACCCTTTACAGAAATCGTCAATTGTACAAAAAATAAATAGTATAGTATCCATCGGAATCTGAGCCCTCTAATGATGAAGCTCTTTTTGAAAATCCTTCCATCATAAGAAATTCAGATTCCTTTTACCGCTTTTCTTATCCCGAGCTCACGTTAAATAATACGTCAAGGTGAAGCTGACAAAGTCAGTTTTGAATTGGAAATGGAATTACCTTGACTGGGTAATTCTCGATATTGAGCACAAGCTTGGGGATAGGCAAACAACGGCGAAAAATGCCAGACTTATGCTGTTGCTAGAGATTACCAAGAAAATTTCATGCGCAGTAACGACATAACAAAAACAAGATGTATAGTGTATATACACCAGAAGTTGAATATATTGCCAAGGGCAAGGTACACAAACCTTATGAGGTTGGAGTCAAGGTAGACGTGATGAGTACTAGCAAGGAGGTCTCTATCGTGGGAATAAAATCGTTTCCAGGCAATCCGTACAAGGGCAGATACTGAATAGTGGTCAAAAAGAAGCTCAAGCGGCGCAGTGCGATGGAGCCGGTAATCGGGCACATGAAAAACTATGAGCGTCTGGGGAGAAATTTTCTCAAAGGTGCGGTAGGCGATGCCATGAATGCCTTACTTAGGCGGTATTACCTACAAATTGCGCAAGATTGAGTGCCAATTGGCACTTTTGTGCACTCGTTTCGGTATCAACCCAAATCGGTTAGTGATTGGCAATAGCTCCAACCTAAAATTCGGTGATTGAAAAAAATCGGGAGCTCAGGGGCAACTAATTATGAGCAACTATGATCAAAAAAAACCGCCCTAGAAAGAGCGGTTTAAAATTCTGATCATTCTATTTAATTTAATTAATTATTTTTTTTGTTCATCGGCTTTATCAGGCATAGACTCACGCTCCATCATAGAACTAGGTGGATATTGAGCTGGTTTAGGATCACCACAAGCAGTCAATGCCAGCGCTGTAAGTATTGCTACTAAGAGTGCAGATTTCATTTTCTTTATCTCCTATATAAACAAATATGATGAATTAATTATATTTAAATATACAACACATCTTTGGCCATTCATATCTAGAATGACGGTATTCTTAATAACAGAATTATAATGTACTGTCCAGTAAATTAAATAATAAGTTATTGAACATTGACTATTATAAAGCATATTACAACAATTTATTCTCATAATACCTCAAGTAAAAACAGCGAGATATATAAAAACAAATCTAAGTCTGACTATTCCAATTCTACTATAAGAAGATCTGGCCTTCTTGTTATTTCTATTTTACTTATTCTCCTGCTTAGGCTCTTCAGAGTTTACTTTGTTCAATCTTAATAATCCCTAAAAAATTACCATACAAACTTTATCCTAAAATAGAAATTCTATTTTTGAGAAGAATCAGAATTAGATTTATGACGATAATTTTCCAGACGTGCTAATTCAAAATGGATAAAGGCTAATGCTGTTAATGTCGGGGCAAATAAATTCAGTACTGGCATAAATTGAACGAGACCAGTTAACAACCCTAAACCCCATAGCGATAATTTATTTGAAGCCAGTAAAATCTTTAACTCTTCTTTACTGGCGTGCTCTGATAATGCATCATAGCTAAATAATCGCTGATTCAAATAGGCTGCGGCTAAAAAAGACATTAACATTCCAATACCAACAAACCAAAAAGGTAAAGCAAAACCCAACAATACAATAAATATAATAATTGCGGAAATAACATGAACTAAACTACCCAGAAGACTTCCTCCGTTTTTCCGCTGCAGTAGTGGGTAATATCGCTTAGCAACAAAATCGATCAGTGAAGACATAACAAATAGAGCAGTTATTATCATGGCAGTCACAATCACTAAAATAACAAGGATAATTACATTTAATATACTCCCTATACCATCAGTAATCTTGAGTAAGGCTGACTCATCAAACCAATCTTTCATGAAGGTAAATGAAATAATCTCTGCAATCCATTCAACTGAAGGTGTCCAGAAAAAAATACTAACTATTAACCAGAATAAGCTAGCTACTAAGAGAGGCCAAACTAGTATCCATAAAATTTTAAGATTAAAAAGATTACGAAAAGCTAGTGAAAATGCATTAAAAATCTGTATCATGTAATATCATTTCTAAGAATTCAAAACTCTTTTAAAATATAAAAAGCTATTAATTATATATTCAAGAAACCATTTCGTTATTTTTCATTTCTGCGAAATGAATGAAGGATATAAATGAATAATATGTAATACAATAGATATTAGAAAAAGTACGGGTTATATTTACTTAAAGTAAAATAGTTTGGGTAAATATTACTAAATTATCAATAATTTCTATTAAAAAGGATTTTTATCTTGAAAATAGAAAATACGAATCCAACGCGAGTAACCAGTATTGCTAATGATGAGCAAAAATATAATGACAAAACTCCCTCTAATGAATCGCCATATTTTTCTCAATTAAAAAATAATTTGCATATCAAGCCTTCTATTTTATCGCACTCCATCGAAAATAATAATGAAAATGTAGATACAGCTAAGGTGGCAAAGATTAGGCAAGCAATAATCGAAGGTCGTTTTAAAGTTAATCCAGAAGCAGTTGCTGACAGATTGTTAGAAACAGTAAAAGAGCTTATTGAATCGAAAAAAAATAATACATAATTCAAATGCAAACGCTATTTGATGGAATGTTTCTTCAATAAAATTAAATATTATAGAAGAATATTCTTCTTGTATAAAAATGGTCAGAAATTACATTGAGTTTGTACAGCTTGTTTCAGCTTTGATTTTGCTTCACTAAAATATGAAAAAAAGTAGTTATTTAATTGCGTTAATAAAAGCGGTTATTAGCTGATACTAGGCATCATGCTTATAAAGCTGATAGACATTACTCATGCTGAAGAATAAATAGACTATCTAGAGAAGATGGTACAAAGTCATAGCGCTAGGCGTAGGATGATTAAGAGAGACAGAATCATTTTAGTTTATGCTACAGACAAATAAAATAGAGCAATTACTGCAGAATGTGAGTCCTTAGAATTGCGTATCAGTAAATGGTACGTAAGCAAATACACTATTGTCAAACTTGAGAATGAGCGACAACACCTGGCAAACCTGAAATATATGAAAGCGTTTAGGGAAAGATTGCTATCCAAACTGGAATAATATATTTTTTTCGCCGCAATCATCGGCAAAAATCACCTCACCGAATTAGCCATCTTGAACAATTTGTTAATTGCTTAAATATGTCAGAGCAAAAATCTAGCCAAAGCGTCCTGTAATATAATCTTCTGTTTGCTTGTTCTTTGGTTTGATAAAAATAGTGTCTGTTGTATCAAATTCTATTAACTGACCTAAATACATATAAGCAGTATAATCAGAAACCCGAGCAGCCTGTTGCATATTATGAGTTACTATAAGTATAGTCACTTTATTTTTAAGATCAGCGATCAATTCTTCAATGCTAGCAGTTGCAATTGGGTCTAATGCCGAAGTAGGTTCATCAAATAATAATATTTCAGGGTCAGTTGCAAGCGCTCTTGCAATACATAACCGCTGTTGCTGTCCGCCAGATAGATTAAAAGCAAGGTCATTCAGTCGATCTTTAACTTCATCCCACAATGCTGCATTACGTAACGCATCCTCAACTTTCTCATCCAACATTGCACGTTGCTTAATCCCTCTTACTTTCAACCCGTAAGCGACATTTTCATAGATTGATTTAGGGAAAGGATTCGGTTTTTGAAATACCATGCTGATACGCATTCTTACTTCAATCGGGTCAACATGAGAAGACAGAATGTTCTCGTTGTCTGGATAAAGAATTATCTCACCCTCATACCGATTACCAGGATAAAGATCGTGCATTCTATTAAAACATCGCAGAAAAGTAGATTTACCGCAGCCTGATGGGCCTATTAGGGCAGTTACCTGCTTTTCATGTAAAACCATATCAATATTTCTCAACGCATTAAAATCTCCATAGTAAAAATTTAAATTTTTAACTATTGATTTATATTGAGTAGGAAAGAGACTATTTGCTTCAGGTTCTACTAAATTATTTTTTACCATTTGATTTTCTTACGCATACGATAGCGGAGATAAATAGCCAATGCATTCATTGCAAGTGTCATAACAACCAGGACCAATCCTGCTGCTGCTGCATTAAACTGAAATTCCTCTTCAGGCCGTGATACCCAATTAAACATTTGTATTGGCATTACTGTGAAAGGTGCTGTCAACCATTCAAATGATACAAATGGAAATTCGCTTTTTATTGGAGAGGGAGGTAAGAATGCAATAAAAGTCAATGCGCCAATTGTTATAATAGGGGCTGTTTCACCAATTGCTCGAGCTAATCCGATAATGATACCAGTCAAGATACCCGGTGCTGAATATGGCAATAAATGATCAGCAACTGTTTCCCACTTAGTGGCACCTAAAGCATAAGAGCCTTCACGAATCGCAATTGGAATAGATCGTATCGCCTCACGAGTTGCTACAATTACAATAGGTAAAATTAAAAGAGCCAGAGTTAATCCAGCAGCCAAAATACTCTGCCCCAGACCTAATTGATAAACAAACAGGCCCAATGCTAATAATCCATAGATAATTGAAGGTACTCCCGCAAGATTGGCAACATTGATTTCTATTAGTTCTGTGAATAAATTTTTAGGCGCGTATTCTTCTAAATAAATTCCGGCAGCTATACCAAGTGGTATAGCAGATATTGCTGTAACCAACATTACTAGCGTAGTGCCAACCCAGGCTGAAAGTATACCCGCAGATTCTGGACGACGCGACGGGAATGAAGTAAAAAAATCCCAGGATAAACGAGGTGCACCATCTATGAGCATTTGTGTAAATAAAGCTATAAATGTCAGTATAGCAATCATTAAAGCAAGCATACCCGAAATTAAAAAAATCAAATCCCAAAATTTATGTCGGGCGATAACCAGACGTAATTCTTCTAATTTCTTTTCATCACTCATAAATGCTGGTTAATAACAATAAAATTTTTCAAAAATACTTAACAAAGCATCGGTAATAGCTGCATCGGATTTAATAGCGGCAAGGCTTAACTTAAATATATACTCCGCGCGGCCACAGATGCGGAAAATAGAAATGCGAAAAACTCTTATAATTTAAGGCCTTCAATACCTTTAAAATCCTCAATTGTGACCGCGCTGAGTATAATTTGAATTCAATTTTAGAATAGTGAATGTTTTTTAATATGTCTCACGATATCGCTTACGTAGCAGATGACCAAGTATATTAAAAATCAATGTGATCAATAATAAGGTTAGTCCTGCTGCAAAGATAGTTTGATAACCAATGCTACCATGTGGCAAATCACCTAAACTTACCTGAACAATATATGCAGTTATTGTTGCTGCTTGTTCCGTGGGATTCCACGTTAAATTTGGTTGCATTCCAGCGGCTATTGCTACTACCATAGTTTCTCCAACTGCCCGAGAAATAGCTAAAATATAAGCAGCTGCGATACCTGAAAAAGCTGCAGGCATCACAACTTTGATAGCTGTCTGAAACCTTGTTGCACCCATGGCATAAGAACCTTCCCGTAAATGCATAGGCACAGAGCGCATAGCATCTTCAGTCATTGAACTTACATAAGGAATAATCATGATTCCCATTACCAGTCCAGCGGATAGCAAGCTAAACCCGGGTAGATCAGGAATAATTATCTGCAATAATGGTGTAACGAATAGGAGAGCGAAATAACCATACACAATGGTTGGAATACCGCCTAGCAATTCAAGAAATGGTTTTGCAATCTCTCGTACTGTATATGATGCAAATTCAGAAAGATAAATAGCTATAGTTGTACCTAATGGAAGCGCCACTAGAAGGGCAATAGCTGAACTTACTACCGTTCCTGAGACTAAGGGAAGAATACCATAATGCGCATCATCAAATAATGGTGTCCATTGTCTGTCTGTAAGAAATTCCCAAATTGAAACATGCTGAAAAAATGTGATCGATTCCTTTATTAGCATGAAAACAATAGAAAAGGTAATTAGAACCGAAAAAAAAGCTGCCAGAAGCAGCAACAGTTCTATAAATTTCTCTCTTAAATGGCGCTTATAGCTATACCGAAGATTGCCAGTAGATCTGCTTCTCTTCTCACATGTACTCTTTATATTTTTTGAATACATATTAATTTTCTATATAAATTTAATTTTGTTATTTATTCAAAAATAAGAATCAATTTATTTTTATGAGAAGCACTCCAACGATATTATGTAATTCATTAATATTGAGTACAGAAAAATTCTACTCATAACTTAACTTCTTGCTAGAAATATGTAATCACATTAAGGGAGTTAATTAATCTATATTCCACTAACTTTACTTTCTAAATAAAGAATTAATAAAATGTTCCGCTGAATCAAAGGAAAATTTACTACCCCGTATAATCTATCGATTTCGAATTGACGTTCACTCCATTGAGTGAACGTCAATATCATGGAAATTAACGCCTCTTGACTTTGATGAGTCAAATATAATTAATCATCCTCATCATCGGGGTCTTCTTCGGAAGCATTTTCTTTAGCTTCTTCACTATTTCCCTCTTCTTCGTCGTCTTCATCCTCAACCTCCTCCTCGTCTTCTTCTGGCTTCA
>NZ_FOUB01000136.1 GCF_900114745.1 Nitrosomonas communis | reverse complement strand
GGTTCTTTGCTGGCCCGACGAGTGATGATTGCCAGATTGACCCGATATTATCCTTGCACAAATGTAGACAGATTGACCTTGTTGCTATGCCGGTGATGAATCCGGCTGCCTGGCGCTTCTTTTGAAGTGCGCAACGTTACTGTCTCATCCATCGCCAGAGGGACCACATCGTGTGTCACATTCGCTAACGCCAGACGCGCAAATTGCCGTGCTGGCGCCAACCATGACCATTTTCCCTGTTGCAACCCTTTGTAATAACTCGTCCAATGATTGTGCATCCTCAGCATCCAATACGCATCCGTGCCAAATCCTGTTGGCGTCAACATCGCCCCGATTAACAGCTCGATAAAAGTACCCGTTGATCTTAGGGGTAGCGCTTTGGCTAAAAATATTATCCAATTACACCGTTCGCTAGGGATACCAGCCTATCCTTTTGCGTTCATCGCGGCCTCCAGAAGTGAAATGACATTTCTTTCTAGAGGCCGTCTTTCTTTTTAAATAGCTTTTAAAAACAAAGCTATTTAAAAAGAAAGACGGCAACGATTTTTTCGTTGCTTTGTCAAGTTGCTTGTTACTCTTTTATCTTTGGGTGATTTTCTCCTTTAAGTGTGAAACTCTAAACTCTAGTTAACAGAATCTAAATATTTCCGATAGGAATGCATGCAATTGAATTGAATATTTTCTTGACATCCAAAAGTAATCCACATTGTTTTTTAAAAAGCCTCCTGCATCAATCAAAACTACAGAAATAAACAATAAAATAATAAAATTTTGATTATAAATAATATTTTTATATGTTTAAAATTTAATCGATCTAGAAAAGATTATTACAAATAACCATCTTAGTAACAGTATTTATAAATTACCCACATAGTTATCCACAGAAATTGTGGACAACTAATAATTTGATGTAGATAAATTTGCAGAAACTATATAAGTTACAGATATTTATGAGGCAAGTTAGCTGTCTCTATTTTGTAAAATTGCTACCTTAACTGATTACATCAATAAGGGTAAAGACAAGCAGCACTGGCCAAGCGAAGCGTTAGTATACAAAATAAAAGCAGATACAAAGAAGAAAAGCCGCGTATCTACAAGTTATAGCGCGGCTGTTTTAGGATTTCTTATTTTCTGGAAGTTAGATATTTTTTTCTAAATACTTATAAATTTAATTGAGAGTATATGATTTATTTAGCTCTTAAACTGACTGACATCTTGTTTTTGTTGATCTTGTGCCATTTTTCGATGTACGGCGGCCTCTTCCAAATTCTCTTTGAGAGAATTTTCTAAATGTCTGATATTAGCCCAGGTATGCGAGCGGAAGTTTTGCCCTTTTCTTCCATAGTAATAATTATGTCTTTCATATTCATCGAGCTGTTCTTTCTGCGCTTCCAGTTTTGCTTTCATCTCTTTGGCCACATCTTCATAATGTTTGGCAACAGCATTGTGATTATTAGGGTCAATGAAACTCACATCAGCACCACGAATTTCATTGCTGTAATTACTCACTATTGGGCTCATTTGAGCACACCCAGACAAAAAACCAAGCGCCAATACAACTATCCAGAAAGTATTCATTCTCATCATAGCACCTCCATTAAACAACTTAACTTTGCCTCTTTATTTGCTAAATAATTTAGGTTGTGTTTTATTTTTGAAATAACCATGCTGAGAATACGTTCGCTACAGGAAACATCTTATACACAATCTATCTTTACTTGGAATATTTTGTTCTAATCCCCAGCATCTACACTTTGATCTTTACTCATACTAAGAATATGGTTTTTAATATATTAATCCTCTTATCAAAGTAAGATCAATTTCTTAGTGTGTCATAATATCGACTTAGAGCATAAAAAATAAGTACTAATATAAGAAATTAATTGTTTCTTTTAAAGCTACAATAAAATTGTACGCGTGGCTAGGCTATAAAAATTGATTTAGGAGTTACAAATTAAGTAAATGATAGAGGAAAATGCTCGATTTGAATAAATAGGCAACTTTCTAGCCATACGTATTCAGACGATAATTTTATATACATGCCTTTTTATTGAAATGAGCCTGGGTGCAAAGTACGCAATATATATTCCCATAAATATACAATGGTTTTTCCTAATAAATTTTTAAACTATGTGATACAACTCTATCCCCCGTACTTAAAAAAAAGAAACTGAAGGATCAGTTGGGCAAATCAGCAACCCACCGCCATGCAAGATGCAAGAAAAATATACGCTTTGTGAAAGCGGGACTCGAAGTCCGGTGCTCACTTGGGCGAAACAATCAGCACACTCTATATAAATATCATTATAAAACATTATGTTACACAGGGACAATTTTTCGTCTCTATCTCCAGCCAGTGGCATTCGAATTAAAAGACCACGGATAAATTTTTCTTATTCAAGTATTTAACCTGTATTTTTTCCGCAATCACCTAATAATTAATCAAGCTGAAACCGTTTATCCATGCGCATCTAATATTTTTTGCTGAAATGTTTTGAGGTAAAAAAGATTCTTGGTTACGGATCAGTAAGAGTTAAATATACGTGCTTGCACGTATATTTCTAATCAATATTTTTCGATATTCTATTAAAAAAATAAAGCTTATTGATTCTGTCTAATCTCGTATTAAGTTACCGCCCACTATAGCAGCACTCACGCGATAAGTTTCTAGCTTTAAATATAAATTGATATTTAAAACTTTATCTAGCTCTAGCCGGTTCAATAATCATCTTTTTATGTGTATTCAGATTAAGCTTAAACTCAGTTTTAGCTTAAAAGGAGATTTCTTATGTCTATTGTTTATTCCCAGATTCCCCATAGTCCACACCAGAACTATCTCCTCGCTGCCCTGCCTATAGATGAATTGGAACAACTACATCCTCATCTGGAATTGGTGCCGATGCAGATGGGCGAAATGCTGTGGGGGCCAGACCTTGAACTGAATCATGTATACTTCCCTACTACTTCTGTCGTGTCCCTACTCAATTTCACGGAGGATGGCAAATCAACCAAAATAGCGATAATCGGCAATGAGGGACTAGTCGGGCTGTCCCACTTAATGGGTGGAAATACCATGTCAAATGTTGCCGTGGTGCAGGGCGCTGGTTATGCCTACCGATTAAAGGAAAATTTGCTGAAACAGGAATTCAATCATGTTATGCCGATGCAGCATCAGATGTTGCGTTATTCTCAGGCGCTGCTCACGCAGATCGCACAGACGGCTGTGTGCAATCAGCATCATTCTGTGGAACAGCATCTCTGCCGTCTGTTGCTATTATACCTTGACCGCGTGCCATCGAATGAGTTGACAATGACGCAAGAAATGATCGCCAATATGCTTGGTGTCCGCCGCGAAGGCATTACTGAGGCGGCCGGTAAATTGCAACGCAAGAACATAATCCATTACTCGCGAGGCCACATCAAGGTGCTGGATAGACCGCGCTTGGAGACCGAAGTTTGCGAGTGCTATAAAGTTCTCAAGAAGGAATATGATCAGCTACTTTCCGACTTGAGCACAATGCGATCGACATTATTTGGAAAAAAATCAAGTTTTGACCTCTCTACATACTGTGAAAATAGGAGGAAGGCGAAGTTGACAAATTATCCGACAATTTAGGAATGGAACAATATGGGTGATTATCCACATCCGCACTTATCTGCGCCGTATTCATTCTCTGTTCGTCACCGCACAGGCTGCGCTTTTTACAATTTTTCAAGACATCTTAACTGATGTTACGCAGCCCCACGCTGATAGCGTATATTCCTGGCATGAAAACAAAGTATTTAGATTTATACACGGATTATTTGATCAGTACTA
>NZ_FOUB01000067.1 GCF_900114745.1 Nitrosomonas communis | reverse complement strand
ATGATCAGCTCAAGCTTGGGATGTGATGCCACCTTTAGGTGGCGCCAATTCTTGCCCCTTTGAGGGGCTAACAGAAATAAGCCTCCGGCTTTGCCGGAGGTAATTTAACTAATGTATTCAGGCGAAAAGTATGTTGACACCTACCGGCGCTTTTCTAACAAAGCAATGCGGTCAAATCCCCATAATCTCCCCATCATCAGACAAATCAATTCGATATGCAGCCGGATCATGCGGTAACCCAGGCATAGTGACAATGTCACCGGTCAGTACCAGCAGGTAGCCGGCACCGGCCGCGATGCGTACTGATTCAACTGGTAATGTAAATTTACTAGGATGACTTCCTAAAGTTGGGTCGCCGCTTAGTGACAGGTGGCTCTTAGCGATACAGATGGGCAGTTGATCGTAACCCAGTGAGCGAATCCGTTCAAGATCCTTTCTTGCAGTGCGACTGAATTCGATATGGCTAGCGCCATAGATAGTGCGAGCGACGGCGGCGATCTTCTCTTCAGGAGGAGAATCCAAATCATAAAGATAACGTACAGGCGGTGTCGGCTGAGCAGCGACAGCAATGACTGCATGCGCTAACGCTTCAGCCCCAGCGCCTCCATCGGTATAACCGGTAAAGAGGGCGGCAGTGAGTCCAAGCTGAGTACACCCTTTTTCGATGGTAGCCAGTTCTTGTTGGGTGTCGCCCTCAAAGTAATTGATAGCAATGATCGGCTCAAAACCAAAGGCGCGCACGCTGTGAACATGATGCTCCAGGTGTGCCAAACCTCGTTCGATTTCCTGGATGAGGCCGGGGGAGGCGGGGTCACCACCACCATGAATTCTTAAAGCACGGGCGGTGACTACCAGGACGACCACACTGGGCCATAGGCCGGAGCTGCGGCATTTTATGTCAAAAAACTTCTCGGCCCCCAGGTCAAAGCCAAAGCCCGCTTCTGTCACGGCAAAGTCCGCGCAGGTGGCGGCGGTCCTGGTAGCGATCACGCTATTGCAACCATGGGCAATATTGCCAAATGGCCCCCCATGCACAAAAGCGGGTACGCCTTCGGTGGATTGCACTAGATTCGGCAAAATTGCATCCTGCAGCAGAGCTGCCATTGCGCCTGTTGCCTGAAGACTCTGGGCTGTGACCGGATGACCCGCGCGATCAAAACCGACCAGGATGCGTCCCAGTCGAGCCTTTAGATCAGTAAGGTCCTCAGATAGGCATAGGATGGCCATGACTTCTGAAGCTGCGGTGATGTCGAAGCCGGTCTCGCGTGGAACACCATTAAGGCGTCCACCTAATCCAATCACGGTCTGACGCAGGGCGCGGTCGTTCACATCCAGCACACGGCGCCAAAAAACTTGGCGGTGCTCCAGATCGAGTTCGCTACGAAAATGGATAGCGTTATCCAGTAAGGCGGCCAGCAGATTGTGTGCGGCGCCGATGGCATGCAGATCCCCCGTGAAATGCATATTAATGCGTGTTGAAGGCTCGAGCTGGCAGCGACCGCCACCAGTGCCGCCGCCCTTGACACCAAAGATAGGGCCCAACGAGGGTTCGCGTAAGGCAAGTGCTACACGCTGACCAATGCGTGCAAGACCTTGTGCCAGACCGATTGAAACAGTGGTTTTTCCTTCACCACTACGAGTGGGATTAATCGCTGAAACCAGGATGATTTTTCCCTTTGACTTAGCTTCTTTCTTTGGTAAAGCGCTTAACCGAAGTTTTGCCATATGCTCGCCATAGCACATCAGTACATCTGGGTGTAGATCAAGTGCTGCGGCGATATCCAGTATGGGGCGCATTATAAAAATTTCAGGCAAGAAGAATAAGTATATGTGAGCGCTTTAATATATGGAATATCCAACATTTTCCGGTTTCATTGCATTATAGAATCTCAGTGCGCATGCTGCAAAATGTAAAAATAAAGTTAATTCTAACATTCCATATTATATGCATTTGAATTATGGGTTACCTATTTGTTATTTTTTTAATCTCATAAAGCAATGGAAATGAATCGAGCTGTTGTTTCTGTTTGTCAGATCAGATCAAAAAAATCAGGTCAGGCAATAAAAAATCCTCAGCTCCAATTTTATTATTTTCTGATAGAAAGTAATCAAGAATAAAAAGAGCACCAGCATAACTAAATCTTTCTTAGCGTATTTATGTTCACTCAACCTATTAGAGGAGGGTATAAGCCAGGTGGCTTTTCAAGACTTTGTGTTATGCAAGATAGCTCCTGAATTTATTTTCAGAAAAATAAGCGATAAATATTATTTACACTGCAAATAATAATGATTATTATTTGCAATCATGAAGAGTCATTTGAATTTGATGTTAATGTCAAATTTGATGTTAATGTCAACTATGATTTGAAAATAAAAGTGGCGCGAGTACTCATATTACTACTGCCACAACCTTATTAATTCTTCATTAAAAAGAAATTTGATTTAGCCAGCCAACAAAGTGCATATCGCTTGTCAGCCAGCCATTATTTGAATGACTAGGAGATGGCTTTATGGATAAAAAATTAGGGTTGATTGAGAGCAGAGGGTGTCATTTCTCACAAATTTCAAGTCTACGTTTTGCAGTTTGCTTAATTAAACTACCGACTGCATGCGCAATTACATCAAGCCTCGTAAAGCGATATATAGCTCGTTATCAGATTTGTGGGCGAATAGATGCTGGGTACGCACCCGCTTGAACTGGGGGCGCATCTATCCGAGCATCATTCTTTTTCTGCTTTACTTGAGTACGTAACTAATACGAATGGAGAAGGCTTTGCTATGAATGCACCTTTCTTACCGATACTGCCAATAGTAGACTCCTTATTGGCAGACAATCAGATTTTGACTCCTATCCCCCAATCAAACACTGAAACTGAATTATCGCCAATCAAACGCAGCAAAATCTGGGAGCTTAAAGAAGCAAATCGCTGCCCGATTGTGGGCACCTGTTTGTCGAAAGATGAGTTAATACGTTTTGCCCGGCGATTTCATTTTGAAGCGTCGATAACCGATGTATTTTTATTGCATGTCGAAGCGGTGAATTGTGTGGCTACACGTAACCCCGCTTCCGAAGCGATTCAGAAGTACCTCGACTCAAAATATCAGACTGCGCTTACTCGTTTTGAATCTGCTAAAACAGATGCTGCAGTATTTGACCTGTGGAAAAAATGTTTTGTACAGGGAGAAATTGCAGGCGCTTTGTGGGCTGCCCTGACGCACAAACGAATTAGCGATAATACCAGAGGAAAAATCTATGCGGATATGCATATGCATTCTCACCATATGGGAGCAAATCAGGCTGCTGATACTCGTAGATTAGCTCAGCTGGAGAAAGAGTATGCCGAATTAGAAACAGCGATGGAACTCCAGAAACAACACCATTCGCGGATTGAAGCAAAATTGCGCATGCGGTTTCAGGAGGCTTTAGCCGAAAGCGAGCATCTACGTCAGAATCAGAAAGAGATCGTTGCGTTACAAGCCCGTCTGTCTGCAATTGAGTCCGGTAAAACCATGACTGAAATGGGGCAGCGTTTAATGAAGTTATCTATGGAAAATGAGCGATTAAAAAGTGTAGCTCATCAAGCTAATAATCTCGAGCAATCACTCCAAGACGCTCATAACCAAATAGTAGCTTTGGTTGATGAGTGTAAAGTACTGATCGCCGAACGTGATGCACTAGAAAGGTTCCTTTTATCCGATAGTTCTTGCAAGGATTCTTGTAATCATCCCAATGCTCATGGTACATCCCAGCTAAAGGATTGCTGCGTAGTTTGTGTTGGTGGGCGTATTGCCCAACTCCCGCAATATCGTATGTTGGCGGAACAGATGGGCATCCGCTTAACTCACCATGATGGTGGCCAGCAACATGCGCTTTCTCGTTTACCAGAAATGATCAATAGTGCTGATGCAGTCATTTGCCCTACAGATTGTGTCAGCCATGCTGCTTATTATCAGTTAAAACGTCTTTGCAAACGTCATAGTAAGCCTTGTTTGTTATTCAAAGGTAAAGGCGTCGCTAGCTTTGCTTCTGCACTTATACGGTTGTCATTAGGCCAAGTAAGTTTGAATGCTGATACTTGCGAGTTGTTGGCAGAAGGCATCAGTAAGTGATCATTAAATTTCATTCGTCTTATTAATTTTTTAGGATATTCATTTAAATAAGAATAGGTTGTTAGAAATGATGATACAAAAATTTAAATGAAAATAATTATCATAGATATTTTCATTAACATTACTACAATAAGAATATCAAAATTTATGATGATGCCAGTAGACAAATGGTCTCAAGGATTAGGCCCCTTGTTTATCGCGAACCGTACCCAATTACTCCGGGCAGCGTATAAAATTTTAGGCGACTGGGAACGATCAGATGATGTGGTGCAAGACGCTTATATCAAAATCACTGAGATGGCAGCTGCGCAGAAGGTTAGACAGCCATTGGCCTATCTATTTCAGATCGTACGCAATTTGGCTATCGATCACTATAGGCGTGATGTATTCGAGTCAGAGCTTTTTGGTACTGATGAGGAGGGACTGCAGGTTCCAGCTCTGACGGGAACACCAGAAACTCATGCAATCAATCGTCAACATCTCGAGTTGGTTGCAGAAGCGTTAGCTAAGCTTCCGGAGCGTACAAAACGGGTTTTTGAGCTTTATCGGATACATGGATATACGCATCGGATGATTGCAGATGAATTGGGTATTTCCACTTCCTTAGCAAACATTCTCATCCATGAAGCAATGAATCACTGCAAGAATGCTCTTTAATCTAATCCGGATATTGCATGAGCATCAAAGATAAGCGTGAATTTGCCAGAGATTCATTTTTCAAGTAGAGAAATCGGATTTCTATTCAGAATTTGTTGCGATGGAATGGACTTTTCTGCGTATTTTGGTGGAAATTATGACAGAAAAGAGGTTTTTCTCTGTTGAGAGGCGTAGCCCATCCACCCTATAGCTATAGCATATCCCCTATAAATTGATTATAATTTACGGATGACCTATCCGATATCATTTCGCCGTAAAGTATGATCCGTTCGAGAGAAGGAGAACCTCTCAATCGCGCAAGTAGCCAAGCGTTTTGAGTAGGGGTAGCCAGCGTGATGCGTTGGATCAAAACTCCCGATCCCAAGACAACCCGTAACAAACCTGCAACCAAGATCGACAGGGAGAGGTTGGCGCAGGATGTCAAGAATTATCCAGACGCGTATCAGTACGAGCGTTAAACGGCTTGGCGTCAGCACCCAGGGCATCAATCACGCGTTAAAGCGTCTGGGCGTGACTTATAGAAAAAAGCCTACGTCACCCCAAAGCCAGCGAAGAAGAGCGACGTATCTTCCAGCAAAAAATTGAAAGCTATGAGCGCGAAGGCCGCGTCATCGTCTACCTTGATGAAAGCGGCTTTGCGCACGACATGCCACGCATGCATGGCTATGCGCTAATGGGTGAACGTTGCCATGGCGTAGAAGATTGGCATGCAAGAGGTCGAACCCATGTGATCGGCGCCCTGATCGGAAAGGCACTCCTGACCGTGGGCCTGCTCACAGCCCCTATCACTGCCGACATCTTCCATGCGTGGGTGACGCAGGACCTTTTTCCTAAACTTCTGCCCGCTTGCGTAATTGTCATGGACAACTCGACATTCCACAAGCGGCAGGATATCCAAACCGCCATTGCCAATGCCGGGCATACGCTTGAATACCTGCCGCCTTATTCTCCAGACTTCAATGATATTGGACCAAAATAGGCCAAGCCAAAACCATCAGGAAAAGAGAAGGGTATGCCATCGAGCAGCTTTTTGCCGCCTATACATCTTAATTCGTTTTATATTGGATCAGCTATATCTGACTGTACGCATATCCCATTTATAAAAAACATTTTATTTTTCCAATAACTTAGCTCCCTGGGTTCAGGATGCGCCTTGACGCTACTGCATACAATGCGATCACTGAGCAATTCCAACGCAAATCGCATAGATCACAGAGCCCGAACAAACCAAAATTATTGATAGAGTTTAAGGGAGGAATCATGAACGGAGGAAAGCAAGAACTGTTGCCGGCACAAGTAAGTTGTGCAGGAGTCTTTAAAGGAGAATCGACTGTTGGTGGGCCTCTTCTTTTATGCTAGCCTGGCCTGTATGTCAATTCATGTATGGTTTCAAACCATATCATACCCCTTTGGATTATGGCAGTTCAACATTATCCATACGCTCGAGGATGAATTGCTGGCGACGCAATAGCCTTTTCGATGGATTAGCAGGCAGTCTTGAACTGGCAATAGCTGCGGCTAGCAAAGCCGCCTGTTCTCGATTTAGTTTCGAGGCAGGGATCCTGAAATACATCCTGGCAGCGGCTTCTGCCCCCCAAATACCGTCACCCCATTCAATTACATTCAGGTAGATCTCAAAAATACGATGCTTACTAAGCTCAGTTTCGAGTTGCTGGACGATGAGGAATTCACGCAACTTGAAGAACTGGTTTTCCGAAGATGAAGAATAAAGATTCTTGGCTAACTGCTGTGTGAGGGTAATTCCTCCCTGGTTCGTTAGTTCCTTTTCCTTTCCATTCATTTCAACGTAATTAAGCAGCTTGCTTAAGTCGCTACCTTCACGCGAAAAAAAAGTAGCATCCTGCGCTGCTATTACCGCATATTTTAGATGAGGAGATATCTGTTCGTACGGAACCCAGAACTGAATACGCCGCTTTATTATGCCCTTCTGCTCCGCCTCAGCAGCACGCATATCCATGAGTGCTGTCGATGCAGGATTTGTTGCTCGAAGGGCACTAATATCGGGCAGGGTGAAAAACACTTGTGCGACATAGCAGGCTATGCCCACAAGGATTGTCATCGTCACGTACCTCCAGTATGAAGGCAGCAGGGCATAAGAAACAGAAGTAGGTATATTCTTTTCCATGTAAAAAATATTATGCCGAGTATCTTAATAACAAAAATGGATTTTTTCTAATTGAGACTGAGAAGCTGTTTGAGAATCCGGAACTTTAACCTTTATGCAACAATTTTATATTGTTAACGTAAGTTCGACATAAAGATTACACCACCACAACTGGAAAAGCTTGAGGGAGTCTTATATCAAGAGAGGGTTTCTTCTTCTGGAATGTATAAGCCACCAGCCCGGCTATCAGATTAAAAAAAATTAAATGGGCTACGATGACGGGAATGCTCGATTGGTAAGATGTTCTTCAATAAATATTGGTCTCAATGATCGAGCGTTTACGTAACAACAGCTTGTCAAACAGCGACAACAGCTTCTTTTCTATGTTCTTGCGGAACTTGGTAACCAACTGCACGCCTTGTTGCTGCTAGCCTGCTTAAAGAGTAACTGCCAGAGGTATTCTGGCCACCAGCGAACTTCCCAAATAAGGGATGCGTCAACTCTGGTGACGCAAAAAGATCCCTCGACATTCCCTACTGTGATTTTCACTCCCATAAATTCTCCTTAATCATTGATTGCCAGGTGCTGGTTAAAACCATAAAACCAGCCGACGCTGGTCTTCTCCCGAGCAGCAAACTCCGCCATTATTTTATACGACCTGATACGTCGGTTGTGGCATACGCTGATTTTGGTCGAATTAATGAAGCAGATTCCACTACATTGCCCAAAGCGAATGATCAGCAAGCAACACAAGAACACTAGGCTACCTTGCAACAACTCAGCAAAGCGGTTGTAGCTCACTAACTACATGGAAAATAACACCCCTAGCGCTAGTGATGGAATTCTTTCCCAAAATCGTTTCATCGTAAGTGATCCAGGTTCTTTTTATGGCTTTTCTTATGTTGAATTCACGCTAAGTAGATTTTATAAAATTTATGAAATCTTTATTGTGAGTGAGAGAAGTATATTTACAAAATTTTGTCGAAGAATTTTACATATCAACCGGGTGCTATCTCTGTCTTTATCTATAGCCTTATGAATATTCATTAATCCTATAACGTAACATGAATTTTGCGTTATACGCTATATTTAATGCGAATTAAGGGCTAACTCGTAAATAATTCCAAAAAAAATAGAGCCGCAGCCAGCTTTCCGAAAACATGTACCATCAGCCCGTTATAAGAACGAACTTTGCTGGCACATTCAATGCCTGTATTTTCTTCTATCCAGGCAAATAATGCTTCAATCGGTTGCCGCACGCGAGCAACTGCTGTAGATAACCATTGATCTTGTGGTTCCAGGTTGTGCTGCCCTGTTTGTTTTTTAACCGGCGTCAAGACGGTCGATTCTGAACTCGCCTGATGCATTCAGCGTCGGGCCGTTGATAAGCTTTATCACCATACAGCTCATTAGTGTGCAATTGCGGCCGAATCTGATCAAATATCTTGCCATCATGGTCGCTGGCGCCAGTCACACCGATATACTCAGGGATCGGCAATGAGCCTGGTTGGCGGCGCCCTATAATATGCACCCGCACACCATGATAGTACAGCTTCTTGGTTGAGCAGTCGCCTGAATCCGCCAACTGTTTCGCTACACACGCGTTAAACCGGCGACCTTGCCTCGCAAGGATGACCGGAAATGAATCAATTAACCAAACCTGCTCGGGATCCCTGGCTGCCTGTTCTTGCTGAATCAGTGCTAATAAGGGTGCAAACACATCGGCTATTCGATTCAGGCGCTGAACATAAGCCACATGGAAGTCGTGGAAACCCATCGCGTAAGTGGCGATCCGCATACTCATCAATACCTATGATCGCTCGATGCTTGTCCATTACACCGAACAGGAAGAGGGCAATGACTTCTTCGTCGCTAAAACTTAAATCCGCGTAATGGCTCATTCTTTGACTATAAATCTAAAGATTTTGCTGATAATGCTTGCAAACATAGAGATAAATCGTTATTAATCGGTTTTGCCAGTTCATTGGTTACTTTGATTGATTGAGGTTGGGTGATGTCTTCCTCAATAGTTTTACGTTATTGATGGACTGGCTTCTATTTCAGCTCTTAATTCGCATTGTATTGTAAATACACGAATGATCCGTATTTATGGCACACCTTCCCGAGTCACTTTATATGATGCTTTTTCATGAAAGCAAATTTACTAATGAATTAGAAAATATTACTCATTTATAAAATGATATGTTGTAACATAATATTTATATCAAATAACACTGGAGTTAGATTGTATGCCTGTTCTGAATGCTTCACATAAACCGACCTACCGCTTACCCGTTACTATTCTCTCAGGCTTCTTGGGTGCAGGGAAAACCACGGTACTGAATCATATTCTTCATAACCGGCAAGGCCAGCGTGTGGCAGTTATTGTGAACGATATGAGCGAGATCAATATCGATGCTTTGATGATCGAGAAAGAAATCTCGTTCAGCCGCTTCGAAGAAAAATTGGTTGAGATGAGCAATGGTTGTATTTGCTGCACATTGCGTGAAGATCTCTTGGACGAAGTACGCAAGCTCGCTGCAGAAAAAAAATTTGGTTATCTGGTGATCGAGTCAACAGGTATCTCTGAGCCATTGCCGATTGCAGAGACGTTTACCTTTGCAGATGAAAACGGCATCAGTCTATCTGACATCGCGCGACTAGATACCATGGTCACCATAGTTGATGCGGTCAATTTTCTTAAAGATTTTGAAGAAGCCAAAATGCTGCAAGAGACAGGGGAGAGTCTTGGGGAGGGAGATGAGCGTAGTGTAGCCGATTTGCTGACCGATCAAGTAGAGTTCAGCGATGTTATCCTGATCAACAAGATCGATCTGGTGACTTCAGACACGTTAACAAAATTACGTGGTATTTTATGCAGTCTCAATACGCAAGCCGAGATCATCCTGATTGAAAATGGGCGGGTAGATTTGACCAAAGTGCTGAATACCCATAAATTCAATTTTGAGCGTGCCCAGCAAGCGCCGGGCTGGCTCAAGGAATTACGTGGAGAACATATTCCGGAAACAGAAGAATATGGCATCAGCAGCTTTGTTTACACAGCGAGAAGACCGTTTCATCCTCAACGTTTTTACGATTTTCTTCACCAACCCAGGACAGAGGGAAAATTACTACGCTCGAAAGGCTATTTCTGGCTGGCGACGCGACCAGACTATGCTGGACAATGGAACCAAGCAGGGGGTATCGCGCGCTATGGTTATGGTGGAATGTTCTGGAAAGCAGTGCCAAAATCACAATGGCCCCAGGATGAGGATTACCTGGCATCGATACAGGAGCAGTGGGTAGAGCCATTTGGTGATATGCGACAGGAACTGGTCTTTATCGGGCAGAATCTGGACGAACAAGCAATCCGTCAATGGTTAGACGAATGCCTACTGACCGATACCGAATTTAATGCTGGCAAAGCTTATTGGATGACATTGCAGGACCCATTTCCTTCTTGGGAGAGAAATTGATATGTGCGCCTCTACATTATCAAATGATTTATCCGCTCATTCTTCAATAAGACAAAGTATAAGCGTAGTAGGCTACGAACCAGAAATACTTTCGCGAGTCTATGATGACTCTGTCAAAATATGCATTTTGCAGCGTGTACTCAGTACCGATATCAAACAATATGTCGCGTATTTACGGCAAGAACACGTTGGCCTCGAGCTGGCGCAGCCAATCAATATAGCGCACATAAGAGAGGACTTGAACACATGGCTGCCCCAACATCACGCGCTTAATGCATTTATTGAGGATGTAAGCTGGCTGGTTGAGATGTTTGCCTTCTTATTTGATTTGGAAAGCGTCGGCTTGCGGCTGAATATTCTTACTAAAACCATGTGTCCGCGTTTCCATACGGACAAAGTACCTTGTCGCTTGATCACGACTTATGCTGGCAAAGGAACGGAATGGTTAAATAACAAAACTATTGATCGTGTTATGCTTGCAGCTTGCAACGAATCCAAAGAAGAGGCAGAAGCATTCGCAAAACAATACCTAATTCAGAGCTTGCAGGAAGGGGATATTGCTTTGTTCAAAGGTGAGCGGTGGGGAGAACAGAATGATCATGGCGTAATTCATCGTTCACCTGCGCTTGAGAGAAACGAAACGCGACTACTGCTTACTTTAGATTTTGCTTGAAGCAGATATGAATACTGTTTAATCGTTTATTAAATCACAGGAAGTAGTGAGAAATGACTGTCGATATCGACCATATTATTCAGAAGTCTCAAGAGGCATGCGCATCAGCGGGGGTTAAATTAACCACCAAACGCAAAAATGTGCTCATCGTGTTGCTGCGTTCCTCGATACCTCTATCCGCATATGAAATCGTGGAAAGATATAAAGTGCAGTTGAATGAAACATTGCCGGTCATGTCGGTTTACCGCATACTGGATTTTCTAATTCATGAAAAACTGGTTCACAAGCTTGAAACGGCCAGTCTGTATATAGCTTGCGCCCACATTGCCTGTGATCATCAACATGAAACCCCGCAATTTCTGATTTGTGACCGCTGTCATAGCGTTAAAGAGATCGGAATCAAAAAGGACGTCATGGCGGAGCTCGCGCGCGGCATTCAAAACACTGGCTTTACCCTGGCTTATCAGCAACTTGAGTTGCATGGGCTTTGCAATCGCTGCCAAAATGGCTCAATATAATTGCCATGCTTTTGAATGTGTGGAAGTGGTATAAGATTATTTTGATTTCCTATTCTCGTGGGAATTGCATCATGAAGCAGTTAACGATGATAAGAAGCAGGACCTTGCATATTGACACTGCCGATGGAAAACACTGCAATAGGCGACCTCTGCATAACTGCCTTTTTGGATATTTCAGTATTTTTAACGTGAGTTCGACATAAAAATTGTCACACTATATCAGAAAGAGCTTGAGGGAGTCTGATCTTCGCACTTGTATGGCGGGTGGGGATGGGGAGAATAATGACGCAAAGAGAGAAAAAATGAGTAAATTTACGGAATTTCATGAAACCTCGAAGTCCGCAAGAGTCCACTTGAACACTCACAAATACTCGAGAGCAGGCACAAAAAACCAACGGGGTGAAGGGTTGGGTTTGGGTATTGGTGGTAATTAGGGGAGATGAACACTTATAAAGATTGCTAACAAATGTGGAAAGTTATCGGTTCCTTGAGATTAATGTCGATAGTAGGAGAGTGAATGGTGATTTACTGCACCTATTTGATCACTGAAATATTCAACAGATGATAGGCCGAGTCTAGTTTTGAAGAATAGTAAACCTGTTCATCTAAAACGTACGCTTTTGCGGTTAATGCAACAAGCCATCAAATCAAATCCTCATCGCGGAACTGTCGCTGGATCACTAATATTTTATCGAGATTGTTGATCAATGCATTGACGCAATCGCGGTCCAGTTTGGCATTCGACATTTTCTGCAAGCCTGCAAAGGCTTCGTCATTCGTCCATGCTGCTTTGTATACGCGGCGCGATGTCAATGCATCAAACACATCCGCAACGGCGCTGATGCGTGCTTCAATTGGAATCTCATCGCCTTTCAACCCTTTGGGATAGCCACTACCATCGATCGCTTCATGGTGATATTCCGCAATATTGCGCAAAATATCGACATGACCAAAAGTACCTAAACTGAAGTCTTTCAGCACGGCATCGATAATTTCGCGGCCTTTTCCCGGGTGCGTTTTCATGACATCGAATTCACTGTCGTCAAGCCGACCGGGTTTGCGCAGAATGTTATCCGGAATGCCGATCTTGCCCACATCATGCATCGGTGAAAACAGAAAAATATGCTCAATCTGCTCATCCGTAATGTCATAGTTATACTTACTGGCAAGTTCGTGAGCAATCAGGCGTGCGTAGTGCGCGGTGCGATCAATATGCGAGCCGGTCTCCAAGTCACGATAATGCGTCATGCTACGTGCTGCACGTACTGCGGCAATGAGCGTGCGAATAGCCGTCAGTTCATTGATCACCATCAGCGCGATTAAATGCCCATAAATATCAATCTGACGCAATGATTGCGGTGTAAAAGGATGTTCCTGCAACGAGTTAAAGAACAAAAAGCCAATAAAGGTCCGGCTTTGATACAGCGGCATGGTGTAACTGGATTTGTACCCTTTGGCAGCGATGCGCCTGGTGTGCTCATGTGTGCCTTGGGAAAAAATATTCAGATCCTGTACCAAACGAGGGCGGCGATGTTCGATGATGGCATGCAACGAAGGCGCCGAGCTGAGTGGGGCTTCATACATTGTTACTGGGCTATCATTTTCTTCAGTACTGTGCGTGTAAGTTTTGAGAATTTGCGTTTTTTCATCAAATAGTGCAATTGCAAAACGATCGAGGAACGGAAACTCCTGGCGAATGATTTGATGCAAGAAACGCAGCTTTTCTGTTAATGGGATATTTTCGTGCAAATTAGCTAGGGTATCCTGATGCGTAAAAAGATCTTTTTGCTGCTGCATAAAATTTCCGTTTTTCGGTTGATTAGTACAACATTCTAAACCATTTACTATGCAACCTATATACTACGATCGGACTATGCCGCGTTAACCTTTTCCGGATACTGGTTCCCGGAACCACTGCCTGTCCATATACTCAGGGCTGCCGTGACATACCCGAAGCAGCAAGGTTACTTTAAAAGAATGGGCTTCTGGGACAAAAAGCACGACGATATATGCTATTTATCGCCGTGTCTGCATTAATAAAGTTGATTGATCTAAATTGATCTTGTCGCACGCAAATTCTTGGCGGCATTAACCAAATTGGCTAGCGCCTGGTTGACCTCTTCCCATTTCCGCGTTTTGAGACCGCAATCCGGATTCACCCATAGTCGTTTAGCCGGGATGCGCTCGCCAGCCTTCTTCATCAGATTAATGATGTGTGACTCGGTCGGAATGTTCGGTGAATGGATGTCATACACGCCTGGACCAATCTCATTAGGATATTTAAAGCTATCAAATGCATCGAGCAACTCCATGTCGGAGCGCGAGGTTTCAATCGTAATTACATCCGTATCCATGCCAGCAATCGACGCAATGATGTCATTGAACTCTGAGTAGCACATGTGCGTATGGATCTGGGTTTCATCAGAGACACCATTGGCTGCTATACGGAACGATTCTATTGCCCAGTTGAGGTACTGCTGCCATTCTTTTTTACGCAGTGGCAGGCCTTCGCGTAGAGCTGCTTCGTCGATCTGAATGATACGCACGCCGGCCTTTTCCAGATCTAACACTTCATCGCGAATTGCCAGAGCCAGTTGATAACAGGATGCCGAGCGTGGCTGATCATCCCGCACAAAGGACCAATTCAACATGGTTACCGGGCCGGTCAGCATGCCTTTCATCGGTTTATGCGTCAGCGACTGTGCGTATTGGATCCATTCAACGGTCATCGCCTTGGGGCGGCGGATATCGCCAAACAGGATTGGTGGTTTCACGCAGCGCGAGCCGTAAGACTGAACCCAGCCAAATTGGCTAAAGGTATACCCTTCAAGCTGTTCACCAAAATATTCCACCATATCATTGCGTTCGGCTTCGCCATGCACCAGCACATCCAGGCCAAGAGCCTCCTGCTCGCGCACCGCATAGGCGATTTCAGCACACATGGCTGCCTTGTAGTTGTCTTCATCGAGTTCACCATTTTTGAACTGGCTGCGCGCCCGGCGGATTTCAGCGGTCTGTGGGAACGAACCAATCGTGGTGGTGGGGTAGATGGGCAGATTTAGCAGGGCAGCCTGTTTAGTTGTTCGTATTGCATACGGGCTCTTACGCTTGCCCAGTTCTGGAGTAATGTTGGCAGCGGCGGCCTTGACTGCCGGGTTGTTTACCCGCTGAGAGGCACGGCGTGAAGTAATAGCGGTCTGGTTTGCTGCCAGTTCTGCCTTGACCGCATCACAACCCTCATTTAGCGCGGTCGCCAGCACTTTGAGTTCATCTAACTTTTGTAGCGCGAATGAGAGCCAGGAACGAATCTCGGGATCAAGCTTCTGTTCGCTGTCGAGGTCCACAGGAACATGCAGCAGTGAGCATGACGGTGCAATCCAGAGGCGATGGCCCAGCGTATCATGTATGGGTTTTAGCCAATCGAGCACGGCATTCAGATCAGTCTTCCAGATGTTGCGACCGTTGACTACCCCCAACGATAGTACTTTATAAGAAGACAGAAGGTTAAGTAGCGGAATAACTTCATCGCGTGCATTGATAGCATCCAAGTGAAAGCCTGCGACTGGCAGGGTAGTTGCAAGATGTAGGTTTTCCTGTAACTGTCCGAAATAACTGGCAAGGAGCAGCTTGACGCGGTTGGTTTTGAGGTGATGATAGGCAAGGGTAAGAGCGTGCTGCCAATCAGGATCGAGCTCAGTGACGAGTACAGGCTCATCCATTTGTACCCATTCTACGCCCTGCGCTGCCAGTTGATCCAGCAATTCGGCATAGATGGGCAATAGTTTTTCCAGTAGCGCAAGCTTGTTGGAATTGTCCTTCGCCTTACCGAGCCATAAATAGGTAACCGGGCCAATGAGTATGGGTTTGGCTTTGATCTCCTGGTTCTTAGCTTTTATTATTTGTGCAAGCAGACGCGAAGCATCTAAAGAGAAGGTGGTTTTGGCGGTGAACTCAGGGACAATATAATGATAATTGGTATCAAACCACTTGGTCATTTCTCCTGCCTGTACACTGCTGCAGCAAGCACTGTGCTCTTCTGTCGTTTGGGTTGAGCGTCCTCGTGCGACACGGAAATAGTTGTCAAGCGCATTGCCATGGAAGCTCTGCACACGCTCGGGTAGATTGCCTAGCATAAAACTCATGTCCAGTACGTGATCATAAAAAGAGAAATCACCGACCGGTACCCAGTCCAGCTTGGATTGGTTTTGCCAGTGACGTTGGCATAGCTGCGCGCCGACCATCTCAAGTTCTTCCCGGGAGGATTGTTCATTCCAGTAGGACTCAAGAGCAAATTTCAATTCACGTTTCGCGCCAATGCGTGGAAAGCCTAAATTATGAGTGGTGACCATATTAACTTACCTTTTCTTTGAAACATTTGAAAAAAAAGAAAACATGGTAGATGCGTTAATTGATGAAGTAAAATGATAATATTTCAATAATCAATTAATTTTATTCATATACTATGCTCGAAAGAATTCACTTGGCTATTATTCGAGAGGTTGATCGACAAGGTTCCCTCACAGAAGCTGCGCGCATGTTGTGCTTGACCCAATCCGCCTTGAGCCATGCAATGAAGAAACTCGAGCAGAAATTTGGCACGAATATATGGTTGCGTGAAGGGCATCGCCTCCGGCTAACCCAGGCTGGCCAGTATCTGTTGGCAGTCGCTAACCGGCTGCTGCCGCAACTGGACCATGCAGAAGAGCGCATGCGTCAATTCGCAAAGGGAGAACGCGGTACGTTACGCATCGGGATAGAATGTCATCCCTGCTATCAGTGGTTGCTTAAAGTGGTATCGCCTTATTTGGCACAATGGTCAGATGTAGATGTAGATGTTAAACAGAAATTTCAGTTTGGGGGCATCGGTGCGTTATTTGGCCATGAGATCGATTTACTGGTTACGCCAGATCCACTATACAAGCCAGGACTACACTTTGAGCCAGTGTTCAATTATGAGCAGGTGCTCGTGGTGAGCCGGCAGCATTTGCTGGCTTTGGCAACCTATGTCGAGCCGCAACAATTGAGTAACGAAGTATTGATCACTTATCCGGTAGAAACGGATCGATTGGATATCTATACACAATTTTTACAGCCCGTTGGCATTAGTCCTAAACGTCATAAGATCATTGAAACGACAGACATTATGCTACAGATGGTGGCCAGCTGTAGGGGTGTAGCAGCTTTGCCGCGCTGGCTGGTAGAAGAGTATGCAAGTAAAATGGACATTGTTCCTGTGCGGCTAGGGCGGCAAGGTATAGCCAAACAGATTTTTCTTGGTATAAGAAAAACAGACACAGACGCCGGGATTGATTACTTAACAGCCTTTATCGAGTTAGCTCGTCAGCCAGTGTGCCTGTAGCATTGAGCGAGAAGGAATAACATTTGCTTGTTGAAATCTTCAAACATTCAAATCCAGACCAAAGGGTTCATTATTCTGCGAAAACGGAGTATCGTTGAAAGAACATTCATATGACTCGACATTAATAGAAGGTGGGCTGTATTTTCTGAGTGTTAGCCCAAATATTGCACGAGCATCAAAAATAAGAGTGAATTTGCCAGAGATTCATTTTTTAATGGGGATAAATCGGATTTCTATTCAGAATTTGTTGCGATGGAATGGGCTTTTCCGCGTATTTTGGTGGAAATTATGACAGAAAAGAGGTTTTTCTCTATTGACAGGCGTAACCCATCCACCCCCTAGCTATTTTATGCGGTAAACGCTAGGGTCTGTTGACATTTCACATAGATAGCCACAGATATCCACACGCCATGGCTACCATACTTTCATAATTTCGCTTCAGTTTGTCGTATCGTGTCGCTATTGCCCGATACTGCTTTAGCCGGGCAAAAACATTCTCCACCCGATGCCGGTATCGATATAAACCCCAATCCATATCTGCATTACCCTTCAACGAGTCGCGCTTTTTCGGTATCACAG
>NZ_FOUB01000090.1 GCF_900114745.1 Nitrosomonas communis | reverse complement strand
AGGTTGACATGTCTGCCCGGATGCCCTGATCAGTCTCTGATTGCGCATCCATTTACGCAACGTCTCAGCAGTACAACCTATCTTGGATGCTATCGATTCCAGTGCCGCCCGTTGCGACTCATACTCCCCTTGGTGTTCATACAGCAATCGGACAGCTCGTTCACGAACCTCCGGTGAATATCTTATTTGTTTTTTCATTACTCTATCCTCTCAAGAAATAGAGTCTCCTGTAAACCCGGGGCGATTCAGTACAAGCTAGCAAGGCTATGGCTATGAGCCATACTTGAATGGAGAGCCGTATGCGCTGAGAGGTGCACGTACGGTTCGGTGAGGAGAGGCAGGGAGATAGTTTGACTACGCCCTGCTTCTTACTCTACTCCCCATGGAAAAAGGCTTTGGCTATCTTGTTGCATAGATTGGTATTTACGCAAGGTATTGAGCAGGCGCTTGTCCAATACCTTGGATACTGATTTTTGTACTCAGGCGCTGGAGGCAGCCATTCAGAACTATGGTTGTGTCCGTAGCTCATGAATACCGACCAGGGCGTATAGTTCACCAGCGAAGCATTTACATCCATACTAAATGATCATCCTATTCACATCAGCATGGATGGCAAGGGGTGCTACTATGATAATATTTTTGTTGAACGACTTTGGCGGACAGTTAAGTATGAGCTCTTATATACTCGAGAATTCAATAGCCTGAAGGAGGTAAAGCAGAATTTATCCACATGGTTGGAAGGGTACAATCAAGAACGATTTCATCAAAGCCTTGACAGCCTTACGCCTGATGAAATCTATCATAATGATCAAAGAATTAATCGGGTTGCCTGAACCTGATTAACTATATATGTCAGAGCTTAACTTTCTTTCAGGTTGTCCAGTTACAGGGAACCACATCATAAATATTTAATAAGTAGAAGCAAACTCATAATGTTGAGGTTCTGGCGTAGTCAACTCGGTTGAGGGTAATATAAACATAGATTAGGGTTTATATGATATCGGCATTTGGTGGAAAACGCGTTTAGCCGCTTAAAGCAGTATCGAGCGGTGGCAATACGATATGACAACCAAAAGAAGAATTATGAAAAAGCATGACCGCCATGGCTTGTGGATCTCTATGGGTTACCTATGTGAAATATCAACAGCCCCAAGGCTTTTTATAGAGAAGCATTAATAATCTGACGAGCAGCATAATTAATGAAAATCTCCGCAACGAATGCTGCAGAGATCTGGCTATTTTTTTTTTGTATAAATTAAGCTTGCTGAACAGAAGAAGCTAATTTCCTCGCTCCATATCTGGCGCCAATGATGCTTGCAATTAAGGCTACAACATAACTTATAAACATTAACCAAAGAATTCCAGCGGCGTATCCTCTGGCTTTATCAGCTTTCCTCTGAATATCTTCACCAATTCTATCTGCTTTGGCTTTTACTGAGCTGATCAGTTCATCGATTTCTTTTTCATCTAAATCGGTATTACTCGCAATAATTTCCTTCGCTTCCTTCTCATCACCTCGTATTAATGCAGTCGCGATTAAACCTAAAGCTTGTGGATCAATTTGTTCGGAAGCTTTCTCTAATTTTTGTTCATCTTGAGAAGCTCCTTTTTTAATTCCTTGTTTTATTGAGCCAATTAAAGGCTGTAAGGAAGAAGGTAATTGTGATGTTGCTCCTTCTTTATCGGATGAAACTGCTTTCGTTAAATTCGTGCCAGCTGTAGCTGTGGTTTTTATTGCCCCGGCTGCAGAACTCAACAAGTTGTTAACTCCCATAGCGGCCAATATAACGGCAATAACAATTGTAATTGACCACACCACTACGCCATGCAATGTAGCTGAACGGTGATCAGTATTACCCGAAAGCTTACCAGCCAGGATGCCGCCCAAAACATACGTTATAAAGGCGGTCAAAATATACCATCCATATAATGCAAAACTAACAGTTAATGTTTCTGATTTGGTATCTATATGTTTGATTTCGGGAACCTCGATGATACTGAAGCCAATCGCCGCGCTGAAAGTGAATATTAGCCAGCTTAACGCATAAATAAAAACCAGGCTCGCAAAAACAGCGCCCCAATTAATTGTCCACCAATCTGTTTGTGAAGATAGAACTACGTTTCTTTGTGTATGAGTACTCATAGTAATTCCCTTTTAGGCTTAGTAGTGAATGAAGAATAATTCCAGGATTAGCCAACACATCATTACTTGTGTTGACACAAAAATAACGAGCAGATGAATCTGCTCGTCGTTGCTATTGCTGGTTAGCGATTTTTATGGCTTTGGCTGCCTGCTTTCGCATGCTGCTCAGATGTCCCGCCACGGGTAGAGGAAGATGATTCACCCTCATCCTCAGAGCGGCCTTTGCCACCTGACTGTCCACCTTTGCGACCTGCCTCACGCGCTTCTTCCGAGCTAAACTCATGAGCTGTACCTTTTTCATGAGCAGCATGACCACCTTTTCTGCCAGCTTCGCGCGCCTCTTCAGAAGTAAACTCATGAGCCGTACCTTTTTCATGAGCTGCACGGCCTGCTTCGCGTGCTTCCTCTGAGGTGAACTCATGAGCCGTACCCTTCTCGTGAGCTGCACGGCCGCCCTTGCTTGCAATTTCACGCTGTTTTTCTTCGTCCATAGAAGCAAAACCACGCTGGTTGGTGCCCTTGTTGTCGTCATCCTTTCCTTTATTTGAAGGCATAATTGCTCTCCTATTCGGTAATTTTAAAAAACACCTATGATGTATTTTGGCTTTTTATCTCCTGTTTGATAAAACCAAGAACAACTTTAGCGTACGCTTCGAAGCGGGCTTTATCTGTGCGCAAGCGTACATATGCCTAAAATTAAAGCTTGAATACAGGACGAGTTATTATCAAGGAAGTAAAAGAGCACTTATTGCCACGACGATAGCGAGCGGTCCAGTTTTCGATAAGAGTATTCTACTGGGGCCAGTATGCGCATGACGCTAGAAGGTATGCTATACCGAATGCAGCTTGGTTGCTCAGCGTGACTGACCCAAAGAATTTTGGATGTTGGAATTTTATCTATAGCATATCCCATATATAGCAAATGCCATATAAAATGATCAAAATACATAGGCAGCAAAGAGCTGCTCGATGGAACAACCTTCCCTTTTTCTGATGGCTTTGGCCTGGGCCCATTTTGGTTCAATGTCATTAAAGTTTGTGGAATAAGATGGCAGGTATTCAAGCGTATGCCCAGCATTGGCACAGGCAGTTTTGATATCCTGCCGTTTGTGGAACGTCGCGTTGTCCATGACGATCACGCAAGCGAACAGGAGCTTGGGCAAAATGTCCTGCGGCACCCAAAGCCAGCGAAGAAGAGCGGCGTATCTTCCAGCAAAAAATTGAAGGCTATGAACGCGAAGGCCGCGTCAGCGTTTGCCTTGATGAAAGTGGCTTTGCTCACGACATGCCGCGCACGCATGGCTATGCGCCTGTGGGTGACGCAGGCTTTTTTATAGGTTACGCCCAGACGCCTTAACGCGTGATTGATGCCCTGGGTACTGACTCTAAGCCGTTTGGCGTCCTCATACTGATACGCGTCTGGATAATTCTTGACGTCCTGCGCCAAAATCTACATATCGATCTTGGTTGCAGGCTTATTGCGAGTTGTCCTGGGATTGGGAGTCTTGATCCAGCGCGTCACGCGGGCTAGCTCTAGTGTGCCCGGCATGAGCTAAAAATTGTTATCTGAAGGAGATACCCGGAAGTAGTAACGACAACCGTAGCAAAACGCAAGGGGGAAACCGTGAGGTTAACCTGAAAGAAGCGCGTAGCAAAAGTACGACTTTAGGAACACGAATAAGCAGTGAGGCCGAGTGCAGGCGATAAGTGTGCTAGGGAACACGAAATCCAACTGTTACCGAAAGATGCACGAGGTAGAGCTTGGCGGCACGGGCTGAAAGTTTTATTCCATTTCTAAATCAAAAATGACACGAAGGCAAGCCGCAGACAGTATAAATAATACAGCAAGGTGAAACCGACAAAGTCAGTTTTGATTTAGAAATGGAATTAGTACCTTACCCGGGGAGATCTCCCGAACGAGGTTTAGGGAGAATTCAGCAGAAGCCATATTAGCGAAGAAGCCTTGGAAACAAGGTGGAGCGAAGGGCTAAAGAACCAAAAGACAGGCCATTTTAAACATCCTTGTGGATTGGCGAGGAGTATGCTGGCGTGGGTGAGCGTTGCAACTGCGACAACCACTCGTCCAGCGACCACGTGGGGTTGGTGGATTCCAATCGGAAGCGTGACCGTGGATGCAAGCTGAAACACAGGCGAAGGATAAATAGAAGGTGCTGAATGAAAATTTGATGGAAGCGCCCTTAATCGGGACAATCTGCTAAAAAAATAAGGTAAGGTTAAACGGTGGGGATTATGGGTTCCCTCGGATTTTGTGACAGCTTAAGTCACTGGGTTCAACCGTTGGATGTGGAAGGAGTATCAGCGGAGCTAAAACTGCACGTCCGGTGGTGTGGGAGAGGTGACGGACACAATCCGTTACTCCGACCCGATCGCAAAAACGCTTCGCTACTTGCGCGATGGTAAGGTCCTCCTTCTCTCGAACGGATAATACTTTACGGCGAAATGATATCTGATATATCATCCGTAAATTATAATCAATTTATAGGGGATATGCTTATGAATGGGGCCATGCTATGGATTGCGGGATAATTAGTGGCAACGGATTAAGCATTTGCTTCCGGGACGAGAAAATACAGTTGGCGTACTGGCGTTCCACTGCGTGCGCGCACCGACGTCTGAACAACTACAGGAATTGCTCAGCCAGATCATCCAACGCATCATGAAAGCATTGATCCGCTATGGTGTGCTCATTGAGGAGGAGGGCATGACTTTTCTCGCCGACATGGCAGCGGATACCGCTTTAGCCCCGTTTCAATCGGCGGACTGTACCTATCGGATCGCACTGGGTCCACAGGCAGGACAGAAGGTATTAACGTTGAAAACATTGCCCATGCAAAGCACACAACAGTCTCAATCAAGTCGGGCGTGCTGTACCAACGTACACGGCTTTTGCATCTGCCTATAACGCCGCGATTTAAATTCATCAGGTTAAAGAAACCTCCTCCCACGCAACTGCGAGGGAGGATACAAGTGGGCTGAACGACAGGAACTGTTGGAGCGGCTAGGACGGCGCACCACTGGTCGCTGGTGATTGCCGAGCAATTGTCCGGTATGCCGCAATGGTTGCTTCGGACGCTGCTCAGTCGAGGAGTTCTTTCGGGATATTACCTCCGTTGGACGCGATCCGCGCGAGCACAGTCTTATGCAACCACATATTCATCTTTGCTGAATCTTCCATCAACTCCGGCGGACAGCCAAGTTCTATAGCCAGCTCTTTGCGTGCTGAGAAACTACTGTCGATATCGAGGAGCTTCAGGAGATCAACGATCGAAGTGCGCCAGTTGAGCTTTTGCGGATTGGCGGCAGCGCGCTGCTCTAGTTGTGCGACGACATCGGTAACGGGAACCACGCTTGGCGCGGTTTGCGTCGAAGCGCCAGATGCACTGGGATTTGAACTTGTACTCGGGTTCGCTGACGTCGCTGTAGATTGCGGCGCCGCATTCCCATTAGTTTGCTTCCGAATACCCAACTTCTCAAGAATTGTACTAAAAAACGCCATAGGGGGTCTCCTCCGTATTGCGAGATGAGCGAACTCAACTGGATGAGGAACGGTCATCTACGATCTATAATAAACCCAATAAACCTCTTAAATTCTCAGCGCCATCTTTATGCAGGCGAAACTAATTGAGTATTTGCTTTGATTTTCCATCTGCCACTCACTGCTCGGCAGTTGCTTATGCACCTCGCGTTAGTTTTCTCATCGCGCCTCATCGCGCGCTTTACTAGCGTTGCTGTGATTCTAGCCAGTGCAGTTTTCGCAACAGGGTTTGCGAGTACGCCGTCAGACGAATTATCACCCAGACCACCAAATATTTCGCGCAGCAGCCCAGGTTGTCGATGTAATTGCCAAGTTACATTTGAGAGCCAACCGAAATAAGAGTCAACCGAAATCAGCGCCATCCGCCTGTTGCGGCGGCGGCCGCGGAACATTGATACCACGCAACTGCGCGCCCGCTGCTCGGGCGTCAAACGTGAGATCGACTCACGCACGGCTTCTTCATAATCAATTGGCAAAGCTTCGTGAGCGACTGTACTGTAATGGTTCAACACTTTTCGGTCCAAGTAGTCCTCTTCCGGCCGGCCCTGTTCGTAACGCTTAACGAAGTCCTGGTATTTATGAGTCGCAGCGCCCATTAGTAGTTCCTGTAGCCCCATAAATTACCTCTGAAAAACTGCATAATTGCATCAGCCGTTCAGGTCGTGACTACATGCATCGAGCTGCATCGAGCTCTCAATCGTTGTTGCTAGAATGTTTGAGCCTCAACGGCCACAATGAGAAACAGCAATGAATATGCCACGGCATGGCATGGAACTGGACAGCGCAATCGTGCTGTAGAGCACAGTGGAATGAGGCAAGACAGGATATCGCTTCTCACATAACCCTTGCCCACGCAAAGCACACAATAGTCTCAGTAAAGTCAGGCGTGCTGTGCCAACCACACGGCTTCAGCCTGCATGCCGACGTACGCTGCGCCATGCACCAGCGTAGCAAGCTGGAACGCTTGTGCCGCTATATTACCCGGCCCGCGATTGCTGATGAGCGCTTGGCACGTAACCAGGATGGGCAAGTAATATTGACGCTAAAAACACCTTTTCGGGATGGCACGACCCCTAGTGATGTCGCCGCTGGAATTCATGCAACGGCTGGCTGCGCTGGTTTCCCGGGCAAGGCTCAACCTCATTCCTTTCCATGGCGTACTTGCGCCGAATGCCAAGCTTCGCTCCGAGATCTCCCTGGCAGCAAGAAAAACAAAAATAACCCATCCGATAGGAATGACGATGTGCCCCCTTCCGTGGCTTCTGTGCGCATCAGGTGGGCGCGTTTGCTCAAGCGAGTGTTCGATATCGAGCATTGTCCGCATTGCGGCGGAGCCCTGAAAATCATCGCCACCATCCTGAAGAAAGCTGCGATCACCAAAATTCTTGATCATCTCGGATTGTCCTCTTCGGCGCCACCCAGATCGCCTGCGCAGGTCTTTGATCCGTTCGAACCTATCTGAATCGCAGCCCGGCTTTTTCAGCTCTCTTCATGATTGAGTTGACCTTCCCTCTGAGCGTCTTTCACGCTAATAGCGAAAAAGGGACCCAAACCAACACTTTTTGTTGCTGATTGAACACAAATTTTACCAATTTCGGATGACTTTCCGTTCAGTTGACGATCAAACCATTTTCCGCTACATTCGGTTGTTATTAAAAAGAGCGTTTATTTTTCCTATATACAAATAAACGCGCCTCAACCTTTCTCGGTGCCATCTATATGGCTGCTTCCGTTATCTGGTTTAATTGACCACATGCCCTGAATACTTTTATCACAATTCCATCATGCCAATAAGCGCAATCATCCACACATGAATATTATCCAACGCAAACTAACTTATTGATTAATTGAGTGTGATAGTGTATGGTTGAGTTAAGTAATGACGTCGAAATGGGCTTATAACCCGAAGGTCGTAGGTTCAAATTCTGCCCGCGCAACCATTGTTATCTTACTCAAAGCGGCCAATCTGTCTTGTTTTATTTCTACCTACAGCTCGCCGCTGACTAGCTCGCTTTCCGTCATTGCGCAGGAATTCAACTACATCTGGCGCAAGCTGGTAAGTTACTGCAATCTTTCCTTCTAACTTGAGACCAGCGCTCTTCCGTGCGCCGCCGTGCTTTTGTTTATCTTCCACTATCTTTTCCCAAAATTACTATGTTCTATCTCTTTGCCTACGTATGCTTCTTCATGTACCCTCATTCCAGATTCTACCCAAGCAAGTAATTTTTTAACTTGCTCCCTTATCAGTATCAGCTTATCTTCCGCTGATAATTCAGGCAAAGACCCATGGAATAATTCCTCTTCAGAACTGATTAATTCAAGCTTCTCCCTGAGGTAATTGATTTGAGTTTGGGTTAAGTTTTTCATTTCCATTCCCTTATTAATTACGTGGTTGATGACGTAGTTTAGAAACTTGTATATGGATAAAAATTCATTTGCAATAAAATTTTTATCCTCAACGGTGTTAAATTAGGTTCGCATCGGGCTCCCACCACCAGTCTTTATAGTTAATTCCAAAAAGAATGATGCTGCAGTATTTATCAAATATATCGAGGACGATACAGAGAATCGAGTTCCCCGCAAGTTAGGTAGAGCAACTGCAATCATTCCATTGTTTTGGGAAGAATACAGCATATTAAATGAGCCAATACTCTTGGCAGCTTCCCTTTTGAGTAGAAAGGCGAAATATCAATACATTTAACGGTACTGGCGATTAATGTATCCAGAATTTTTGAAATTCCATAACTGTTAACTGTTAGCTGTTAGGTAAGCTGGGCAAAATAGCTCTCATGATTAAGAGGTGACTCAATAGTATAACGCCAACATGGCGGAGTATCTTCTATCTGTTTATTCTGTGATAGCAGCGAAAATCAGTGCATTTAGTTTGTTAAACTCATTGCAAATTTCTTAAAATTTCTGCTCCTACACCAATATCAGTGTGTTTCACACGTGTGTGTTTGATCTACGCTCCCGACACCAGGTATTTGTATTCTATTACTGCATTCTCGGAAAGGAATATTAACTTTAATCGATTGGTGTTGGAAAGGAAGAAACTACTGTTTTTTGGTGTGGATGACTGCTTTGGCTCAAGCATAGGTCTTTGAAGAGCCTAAGTGGAGGGATAAGACAGATGAACTGAGTTTGTCAATATCATAAATTCGTCATAAATTTGTTGTACCATTCATATTTGCTTTATAATGTTGCTAAATGACAACAATAAATACCCCTGCTGTAAAATGGGCTGTGTATCCAAGGGATGAAGGTAAAGTCTCATATATCGAAGAATTATGGGATTCACCCTGTACGCTGCCAAACGAGGGCGACTTAATCATTCGGCCCTTTCTTATTGATCCTGAGACACGTTATCCAATTCCTGTGCGGGTTGCTGAGATTCGGGATCATCCTGAAATGCAGCCACATACTCTCGTTTTCGTAGTCACTCCTGCAGACCTAAACCGTTAAGGCTGAGCCTGTGTTCTTCGATTGTGATTAATCCCATATCAGTTGTTCACATCTACTAGATAAACGCTAGTATCAGGCTGTCTGATGTGTTTGGCATGTCATCCTGATGATATGATTAGTCATATTATTTTTCCTGGCCAGTTGGCTATTTACTCGTTCATTTTGAGTAACGTGATTTGTAATATATTATTTAGTTTCATATAGTTGGTATATCTGTTTTAATTTGCCAATATCATAAAATTGTTGTAGTCTTCGCATTCATTTCACAATGTTGCCAAACGACGACAATGAGTTTTCCTGTTGTAAAATGGGCTGTGTATCCATGGGATGTAGATAAGGTTTTATATGTTGATGAGTTATATGACCCATCCCACTCACCCTACTCATTGCCAGGGGTTGGCGATTTCATCATTCGTTCTTTCATTGTTGATCCTGAGACCTTTGAGCCGACTCTCGTCCGTGTTGTTGAGATTCAGGAACATCCTGAAATGCAACCTTATACTTTTGTTGTCGTAGTGATTCCAGCAAGTCCAAATCATTAGGCGTGAACTTCTGCTCACTGATTATGACCAGTTCCATTTCAGTCGTTCAGATCCTATAGCTAATTCCATTATGACCCGAAGGCGAGCCGCAGACAGTATCAATAATACGGCAAGGTGAAGCAGGCAAAGTCAGTTTTGATTGAGAAATGGAATTAGAAGATTAAGTATTTATTCTAATTCTCAATAGAAGAATCAATTATAAGATTACGTAATATATTGTAAACAAATATCTTTATGTAAAAAAATATTGACTTTTTTATTCGAAATTGGAATTACAAGAGTGCTAATAACTTATTGGATGAATGTTAGAAATAGATATTATTTCCGTTTTCAAGCCAGAGAAGCAAAATTGCTTTTTTTCGCTGTATTTTACGGATATCAGTACAAACCACTTGACCGGTATTTCAGTCCGGTCTGTCAATGCTATTTATCTTAAATGTTTCTCTGTAAATAAAAATTGTATGCACTTTTACGATAACATTGACTGGTATTTACATGTTTACCGGTATAGGATTCGCTCAGAATGTCACAAATACTCAGGGTCAAGAGAGTAATCAGCATCAGCAGAATGATGACCAGCTCGCTTGTTAGTAGCGGAATATTTTCCGGATGAGCGTTTCAATCTCAATGTCAAAATCCATAGCTCTCTCTAAAGGAACTAGAAAGCAAGGTTCTGGAACTGACGGAAAAGATTCTGGTCATGCCCAACAAACAACTTGCGGAATCTATGGTAAACATGTGATTCATGATTTCATGGCAACGGTGGGAGGAACTGTAGTCATTACTACTGGCGAAATCTCCAGCACTACCGATACGACGGGAGCTCATCTAGACCTTCTTGTCAAATAAGTCAGAGGAGATGGAAAAACTGATTTCATTCGGTCGGTAACGGTGGATTGCACAACGGATGAAGTGAGCTCAACGCCAAATACATAGAGCTTACTCAGAAAGTATAATGAATTGTTTTTACATGAGAATATCGTAAAAAATTACTTTTTAAGTGCAAGATTTTTGAATAAATTATGCAGAAACCCTTGCACTTAATTTGAACTCAAGCTCACCTAAGTTCGATCAATTCTTATTAACCGCATACTGTTATGAATAATACTCTTTAGAAAACAATGGATTATGGCTAATAAATTTTAAATGAAATTACAAGAAATACTTTTTGAGTAGACTCTACATAGCTTGATGCAGCCGCATCATTACCGCTATCCACCGCTTTTTTTGGATTTGCTGCTAATAAATTCAATACTGTTACACATCCATTATTAGGTTATTTTCAATTCAGCCTTTATTTCTTAACTTTGAAGATGTGCGGCAGGCTATAGCCCGCTTTGACTTTGATTTTACTTGAACTTCTTTTGTTGAGAATCAGTCTTATTAAGACCCCTGTAATCCAGGGATGTTTCAAAGAGAGACAAAAGATTTAAGCATTGAGAGCTCCGGTTTGTTTATCGT
Source organism: Nitrosomonas communis (assembly GCF_900114745.1). Lineage (GTDB taxonomy): Bacteria > Pseudomonadota > Gammaproteobacteria > Burkholderiales > Nitrosomonadaceae > Nitrosomonas > Nitrosomonas communis_A. The sequence goes on along the minus strand of NZ_FOUB01000090.1, from coordinate 952 downwards.
GTGATTCTTTGACAGGACGCATTATAAACCTAAGAGGATTAAATAATGAATGCTACTAAACTTGTTCGAACAGCTTCTGTTATGATTTTACTTGGTATCATTAGCACTTCCGGTTTTCCACAAGTTGAGCTCGTGCCAACACAATCTTTGCTTCCACCAGTGCAAAACCAAGGTGAAGTAGTGTTTATGACTGGTGGCATTGGTCAAGATGAATCGCATGCGATATTGAAGGAAGGGAAAAAATGGCCACTGATGGTTGAACTTGCCAAAGCTGGTACGAATCAGGCAGTATATATTAGCAATGTCCAGATTGTCATCAGGGATGCATCCGGTTCCACTGCGCTGGAAACGATATCCAAAGGACCTTACCTACTTGCTAAACTTCCTCCGGGGAAATATTCGCTTGATGCTACTTACGAGGGGAATACTCTGCATCGTGACTTATATATTCAAGAAAAAGAAAATCACAAAAAAATTACACTGCTTTGGCCCGCTCCAAAGCGCCAATAATATAAAACGATTTCATAACCTAGCATTCATTGTTACTCACGCTTTTCGTGTGCCACGAGCACAAGGTATTGCGTAAACAATGCCTGTGCGTGCTGCGCAAAAGATGAGGGTAGGCCACTCGAAGCCGCTTTACAGGAGGAGGCTTCAAACCGCCTTATGCTGCGAAGGTAAAGAGCCTTGGTGGTGAGCGTTAAGGAAAAAAGCAAAGCGAGACTTTGTCAGGTAAGTGTTAGGGAGACGAACGCGAGTGAACCTTTGATGACGTGTCGAAAGCGCAAAGATGATGTCAAAATCGAGGGGGAAAGAGTAACTCGGGATGAGCGTGGGGGAACCTGTTTATTTGAATCGGCCCGGTTTTTCCGAAGACTTTTTAGTTTGAGTCAAGCTGCATCAGCTGACTCCTTTAATTGGCGATAATATGCCATTTCAAATTCAGCCGGTG
>NZ_FOUB01000066.1 GCF_900114745.1 Nitrosomonas communis | reverse complement strand
CTCTTGATCAAGCTAAAAGAATCACGGTGACCGTATCACACGGTCAAACCTTTAATAGTCCCCCGGCATAGCCGGGGGATTACCTTATTTATTTATTTGATCGGTACAATCACACCTAACTATTTAAGCTGCTCATATAATAAATTAAGAATTCGATTAGTTGCCTCTGATTCATCCGGGACACCATCCTGATTGAGTATCTGAACCTCGCTGTTAGCCCCGACTCCGTTTACCTGAATACGGTATCGTTCCGCTTTTGAATCAGTATCGCTTCGCCAAAAAGCAAGTTTTGAAAGAATTCCCTGGCCCTCACCCGCTTTTCGGCTTTCAAGATCAGGGTCAGCATAACGGACAAAATAAACACCACTTGATCTATCTCGATCCTCAACAGTAAAACCTACACGATCAAGCGCCAATCCTACACGACGCCATGCTCGGTCAAAAGCTTCACTAATTATTAGCACGCCGCCCCTAGCTTTATCCATATAAGCTTGCTCTTTAACGGCACCGGCACCATTCGCTGCAGAAGCCACTTCTTGTTTGGCGAGCTCTTCCCCCGCGCCAAAGCGCATCATCAGCCGGGCAAGCATTTCAGCTTCCAGATCAGGATCAGCAGGACGCGGTTGCCAGATGGTACGCTGCGTACTCCTGTCAGCAAGGACTTCAGCCATTCCACGATGGCTAATATAAATTTCTGTTGCACCTGATTCACTTCGTTCCAGCCGGGTACGAAATTTGTCGCGCTCAGCAGTTGAATACAAGCTGTCGAGAAAAGTCGAAAGCACGCTTCGAATAATATCTTGGGGTATTTTTGCGCGATTCTCTGCCCAATCAGTCTCCATAATTCCTACATCAGGTGCCTCAACCTTAACGAGAAACCCTAAATCCTGCCAGAATTCTTTAACTATTGGCCAAACGTCTTCTGGAGCTTGATGAACAACTAGCCAGCGCTGGGTGCCTGATCGGGCAATTTGGGCGGGACTCTTTGTTACAGGCAATATAGAAGAGTTACCATAAGCTTGTGGTTGCTCTTCCCGTTCTCTGTTATAGGTAGAAAATGTTGCACTTCCTGTAGAAGAGATATCAGGTACCGCATAGCGGTCATCTGCAGAAGGTGCAGTCAGATCAGGAGGCACTTCCAATGGAGGGATTTTGCCTGCTGATTTATAATCTATTTTTTTACTTTCTGGTAATAAACTAAATGAATTACAGCCAGAAATCACCAATACCCACACCACGCTCAGCATGAGCGTTCTTTGGCATTTTACTCTCGACATCGCAAACCTCTAAACCATTACCTCAGCTTGTTTCATTGCATCTTTGATCAATTGATGAAATTGACTTGAAAGCGGCGTTAAAGGTAATCGAATTCCCGAGCCTATCAAACCCATTTGCATGACAGCCCATTTTACTGGGATTGGATTCGCTTCAACGAACAAGTCTACATGCAACTTTAACAGCTTATTGTTAATACTACGCGCGGCAATCAAATCTCCTGCAAACGCTGCATTACACATTTCATGCATTAATTTGGGCGCAACATTTGCGGTCACTGAAATAACGCCATGTCCTCCTAACAGCAGTAATGCAAGCGCAGTAGCATCGTCGCCACTATATACACCGAAATCCAGTGGCACACGATGCAATAAATCACAACCCCGCGCAATGTTACCAGTCGCATCTTTTATTCCAATGATATTAGGAATTTGTGCAAGCCGGAAAACGGTATCGTTGGAAATATCGGCAACTGTTCTACCTGGTACGTTATATAAAATCATTGGAATATCAACTGCTTCTGCTACTGCCTTGAAGTGTTGATAAAGCCCTTCCTGGGTTGGCTTGTTATAATAGGGGACTACCGATAAGCAAGCATCCGCCCCTGCATCTTTGGCAAAGATAGTCAGATCAATAGCTTCCCTTGTGGAGTTCGCGCCAGTACCAGCAATGATCGGTATTCGTCCAGCCGCATGCGCTACCGCAGTTCGTATCAGCAAATTGTGCTCATCAAAATCTACGGTAGGAGATTCACCCGTCGTTCCGACAACCACTACACCACCCGTCTTTTGCGCAATATGAAAATCAATTAGTGCACGAAACCTCTCCAGATCCAGAGCGCCATCTTCAAACATGGGTGTAACAATTGCAACTAAACTACCTTTTAGCATAGGATCTTCTTTAAAAAAACAATATTCTACCTGAAACTATCTCTTTTCATGCATTATCGCTTCGCTTTCTTTCCAAGAAAATCATGCCACCTTGGAAAAGGTTAAAATGCCGTTTACAGAATCAACTCTGATGGTATCTTTAGCGGCAAAATTACCTTGCAAAAGTTCTTTCGCGAGTGGATTCTCAATTTGTGATTGGATAGCCCGCTTTAATGGACGAGCACCGAATACAGGATCAAAACCAACACGCGCAAGTTCTGATAAGGCCGCATCGGTTACTTCCAGTTTAATTTCCATTTTAGCCAAGCGTGCTTCCAGATTCTGCAATTGAATCTGTGCAATCGATTTAATATGCTTTTCATCCAGCGCATGAAACACGACAACTTCATCAATACGATTAATAAATTCGGGACGGAAATAAGCTTTCACTTCTCCCATCACGGCAAGTTTGATGACCTGATAATCATCCCCACTCATTTGTTGAATCATTTGCGAACCAAGGTTGGAAGTCATGACAATGACAGTATTTTTAAAATCTACTGTACGCCCCTGCCCATCTGTCATACGTCCATCATCAAGCACTTGCAGCAAAACATTAAATACGTCAGGATGTGCTTTCTCAACCTCATCGAGCAGAATCACCGAGTAAGGCTTTCTCCGTACCATTTCGGTGAGATAACCCCCTTCTTCGTAGCCTACGTAACCTGGCGGAGCACCTATCAAACGTGCCACCGAATGCTTTTCCATGAATTCTGACATATCTACTCGTATCAAGTGCTCCTCGGAATCAAACAAAAATTCAGCCAATGCTTTGCATAATTCCGTTTTACCTACCCCAGTAGGCCCCAGAAACAAGAAAGAACCATAAGGCCGGTTGGGATCAGCCAATCCTGAGCGTGAACGGCGAATAGCGTCGGAAATAAGACGTGCTGCCTCATCTTGCCCAACCACACGCTCATGCAGTCTCTGCTCCATCAATAATAGCTTTTCCCGTTCTCCTTGCATCATTTTAGCAACCGGTATCCCTGTCGCACGCGAGACCACCTCGGCAATTTCCTCAGCGCCCACTTGAGTGCGGAACAATTTCGGTCGATTTGTCTCTTTAACTTGTGCGGTAGCTTCACTCTGCTGGATTTGCTCAGCCAGCTGTGTTTCCAGTTGAGGAATACGGCCATATTGCAACTCAGAGACTTTTTGCCAATCTCCTTTACGCGTCGCCGCCTCCACTTCTTTCCTAAGTTTTTCTAATTCTTCCTTGATCTGCTGTGAACCTTGTGCACGTGATTTTTCTGCCTTAAGGATTTCTTCAAGATCAGCATACTCTCGCTCAAGTTTTTTTATCTCATCTTCCAGTAGTGTCAGACGCCTTTGCGAGGCTTCATCTTTTTCTTTTTTCATTGCCTCCCGTTCAATCTTCAGCTGAATCAGACGGCGAGCAAGCTTATCCATCACTTCAGGCTTTGAATCCCGCTCCATACGAATCCGTGCAGCAGCCTCATCAATCAGATCGATAGCTTTATCTGGTAAAAAACGGTCAGTAATGTAACGATGAGATAACTCTGCTGCCGCTACAATAGCAGGGTCAGTAATATCTACAGCGTGATGTAGCTCATAGCGCTCTTGCAAGCCGCGCAAAATAGCAATGGTTGCCTCTACCGTCGGCTCATCTACTAGGACTTTCTGGAAACGGCGTTCTAACGCTGCATCTTTCTCGACATACTTACGGTACTCATCCAGGGTTGTTGCGCCGACACAATGTAGCTCTCCTCTCGCAAGCGCTGGTTTGAGCATATTGCCGGCATCAATGGCACCTTCTGCTTTTCCCGCTCCTACCATGGTGTGCAATTCATCAATAAATACGATGGTGCGTCCCTCATCTTGTGCGAGTTCTTTGAGTACTGCTTTTAGCCGCTCCTCAAATTCACCACGATATTTTGCACCAGCTAATAATGCGGCCATATCGAGCGACAGTACACGCTTATTTTTCAGTGAATCTGGTACTTCTCCATTTACGATGCGCTGAGCCAACCCTTCTACGATGGCGGTTTTTCCCACCCCAGGCTCACCAATCAGTACCGGATTATTCTTGGTGCGTCGCTGCAATACTTGAATGGTTCGCCGAATTTCATCATCACGTCCAATTACTGGATCAAGCTTACCCATGCGTGCGCGCTCAGTGAGATCGAGGGTGTATTTTTTTAATGCCTCGCGGCTGCCTTCTGCCTCTGCACTTGATACATTTTCACCACCACGTACCGATTTGATCGCTTGCTCTAAAGCATTGCGATTAGCCCCATGCTGCTTTAATAACTGGCCGGTTTCACCTCTATCTTCAAGTGCAGCGAGCAGGAACATCTCTGAAGCAATGAACTGATCTCCATGCTTTTGCGCTTCCTTATCTGTCAAATTGAACAGGTTGTTAAGATCGCGCGAAATACCAATTTCACCACTCACTCCTTCAACTTTGGGAAGACGTTCGAGGCTTTTTACGAGCACCTCACGTAATGGGCTGACATTAACGCCCGCACGTTGCAGCAGTGAAGAAGTTCCACCATCATCTTGTTGTAATAGCGCGAGCAGCAAATGTTGAGGCTCTATATAAGGATGATCCTTGCCCAACGCCATACTTTGTGCTTCACCCAATGCCTGCTGAAATTTGGTAGTAAGTTTATCGAGACGCATACAAGCTCCTGATGAGAATGTCTATTGCCCCTACTATATGGTAGTAGAATAGAATTTCAACCCTTGAATTCTTCTTTATTTAACGTTTTACTTCAGGATAAGGATACAACATATTCAATGCAACACTTTTTCCTGCAGTTTGCACAATACGCACATGTTCCCGCCGAAACTCCCGGGCATGTCTAAGTCCGCACGAATGAGCAAGCATGTCAATCTCCTTGTTAACATTCATAGCATAATTGGCAACGCGCAGGTATTTTTCCTCAACCACTAGGCCGCGTTGCAACCACGGATTATGCGTTGTGATGCCGGTAGGGCAAGTATTCAGGTGGCAACGCAACGCCTGTATGCAGCCTAATGCAAACATAAAACCGCGTGCGGTGTTAACAAAATCTGCACCTACACTCAATGCCCACGCACCATGAGCTGAGGTGACCAGTTTCCCGGCTGCAATCACACGAATCCGTTTCTTCAGGTCAGATTCGATCAGCGTATCCACCACGCGCGGCAAAGCTTCTGCAATGGGCAGCCCCGCATAATCCATGAGCGTTTGGGGAGCCGCGCCGCTACCCCCTTCTCCGCCATCAATCGTCAGAAAATCAGGCGCATACTCTAACCCACGCCGATGAATGGTATCGCACAGCTCATTGATAAAACGCCAGCCACCAATCACACTCTTAACGCCTACTGGGCGTCCGGTTAAATCGCGAATGTAAGCTATTTTATCAAGCAGTTCATCAATGTTGCCAATATCGTGATGGCGATTGGGACTGATAGAATCCTGAAAAACGGGAATACCCCGAATGGCAGCCACTTCAGGGGTTACTTTCGGACCAAGCAACAATCCCCCCTTACCAGGTTTCGCACCTTGTGAAAGTTTGATCTCAAAAGCTTTCACAAATTGCGCGATTTCCTTAGTGCGTGCAGGAGAGAAACTACCGTTTTCATCGCGCACACCATATTTAGCGGTACCGATCTGCATGATCACGTCGCAACCACCTTCCTTATGGTAAGGAGAAAGTCCACCCTCTCCTGTATTGAGCCAGCATCCAGCCTTGGCCGCACCCAGAGACAACGCACGCACTGCGACGGCTGAAATGGCACCATAGCTCATACCGCTAATATTGATAATCGACCTCGCTTCAAAAGGATATTGGCAATAACTTTCCCCGATGAGTAGCGAAGGTGTTGGTAACTGATCTTCTTCCTGAATAGGGAAGGCTGCATTGACAAAAATGGTCGCCCCAGGTTCACGCAGGTCATAAGTGGAGCCAAAACCGATGATGCCTCCTTTATTTTTGGCATTTTTGTATACCCAAGCGCGAGTAGCACGATCGAAAGGCTGCTCCTCTCGATCACCGGCAAACCAATATTGACGGAAGTACTTACCCTGAAGCTCGAAAAAAAAGCGCAATCGACCGATAATCGGATAATTGCGTAATATCGCGTGTTGTTGTTGGATAATATCGTGAACAAACAACGCAACAATAGCTCCGATGAAGACCAACCCCAGGATAGTACCTATGCTATATACGATTGGGTTCATTACATTCGACATACTGAATTCAATCACCTTCTCAAAATAATTCGATACATCCTCATATTGGCAAATTTATTGATACATCATGAACTCAAACCGCATCAATGGCTTCGGAAGATAAAATTTTTGGCGCCTGCATAATTAGTCTAATCCCATTTTCACATCAAAAATGACGCGAAAGCGAGCCGCAAATAATATAAATAATACGGCAAGGTGAAGCCGACAAAGTCCATTTTGATTTAGAAATGAAATAACATTCTGATTAAAAGTTTCTTTAGATAGTTCTTATTCACCGATCCATAACAAACTGACCCTGCCTACTCTACCTCTACTTTCTAAATAACTTTACTTGTATTGCGCCCTCTTCTCGACCAAATCTCATTAGCCTCTCCGGATCTAGCTGGTGTAGGTGCGAGCATGAAAATTCGAACATAAACCTTTCACGAGAAAAAGGCAAAGACTGCGATATGTACGAAGATAAAGGAAAAACGCTATACTAATACTATTCTTTTCATTCATAAATTCAACAAGAAAAACTAGCATCTCCATTATCCGTACCACCACAATTTATTATAGTTTTCAGACTTCTTACATTAATAGGATCACGCGGATAATGGAACTATAATGCCAGTAATTGGTCTTATAAGTTAAATTCTTATTTTCCTGCTATATTAAGGGTACAATTACCAAATTCGTAGCAAACCTAGAAATAGTCTGACTATGTATGTGTACCAACAAAAATGCATAGCAGAACATACTCAATTATTTGTCCACGATTCAAGATATTCTCGGTCAATCAAGTTAGCAAAGACTTATACATTGGTATATCTATTGGCCGGTTTGAATGGTCTGCACTTGTTATAAGATCAATTGCTCTAACTATCTAGCAACAGAATAATACCGCGCTTGTCCTGAATTAATAGGACACTCGACAGCCATAATAAAACAAAAATACGTCTTTCAGGAAGACAGAGGATTCAAATATGATTCACTTCAATTTTCCTTAGATATTTTTATAAATATTTGTCAGTTAATGACAAACCACTATCAATTAATTTTGGTGAGTTATTTGATAGGTTTAACTAATCACCACACAAAAATGAGAGATGTAAATGAATATCTATGTTGGAAACCTATCTTATAATGTCACTGATACCATGCTTCATACTATTTTTGGAGAATTTGGAAAAGTGATGAATATTAACCTTATTAAGGATAAATACACTGGTCAGTCCAAAGGATTTGGCTTTGTAGAAATGGAAAAACAATCTGCAGCTGAAGAAGCAGTCAAGAAGTTGAATGGACGTGCTGTGGATGGAAGAAATATTACTGTTAATCTCGCACGTCCACGCGGAGAGCGTACGCAATCTAAACAACGCAGATGGTAACTCCCTCCTGCAATCTGTTGTTAAAATAAAAATTCTATACAGTTTAGCTGTGCAAGTTTAACAATATACACCCACCTTACTTTTTCATTAAGGGTTACCTCATACCAGATGGTTCGCATTGAAGTAACCCTAAAATGGCGTTTGTTTGCAAGTATCAGTGAAACGCCAAAAGAATCAAGCACGATTCACCCTTCTTTTCTTGCCATCGAATACATTACATTAATTTGTTTCATATACCTTATTTCAATTCAATTTAAGGAAAGGCTTTCTAACGCTTTTTCATGATTCCATTTGCCATGAAAGAGGTGGCCTTTTTTCTCGGGTGTACGGTCACTGGTCCAGGTGAGATATTTGCCATCAGGTGTAAATACCGGTAACCCATCAAAACCTTCTTTGTCCGTCACCCGGACTGGTTCTTTTTTCCCATCCACATCGACGATGTACAGCTCAAAATTCCGGTGTCCATGAATATTAGTGGAGAAAATAATGTATTTCCCGGAAGGATGATAGAAAGGCGCCCAGGACATCATATTAAGATGGGTAATTTGTTTCTGGTCTGATCCGTCGATGTTCATGGTAAATATTTCTGCTTCTCTGCCATTGGCTGAAAAGCGGCGCCAAACAATTCTTTTGCCGTCCGGACTAAAAAATGGGCCTCCATCATAAGTATTGGTTTGAGTTAATCTTTTTACGTTGGAGCCATCCGCATTCATAATGTAAATATCGATTAAAGAAGAAGGATCTTTTTTAAACAGCGCGGCTTCTTCCTCGGATAATTGCTCGGTGTAAGCCCTGCGATTGGAAGCAAACGCAATCAGTTTGCCGTCAGGTGACCAAGAAGCTTCCGCATCATATCCCAGCGTATTGGTAAGATTTTTGATTTTCCCGCCTTCAAAATCAGTTTCATAGATGTCATAAAATTCATCATAGTCCCAGGCATACGATTGCCGCTCGCCAGATTTTCTTCTTTCAATCTCGGCGGTCATCTTAGCTTTGGCGTCAGGATCGTCATGAGTTGAAGAAAACAGCACTTTTTCTTGTAAAGGATGTACCCATGAACAAGTCGTTTTACCTGTCCCGGGCGATACCTGTCGCACCTTTCCATTCTCAAGATTCTTCAGATAAATTTGATAAAAGGGATTTTCTTCGGCTACTTCTGCCTGATAAGCCATCCATTTCATATCTGTACGATAATAGGCTTCGCCGACTCTGACTTCTTTGTCTGAAAGCTGGCGCTCCTCGCTGATAAAATCTGCTGCACTTGCCTGATTTACTGTAAAGAAAAGAAATGCTGATAGTAGCCCATTAATAAATAGTGACGCGTTAATATTAGAAAACATTTGTGTAAAATTTTTCATTTAACTTATAAGTCGGTTGCTAAAAAATCATTTAAATAAAATATTGAAAAGAAAGTATACAAGATATAAGTTTAATAAACTGCTCCCAATGGGTTTGGTGATCTTGTCAAGATCCTTCAAAATAAGTTGAATAACAGATAGCGATAAAATTTAAAGAATGAAAAAATCAATTAAATTGAGCGTGATATGGAGTTTCATCATCGGTTGCTTACTCTATGGTGTAATCGTATTTGCAAGCAGTGAAACATTTCATCATCAGATGGAAATTACCCTCTTCCCAAATACCTCTGAAATTCGGGTAAAAGATCAGATACATGTACCCGAACGCTACCGAAACAATAAAACAGCGATCCAGCTTGATTTCAGTCTGCATGCCGATTTGACGGTGACTGAAGTGAAAGGTGCGCAGGTGGCTATCCAGCAAAGCTATACTGCTTTGAGCGCCAGGCCGGTGCCCTTAAAACTTTACACTTTGACCTTGCCACCTCAACAAGAGGAATTTACTTTAACCTTCAGCGGAAAGATCAATCACGCCGTGCAGAGTCCAGGTCTGGAATACGCTCGCAGTTTCAGTTATACACCCGGACTCATCTCTGATGAAGGCGTTTTTCTGGCCACATCCACCGCCTGGTACCCCCAGTTTGAGGATACGATGGTGTCATTTCTTCTGAATATCCAAATGCCTGCCGAGTGGGATGCCGTCAGCCAGGGCACCTTGGTACATGAGCAGAAAACAGCAACTAACCACTATGTAAGTTGGGAAGAGAAACAGCCTCAAGACGATATCTATATCGTTGCCGGTCGTTATCAGCGCTATACACAGCCAGCAGGCGCGGCAAATGCCTTCGTTTATCTGCGTAGTCCTGATGAAGCATTAGCTCAGAAATATCTGGATACTACCGCACAATATATTGCCATGTATAACAAGCTGCTAGGGCCTTACCCCTATTCCAAATTTGCCCTGGTTGAGAATTTCTGGGAAACCGGCTACGGTATGCCCTCCTTTACTCTCCTCGGCCCCAAAGTCGTGCGCTTTCCTTTCATCCTGCATTCTTCCTATCCGCATGAGATTTTGCATAATTACTGGGGAAATGGCGTCTTCGTCGATTACAGCAAAGGAAACTGGTCGGAAGGATTGACTGCTTATCTTGCTGATCATTTGGTAAGTGAGCAAGGAGGCAAAGGTGAGGAATACCGGCGTGACGTGCTGCAAAAATATACGGATTTTGTGAGCAAAGAAAAGGATTTTCCCATTGCCCAATTTACTTCACGCCATAGTTCCAGCTCAGAAGCAGTCGGCTATGGAAAAACCATGATGTTTTTTCATATGCTGCGACAGGAATTGGGTGATGAGCAATTTGTCCGGGTGTTACGCGCTTTTTATAAACAATTCAAATTCAAACAAGCAACCTTTGAGGATTTAAAGGCAACCTTTAACTCACTCACGGGCAAGGATTTTTCTGCGTTCTTTGAGCAATGGGTCTACCATAGTGGTGCCCCCAATCTATTAATGCAGGAGGCACAAGCTGAACCAACGGCGCAAGGATTTAAGCTCAAGGCGGTAATCAAACAAACCCAGCAAGGTAAACCCTATCAATTAACTGTTCCTGTTGCTGTTCATCTGGAAGGCGAAGCACAAGCCTATCAAGCTAAAATCACCATTGATCAGTTAACCAATGAAATAGAAATGAATTTTAAAGCACGCCCTGTGCGCATCGATATTGATCCTCAATTTGATGTGTTCAGGCGTCTCGACAACCGCGAAATTCCTGCTGCGCTATCACAAGGCTTCGGCGCGGAAAAACCGCTATTAGTGCTGCCAGCCGATGCAGATAAAGAAGTATTGCAAGCGTATCAGTCATTGGCTAAAAATTGGCAAAAAACTCAATCCGGTCAACTGGAAGTGGTACGTGATGACCAGTTGGCAACGCTTCCTACCGATCGAACAGTCTGGATTATGGGCTGGCAAAATAAATTCAATCAAAACTTGACTACTGCTTTGTCAGAACACCATGTCACTTATCGCTCAGGTGCGCTGCAACTGGATCAACACACTTACCAACCAACCAGGCATGCTATTGTAATGACAGCCAGACAGCCAGCCAATCCGGATAAAACACTGCTATGGGTCGCATCCGACCATCCCAAGGCAATTGCAGAATTAGCCAGAAAACTGCCACATTATCGAAAATATAGCTACCTGGCATTTGAAGGCGAGGAATTGACCAATATCAACAAAGGTCAATGGCCTGTTACCCAATCACCCTTGACCCAGTTGATCAAGCAAAAGGATGAGTCCTCCTTTACTTCCACTCATGTCGGCACTTTAGCATCCCGCCGCGCATTGGCGGAATTGCCGCCACTGTTTTCGGAAAATCGTATGCTGGCAGATATCGCCCATTTAGCTAACGAAGCCTTTAAGGGGCGTGAATTGGGCAGCCCAGAATTGGAAGTTGCTGCGGACTATATCGCACAAAATTTCCAGCAAGCTGGTCTATTGCCCAGTGGTGATAACAATAGTTATTACCAGACTTGGCAACAAGATGTAGGCGCACCGAAAGGAAAGATCACATTGCGTAACGTGATCGGAATTTTGCCGGGTACTAATCCGGAATTAGCTGGGCAAAGTTTAATAATTGGCGCGCATTATGACCATCTGGGTATGGGCTGGCCGGATGTGCGTGCTGCCAACCATGGAAAAATCCATTATGGTGCAGATGATAATGCCAGTGGAGTAGCCGTTATGCTAGAGCTGGCGCGACAGATCGCACCCAAGTGGCAACCGCAACGTACCATTATTTTTATCGCCTTTACTGGTGAAGAAGCCAATCTGCTCGGTTCAAAGTATTTCATTAATAATGCCAAAGCCTATCCGGCAAAAAAAATAACCGCCATGCTGAATCTAGATACGGTAGGACGACTGGGCAATAATCCGGTGACCCTGTTCGGTACTGGCACGGCACGTGAACTGGTGCATGTATTTCGTGGGGCAGGCTTTGTAACCGGTATCCCGATCAACACTGTGCAGGACGATTTCGGTTCCAGCGATCAGGCGGCTTTCATCCAAGCCGGCATACCAGCTGTCCAATTCTTTGCCAGCGCACATGAAGATTATCATGCCCCTGGCGATACGGTGGATAAAATCGATACAGCTGGACTAGTTAAAGTGGCTGCCATCCTCAAGGAAGCAACCGAATATCTAGCTAATCGTCCCGAACCCTTGACCGCGGCTTTGCCACCGCAAAATGCGCAGCCAGAATCCACAACAGTTAAAGAAAAACGCAAAGCCAGCCTCGGTACAGTGCCGGATTTCTCCCATCAAGGTGAAGGCGTACGCGTGGATAACGTTATTCACGACTCCCCAGCACATCAAGCACAGTTAAAGGCAGGCGACATCCTGATTCAATTAGCCGGCGAAATAATCAGTGATCTGGCATCGTATGCCAATATCTTGAGAACACTTGAGGCTGGACAGAAAACTGTTCTGCAATACCTGCGAGACGGTAATGTCAATACGGTTGAGGTAATTTTAGTTGAGCGGTAATTGATTCAGTGGAGATAGGTTTATTCCATTCCCAAATCAAAAATGACGTGAAGGTGAGCCGCAGACAGTATATATAATACGGCAAGGTGAAGCCGGCAAAGCCAAGGGGATTGTGAAATGGAATGACTGGATTAGCAATGTTCGACTGGCATACACTATAAGAATATACCGTGCTGGTAATTAACGCAGGCTAGTCATTGGAAGCTCTGGGTTAATCATATCAGAACTGGGCAGATTGTGAGAATGGTTTTGATGGAATGAAGCATCAAGGGGGATAGAGTGGTTACACTACGCATGACCTAGAATACGCCTCAGTTGTCAAAAATGAATTGTTGGTCTACCTTTGTACGTTACATCGTCAACAAAATCATCACCACCAGACTAAAAAATGCAGCGTCTCTTGATCCCCCTATCTTTCACCTATGTTTAGTTCGAGTTAAAAGAGGCATTTAAGTTGATTATTTGGAGAGTAGCATGAAACGCATTGTTCTGATACTGTTTCTGGGCATAGCTGTTTTAGTAGCTGGTTGCACGCAACTGGCTGGAATAAAGCAGAGTCCCGACATCACCTTGGCTGATATCGAACTGGAAAAACTTGGTTTCTTGGAGCAGCGATTCCTCGTCAAGTTGCGCATCCGTAATCCAAATGACGTAGCACTGCATATCAACGGCATGACCTTTGATGTTGAACTTAACGGAACATCCTTTGCCAAGGGCCTGTCAGATAAGGCCGTGACCGTACCACGCATGGGTGAAACAGTAATAGAAGTGAAAGCAACCAGCACAATTGGAATGGTATGGAAGCAATTGAGCCAATTGCAGAAATCTGGTCATGATAAAGTAGATTACCGGCTTTTTGGTCGAGTTTTCCTACGAGGCCTGAGCAGTAGTATTCCTTTTGAGCAGAAAGGTGACGTATCTTTGCCATTTGACCGCGTTGAAAATTTAGAAAAGTTTTAACCCCTTTTTCTTAGCTAATTCGAATGTTGCACTAACATCAAGAATAAGAGTAAATCTGCTAAAAATTCATTTTTCATTTGGATGAGTCATATTTTAGACGGAATGGGTTGTTATTCCATTTCTAAATCAACACTGGCTTTGCCGGCTTTGCCTTGCCATATTATTCGTACTGTCTGCGGTTCGCCTTCGCGTCAATTTTGATTTGGAAATAGAATAATGACTCCCGCTTCGGCAGCGGTTATCGCTGCAAAGGTTAGTCTCTAAAGCAATCAGCGATGATATCGATCAGATAGTTAGTTAAGTGGCAAGCAGCTATCCTCCCTGCTTTGGTTTCAGGCAAGTAGATTTCCAATCCGATATAACGAAAATCAGAGTTGTTCCAGATCGCCTCGGGGATGACGGTGACCACATGCAGGAGGCCGGGTGTATCCAAGGGGATGAGGCGCACCCTTTGATCTAACAGATTGGCGTCTCCGTGTATGCGCTTTTCCAGTTGTTCGCGCAGGGCTTGATCAGCACAGAAAAAATCTGCTTTGGGTCCGTTCTGATCCTCCCCAGTATGCAGATCGATCAACGCCATATACTGTTCCGTGACATGAGACAGTAACTGTGTATAAAGCCGTTGATGCAGGTGCTCATACTGTAAAAGCTGATCCGCACGCAGGCGTCGTCCCGAGATAACTTCCGGGACAGTAAGCACGGCTACATCCTCCGCATTTATCATTGCACTTACTTCCTTGCCAAAATCCAGTTCTTCGCGATGAATGCCGATCACTAGCAAAACATGCGGCACGGTGACAGATTCCGTCGCTTTGCCTGGCTCATCAGCTTTGAACATTGGCATCGCGATGAATTGGGTCTTCATCAGGAGGAAAAATCCATTCATAAAATGTAAGCACGGAAGCATCACAATGACAGCAGTGGCAGCATGTTTTTCCGCATGATGGGATATTCATCAGCAGCCTCCTTACTCTGCCCTTGCGCTCCAGGCGATCGAGCATGCCCTGCAATGCTGCCGGTGTGGAGTCAAGATGCAGCGCCAGATCGTAGAGGCTGATACGACTGTGATGTTGGAGGTAGTTGGTTAAGCGCGACAGGATCATGACACTTTCCCTCCAACCGAGTTTCGTTGCAAACCAGGGTGCGGCGCGGAATGGCCGACCCAGCGCATTGCTATTAATACGGCGCCAAATGCCAGCAAGATACCTGCAATCCATGCGAATGAAGTGGTGGGGTGCAGGTTCCAGGTAGCGGACTGGTAATACAAGGTGCTGACACCATAGCCTAGACCGGTAGTCCAACAGGCGACAAACACGGTCCAGCGAGCTCTTGCTTCTTGATACACGGCGGCGATGGCTCCAGCACAGGGCATATAGAGCAAGATGAAAAGCAGGTAAGCAAACGCACCAGCCGCGCCTTCGAAACGGCTGGCCATGACACCGAAGGTGCTGGCGGTGGAAAGCGCCCGTTCTTCCGCTCCTGCGGTCTGGTCACCAATGTCTCCGCCATCCCTTTCCGGGGAATCAACCCAACTACCCAGTGCATCGCCTAGATTGGCAGGGATAGTAGCAAAAGCCTCACGCAGGCTACCTGTTAGATCGAAAGATGGCTGGTCGACGCTTTTCCCCTTGCTCACTGGCTGCCAATGTAGTATAGGCTGCATCCAGTGTACCGACCACGGCTTCTTTAGCCAGAATACCAGTAAAGATGCCTACGGTAGCAGGCCAATTGTCCTCCTGCAATCCCATGGGGGCGAACACTGGCGTGATGCTGCGCCCAATAACGGCCAGCACCGAGCTGTCGCTATCTTTATTACCGATGCTTCCATCTACGCCTACGGTATTGAGTACGTTGAGCACTAGCACCATCGGCACAATTACTCGATCAGCTCGCACAATAAAATTTTTTTAGACGATCCCAGGCATGGATCCCTACACCTTTGAGCGTAGGAATATGGTAAGGCGGCAATTCCATGATGAAGGGAGTTGCTTCGCCTTCAAGCAAGGTATGCTTCAACGCTAGCCCAGGAAGTACGACTGCAGCAACCAGAGCAACCACCGCATGTTCTTCAAAAACATGAAGACCTTGCCAACGAAATGCATCAAGATTATGGTCACCGCCATGGCGACGTTCAGCTTACCGAGGAGCAAAAGCATCGTCTTCATCTCAGACAACAAGTATACTTAAAACAGGCTACTTTTCATAACAGCCCATCGGATCCAAGTGGTTATGAGATGTTTCGCCGCATAGCACTCTATCTCTCAGCGATTCAAGATCAGAAGCAACTTTATGCTGAACCATTAATATTAGAACGTAGCTGGACTATTCCTGCTAGCGCAGTTTCAGCAGAAGGATTTCAATCTTTAGAAAAAGAGTTTACTGTCCATTACAATCAGCAAGAGGATATATATACGCTTCATAAGCAATTGGTCGGCCCTATTCTGATCACCAACTACGATCATGAAATTTTATGCTGTGAACAACGAGAAGATTTATATCACTTGATCAATCCTTGGATAGAAAACGATGTCGTCTTTGATATCCGGCCGGAATATGTCGGGGGAGAATGGCCTATCAGAGGGGTTTTCCGGTTAAGCAGTTTTCATACAATACTCAATTTTCTCAGTCACTTGCTGGGAAAGGAACCGGAGTACGATGTAGCAAAAGATCCGCGCACCCCCTCCTATTATCCGAGATGAAAATCCTGTTCATACCATGGAGATTCTGGTATCAAACAAGCCAATTCCAAATATTGAGTTATCCGTTTACTCTCATGGCAAGTATTACGCAGTAAACACCGGAGGACCGTATGCACATTGGAACCGGAATGCATTGCAATTGCTTTATAACCTGTTTCGATTGACTGTCACTGATACCAAGGCTCTTGATTTACCTATTACCATTAGCAAGTGATCACTTACCCGGCTTGCAAGCGGTTTTCTTTAGCTTATCAGCGCTGCTAGCTGTCTCACAGGCTTTGGATCGCCGCTCAGCTGTTACATCTGTGACTGCAGGTAATTTTGCAATCCAACTTTTTTAATGAGCCCCAACTGTTGTTCCAGCCAATGCGCGTGGTCTTCCTCTGTATCTTCCAACATGGTTTCAAGGATTTCCCGCGTCTGGTAATCCTGCTCCTGCTCACAAACGGCAATGGCGTTACGCAATGCAGTAATCACGGAACGTTCCAATTCCAGGTCATTTTCCAGCATTTCCGGCACGTCTTTACCGATTCTAAGTGGACTGCGGTTACCCACTGCTGGTACGCCTTCCAGTAACAAAATTCGCTTGATCAGAAGATCGGCGTGCTGTTTTTCATCATCCATTTCATGGTCAATGCGTTCATAAAGCTTATTGAAACCCCAATCATCATACATACGTGAATGTGTAAAGTACTGATCCATTGAGGTCAACTCTCCGGCAAGGAGTTGGTTCAGGGTGTCGATAATTTTTGCGTTACCTTTCATAAGATATTTTCCTTAAATTATATTTTGGATTGCAGATAGTTCTGAATACCCACTTTTTCAGCCAGCTCTAACTGGGTTTCCAACCAATCGATATGATCTTCGGTATGTTCCAGCATTTCCTCAAGCAAGTCACGGCTGACATAATCGGAGACGGATTCGCAATGATCGACCGCCTCTATAAGTTGCGTTCGAATAGCGGTCATCAGCTCCAGATCTCCCTGAAGCATTTCTAGCGGATCAACCCCAATCAGCAATTTTCCAAGATCCTGCAGATTAGGAAGGCCTTCCAGAAAAAGAATCCTTTCGATGAGGCTGTCTGCTTGTTTCATCGCCTTGATTGAGGCTTTATAGGTGTGTTCATTCAACCCATCCAACCCCCAGTTTTTGTACATTCTGGCATGAAGAAAAAACTGGTTGGTAGCGGTGAGCTCGTTTTTCAATACCTTGTTCAGAAGATTTACTGTTTGATTGTCGCCTTTCAACTTGATACCTCCATTTGGTTAATCGTGCACCTGACTGTAAATACAGCACGATGTTTAATTTAGGTTTTACGCATTATAAAGCCTGCAGAATACAAAAACAACACTAAGATATTGATTAATAAATGAAAACCATTCTTAATATTGTTTCCGCTCGCGTCTGCGACATAGTCGAGCCGGGAGCTCTAATGTACCGAAAAGCGTGATGGAGTATGATCACAGCACCATGAAGCAATTGGTAAATATTGGGAGAAGGGCAGAAAAGGGAACGATCCTTCGAGATATTATGGCTTGGATTTAGGGGTATCTATTAGCCAGATGAAGCCGACAAAATCAGTTGTAATTTGGTAAGGGAATAACACGGATGCGTCCCTCAGTCAGTACCTTGCTCGGACGATTCTCCTCCGAAACTAACTGAATCATTAGGTTTGAATACGCCAAACATTTTTTGCTCTCTACGCATCGCCGCCATCCGTTTCCTTGGTCAACGCACAGACCGTGATTGCGCATGTAGTACATTAAGAGACAGTAACCATGTTTGCCATAGCGCTGCCGGTTCTATATCTCATCTCATCAATTTATATTAATTCACTAGGGTTCTTCCGGAAATTGCGTACATAGGCTCAGTGGCAGATTAAAGAGATGATGGAAAAGTAGAGCAAGATAGATTGAAATAACCACTCATTTTTA
>NZ_FOUB01000063.1 GCF_900114745.1 Nitrosomonas communis | reverse complement strand
CCTGTACCCCCTAGTGACAATGTAATGATATTTCCACCATTAGGCAGTGAAGCGTACATGGTTAACATGGGTCCCAGTCCAAATCCCAACAAACCGGTAATCAGAAAAACAATTCCGATTCCTGCTGTAGAGTGGGCAAAACGCGGTAATACAAACATGGCAATTACCATCCCACTAATGACAGAAATCAAATAGGTCATCGGTGGCATATTTAAGAACATTGAAAGTCCAGCTGTTAGCCCGCTGAACAACAACGTCAACGATAACAACATGTAAGTGTTACGCAATACGTTATTAGTTGCCAAAACAGATGACGATCTTTGGGCAATTGTTGAATAGTTTCGATTCATTTTAATGATCTCCAATCATAAATATTAAGTACTACTGTTTTATTTTTAGCAGGCAATATTGACTCAGATGCTTTACTTATAGTTCATCTTGTGAATGTAACCTCAGTTGCGCTTAGCCGCTATAACTCAGCGGCCTCTCTATTGTAAAAATTTTAAACTACACCTTAAATAGATAGAAGCGAGTTTGGCGATTTCAAGCATTCTCTACTTACAGAATGGAAGTTTTTTTCCTCTGCCTACCCAAAACTTATAAAAAACTATTTGATTAGTACGCGTGTAAATTATTGGTCTGTATATCTCATATTTAAGACACTTGCAAGCTTCAACAATTCATTGACGGCGAAGCCGGAGAAAAAATGAGCGAATTTATGCGGTTTCTTGAGACCTCGAAGTCCGCAAGAATCCGCATGAAACCTAGCAAACATGCGAGGGTAAGCGAAAAAACAACCGGATGAATGAAGGATTGGTTTTTGGTGTTATTCCATTTCCAAATCAAAAATGACGCGAAGGCGAGCCGCAGACAGTATAAATAATACGGCAAGGTGAAGCCGACAAAATCAGTTTTGATTTAGAAATGGAATTAGTGGTGGGGCGGAAATCCGCATCAAATTATCCTATATCAATGCATTCTGGGCAGTACGAACTACTGCGGGAATGAGAAGTAGTGCAAGATTTCAAATCATACGCTGCCTGCGAAGAGATCGATAGCAGTTACGTCAGGCACCATGCTTGCGCCTGACATCATCGCTTCCATTTTGAATGATACTTTGCCAAATAACATTACGTTATTCGATCTAGCAGTGAATCTGCCAATATTGTAAGAAAAACAGAGAGAGCGAATGAAGACTACTTTATTTACATAAATTCTCGATATTTTTTCAAGATGATTAAGGCAATTTTAATTTTTAAATTTTGATCGCTTGTCAGAGTGTTTGACACTCCATCTCTATTCCTGTACTTTTTTAAGAAAAAGATCATTTATTTTTTTCTACATCCCTAAGCATACATGAGTTCAGAGAAAATCGCACTTACACAGACCGTGCAAAAAGGGGGGTGTGCCGCTAAGGTTGCCGCTTCGGAGCTTCGTCGAATTTTGCAACAAGTAAGATTTCCGGTAGCGCATTCCGCCTTGTTGGTGGATGGAGGTCTTTTTGATGATGCGGCGATTTATAAAATCAATGAAGAAATTGCCTTGGTTCAAACTTTGGATTTTTTTACTCCCATAGTAGACACGCCAAAGCTTTTTGGTGAAATTGCCGCGGCCAATGCCCTCAGCGATGTTTATGCAATGGGAGGTAAACCAGCAACAGCCATGGGAATTTTGGCATTCCCTTTGGCAACCATGGCTGAAAACATCATTGTTGATGTTTTGCAAGGAGCCAGTGATAAGATCGCAGAGGCCGGAGCTAACTTCGTAGGTGGCCATTCTATTGATGATGATACTTTGAAATTTGGCCTGTCGGTCACTGGATTCGTGAATCCAAATCGAGTGTGGGCCAATGCGGGAGCTAAAATAGGAGACCATTTGATTCTCACAAAAGCTCTGGGGGTAGGGACCATGACAGCTTCTTTAAAAAGACAACAGTCTCAAGAAGAGGATATTATGGAGGCCTTGCACAGTATGGCAACCGTTAACAACGTCATTGACTACATGACTCCGGATTTGCAAGTAACCGTTCACGCTGCAACGGATATCACAGGTTTTGGCCTTTCTGGTCATTCTATGCAACTTGCTAACGCTAGTCAGGTGACTTTAAGAATTCAAACAGAAAAGCTCCCACGGTTTACTAAAACTTTTTTCTGTTTGGAAAACTCTTTTTTAACGAAAGCCCACAGGACAAATGCGGAATACACTACACCTCTCATCGATGTTTCAAATCTAGATAATCTGCACAGACTTTTAATTCATGATCCGCAGACAAGCGGAGGCTTATTATTGAGCGTTTCCTCTGCAGTAAGTCATGCCATGGTTATGGCCTTGCGCGCCAAATTTAAATCTGCTGAGATTGTTGGAGAGGTTTTGTCTCGTCAAGATAAAGCGGTGGTCTTTGAGTAATCAAAATATCAGTATTGATCAATTAAAAGAATTATTCGTAACAGAAACGCCGTTGATCGATGTGCGCGCACCGGTAGAGTTTATACAAGGTTCTCTTCCTGGATCCGCCAATATTCCCATACTGAATAATGAAGAGCGTGCGCTTGTTGGGACTACTTACAAGAATCAAGGTCAGGAGGCTGCAGTCCGTCTGGGCTATCAGATGATTTCAGGCCCTGTAAAGCAAAACCGTCTGGATCAGTGGCTGAGCTTTGTACGAGCGAATCCCCGGACCGTGCTTTATTGTTTTCGAGGAGGTAAAAGGTCGCAGATTACACAGCAATGGGTAAAAGAGGCAGGTGTTGAAAGACCTCTGATTGTTGGCGGCTATAAAATGGCGCGTCAATTTTTAATGGATGTTATTGATCAATTTAGTGAAGACAAAAAATTATTGGTTATTACAGGACCTACGGGAAGCGGAAAAACCAAGTTGATTCATGAAATGAGGAATATCTATCCTGCTCTTGATTTAGAAGCCATCGCCCGGCATCGTGGGTCTGCTTTTGGAGGGCTTCCTATCTCTCAGCCGAGACAAATTGATTTTGAAAATCGGTTGGCAGTGAGTTTGCTTAAATTAGAAAACCGTATTCAATCTAATGGACCGTTAGTGGTTGAGGATGAAAGTCAACATATAGGAAAGGTTTGCTTGCCAACAAAATTCTTTGCACACATGAGGTCTTCAGAAGTCATCTGGCTTGATGAACCTATTGAAGCGAGAGTGAAAAATATTTTTGAGGATTACGTCCTCAACACCGCGATCGGTCATGCGCAACAAAGACGACAAGACCAAAAATGGCAGCCGCAACACTTAAGGACAATAAAGTCTCAAAGGCACATAGCTCAACAAAAGTTTGTTGAGAATGAGGGAGTACAGGAAGTTTTATATAATCAAGCTATTCAAACCTTTGAGAAATATAAAAATTCATTGCAGATAATTAGCAAAAAATTAGGAGGGAAGAGGTTTCAGGAGATATTGGGAGATTTGGAAAATGCACGGTTGGATTTTTTGAACATGAACGAGATTCAATCGAACATAGTATGGATCAAAAAACTTGTAAAATATTATTATGATCCGCTCTATTTAAGTTCTCTTGATCGCCGCCAAGTGATTCCCTGCTTTAAAGGTTCAAAGATGGATGTCATTGGCTATCTTCAAAATCAAAAACAGGCGTGTTAAATTTTGATAGGATGGTGAAACTTATCTGCTTCGCTCTAAGAGTTTGCTCTTATTGACCTGCTAAACATTATTATTTGATCAGATTCGCTTTTCCTATCATTTAATGTTTATCACATGTTTTTCTCCTTGTGTTATGGGGGAGTTCAATAAATGATTACAATATTTACCTTTAATATAGACCCAATATCCAGCAGCTTGTCACGTAGTTGCACGACCTGTTCGAAGTTGACCGGCATCAACGCGGCCTTGAGCACTGGCTCTTCGCGAGTGGAATTCATTGAACTAAGAGAAATTATATGAAACGACGCACTTTCTTGCAGGCTGCGCTCGTCACCCCATTTATTGCCGGACTGCCAACCGTACGCGACACAACCGCCGCCGCACAGGGTGATAGTTGGCGCACTTACGAGCTGGTTACAAAGTTGGAAATTGCTAACCCTTTTGGTATTTCACGTGCCTGGGTTCCGCTGCCGTATACAGCGAAGACTAACTGGCACACATCGCTCGGCAACACATGGGCTGGCAACGGGCAGATGAAGGTCATTACCGAGTCGAAATACGGCGCGGAGATGCTCTACGTGGAATGGAAGGAGGATGAGAAAGTCCCCGTGCTCGAGGTGATCAGTCGTTTCGCAACGCGCGACCGTGCCGTGGATTTCTCCAGGCCCAACTCGAATGCACCCAGCTTGTCGCGAGCCGAAATGAGTCTCTACACTGAACCGACGGAACTCATTCCTACCGACGGCATCGTGCGTGAGACTGCGCAAGACATCGGGGTATGTTAACTTCTCCAAAAACGCCGTACACTTTCGATTCAAAGTCGTAGCTTGGCCAAAACTTGTGCTATTCCCGTTAACTTGCTGACTTCAATGGTCTGTCCCCCAATCGGTTATGCAGCCCAACATAAATATTAATTTCTTACCGAACAACAGCTTTAGGCAGCATGGCTTTTATCACAACTGCCAGCACCAATGGCGGATATACTCTTCCACATTTCTACTTATCTACTACAAATTCATCAAATCACTAGTGTTGCGCAGTAGATCAGTAAATGCATTCTGTTCGGAATCTGAAATAGCAATATCAGAGAATGACGCCTAGAACAAATGGTAAGTAAATTGGGATTACGACTCTTCCCTGTTGTGTTAAAAAAAATTGTGGGTAAAAACCTTTCGGTATTCCTGCTAAGTAATCCATAGGCTGGTTGTCTATTACAAAAGAGTTTAAATAAAAATACTTGCAGAGAAGTCCATTACATAGGCATAATTCCCGCGATAAATACTAATTGTTATATGTAGCTTGCACCATATATCAACTGATGAGCGTAATAAAAAAGAATATCAATGGTAATTGCGAATTACATAGAAGAGGTTCGGGAGCGTATACATCGCGGCGAGTTCACTTCTGAGGCTGCTGTTTCTCAAGGAATCCTACTTCCAACCCTGCAAGTGCTAGGTTGGCCTGTATTTAATACAAGAATAGTTAACCCTGAGTTCTCAATTGGAGGACGTCGTGTTGATTATGCGCTATGTCATCCTGCATCCCGCCCAGCCGTTTTTGTCGAGGTAAAAAAGGTTGGGCAATCAGATGGAGCAGATCGTCAATTATTCGAATATGCCTTTCATGAGGGTGTTCCTATGGCCATTCTTACAGATGGACAAGAATGGAGTTTTTATCTTCCAGGGGAACAGGGTCGATATGAAGAGCGAAGAGTTTATAAACTTGACCTACTTGAGCGTAATATTGATGAAGCAGTAAACAGGCTTGAAAGATACCTTCAATACGATAAAGTTTGTTCCGGCGAGGCTTTGAAGTCAGCACGCTCAGATTATCAAAATGTAGCAAGAATCAGGGAGATTGAAGCTGTCCTTCCAAAAGCTTGGGATGTCTTGCTTAAAGAACCAGATTCATTGTTGTTAGAACTTCTTGCAGAAAAGACAGAAGACCTATGCGGCTATAAACCTGATTTGGATATGTGTAGCCGATTTTTAACGAACAGCATAAAATATAGTGCTGCTGTGCCGTCCATGCCTGCTTTTCAACCATCTGCGCAGCAACCAAAAATTATTGCTCATGAGCAGTATCGTCAGGTTCCACGAAATAGAACGGTGGATAATTTTTCATTCGTATTTGAAGGAAAAACATACAAAGCGAACTCAACGAGAGAGGTGGTGGGAAAAATCATCCAGTTATTAGCGGATGCTGATACAGGCTTCCTTGATCGTTTTGTTGCCAGAAAGCATGGGAAGAAGCGTAGATATATTGCCCAAGAAAAAATGGATTTATAACCTGGCCGTCCTGACTTGGCAGAAGAACATTCTATCGAAATTGTGCCTGGTTGGTGGATGGGAACAAACTACAGTCGAAACAACTTTCAACAAATATTGGATTTAGCCCTTGAGGTTGTATCACCAAAAGTCCGATCTGCAATACGACTAAATATTGAATAAACTCCAACAAGATTTTTTTTTAAATGCTCAGCTAGAGCACAGTTTTTTTGATTATTAGGCTTGGTGGTAGTTTCGCTTCTCGCTGTTTTCCCCGTTAAATAGCAGACTTCAATGATCTATCATTCAATTGCTTAAGCAACCCAACATAAACATTAATTTCTTCCCGGATGACCGCTTCCGGCAGCAGGGCTTTCATCACAACTGCCCGCCCTAACTGCGGATGCACTCTTATCACCCCTTTCCGATCAACCACGAAATCAGCCCGCCGCCAGCGCTGTGCAGTTACCCAGCTAAAAATAGCCTGATCTACGACCGGTCTCAGCGGCTCCATCAAATCAAATACCAGTGACGCCCGTCCATCCTGCTCAGTGTGAAGACTACCCACAGCCACGTCAAGACCGGCGATCTGCAAAGCACGTTCCACTTGCCCAGCCAATATTGCATAAGCATAATTCAAGATTGAATTGACTGGATGCGTAGCTTTATAGCCCTTCCCGGAAATACTGGATGCCCGCTGGGTAAAACTTTTCCATTCAATGTGAACGTCTTTCTCTTTCCACTTAAGCAGCCCGTTCCATGCAGACCAATAGGCTAAGGCTGCACGAGCTTCGAATAGACGCAGCGCTTCTATCGTTTCAGCCTGGGTGATCAATTCAGCAAAGGTGGCAAATGAAACGGCTAATTCCGGTTTGACTTTAATGCACGCTTCCAATTTGCGATGCAAAATTGCTTTCGCCAATACCAGTGACTCCACCGTATATTGCAATCGCCGCAACGATATGACATGAGGAATGATAGGATGGGTCAAAGCAGTCAAATTGGCATCCCGATCCAATACATACAGGGCAATACGCTGATCACTACACCATTGAATGGCAGCCGTGGACAAGCTGCCTGTAGTATTCAAGACAATAATCGCCCGAACGATATGAACTCCACGGGATAAGCGTCTTTCCCGATTGGGCACTGTAGAACAGGCATAACCAGATTTTAGAACTAATTGCCCTTTCTCTACTTTGAGAGCACACCCATTACCCGCCAGCGTGATAATATCTCTTTCCTTGATTTGATCTGACCAACGCTGGCCAGACTCAGCATATTCCTTACCATTGAGCGCAAATTGGGTAAAAGCGGGAGAGCCATCGGTTGGGATAATGTCAACCGGGCGATGATCGTTAAATGCTGGAAGAGATTGTAAAGCTCGGTTAACCGGAGTCACCTTACTAATGAATAACACTTTCTCAGCTTGACTGTCCAGTTGCGGGGCAACCTGTTTTCTTTCAAGTGTTCTGCCACTGTTGGAGCAAGGCTTGGAGCAATATTTTGCCCGCTTATCTTTAGTGGTAAATTCACTGTGGCATTGAGGGCATATTAAATAATGCATCCAGTTCCTCCGTTGCGCTGTTCAGTATCTTTTTAAAATTTTCCGGAATAGCAAATTCAGGCCAATCCAGAAGATCGCTTATGGTTTGTTTAAGATGTGGCAGAAGCGCTTTCCCGTGCTGAAGGTAGACAAGATAAAAAAGAATCATGAGCAGATGTGTGTAGGATCGCAACTTATCTTCCATAAAAGGATAGGGTTTCTTGCGCCGCAGCTTGCCGGACGGGTTGGGTGCCAGCGTATCGATTAGACTGGCAATGAGGGCATTGTCAGCCACGCCCAATATAGGAAGCCCTTTACTGCCTCCACCCACTAACAGAAAGAAACTCGCACTTAAATTGGCTAAGAAAACCACAATCGGATTTTCATAGATTTGTTGCAATTGATCAGGCGGGCCGTTTTTGATTAGTTTTCGCAATGCATCCGGTTGAAAGAAACTCGCAAGCTCAGCGATGGATTTGAAGTGTTGCGCTTCTTTATTTAACCCTCTGTAACCCAAATTACACGCGGTGAAGATCGCTTTTACCAGTTCGCCATGGGTGGACATCCGTTGGTTAGTAGCGCGTTCAACCTTATCAGCTCGCTCAATCGGTTCCCAATCTTTGGCCCTCTCCTGCTTATTTAAGTCAGCAGCCATTTGCTTCGCGAGCAGCAGTAGACGTTTGCGTAACACATCTCCCCGGACCCCCAATCCAGAGGCAATCAAAGCGTGTTCTGCCGCCTCGTAGTTGAGCCGTTCTTTTTTGATGCATCCAAAAATAACTTGTAACCGCTCGACGCAGCTTTTTTCCCAAAGGCTTTCATCACGCTTCCCTGGACCCTGTCCACATCCCTGCTGCTCGGGTAACAAACCCTCTCGCTGCCAGCGTAGAAGTCTGCTACAGCTTAGGTGCATGCCCGGCCTTCCGATACCTTTGAGCCGCTTTTCGGTTTGCTTGATCAATTCGGATGTGGTTAGGAGTGCTTCCATAAAATATTTCTCAGATTTTCATTATTTAAGTATTTCTGCATTTGATCATGACTTCTAAATACTAAAGAATACGTTTGTATCTTAACAAATTAACTAGTTATTTAGATTTTTATTGATGGAGATTTTTATGTCGAATATGACTTTTTCAAACCAACGTTCCAGTACATTGCCGGTCGTGCTACCCATTAGCTGGATAGACCGTTTAACCCAACTCGCTCGTGAACGCGGCATCAACCGCAGCGCCTTGGTGCGTGAGGTATTGCAACAAACGTTATTTAATGATGACAAGACAACACTGACCGATGATACCAAGGACGCATAAAGCTATGGCCGCTAGGAAACGTAACTATAAAGCCGAGTATCAACGGCGGAGACAATTGGCAGAGCAGCGAGGATTTTCAATTGCGCAAGCCCGAGGCCATGCTCGCAAGAGTGAAGCCAAAATTTCCGAGCTGAAACGCTCGGGTGTGATTGACAAAACCCGTACAAGCACGCTTGAACGCTTCTATCAAGCAATCAGTGCAATTGCCTCAGGCAAATCCTTAGCGCAAGCAGCCAAGGCAACGCATATTTCCACTACCACTATCAAAAAGCTTGATATTGAGCGGCGTGTCCTACAACGCACACCTGACGGCAGGCACTGGGAAATAGTAAGTAGCGCCCGGTTTCCGATCCTGAGCTGGGACGGGAAATTATATAAGGACATCCCGCTTGACCGTAAGAATGCCAGCTTAGTAGGCCTTTATTGGAATGCCACGCAAAAAGCCTATATGGGAGAGACCTCAGCCCTTAATGATTTTTCCAATGCAATGGTGTTCGATCTGCATGGCAACGCTTACCGTCTGCTGACATCGGTGGATGATCTGGTCTCCATTATGGACCAAATGAGTGATTCCGACCGGGAAGGATACGAGCGCTCATTTGCTTCCGATCAACGTGCTTTCCGAGTACTCAATCATGCTAGCTGACTATACCAGCTGCCAGCAGTGCGGTGAATATCGCAAGGCAGCATTGAGAAAATCTGCCATAGGCCTTTGCCTCAATTGCGCCGATCAAAAGCACCGGAAAGGGTCTTGCTGGGTCTGCCGCAAAAATCATTTGCCGTTGGAACGCCATCATTTTGCAGGCAGAAAGCATGCCGCCTTAACTGTGCCGATCTGTCTCAACTGCCACGCCCTGTTATCTCGTCGCCAATATGAATGGCCTGATCTGTGGCGGGGCGAGCCCTGCGTAGCCTTTTTATTTTTTGGTTTATTAGATTACTCCGTGCTTTCCATCGATCCAGCCATGCCTTATGAGCTGCTCAGCGAGCAATGCGAGGAAATGAAAGAGGTAGTGGTTGACAAAGCCGCAGCAGCACTGATCTTTTTAAGCAAAATTATATGGCCTGTCATTCTCCTGGCGCTGTTCATAAATTTGATGAGGCCATCAGTCGGTAAACCGAAAGAATAAATTCATCATGTCAAATATTTACAATAGCTCTAAACCTGTTTCACAATATTTGCGCTGTTTTATTGAAAAAACTGATACAAAAAGTAACTCATTGGACGATAGCCCGGAGACTAAAAAGAACCATCGAGCTAAAAAACTGACAGCAGAAGCCCAGGCCATAATGGCAATCGGTCACCCCTATGAAGGTTACTGCCTGGTATTCGACACAGAAACCACTACCGATCATCGGCAAGCTTTACGTTTTGGTATGTATGCCATTTATGGTATTGATCCCGAAAAACGTGTCTGGCTTTATCGACAAGGGACATTGACTCGTGAAGCTTTAGACCGTCAGCAAGAAATGGGTATTTTTTATAATCCGGCCGAAATCAGTGAAGACGAGCTTTCCATTATGAAGCGCTATGCTGATTTGCATAAACTCAAAGTCTACGACGAATTCGATTTTATTCGCAAAGTCTTTTATCCATGGGTTTATCAGAAACAAGCCTTGTGTATCGGACATAATCTGCCGTTCGATCTGTCACGTCTGGCAACGTGCTGGGGTGAAGCAAAGAGTAAATTCTACGGTGGCTTCTGGCTGACACTGTGCGATTGCCGTCATGATGACTCCTGCTTCGACCATCCACCCGTGCGGGTAAAATCTCTGGGTAACAAAAAAGCCTTATTTGACTTTCGCTCGCAACGCAAGCCTAGCGGAAAGATCAATCGCTATCGCGGCCGATTTCTGGATACAACCACTTTTGGACGCGCATTGCTCGGCCCAGGTGATCCTTCACTGGCAGGTATGGGTAAGCGTTTTAAGGCAAATGTACAAAAAAAGGAAGGTGACGTGGCACACGGCGCACCTCTATCTGAAACTTATCTACGTTATGCCACACAGTATGTCGCCGCTACCTGGGCGTTATACCAGGCAGAACGCGAAGTTTATCGGCAGCATGGCCTCACCAAAGCACCCTGGCAGATTTTTTCGGAAGCGTCTATCGGCAAGGCTTACTTGAGTGACTTAGGTATTCCACCTTTTTTGAAGCAGCATGCAGCTTTTCCGAGAACTGCCATTGGACAGGCCATGACTAGCTACTATGGCGGGCGAACTGAAGTTCGCATTCGTTTTCAACCCACCGAAGTCATTTATACCGATTTTACCAGTGAATATCCCACCGTTAATGCGTTAATGAATATTCAAGAACTGTTGCTGGCTCAAAAGATCGAGGTACAGCCTTGTCTGGAAGAAGCACAGCATTTATTAACTACCATCAGTCTTGATGAGTTATTGAAGAAACAGACGTGGCCACTCCTGCACTCTTTTGTCAAAGTAATACCGGATGGCGATTTGTTGCCGGTTCGAACCAATTATGGTGATCAGTGTGCAGCGACGAATATTGGATTAAATTATGTAGATTCCGGGCCCGCCGTCTGGTATAGCCTGGCCGATGCACTGGCTTCAAAACTGCTGACAGGTAAAACACCCCATATCGTCGATGCGTTTAAGCTCGTGCCTCAAGGGCGCATTAAAACCAAAGTATGGAACTTATTTGGTGATAAGCACTTTACTATTGATCTGGAGAAAGATGATTTATTTGCTCGTGTCATCGAGATGCGAGCGGACATTAAACGACAAATGAAACACCAGGAGCAGCATAGTGATGAATTCCTTTATCTGGATGGCCTGCAACAAGCACTTAAACTCATCGCCAATTCGACCAGCTACGGCGTGTTGGTCGAGATCAATCTTGATGATAGTCTGGATAGAGCAGTTCCAGTCAAGGTTTATACCGATCAATGCCAGCATTCGAAAACGAAAGCGCTGGAAGAACCCGGTCCTTATTTCATGGGGCCATGTGGTGCTTTGATTCCGGCTGCCGGGCGCCTATTGCTGGCGATGGCTGAAAAATTAGCCACCAATCGTGGGATTGATTATGCCTTATGTGATACTGATTCGATGGCCTTCGCCCGGCCTGAAGGCATGGACAGGGAGACCTTTTATGCAAAGTTAAAGGAAATTTGTGACTCTTTCAAACCACTATCACCGTATCGTAACCAGCCCGAGCTGTTGAAGATGGAGGATGTCAATTACTTTAATGGGAAGCCTGAACCGTTATATTGCATTGGGATTTCTGCTAAGCGTTATGCCTTATATAACCGTACGGAGACAGGCTATCGAATAAGAAAATTTTCTTCGCACGGTACTGGAGGCTGGATGAAGCCCGCTTCCTATGAATCGACTACACCCGAGCCTTGCGAAAATGTTTACAAGCTTGGCGGCCATCGCTGGATGTATGATTTATGGTATAGCGCCATCGAGCAGATTGAACAGGGAAAAACCCGGGTAACGCTAGCGCATCTGCCGTTTCTGTCTGTTCCAGCGCTTACCCGCGTGACCATTGCTACAGCAAACCTGCTGAAGCGGTTCAAACACATTGCTGATATTCGCCCGTTTTCGTTCATGACAATGCTGCCATCATTGAATTTGGTAGAGCTTCTTAGCAGAATTGGGAATAGTTTTAAAACGTCTAGCGAGCAGACGCAACTTGAAACTAATCACAACGGTAATTTATCTGAGTTGAAAGGAGTAGCATTTTATGCGCCCTTTGCAGCTAATTTTGAGGATGTTCGTAGTCAAATTCGACGTATGGACAACAATGAATTAGATAATATTGAACACAAGACTTTGGCTGAATGCGTACTGCATTACTTTTCTCATCCAGAAGCAAAAGCGGCCAATCCTAAAGGTATTGGGCGGCTAGAAAGGCAGCATTTAGGAATTATTGAGCATATTTATATTGGCAAGGAAACACATCGCATTAAGGATGATATAAGCGAAGCAAGTGAAGGCATTTTCGATTATGAGGATGCGGCAGAATATGGGCGTACGGGGTTGGCTGAATTGCTCAAGCAGCGGCCTATGAAAGAGTGGTTACGGTTGACGGGAATTCCTAGGCAAACGCTCTATGATATTCGGAATGGCGCAAAACCGAGTCCAGAAATTAAGAGAAAAATCTTAAATGCTTTGTTGAATTAGTAAATTTGATTATATTTTTTAGCCTAGGATACCCAAGTTTAAGTGAGTATATCTTTCTATATTATAATAATATGCATTTGGCATTAGCAACTCGAATAAACACCATGATTTTATTGCTTCTTGATCTTACGTATGGTTGATATTGAAACTTTATAACTTTTTATTATATTGGCATAAAAGAATCTGCACAAATGAACATTTAAATTACCAAGAACCAACATGTTTTGCCGCGAGCATCAATAAAGCGTTTTTATGATGATATGAAGAAGATTGTTCATGTACACCTAATATCCTATAACAAACGATTCCCTATCAATGCGGATAATGAGAAATTTATAGCAAACCGGAAATGGGACGAAAGTATTGAAAGGGAAAGTTGTAGAATTGAAGAATCTTTCCAAAAATTGCTAGATGATGATTCATTTGGCATTGATACTTTGAATGAATCTCAAAATAGAATAATAAACGACTTTTATGCTCTTATATCAGAAAGAAGCAAGGCCAAATTTCACACTTTTGAATCTCCATCACCATTTATTGTATCTTCCAAGGACGATATTTTGGAGGAGCGAGGTATTAGCAAATTAGAAGTAGATGGGATTGAGGATGAAGTTTTAGAGGAGTCAAGTATTAACAAATTAGAAGCAGATGGGATATACATGGGTGGATCAGAACAGATTGATCGTGTTGTTAGAGGGCAAGCTCAAAGATTAACATTACTAGTAAGCCGAAGGAATAATCCTAGATGGGGGATATTAAAATCAAGTGAACTTGATTTTGTTGTTTCGGACTGTTATCACATGAACTACTTTATTCCAGTTGATCCTAAAACTTATCTTGTAATGGATCATCCAAACGAACTTTTTAATAATAATGAAGTTACCAATTTCAATAAAGAACTCATTAAAAGTTCAAAAGAATTCTTTTTTGCCAAAAATTTGGAAAATTGTGGAATTTAAAGCTCTGAATTTTGATAACCACAAATAGGCTAAGGTGCTCCTAGTAAGTCGTTACAGTAGAATCCGTGACGCTACGTCGCTCAATATGAATGGTAAAACCGCTTAACAGCACGCCACTTAAAGTTTGTAGAAATATAGTCATCATCAGAGATTATTGAGCGATTCCAAACAAGCTTGAATATATAGAACGATATAATTGTACAAAAAAGATGAAACCAAATATCAACAACGTCTAGTGGTTTTTGTCTTTTTGTTGATATTTGAATTCAGATGAGTCGATTACGCGGTCTATTTCCGAGGTAACTACAACTCCATTATCACCATCTGCCTGGGTTGCTCCTTCAACTGCAATTCCTACAATTTCCCAATTACTATTAAAAACCGGTCCACCACTATTACCTTTTCTAATGGTATCTCTTATCTCTATATATTGCACGCAACTCTTTGTATATTCTTCAGTTAAGAGCTTAGTTTTTGTATAGGAAATTTTTTTATTCACTTGATAATTCGGAAATCCTAGCATTTGAAGAGAGTCTCCGCTTAGTGGCGGAGTTGTTGCAGGTGAAAAATAAGGATACACAGTAATATCAAATTTTGGAGCTAGTATGGCCACATCGCGACGTGGGCATCCTGCCAAAATGGTTACTTCCAATTTTTTCTTTTTGTAATCGTATAATTCAATTGATGTTTCATGAAAAGTAATATCTTCACCTAAAGATTCTACTTTCTGGGATATTACATGCCAGCAAGTAATAATATATTTCTTTCGATAAATAAATGCAGTACCCATGGACACAAGAGGTGATTCTTTTAATCTTGGAATGTCTTCACAGCATTCGATTGCAAGTACGGCCCGCTTTGCATCAATATCGTTAGCTATTTCTCTTGATAATGGTAGTTTGGAATTTTGTTTTAAATTATCACGATCTATGAGCTTGTTATATCGCATCGCGAGCCGAGCATAGACTAGCGATGTTTCTCCTATTACCATTTTTAAAAATAGAAGCTTTCCCCTGAGAACATTATAGAAAGGAGGAATCTCTGTAGTTCTTAATTGTCGAGAATATTTTGTTTTTAATTGATCCTGGGCTTTTTTCAATCCATAACGTTCCCAAGCGTGCAGCATCCCCCTTATCTCATGAACGAACGTTCTGGGAACATTTGGTTGTTCATTGACAGTTAACCCAGTTACTTGCATTCGGTTTGATCTGCCTTCTAATCGTACTTTTCTTGAATTGACTTTCAATTCATGTTTATCAATTATTGCTAGAAGTTCTGTGCCTATATTTGCTGGAGCCACACTTAAATCAACAATTTGCTTAGGAAGATCACTGATCCGTCTTACAGTGAAGGAAAAGGTAATGTCATCACAATAACGTGTATAAGTAGCTCTATATTTTCTGGCTAGTTTTTGTAAATCGCTATCAAGACTTCGACAAATTAGATTCGAGATAATAGGAGATGTTGGAGCACCTTGAGGAAGTATTCCATCCTTAGAGCATATGTGGGCAAGGACCGTAGAAATATCATAAGAAAATTCAAATGGTTTTTTTAAAAAAATTCCTCGAATTCTTCCAAAATGGATAGATGTGAAAAAATTTTCTAGATCAATATTAAAAATAAATGATTTTCCAATATGTTGCTGAGCATTAGTTACAATACTCTTATCTTTTACAAAGCTGTGAACTGGGCTCTTCACACTTTGGTAATATTCTTTGATTAATTCTAATGTTTCTCGTTGGATTTTCTTTATTTTTCTTCTGGGTGCGTTGATTGTCCGTACACCACCAGATTTTTTTATAAGATCAAAGCACTTATATCTAGGTGTTGGATATATGAGTTTTGCTAATAAATTATAAGGAATACCAGCTAATTTATATGCTAACTCATCAAGAGTGGAAATTTTAGAAAAAATATTTTTATGAATAGCCATGCTGAAAATATATATGCCCTTCTCCACTATTTCACTTTACCTCGCTCGCTAATAGCAGAAACTTATTAAACTCCAGCGATAATAGCCTTGGGTTACCTTTAATTCAGTCCGATCGTGTTAACACGAAGGAAATTAATTGGATGGAAAAGGGCAGACGAAGTCTACACTAGATTCTTATAGTGAGAAATAAGCCATAACATAATTATGAATATATATATGGAAGAACTGATTTCGTGGTTGCTCGGCAGGGGGTGATAAGAGTGCATGCGCAGTTGGGTCGGTCAGTTGTGGCAAAAGCTATGCTGCCAGAAGCAGTTGCCCGGGAAGAAATTAATGTGTATGTTGGGTTACTTAAACGATTGGTGGATAGATCATTTAAATCAGCCATATAGAGAACAGTTGTCATTTGAGATGGATACTGGAAGTAGTCATGCTACGGATTAGCAAGGGACAATCTACTTCTCAGTGTGCTCAAGGTTAATTGGCTTTCTTGTCTGGGTAAATATAGTCATGATTAACCCCTTTTTCTTCTAAGTATTTACTTGCTTTAGCTTCGCTTCCAGCAGGTAAAACTAACTTAATACAAATTTTATTTCCAGGTTGATCATTTTCACGAATTTTCCAGATATAGTTCAAGTCGAAAAGTAAATTCATCTGAGCGAAATAAACTGCCTGTTGGTTCTTAGCTCGGTGATTAAGAATCTGTTTTGGTGGGTTGAACAACAATGGCCCACCTCGTGATTGGCCAGCGTCTAGCTGCTCCCTCATCTTTTTGAGAACTTCCAAGAGAGGAAGTTTTTGTAATGTCGGCCCGGCCGCAGTCGCATCGCAAATGAAGATTGCCCCGTCCCCATTTTTTTCTTCATTAGCAAAGTACAGCGCCACATCTAGTGATAGCGTCCAGTCAAGAAAATTCGTACCTTTCAAGAAATGAGGATGATCTGGTTCATCTGGGTACTGTTGTATTCTCTTCATAAGCTCAAAATAAGCATCAATTCCGTGTTCATTTTCAGCAGCTATAAGTCCGGTTGATGGTTGCACTAATTTTTCATACTTTTTAAGAAGCAAGTCATGAGCCACCCAATGAAGCCCATGAAATCGAACCATTTGTTTGAGCGACTTTTGCTCAGGCGAGTTCTGTAACAGAATAGACTTAAATGAACGGGCAAATGTAGATTCGAGTAACCATTTTCTCTCTCGATGACCTCGAAATAATACGAGGGAATCTTGTTCTTGGCATGTATTGGTAACGTGGTGTAACTCGTGCAAGAACCCTTCAAATGACGTAGGAACCCACTCTGTACCATCGGCTATTACACGGGTATCTGGACGAGAAGGGTTAACTATCATGGGACAGGCATGTATGTGTATAAGCGACGTGTAATGTTCAAATCCACAAGTTCCGAAGGCGGGTCGGGCATAAGGAGTGATTATGTCTCACATTTTTCATTGAAGCTAGCTATCAGCAATTAATTGTTGTGTGAGAAGCAAGCTGGCCACTAATCATGCAGATTATAGAAAGCAGCGGTAACTTGGCGACGATAGGGAAAGTTTTTGCCCCCTAAGTAATGGGTTTGAGTCAAAAGTGTACGGTATTTTTGGAGAAGTTAACATACCCCCTGCGCAAGACATCACCCGGCATGCCAGGACTGATATCGAAAAGGCGCATGCGATCTACGAGTGGGTCGTGGACAACACTTTTCGCGATCCCAAGGTCAAGGGTTGCGGCTGGGGTGACATCAGCACGATGCTGGAAACACGCTATTTCGGCGGCAAATGCGGCGATCTCAACGCACTATTCGTCGGCCTGGCACGGTCGGTCGGCGTCGCGGCGCGTGATATCTATGGGGTGCGCGTTGCGCCTTCGCAATGGGGTTACAAGAGCCTCGGGCTCGGCAGCACCAACGCGAGCAAGGGACAGCACTGCCGCGCGGAATTCTTCGCTCAGGGCATAGGCTGGGTACCGGTCGATCCCGCGGACGTGCGTAAAGTGGTACTGGAAGAGCCGCCCGGCAACCTGCAGATCAACGATCCAAAGGTTGTGGAGACGCGCAGGAAGCTGTTCGGTGCTTGGGAAATGAATTGGCTCGCCTACAACACTGCCCATGACGTTGTCCTGCCGAATTCCCGAACCAAGATCGCGTACCTCATGTATCCGAATGGGGAGACCGGCGGGAAAGCGCTGGATCAGCTAAACCCCGACACCTTCAAATACACGATCACAGCCCGGCAAAGCAAGACTTGAGCGTGAGTTAAAACAGCTTTGCTTCAGACCATGCCTGTTGCCGGCGTATTAGCAACGGGCATTTTTTGCGTAAGCATAGCGGATGGTCGTGACGTGTGTGCACAGTCGCACTCTGTGCATGACCCATTTGACCATGCTTGCGCCGGATATTGTGGCAGCCATTTTGGATGATGTCCTACTGAACCACATCACACTGTTCGGTCTGTGGTTGATCCGCCGGTGTTGTGGGAGGAGCAGCGGGAGCGTATCAAGAAAGTGTTATCTAAATGAACTAGAAAAATATCTTGAATAAATGATCAGTAAATGGGATGCTCGATATTGAGCAGTTGAATACTGCTGGCAGTGCGGCGAATCCCTGAAAAAGCTCATCAACGCCATACTGGATTTCAGCGCTATTACCCAAATTCTTGACCATCTCGGCGAAGCGCCACTACTGGAACATGCGGCTGAAAACCTCTGCCTGGGCTCGGACGCAGTCGTTCTACACCGGCACCTCCTATGTTATGAAGTTCGCGACCGGCCGCCTCGACCCGAACTTCATGCGCTTCGAGTGGCCGGTCAGCATCAATGCCACGCGCTGGGACGAGGAAGTGTTCGCACGCTATGTTGACATCGTAGTGACAGGTGGAAACAACGTGAAGCCCGGGCAACCTATCTAGATCGAAGTGAAGTCGTGGTCCGCGTTTGTGCTCCGGATGAAAACCGCTAGCGGTACCTCACAACGCGGCGGCGTCGCTACCAACTCCTGCGCGACACCGCGCTCTTCGACCCCGACAACATCCGCTGGGTGTTCGATGAGAAGAAGATGACCAAGGATCAAGTGATCTAAGCGTTCGAGCAGATTATCCGCACCGATGACTACCTGCGCCTGCACTAGGGCGGCAAAGATGCCGACCCCGCGAAAATCCGCGAACTCTTGGATAAAGTTATCGAGTCTGACCCGAGACTAGTAATACGACGCTTCTTTGGCCAAAGGACTGTCATACCTGCTCATCTACCTCCGACAGCACCTTGCAGAGAAAAACTCTAAAAACACAGTTATGCAGAAATCTCCTGGTTTGATTATTGCCAGTCGCAAACCTTCAAAGCTTAGGAATAAGGAATGAATTGAGAATAACCCGATGGGTAGCGCGAACAACCCACGGGTTCCAAAGGATTATGATAAGTATAGCCTAACCAGTTAAGAATGATTCAGAATGTATAGGATTTGAAAAGCATCTCAACGGTCTGGTTTTGTTGTTTACGCAGTGCTTTGGCCTGTGCCCATTTATGTTCGATGGGATTAAGATCAGGAGAATAAGCAGGCAAGTATTCAAGGGTGTGCCCAGCGTTTTGTATGGCCTCTTGCGTATCCTGCCTCTTATGGAAGGTAGCATTGTCCATCACAACGACCGCATGTGAGGGCAATTTAGGCAACAGGTCCTGCACCGCCCATCCATGAAATACATCGGCGCTGATATTGACTGC